>CAZRQL010000028.1:0-37446 GCA_964602415.1 uncultured Roseobacteraceae bacterium
CACTTATTTGAGAAAGACACGTTGCTATAGATTGAGTTCTCGGTTCACGAACTGAAAGAAGAATTTGAGAAGCGACCGAAACTTTTTAAAATACAAATTTCACTTGATGATATTGAGGACACCCTGTTTTACCTTTCAAGGATTGATGCAATCAAAATTGAAGGAGGGTTTCTCGTTGTCCATAATAAACTGACAATTGAACGAATTGAACAAGACAACAAGAAACGATATAAGGTTGAAAATTATCAGAAGCTGAGTCAGTTCTACGAAAACAAAGTGCAACAAATCCACATTGTTGGTGAATATGCAAAGAAGATGATTAACGACTACAAAGATGCTTTGCAGTTTGTAGAGGATTATTTCCAACTCAATTATCAATCTTTTATTAATAAGTATTTCAAAGGAAGCAGACACAATGAAATTAAACGCAATTTAACACCTACTAAGTTCAGGCAACTTTTCGGAGAACTTTCACCAATGCAATTAAAAATCATAAACGACAACGAAACTAAATATATTGTTGTAGCGGCAGGACCCGGAAGTGGAAAAACCAGAGTATTGGTTCATAAATTGGCTTCTTTTCTTTTGATGGAAGATGTGAAGTATGAACAACTACTTATGCTGACTTTCTCAAGAGCAGCAGCAACAGAATTCAAGAAGCGTTTGCTAAAGTTAATTGGAAACGCAGCAAATTACACAGAGATAAAAACCTTTCACTCCTACTGCTTTGACTTGTTAGGCAAGGTTGGAAGTTTAGAAAAGTCTGATGTGATTTTGAAAAAGGCGATTGAGAAGATCAAGAACAAAGAAGTAGAAACTAACCGAATCACCAAAACAGTTTTGGTGATTGACGAAGCACAGGATATGGATGAAGATGAATACAATCTGATAAATGCTTTGATGGAGCAAAACGAAGAAATGAGAGTAATTGCAGTTGGTGATGATGACCAAAACATTTATGAGTTCAGAGGAGCAAGTGCAAAATATCTTGAACAATTTATTGAGGTTAACAAAGCAGTCAAATATGAATTGGTTGAAAATTACAGGAGCAAAAGCAACCTTGTTGAATTCACGAATCAGTTTGTAACAAGAATTCGCCACCGATTAAAAGAAACTCCAATTATTGCGAAGCAAACTGACAATGGAAGAATAAAATTGGTTCGTTATCAAAACGGAAATCTAATTACTCCGCTTGTGCATGACATAATCAAAACGGGGCTTACAGGAACTACTTGTGTGCTTACCAAAACGAATGATGAAGCATTGCAAATCACAGGACTGCTTTTGAAACATGGCATACAAGCAAAGTTGATTCAAACGAATGATGGGTTTAGTTTGTATAATATGCTGGAGGTTAGATTTTTTTTAAGCCAGTTGAATTTAGCTGATGATATTTTCATAATCAGTGATGATATGTGGGAAAATGCTAAGCAGGAATTGATAAATAGGTTTCGCAATAGCACAAAGTTGGAAGTATGCAACAACATCATTAAAGATTTTGAAGCGACAAATCCTAAGAAGAAATACAAATCTGATTTTGAAGTTTTCATTCATGAATCCAAGTTGGAAGATTTCTTCAATGAGAACGGTGAAACAATTTTTGTTTCAACCATTCACAAAGCCAAGGGCAAAGAGTTTGACAATGTTTTCCTAATGCTTGAAAATTTCAACCCTGCAACAGATGAAGCAAGACGGCAGTTATATGTTGCAATGACAAGAGCAAAGCAGAACCTGACTATTCACTTAAACTCAAATTATCTTGACAATCTGAAAGCAGAAAATTTAGAACGAGTTGATGACAGAGAAATTTATTTACCACCAAACGATATGTTAATGCACTTGACATTTAAAGATGTTTGGCTTGACTACTTCATCAACAAACAATATTTGGTTTCTCAACTTACAAGTGATGATCCTTTGACTTTGAACGGAGATGAATGCTTGAATTCAAAGGGACAATCAGTTTTGAAATTCTCACAGCAGTTTGTCAGACAAATCGAAACGATGAAAGAAAGAAACTATGAACTGAAAAGTGCGAAAGTGAACTTCATTGTTTATTGGCTCAAAGAAGGAGCAGAACAGGAAGTGAAAATAATTTTGCCGGAATTACATTTTGAAAGGATGACTAATTCAATATAGCCTACCCAAATAGTTAGTTTTATCTAAGTCCGACCCTTGCCCAAGCCTTTGTTTGATATTTATATGGATTAAGCAATAGGCATAAGCATCATCTACGGTTTAAATTGTTGAAAATAGCCCGTCGCTAACAGTGCATTCATTCCACAGGGACGGCATGTTCTGAATAAAGGATTAGAAAAATTTCTATCGTGTAATTCAAAGTAAACGAACCAACAACCACACAAAAAATTATTCCCAAATTACCTCAGTTATAGGGAACAAATTTTAGCTTTGCAAAAAGTCTCCCCTCATGAAACAGTTCCTTGCGCTTGTGTTGGTTTTATTGGTTGGCTGCTCAAAGTTCGACTCCAATACCGTTAAAATCGTTTACAAAAATTTTGGCAATGAGATAGAAACCCAACAGAACTTAGTCTTTGAGTTCAACCAAGCCCTTGCGCCAAAGGGAATGGTCGGCGAGTGGCACGACAAGGCCTATTTCAGCCTCAAACCCGAAGTCAAAGGCTCTTTTCGTTGGGAAAGCCCCACAAAACTTGTCTTTTCACCCGCCGCAGGCTTCAACCCCGACACCGACTACCAACTCAGCTTCAGCAGCGCGATGGTAGAAGGTACAGATTTCAGACTGGAAAAACAGTCCATAGGTTTTCACACGGCCTACTTGGACTTGGCGGCAGTAGAGGTATTTTGGGCGGCAGATGCCACCAATCAGCCGGTTTTATCAGCCTGGTTGGGATTCAACTACAGCATCAACCCAACGGATTTGCAGCACTTGCTCAACATCAAAACCAAAGACAAAAAGTTTGATTTTCAAATTCTTTCTACTTCTGTATCCAGTGTCGTCAGGGTGGCTGTGTTGGGGGCAGCCAAAGAGGCTTTGGAAAATGAAGTATTGAACATAACCATCAACAAAGGCTTAAGCACCGTAAGCGGTAGCCGAAAGTCGGAAGAGCTTAGCTTCAAAAGTATCGTACCCGAAAAAGAAAAATTCCAGATTTTAGCCATTGAAGCCCAACAAATAGAAGGAGAAAATGCCATCCGCGTAACCGCCAACCAAGCCATAGGAACGCCGCAAATAGAAAAAGAAGTATCGTTGGGGGGAATGAATTTCACTGTCGAGCGCACAGAAAACGGCTTTATCATCAAAGGCAATTTCTCAAAGTCTGCCAACGTAACCATCAAAAAAACATTAAAAGGTATATTCGGAGGCAGTTTGGAGGCCGATGTGATGCAAAGTTTGGTATTCGATGAGCCGCGCCCTTTTGTGGGATTTGCCGAAAAAGGAAACTACCTCTCTACGCGCGGCTTTAAAAACGTGGCCTTAAGGATAACCGGAATCCAAAAAATCAGGGTGCAGATTTACAAAATATACGCAAACAACATCATGCACTACCTCAGGGCTTCCAACCAAATAAGCAACTACTACAACTACGATGACGGCGGCTACAGCGAACAAGAAAGCGATTATTATTACTCGTATCTTGATTACAGCCAATACGGGGACTTGGTTCACGAACAAAACATCGCCGTCAAAAGCCTCAAACGCTCTTCGGGATTGTACCTGTTGAACCTGGACTTTGAACACAACCGCGACTACAAAGGAGTATATGCCATCAAAGTATCCAACTACGACGAGCAATACACCAACGACTCAAGGATGGTTTCATTGAGCGATATAGGGCTAATGGCCAAAAAGTCAGACGATGAAATCACCGTTTTTGCTCATTCTATCCACAGCGCGCAGCCGCTTTCGGGAGTAGAGCTTACCCTGATAAGCAGCAACAACCAAGAGGTTTACAGTTTGAAAACCCAACCCGACGGCATAGCGCGTTTCAGCGATTTGAAAGCCAAAACCTTTGGTTTTGAGGTCAAAATGATAGCGGCAAGACAAGGCGACGAGTTTACCATGATGCACTTTTTGCAGACCAAAGTGGGCACAGAAGGGTTTGGGTTGGGAGGGCTGGTTTCCAATGCCGCCAACTTGCAAGCCTTCGTCTATGGCGAGCGCGAACTCTACCGCCCAGGCGAAACCCTCAACTTGCGCACCATCGTAAGAGACCAACGCTGGCAACCCATTGCCGATATACCCGTCAAAATCAGACTTCTTGACCCCGTAGGCAAAGAATTTACTTCCCGCAAAGGTATTTTGACCAAAGAGGGCAGTTTTACCACTGCCATAGCTATGCCCGCCGCAGCCCTCACCGGGCAGTACACCGCCGAAGTACTCTCAGCCAACAATATAATATTGGGCAGCAAAGGTATTTTTGTGGAAGAGTTTATGCCCGACAGAATCAAAGTCGAAGGCCGCAGCTCTAAAACCAAACTCAAAAGCGGCGAAACCGCCCAATTTGACATAGAAGTGTACAACCTGTTTGGCCCGCCCGCCGTAGGCAGAAAAGTAGAAGTCAGCTACTCCCTCATATCCAAACCCTTTTCACCTAAAGGCTTCAAAGACTACAATTTCAACTTTGTAGGCTACGGCTCGCAAGCAGCCAACGACTTGAGCTTTCAAACACTTACCACCGACGAAAAAGGAGCGGTCTCTTCAAGTTTCACTTTTGATGCCCGCAACACAGGCCTCTACAATGTGGCGGCTTTTATTGTGGCATTTGACGAAACAGGCAGACCCGTGCGCCGAAAAATCACCACGCAAGGCGTATCTCAACAGGTGTTTTTGGGTATGCAAAACCGTCCGAGCTACATCAGGACGCGCTCATCGTATCCTGTGGCGGTAGTGGCTTTGGATGAAAGCGAAAACGTACTCAATAGCGTAGAAATAGAATACAAAATCATTCGCTATCGGTGGACTTCGGTGTTGGAGCAAGACGATTACGGACGCTACCGCTATGTGTCCCAACGAAAAGAAGAATCCGTCAAAAGCCAACGCCTGACCATAGGGGGGGCTTCCACCACCCTGCCCTTTTTGCCCGAAACGCCTGGCGAGTATGAGCTAAGGGTCGCAAGAGCAGGAGACGAATCGCACTACCTGAGCCAATTTTTCTATGCCTACGAATGGGGCAGCCCCGCCGAAAGTGCCTCTTACCAAATCAACAAAGAAGGTAAAATCATCATAGAAACCGACAAACCCAACTACAATGTGGGCGAAGATGCCCTGTTGCGATTCAAAATCCCATTTGACGGCAGGCTCATCGTAACGGTAGAGCGGGAGAAATTGCAAAAACATTTTGTCATTGATACCAAAGATGCCGATGCCATTCAAAAGCTCAAAATAGATGCCGACATGCTGCCCAATGCCTACATCACGGCTACCCTGATACGCCCCATCCAAGACAACAGCCTGCCCGTAACTGTAGCCCACGGTTTTCTCAATATTGTTGTCAATGAGCCTTCGCGCCGCATAGATCCCAAAATTACTACCGTTGAAAACTCCCGTTCGGGTGTTGAGCAGCAGGTTACTGTCCAAACAGGTATAGCCGGAGCGGAAGTAACAATCGCCGTGGTGGACGAAGGAATTTTGCAAATCAAAAATACCAAAACCCCTGACCCTTACGGATTCTTTTACCAAACTCGGGCTCTTGGCGTAGCGACTTATGACATTTATTCAAGGGTGTTCAATGAGTACCGTCCTCAAGCCTCGGCTTTTGGGTCTGACTTTGCGGAGCTGGGCAAAAGACTCAACCCTTTTCAAAACCGCCGTGTCAAGCCGGTGTCTTTTTGGAGTGGCAACCTGATAGCCGACTCGCGCGGTACGGCATCTTTCAAGTTTGTCTTACCGGAGGGCTTCAGCGGACAAGTCAGGGTTATGGCCGTAGCCTCCAAAGGACACTCTTTTGGCTCTGCCGAAAAAAACATGATGGTGGCCGATCCTGTGGTGGTGAGCTATGGGCTGCCCCGATTCCTTGCACCGGGCGACCAAACCATCATCCCCGCCACTTTGACCAACACCACCAAAAATACGCTTTCGGGCAAAGCCTACATCTCTGTCGAAGGGCCATTGGAAATTGTTGAAAATACCTCAGCTTCTCTGTCTCTATCTGCCAACGCGGAAAACAGAACCAACTTCAGCATCAGAGCCAAAAAACAACTCGGCGAAGGTAAAGTAACCGTTTGGTTTGAAAATGGTAAAGAAAAATTCAAACAAGAACTGGAAATCACCGTGCGCCCGGCCACTACCCTGACCAAATACAGCGGCGCAGGAGAAGCCACTTCTGCCGTAGAACTTGATATGGCTAAGGGCTTAATCAGCAGCAAAGCCAAGTTGCTCATCAGCCAAATGCCTGTCGCTTCGCTTGCGCCTCTGCTGGTTGAGTTGGTGCAATACCCCTACGGTTGCTTGGAGCAAAGCATTTCGGCGGCTTTTCCCCAACTGTATGTCAAGGAGTTGTACCAAGCCATTTATCCCAATTCCGAAAAATTTGCCTCCGCTGACTACAACGTACAAGAAGCCATCAACAAAATCAAAACCATGCAACGCTACGACGGCTCGCTGTCTTATTGGCCGGGGGGCGAATACGCAAATCTTTGGGCTACCGTTTATGCAACCCATTTTTTGGCGGAAGCCCAAAAAGCCGGCTACGAAGTAGAACAAGAATTTCTCAATAGGTTGTACAATTTTTTGAGCCAAAATGCCCGTTCACGCAACGCACAAGAGTATTTTTATGAAGAAGACGGCAAACTCCAAACCCGCAAATACATACCCCGCGAGGCCATTTACAGCCTCTACGTCTTGGCGGTTGCCGGAAAGGCAGACCGCTCTGCCATGAATTACTATTCGCAGCGCAAGGAACAGATTTCACCTGAGGGCTTGTATTTGCTGGCAGCGGCGTACCGACTCATCGGCGACCAAGGCAGTGCCCGCAGGTTGCAGCCCAACTCTTTGCCCAAATTGCGCAGCGCAACCCAAAGCGGCGGCGATTTCGGTTCTTATGTTAGAGACCTTGCCTTGATGCTCAATACATTGATGGAAACCGACCCCAAGAGTGCGCAGATACCTTCACTTATTAAGGAATTGACAGACGAATTGTCCCGTCGGGAAAGCTATCTTTACTCTACACAAGAAAAAGCCTTTACCTTGCTCGCACTGGGCAAAGCAGCAAAGAGCCGTGCCCAAACCGCCGGCAAAGCCACCATCACAGCCAATGGCAAGACCTTAGCCCAATTCGTGAGCGGCTCTTTGATACTCGACAAGCAAATAGCCGGACAAAAAATCAACATCGTCCCACAGGGCGGATCGGTATTTTATTATTGGGAACTGGAAGGTTTGCCCGAAAGCGGACAAATGCCCATCGTGGACAACAATTTGACGGTGAGAAGGGAATTTTTCACCCGCAATGGACAGAGAATCAGTGATTTCAATTTCAAACAAAATGACCTTGTCGTTGTACAACTGACCATCCAATCCAATGGCAAAAACATTGACAACGTGGTCATTACCGATATTTTGCCGGCGGCCTTTGAAATAGAAAACCCCCGCCTTTCGGAAAGCATGGAATTTGACTGGATTAAAGACCGCTACTTGTATCAAAATATTGACATAAGAGACGACAGGATCAATTTCTTTACGATGGCTTCGCCCAACCCAAAAAATTACTATTACACGGTGAGGGTGGTGAGCAGAGGAGAATTTGTGCTCGGTCCGGTGGCTGCCGATGCCATGTACAACGCCGACTACCGCTCTTACCACGGCGGCGGAACGGTCAGGGTAGAATAAACCACCTGCAACAGACATTCCAAATAATTAAGTACAAAAAACTGAAACAGGTTTTCATTATCTTTGTCCTAAATTAACAAAACCGAATATGCGTAAAAACAAGATCTTAAAACGAATTTTGATTGGTTTTGCCATCTTTTTCGTGTTGCTGATAGGTTTTTTGGCCGCTGTGCCGTTTCTGTTTAAACCCCAAATCAAAGCCGCCATAGACAAAGCCATAGCCGAAAATGTAGATGCCTACGTCAATTTGGACTTAGACAAGCTCAGTATCGGCATTTTTTCCACCTTCCCCGACCTCAACGTCGAACTCAAAGAACTCAGCGTGGTAAACAAAGGTTATTTTGAGGGAGATACCTTGCTCTCGCTGGGCAGAATATTCGTTGAGGTGGATATTTGGGACATCATAGGCGGAAAAATACGCATTAAAGGATTTGAACTCGGCAGCCCCCGCATATTCTTAAAGACCACCCAAGACAGCTTGTCTAACTTCAATATCGTCAAAGCCCAACCCGAAACTCCAAAAGAAGAGCCTCAAAAAGAATCCGGTGAGTTTAATATCAAAATTGAATACTGGGCGATTAAAAACGGAAAAATAGTGTTCGATGACCGCCTGCTCAATGCCCATATTGACATAGAAAACCTAAACCACAGCGGCAAAGGCGATTTGTCATCCACCATTTACGACATTGCCACCAAAACCTCTATTGCTGCTTTGAGTGTAGATTATGGCGGCACAGGCTACCTTGCCCAACGCCCTATCATCTTTGACTTGGAAGCCAAAGTTACCATGCTGGACAGTGGTCTGAAGGTAGATTTGAAAGAAAATATATTCAAAATCAATGAGTTGGGTATCACATCCAAAGGTTTCTACCAAATGAACGGCTCAGTGCAAGAAATGGATATTGTCTTTGAGAGCACCCGCAGCACCTTCAGAGAACTGCTTTCGCTTGTGCCCAAAGCCTACCTCTCAAGCATGGAGGGTATCAAAACCGAAGGCAATTTCAACTTCAACGGCATGGTCAAGGGCAAAATGCAAGGCGAGCAACTACCCGGTTTTGAACTCAAACTCGATGTGGACAAAGGTTTTTTCCAATATGCCTCACTGCCAACAGCGGTGAGCAACATTTCTACCAGTCTGACGGTCTCTGCACTGGACGGAGTATTGGAAAATTTGATTTTGGATGTACAAAAATTCCATCTTGATTTGGGCAAAAACCCTATCAATGGCCGCCTCAAAAGCCAAGGACTGACCAAATACAATATAGACAGCGAAATAACCGCCAAAATCAACTTGGCAGAAATGCTCCAAATCTTCCCCATGCAAGGAATGGAACTGCGCGGCATGTTTGACCTGAACGTAAACGCCAAAGGCACCTACGACCCCGAAAAACAAACCATCCCCAATGTATTGGCTTCTATGTCTTTGACAGATGGCTTTGTGAAAACCGCCGAACTGCCTCTGCCGGTTGAAAATATCAACCTCAAAGCCGGTGTCAAAAACCAAAGCGGCAAAATGGCCGACACTTACATCACTTTAGAAAAAGGTACTCTTTCGGCAGCAGGCGAAACTTTTGAAGCCTCAGGACAAGCCTACAACCTCGATGACATCACTTGGGATTTTAAAGTCAAAGGAGCTATTGATTTGGCTACCGTCATGAAGCTGTACCCCATCGCCGAAACCAATCTCAGCGGCAAAGCATTGGCCGATATAATCACCAAAGGCAAAACCTCAGACGTGCTGGCCGGCAAATACGACAAACTAAATACCTCCGGAACCTGCCAACTCCAAAACTTTGCTTATTCGAGCAAAGATTTCCCGCAAGGAGCAAAAATATCCGAAGCACAACTTGATTTTAGTCCAACCCGCTTATTTCTAAGAAAATACAACGGCTCAATAGGCAAAAGCGACATCGCTCTGGTAGGGGAAATCACGGACTACATGCCTTATTTGTTCAAACCCGGCGGAGTGCTCAAAGCCAATCTCAAACTCAGCAGCCAGACCTTCGATGCCAACGAATGGATGAGCACTTCGACCCAAACAACCGAACAAAAACCCACCGCTACCCAAACTCCACCGCCTTCGCCTGAGAGCACTATCGTAGAAGTGCCCAAAAACCTTGACTTCCTGTTTACCGCCAGCATCAACAAGTTGCTCTATGACAAAATGGTGCTCAACAACTGCAACGGACAGATTTACGCCAAAAACGGAATTGCCGGAATCAGGGAGTTGAGCTTCAATACACTGGGTGGCAACTTTGTGGCAACGGGTAGCTACGACAGCCGCGATTTGCGCAAGCCGCTTTTTGATTTGGGATTTAGAATCGAAAAACTATCGTTCCAAGAGTCTTACAAAACATTCAATTCGGTCAAAACTATGGCCCCCATGGCCGAGAATATCTTTGGAGATTTTTCTACCGATATGAGAATCAACGGCATTCTCGATAAGTCCATGATGCCCATCAACGAAACCGTCAATGGTACGATAGGTTTGAAGATTTTGGACGCTGCCATCAAAAACTCTGAAACATTTGCCCAAATGGCTCAAAAACTCAACATGGAGACCATGAGAAACCCCACTCTCAAAGATGTCAATGCACTGCTGAAACTCAAAGATGGAAATGCCGTCGTAGAGCCTTTCAAATGCAAAATAAACGGTTATGATGCCACCATTCAGGGCACTTCCAGTGCTGCGGGGGTCATTGATTTTAGTATAGCTACCGTCATTCCCGCGCGAGATTTTGGGGCTAACGGTCTGAAATACCAAGAACTCACCGGAAACACAACCATACCGCTTACCATCCCTATCAAGGGGACTATGACCGCCCCAAGGGTTGAAATAGGCGACGTGATGACACAGCTTTTGGCAGAAGCCGCCAAAGGTGCTATCAAAAAACAAGCAGAAGATTTACTAAAAAATGAAGAACTGCAAAAGAAAGGCGAGGAAGCTTTGAAAAATCTCTTTAAAAAGAAATAAAACCTCAAAAAGGGGGTATTGGGATCAAAAAGTGTTTTATGATTAATGTCATAAAACACTTTTGAGTTTTAGCTGCTAAATTTGTTCCATGAAAAGTTGGTTGGTGTTGCTAATGGCTGGAGTGTTGCTCACTCAGGTGAGCATCAAAACCATTGTTTGGCTTCACTTCCAACTCAATCGCCCCGAAATCATTGCAAAACTTTGTCAAAAACGCTTTGAAAAAGTCAATACATGTCAGGGCAAATGCCAACTCAACAAAAAACTAAAATCAGTCGAAAAGAGTGAAGAGGATACGGCTTCTTTCAAGCAAATTAATAACTTAAAAATTGAAGGTATAGCCCAAAATTTTATTGATTGGTTTATAGAACAATTTACATTTGAGATAGGAAACTTTAGTCTAAAACAACTCTTTTCATATTTTATTAAGGGCAAACAAGATGTTTTTATTGAGTTGTTAAAGCCGCCTATTGCGCCCCTCGCGTCCTGATATACTTCTTTCAAGTAGAAATCCTTGGCTGGTTATTGAAATAAAATATTTCAGTTATTGTGCTAAAGGCTTCAATTTCTATGTCGGCTATTGTATTGGCTTTTTAATCTCTATTTTTAAAACTTAAAATGAATTTCACAATGAAACTTTATCTTTATTTACCTATATTCTTATTTTTCGTTTCTTGCCAAAAGGCAAAAGAAAACAACCCTGCACCCTATAGCCCCAACGACAAAGGTGTAGTTAAATTTGAGTTTGATGCAGTGGTAGGCACTAAAAACCTACAACTCAATACTTCCACCTACAAAAACCAACTGGGAGAAGAGTTTACAGTCTCTATTTTTGACTACTACATTTCCAATATCAAACTCAAAAACGCAAAAGGGGAAGTTTATACCGTTCCTCAGGACAGTTGCTATTTTTTGGTTAAAGAAAGCGACAGGAACTCACAATTTTTCACAATTAGAAATGTTCCTGCCGGCGATTACGTAGAGGCTACTTTTACGGTTGGGGTTGATTCTTTGCGCAATACGATGGACGTTTCGATGAGAACCGGAGCCTTGGACGTAGCCCACGGTATGTACTGGTCTTGGAACTCAGGCTATATCTTTGTGAAATTGGAAGGCACATCCACAAAAGTCCCCGCAGAAAAAAACAACAAATTCCGCTACCATATAGGTGGATTTGGGGGCTATCAAACCAAGACCATAAACTGTATCCGTCAGGTTACTGTTAGCTTGGGAGAAAAGGCTGTCGCCGTTCGCAAAGACAAAGCTCCTGAGGTGCATATCGTGGTGGATATTTTGAAGTTTTTTGGCAGCAATATCAGCATAGAAAAAGAGCACGATGTGATGTTCAAACCTTTTGCTACTACCATAGCCGACAACTTCAAAAACATGTTTGAAGTACACCACACCCACTAAAACCAATCAAAGGCACTGCACAAATCTGTGTAGTGCCTTTTTTTAAAATTCACATGCTATGTATAAATTCCTATACACTGCCTTATTGGCCGTCATCGTCCTTGTATCCTGTTCAAAAGATGAACTCCCCGAGCCGGAGTTGCGCTTGGATATTGCTTCTCATTTTCCTGCTTTGCACTATGATTTGAAGAAAAATCCTATCAGGCGCAGTGCCTTCGACTTAGGCAAAGCCCTATTTTTCGACCCTATTTTGTCCAGAGACGGAACGATTAGTTGCGCCGAGTGCCACCAACAAAGTGCAGCCTTCACCCATCACGGGCACGACCTCAGCCATGGCATTGACGACCAAATCGGAACCAGAAACTCTCCGCCGATTATGAATCTGGCTTGGCATACGAGCTTTATGTGGGACGGCGGCGTGCACGATTTGGATTTGCAGCCCGTCGCGCCTATTGAAAACCCCATAGAAATGGACGAAAAGCTCCCAAACGTACTGAAAAAGTTAAAAGACTCACCCAAATACAGAGCCTTATTCAAAAGGGCTTTCGGCAGCGAAGAAATCAGCACAGAACGGTTTTTGAAAGCATTATCTCAATTTATGCTGATGGCTGTTTCAGACAATTCGCGCTATGACCGCTACCGTTTGGGAAAGCTATCACTTTCAGCAGATGAGCTTCAAGGCATGGAACTGGTCAAACAAAAATGCGGCGAATGCCACAAAGGGGAGCTATTTTCCACTTTTGAGTTTGTGGACACAGGGCTGCCCGGCAAAGATTTGGGAAGAGGACTTATCACACTCAACGAACACGACCACTACAAATTCAAAGTGCCTTCGCTTAGAAATTTGGCATTCACAGCCCCTTATATGCACGACGGCAGATTCTATACTTTGGAAGAAGTGCTGGATTTTTACAGCAAACAGCCGAAAGTTGACCGACCTACCTTGCATCCTACTATTAGAAAAGGCATTGAGTTGAGCGAAATGCAAAAAAGTAAAATTTTGACTTTTCTCAATAGCCTCAACGATACCTCATTTATTAAAAACAAACTATTTCAATTAAAATGAAAACATATAATAAATACGCCCTTTTATTGATTATTGGCCTTGTGACGGCTCAAAACACTAAGGCATGCGATTTTTGCGGTTGCGGAGTAGGAAGCTACTACTTTGGCGCGATGCCGATGTTTCACAAAAATGCACTGGGCATGCGCTACCGCAGCATGGAGTTCAGTTCCCATTTGGGGAGTCCTTTTGAGTCTAAGGAGCATTTTGGCATCTCGGAACTTTTTTTTCGACTCTACCCGCACCGTCGCTGGCAGGTAGTTGGTTTTTTGCCTTACGCAAACAACAGCCAACAAGTAGATGGACAAACCAAACGACTCTCAGGCCTTGCTGACGCACTGGCTTTGGTCTCTTTCAATCTTTACAACAATATGTACGACAGCTCATCGTGGAAACACAATTTGTTTATTGGAACAGGAATTAAGTTGCCTACGGGAAAATATACTTTTGATAAAAATGACAGGGAAAGCGTTGCCAATGAAAATTTTCAGTTGGGCAGCGGCTCTACAGACCTTCTGTTCAATACACTCTATTCGCTGAGAAAAGGAAAATGGGGACTCAATACAACGTTGAGCTATAAGCTCAATACCGTCAATTCTCAAAATTACCGCTTCGGCAACCGCGTTTCGATTGATGTTTCTATAATGAGGATACAGAAACTGTCAGAAAAGTTCGCCCTTGCACCTTATCTGGGCTTTTATGGAGAAAAAAGCCAACGAGATGAAAGAAACGGCTATTTTGTAGATGGAACAGGAGGGCATTTGGTGTTGGGCAATGTAGGCTTGGATGCTTTTGTTTCTAACCGCTTCACAATTGGGGTTTTACACCAAATGCCTTTTAACCAGCATCTTTCGGAAGGCAAAGTCAGAGCCGAAAGAAGGTGGATGATTCAAATGGCTTGGCTGTTTTAGCCAACAGGGTGAAGACTACTTGCTCTTTTCCTGCAATTTATATATTTGGCAAAGTAAAAGCCATGCAAAACCATGACCTTTGGCTCAGCATCAAGCAGTTTGAGTTGGACAATCCCCGCGCGGAACTGAGTTTTTCCGGTAGGCTCGGCAGAGAAAACGGCTGGTCGCCTGACTTCGCAATCAGGGCTATTTACGAGTACAAAAAATTTATATTTCTAATCTGCCACTACGACCAACCACTAACCCCCAGCGACCAAGTAGATCAGGTTTGGCACTTACATTTGCTTTACACCAAAAATTATTGGATAGACTTTTGTCAAAAAACGCTCAAAAAACAAATCCACCACCAACCTACCGAGGGCGGAAGAGCCGAAAGAGAAAAATTTGCAATTTGGTACGAACAAACTAAGCTGTATTATCGTGATGCTTTTGGGCAAGAGCCTCCCGCTGACATTTGGCCGGATGGAAAGGAGCGTTTTTTTGATATTGATTTTCAAAGAGTTAATTTAAAGAAATATTGGTTAATCCCAAAATTATGGTAAAGCATATCACACAGTTCTCTCCTGCTCAAACTCTTTTTTTCATAAAAGAGAAAAAAGCCACTGCCAAAGAAATGGGAAAGCTCACACTGGCAGATCTTTTGAGCCGCAAAGTATTGCATTCGTTTGATAAAGAAGTAGAGATCAATGGGCAAAATGAAAAACTAAAGTACCTAACCGGCGGGGAGAAATTTCAAGACTACCAACCCAAAGACCATGAAAAATACATTCTTGAAGTATTTCAGAAAGACCCAAGTATAGAAGTGCCCTTTAGTCAAATAGTAAAGGTCATAGCTTACTACGTGTATAAAATCAAAAAAGCGGCTCTTAAATCCGTAGAGATGATGCCTTACCTCAAGTACGGCTTATTTGGCTCAAGACTAAACAGAGAAGGTAAAGAAATGCAATCCATAATACTGCAAGAGAGAGACTTACTGCTCAAAGACAAAAACTACCTGACAGCCAATCTTTCTGTATTGGGGGCAAGTGTTTTTTTATTGGATGGCTTTGATTGGGGTGATTTTGAGGAAGAGCACAAAAAAATGAACAAGGAGGAAGATTTTGAATACCCTGATTTTGATTTGGATTTCCTCAGAGATTACGATGACTTTGGGAGTGATTTTGACGGGGGCTTTGATGCTGGGGGTTGCAGCGGAGATGGGGGCGGGGACTCCGGATGCGGGAGCGGTTGCGGAGGCTGTGGCGGAGATTAGAAAAGCGGTCTTACAACCGCCTTTCTTTACCTTGATACTTCCAACACCTCAAACTTCATCACTCCTTTAGGAGCCACAATTTCTGCTATCTCGCCCGCACTTTTGCCCAACAGTCCTTTGCCAAAAGGTGAACCTATGGAAATTTTTCCTGCTTTCAAGTCCGCCTCCTCTTCCGATACCAATGTGTAATTGAGTATTTGGTTGTTACTAATGTTCTTAATTTTAACCTTGGAAAGGATGGCCACTTTAGAAGCATCAATTCTTGAGTCGTCAAGAACGCGGGCTTTCGCTATCAATTCCTCAAGTTTGGAAATTTTGAGTTCCAGCAAACCCTGCGCATCTTTTGCTGCGTCGTACTCGGCATTTTCACTCAAATCGCCCTTTTCTCTTGCTTCCTGTATCTGAAGAGCAATCTCTTGTCTCCCTTTTGTTTTGAGATCATTGAGTTCAGCAAGAATTTTGTCGTAACCCTCTTGGGTGTAATAATTATATTGTGCCATAATCGATTTTTTTGGTTAGGTACAAAACGTAAAAAAACGACTCGCTCTCGCAAACCGTTTTTAGCAATAGATGTCTTATTGCGTTTGCAAAGTTATAATACGGAAAAGCACCTTTCCAAATTTTTAATCCAATATTTTAAAAAAAATGGAAGTTTATAACTCACTTTTTTGTTGGCGGGACTTCAAGTACCAAATTAATTAAGCCCAAATTTTATCTTATTTTTTTTGCAGCGAGGGATTTTTAGTTTATTTGCGCTTGTAATTTGAATAAAAATATGAATTTTCCAGAAAACCTTAAGTACTCAAAAGACCATGAGTGGGTTCGCGTAGAGGGTGAGTTTGCTTATGTGGGCATAACCGATTTTGCCCAATCAGAGTTGGGTGATATTGTGTTCGTTGATATCAACACAGTAGGGCAAACTTTCAAAGCCGGTGAAGTTTTTGGCACTGTCGAGGCTGTCAAAACGGTATCTGACTTGTTTATGCCCATTGACGGGGAGATTGTAGAAAAAAATGAAGACCTCAACAATGAGCCCGACCAAGTCAATGCTGACCCTTACGAAAAAGGCTGGATGATTAAAGTTAAAGTGTCGCAGGACAGCAATACAAACGGACTGATGGATGCGGAAGCCTACAAAGCTTTTGTGGGTGCATAGATTTCCTTTAGAAACCAAAGGCTGTTTTTAACTCTTTTATGAAATTGCATTTCAAAAAACTGGGCGAAGGGCAGCCTGTTATTATATTGCACGGTGTTTTTGGCTCATCAGACAACCTGACCATCGTTGCAAAAAGAATAGCAGCGTCTCACGAGGTATATTTGGTTGATCAAAGAAACCATGGGCATTCTCCTCACAGTCAAGATTTTAACTACAGCCTTCTCACGCAGGATGTGCTGGAGTTTATACAGGAACACAACTTGCACCAACCTATATTGATTGGCCATTCGATGGGAGGCAAAGTAGCCATGAATGTGGCTTTAAATCAAGGGGAAACTTTGAGCAAATTGGTTGTAGTGGATATCGCTCCGAGGTTTTATGCCTTGCACCATCAAAATATCTTGCAGGCTTTGGTTACCGATGTATCAGGGTTTTCTTCGAGGTCGGAAGTAGAGGCGGCTTTGGCACCCCTGTTGCCCGAATTTTCTACCCGACAATTCATTATGAAGAACCTCCACCGCAAAGAGAGCGGCGGGTTTGAGTGGCGCATCAACGTCAAAAGCCTGACAGACAATATTGAGCAAGTTGGTGCACAAATCAGTTCAGATAAGCCTTTTACCAAACCGGTGCTGGTGGTAAAAGGTGAAAAATCGAATTATATCAAAGACGAAGACATAGCCGAGTTCAGGGCTTTGTTTCCACACTGCCAATTTGCCGAAGTCAAAGGGGCAGGACATTGGGTTCACGCCGAGTCGCCGGAGGGCTTTTTGGACGTGGTCATGCCTTTTCTTAGCGGTCAAAGCGAGTGAACAACAGCTTGTTGTTGTAAGAATAGATGACTTTGTAGCTGTCGGTGGTTTCTTCGTAAACGAAAGCAAAATAGCAGTCGTTGGTGGTTAGGCTTTGGCTCAATAAGGGATTGCCCGCCAAGTCGTAAACCATGGCATTTTTTGTGTGCGAGTCCCAAACGGCAACTACCTCTGTGTTGCGACCCAAGTCGTGGTACTGAAATTTTTTGCTTTTGGGTGAATAAAACTCTTTTGTAAAGATGAGTTCGCCTGAGGAATTGAAGAGTGCAAATTGGTTTTCGTTTTGTGCGCAGATGATAAATTTTTGACCCCGCAAAGCCTCGAAGACCATCTCAAAACCTGCATCGGAAATTCCTGCAAGAATTTGGCGGCCTGTTACCCCTCCAACCAAGTCAAAATCAATCAATTCTCCTCGGTATGTAACAAACCTCACGCGGGTAGTAGAGGGAGTGGCTCCGGGCAAAACCGCAAAACGGCCTGCAACTTGTACCTTGAAATTGAGGGGAAACCCTTTCCTTATCTCTGCGAACTCATCAAAAACCCTTGCCATGCCATTTTGGGTTAGGGTAATCACAAAGGATTCTTTGCCAAACACCAAACCGGCCACCTTTCCAATGGGCGTTGTTCCCAGTTGAATGGGTTGCCACTCTTTGAAAGGCGTGGCATACTTACTCAAACCGTACAAAGCACCGTCTTGGGTAAGACCTGCAAGCATATAGTTGTGTTTGCCCATAAAATCGAAAATACTGACGTGAGAAAGAGGCTCTTGCGCTTTGAGGGGAAAATCGGTGATTGACTTTCCCATCCTGTCAAAACAACGTACCATGCCGCCGGCCAGCACCAAAAACTGGGTTTTCCCATTGCCATACAAATCAATTTGTTGCAGCGTTTGAGGTTCAGCATTTTGAACGGGATGAGTCGAAATAACCTTTCCTTGATGATTCAAAAGATAAAAGCCTGACCCCGCTTCCAACACCAATACCTCTTCCATACCCGATAAAGGGTTTGTGCAGGGCCAAGGGCCTGCCTGAATCAGGTTTTTGAAAACGGTAAACCTCTGCAAGGTATCGGATGCAGGGTAAATTTGTTTGGCATTTTTCTTCCAAAAAATATCAATTTCGGCTTTGGGGTGTTTGTCTTGATAAAAAAAACGGGCTTCTATATCTAAAAACTTACTCCAAATTTTTTTCTGCTTATCAACAAAGTGTTGGTAGTGAGGATTTGTAATTGCCACAAAATCCTCCCAAACAGACAGCGTATTGACTTTGAGGTAAGCTCCTTTAATGAGCAAAGTATCAAAAGAGCCTCTGCGCTTCTCAAGGAGCAAAAAATCTGTAATCACTTTGGGCGAATTGGCGTACAGGAGTCGCTTTTTGTTTGCCATAGCAAATCCTTTTTCAAAACCATACAGACCAAAAAGTTCTGCAAGCAGTTCACTCTGAGCAGATACCAATACCGAATCTTCTGCTTCTTCTTGGCTTATCATCTGCAACAATTTGAGCGGTTGGGACGACTCTAGGATGGCCAACTTCGCCGAGCTTGTCCCTACCTTTTCTTTAAATACAAACAATGAAACGTTGCCGCTAAGCCCTTTTAGGAAAGGCTGCCTGATATGGGAACGCGGCAAGTCGAGGTTTCCTTGTTCAGCTAAGGCCGAAAGCACTTTGTAGCTGCCGGACTGAACAGGAACAATTGCAGCAACAGAAAGTTCCTTTGGAATTTTGATCTGTTGTTCTTCTTGCTTTTGGAGCAAATCCAGCACATCACTTGAACGCGAAAATTTGGGGGCAAAAACCCCTTCAAAACTCATGCGACCGGGGGCAAAATGGGCTGAAAACTTACCGCTCCTAAGAAGAATCGGGAAATCCGGTACCAACTCTCGCAAAAGAGACAAGAGCCTTTCGCCATCAAAATACAACTCTATTTGAGAAGATAGCTTGTGGTATTGCATCCGCTTATTGAGCGTATAAAAATAATTGCCGTAAGATATGCGGTTGATTTTGCGAATGGCATCGTCCACAAGTACCGGATTCACACTGCCCACCAAACAGTCTTTGTAGATAAAATAGCTATACAACAACTTACGAGTAGAAGAAATTATTTCTCTCACAACCAAATCATCGTAAATGCGGGTCTGAAGGTCGCCCAGTTTCACGGCCAACGTATCAACCCAATCCAGTGCATAATCGCGACCCAAATTGACAACATGAAGACCCTGAAGTTTGCCTTTGGAGGGATGCAAAGAAACCAATACCTCTTTTGCCAAAACTTTTGCCACATTAGACTCTAAGCCGACAAGTGTATCTAAATCAAAAGCAAAAAGCACCTCTCTCAAAGGTACAGATTGAGTTAAAGACAACAAGGTGGGGTCTTCTAATCGAAAAGAAGATACGTTATTTAGCTTTACCACAGCTAAAGCAGACTGAGGCACAATTTGCCAAACATTTGCCTTTCGGCTTTGCCTCCAAAGATAAAACCCCGTGTGTATGGTAGCGTAAAGAGTGCAAAAAAAGATTACCCAAAGAAGTCTTTGCTTCATTGTGCAAAAGTAAACGCAAAAAACAACTTTGCCGACAACCTAACGTGTGAGGCTATTTTTTGATTTTACAAGTAGAAATACCCAATAAGGTGTACAAAGGACAAAAACTAACCAAACTGGTGAGTAAAAAAACAACCGAAACCACCAACAATACAATGCCTAAGGTTCCACCAATCGTGCCGGTGAAATACAAAAACAAAAAGACAGCCGCCGCAATAAACCTCAAGACCCTGTCTGTCAAACCCATATTAATCTGCATATCAAAAATTTATTTTAAAAGGCAAATATAAAAAAACAAGCAAACTACCCAAGTCTGTTGTTTTTTTTGTGAATGTTAGTGATTTGTTGAACAGCACGCGCCGGATTGTGCCTATTTATCACAGTCGTAATAAAAGCAACAGAGGCATTCGGTTGTATGCTTTTGTGAGGGAAAAGCCTGCCCCTCTACAATAGCCAATACAGTAGAGGGGCTTGCTGTTTTATTTTGCTATGATTAGTCTTTGGGCAATAATTCCTTGTTTGGTGCTAATATAGACCATATACACACCACTATTGTCATCAATTTGCAAATCTACTGTCTTTTGTGTCGCATGTTTTTTCAAAATCTCCCTTCCCAACAAGTCTGTAACGGTAATGAGTGCGTTGTCTGCTGAAAGCTCCACTGTGAAACGTCCGTTTGAGGGATTGGGGTATATCAACAAGGCGTTATCTTGGGTGAGAGCAGGCTCATTTGCCAAAATAGTACCTGTTTGTGTAGTGCCATGTAAATACAGTGAAAGGGGAATATTGCCTTGACCGCCAACGAACACCGCATCCGGTACTCTTATCGTAAAACTGTGGCTGCCGGCCTTAACAGCTCCTAAATTGATTTTACGTGTATCAATCACGTCACCGGGGCACCAATTGCTGAAAGACTGCCATTGTTGAGGGGTTCTCTGTGTAGGGCCGTAAATGCCGTTTCCTTGGGTGTTGTATTTGCGAAATGGCTCGCAAGTGGTGCGTCCGGGCTTATAGGTGAGTTTGAGTGTATTGTCAAAGTAGGCATAATGAAATCTTCGGTTGTATTCCTCTCCTCCTTGATTGGAGCCATGGTTGGAGGTTATCAAAAAAAGCGTGGCTTCACTCAAATCTTTTGGCACATCAAAAGTAATGGTCTTGGTGGTTTTGCCCAAGGTATCTGTGGCAGAGGCTTGGTAATTGTTAAAATTATTGTTGAAAAACAAGGGTATAAGTACATTGGTGTTTTGCACAGGTACGGGCGAGTCAGTTATAAATTCCAATTTACCCGTGAACACATCATTGCGTCCTGCGCAGCCTGCCACTTCTTTATTTGCGGCATAAGGCACGCCAAATACTGCCAATTCGACCCAAATATCAAATTTATTGGTGATGGTGGTGTCTTTCAAAAGCATGGCTACATTATGAATATAAAAAGTATAGGGAACGGAAGTCGGCTCAATATTTTTATTCATAAAGGGGGTTATGAATCGTGCAATCTCTATACGCTGTACATCCTTAGGGTTGTAAGTAGTTGCCCCTGTAGGTACAAGTGCTATGTGTACATTGCCTATCCTGTCATAGTTATCACATAGAGGGGAAATGGTTACGACGGCCAGTAAATTTGTGCCAATGGAGGATAATTCGGCCTTGGTAAGTTTGCGTGCAAACAAGTCATTGCGATGCTTTATTACTCCGGCAGGCGGCTCAGGAGTGGGAACAAACTTACCATATCCATCATGAAAAACTACACCGTCCATGATGGTGATATAATTTTGTGCCGAGGCGTTGCCTATCAAAAAAGTGAAAATCAGCAGATATGAAATATTTTTCATTTTAAATTAAATTGAACATTGATTAACGCAATTTTAGTTAAGTTTTTTGGCAGCACGAAATTTTAATTACATTATCTATTGCTTTTTTTAAAGAAGCCTGTCGTAAATAGGTCTAAACAATACTTTTTATTCAAAATCCCCAATCATCTTCCTGATAATAAAAACAACATAAAGCGCGTAAATCAAAAAATACCTACCGCATTAAAGCATAGAAGAATCTTTGACGGCCAATCTTTGATATTTTTAGTTCATTTTTTTTTTGCAAAAAACCGCTTTTATTCTGTTTTTTTGTGTTGATGATTAGTTTTAAGGACGCTTTCATTTCTTACGGTCGCAAAGAGAGCAAGCATTTTGCTACGCGCTTGTACAATGCTCTTCTCCAACAGGGTTATGACGTTTGGTTTGACCAAAATAATATACCTTTAGGAGTTGATTTTCAGAACCAAATAAACGATGGCATAGACAAAGCCCACAATTTCATTTTCATTATTGCGCCCCATGCGGTGCGCTCGGAATATTGTTTAAAAGAAGTGGTACTGGCTGTACAGCGGCGCAAAAGAATCATCCCAATTCTACACATTGAGCCCAAAGATGACTGGGACAAAATGCACCCCACCATTTCCAAATTGAACTGGATTTATATGCGTGAGCAGGCCGATTATGCCCTCCCGCTGGAAGAATGGAATGTCATAGACGATTTTGAAAAAGGCCTGTCAGGTCTAATCTCAATCATAGAAAGCGAAAAACAATATGTTGAAAAACATACTGTTATACTCAACCAAGCCCTTGAATGGGAAAGGCGACAACGCCAAACGGAAGCCCTTTTGGTGGGCAAAGAAAGAATGGAGGCAGAAAACTGGCTAAAAATAGAATTTATCCCACCCAAACAGCCGCCTTGTGAGCCTTCTGTATTGCACTGTGAGTTTATAGCCGAATCTAAAAAGAACGGCGAGAACCTGATGACGGATCTTTTCATTTCCTACGCCACCCAAGATATAGAGATTAAAAAAAAGATACTCAATAGTTTAGCTCGTTATGGCATCACTTGTTGGAGCAATTTGACAGACATCAGATCTGGTGTTGATTTTGCCACTTCAATTGACATGGGCTTAGAGCAAGCCGATAAAATTTTGTTTTTGATTTCGCCTGACTCAGTCAAATCTCAGTGGTGCCTGCACGAACTCAAGTACGCCAAAGCCCTAAACAAAACAATCATCCCGCTGCTCATCCAACAAACTAACGAAGCTGATTTTCCTGCTGAAATTTTGGGGATACAATACATCAACTTTCTGGATAACATAGAGGAAGGAGAAGGAAAAATATCTGATTTTCAGAGAGATATTGACGACATCGTCTCGGAATACTATAGTGAGCACGATTATTATCGCCAGCACAAAATGATCTTGGTGCAGGCACTGCGTTGGGAACGAAACCAAAAAAACACCAGTTTGCTGTTGCGCGGCTTCAATTTGGAGCAAGCCAAAACATGGCTTGATACAGGCAAAAGAAGAAGTGTAGCCCCTCCCTTGCCAATCCATGAGCGGTTTATTGAGGACAGTATTGCCCAAATCGGACAACTTTCGACTGAAGTGTTTATTTCTTATTCGCGTAAAGACTCAGATTTGGCACGCAGACTCAACAATGACTTGCAAACCAACGACAAAACTACTTGGTTTGACCAAGAGAGTATCGCTGAGGGATCGGACTTTGAAACAGAAATATTCAAAGGAATCGCCCAAGCCGATAACTTTCTGTTTATCATATCTCCCGATGCCATCAATTCCCCCTTTTGTGCACGGGAAGTAGAGTACGCTGCAAGCCTGAGCAAAAGGGTTATCACTATTTTATGGAGAGAAACTGATCCTTCGACCATGCCGCCAAGTTTGTCGGCTGTTCAATGGATTAATTTTATACAATTGGGCTATGAAAAAGGCTTTGCCCAACTCATTCGCAACCTCAATATAGACCGAGGCTATGTCCAAGAGCACAACAAATGGTCTCAAAAAGCAATTGAGTGGGACAGCCGCTCGCGACCCAATGACCTTTTGCTCAGAGGCGCTGCTTTGGACTTGGCGGAACACTGGCTAAAAGCAGCCAAACAATCAAACAAACAGCCACACCCTACCCAACTCCAAGAGCAGCACATATCCCAAAGCCGCAAAGCTGCCCGCGCAGCAAAAATTAGGCTCTTACTATTTGGATTGGTCTTTTTGGTTGTTTCGTCTCTGACAGTTTTTGCCTTCTGGCAGGGAAAAATAGCCGAAAAACAACGCATAGAAGCCGAAAAACAAAAAGCCTTGGCCGAAGCAAGTGCCAAAGAAGCCCAAAAAGAAAGGATGAGAGCCATCGAAAGTGAAAAAATAGCCTTAGAATTGAAAGCCAAAGCCGAAGAACAAGAAAAAATTGCGCGTGTCAGTGAGAAAAAAGCCAGCCGAAGTGCACAAGAAGCACAGGCGCAAAAAAAAGTGGCCGAAGCAGAAAAGGCGCGTGCCGAGGTAAAGGCATCAGAAGCCATAGAAGCACAAAATCAGGCGCTACTCGCGCAAAAAGATGCCGAAGAACGCCGTCTTGAAGCCCAAAAAGCCAAAGAATTGGCCGACCAAGAGGCTGAAAACGCCCAAAAGGAACGCATGAAAAGTGAATTCTCGCTTTATTGGTTCAATGCGGGAAGATTTGCAAAAGAGTCAAAGGATATAGTCAATAATGATGTGCTGCAAACTATCTTGGCCAATACTGCCTACAAATTGCTTAACATTTCATACAAAAATCCACTTTCTGTGCGAGAATACGCTCCGGATATTTTAGAGGCTCTTAGTCTGGCTCATGCAAAACTTGAAAACACATCCATTATCAACGGTGAACTGGCTGAAGCGTCTTTTCTGGGAAAATATGCAGCTTTCAGCCCTTCGGAAGGTAGTTTGTATTTAGCTGAGATTGTGATAGACTCTTTGGGAAGAAACCAAACCAATATAACCCTTGAGTTGGCCATTGAGAAAGACGAGTACATTACCAATTTGCTTTTGCTGGCTGAGAAAGACAACACCTACACCGATATTTGGGAAGATGCGGATTTAGACAAAAAAAGAGTCGTTTTTACTACCTCAAAAGGAAGGCTTGTCCTTCATAAACCCGGGGAGTTTGTCCAACCTAAGTTGTTGCATGGGGAAACAGGGCGTGCCAATGAGTTATGTATTTCGCCCAAATACCAAAAACTTATCATCGCTTACGGCTCCAAACTGGTATTCTATTCTTTTGCAGAACAAAAGGTAACCCAATCACTGCAATTACCCAGCTCAATATTAGAATTTTTGGTGAGTCAAGACGACGAAACTCTTTTTGTGGCTTGCTCCAACAGCAAACTATACAGAGTTGCGCTTCAAACACCCAACAGCTACCAAATCTCTCTTTCAACCGAACATCCTATCACAGCAATGGCCTACCACAAAGGCTCACAATATTTGGCAATCGGGCTTGCCAACGGCAAGTTGGGAATCATCAAAGAAAATGAACTGCTACAAAACCAAGATAGTTTACCCATATTTTTGCCTGTAGCTCATATCGGATCCGTTACAGGTATGGCCTTTTCACCGGACGATAAGTGGTTTGCCAGTGTGGGGCTTGATGGCAAAGCACTTATTTGGAATCTTGAACTGAAAAACAAAAACTTTGCAGACTACGAAAATATGAAGCCGGCCAGACTTAGAAATCCTGATGGAAAAATTTTTACCGTGGGCTTTACACAAGACAGCAAACAAATCATCATGGGAGATGGAAAAAAGCTCTTTTACCGCATTATTGATACTGAAAAAGCCTATCAATCCAACCAATCCAAGATAAAGGAACAAAATCTTACCGACAAACAATGGAACTATTACAAAAGAGGCAATATAGAAAAACCCAAATAGCTTTATTATTGTTTCTTTTTGGGTATTTAGAACCTGTTAGCGCCCAAAGTGACAAAAGCTATCTCATACAACTCCGACTCAACGAAGCCAACAAGCTCTACGAAATAGGCAGGATGGACTCCTCCTCTAACGTGCTGAATACAATCATTGGGGCAAAAAATTTTAAAGATGCAGGCAGGCTATTGAAATCTGAAATTCATAGACTTAACGCTCTTTGTTACCACTACCTCAAAGAAGATAGCCTCTCAACCCAACAAATTGATGAAATGTTGGTTTACTCGCCTTTTTATGCTACCCGTGAGTCAGACCCTCAGGAGTTTTTGATCAAAATCAGAACCGCTCACCCTTTGCCCAGGATTATGTTGGGTTTGAAGGCAGGTACCAATGCAACCACCGTAAGGGTTGAAAAAAAGTACTCTATATTTAATTTGACAAATCAACAACAAAACTCGATTACGGAAAACTATGAAATAGGCCAAGGAATAGATTTAGGCATGTCTTTGCAGTTATATGCCTCTCCTTACTTTTCTTTGATTGCTGAAGCAGAAGTATCAAGAAACTACTTTGGATACACCTCTACCAACAATTTACTGCTATCAGGCCCCCAAACATACAGCTACAAGATGAGGTACGACTACATTGATGTCCCCGTAATGCTTGGCATCAATCCCATGCCTCGTTTTGTGTTGAAACCCAGCTTATTTGCAGGGGCTTTTTATCGGTACTTGGCCGGAGCAGGAAAGCAAATCAGAGGCACGGATTTCCCTTATGCCATCAATTCCAATCGCTTTGGCTACGGGCTGGTCTTAGGTGTAGGCTTATCCTATGACCGTAAAAGAACTCGTTATTCTTTAAATTACCGCTTCAAATACGGATACAGTTTGGCTAACAACCCCAACAACAGGTACATCAACTCAGATATTAGCGGCGTTTTTATCCTCGAAAATTATGATGTGGACAACGATATTTTATTGAATACTTCCAGTATAACCCTCTCGATATTTTATTTATCAAAATTTAAAGTTTTCAGAAAAAAAATTAATCCCTTTGCTTTGGGATCGCTATTCAAATAGAACTATATGATTGGGAGAAAAATATCGCCGTTATTACTGGTAGGCTTAATGGTACTAATAGGCTGTGAACAAGAAAAAAAAGTAAATCCAAGTAAAATCACTATTTTTTTCCGGTCTGAAAGCAGTCAGAATACGTTTACTTATGATGCCAAGTTAACAAAAAATGGCTCTATACTGGTTTTCTCTACTTTGGGAGAGAGGAATTTTGAAGAATCCTTTTTAGAAAAACCAAATTTCGGATTTCTTTTATTAAACCCTGAGGGAGATGTAGTTTGGGATTCAATAATCAGCACCGTGCTGCCTCAGGAAAAAATCGGATTTCCTTCGTCTGTAAACCAATCCAATGACTCCACTTACATCTGGGCATGGAACCTGACCGATGGACTTTGTTTTATTGTGAAATTAGAGTTGAATTCTAACAACCAAATAAAAAACATCACAGCAAATGAGTTTTTGCAAAACGATAGCCGATTTGATACCCTATCGAAAAACTACACTGTTCACCAAATACTTAACACCTCTTCCGGCTTTGCTTTGCTGCTATTAGGGACAAATTATCCCAATTTTTCAGTTTTGACCATAGAGACAGATAATGAATTTAAGAGCTTACTTTCTGTTCCCGTAGGAACCTCTTTTGATCCCCGTTTATTTTTCAACGAATATGTAGCTGAAAAAAACTTGCCCCAGAATGTTATATCATATCTTAATAATCACATGGGCATGTTCTCATCTCCAAGAAATCATTTCTACTACGTGGCCCCATGCGACAAAACCATGTCTTTTGCCATTTTTTCCACTGAATTCTCAATCCCCATCCTTAGCAGTTACGAACTTGATGTTGTCAGCATTTTCCTCTCTTCCAACAAAAAACTGAGTGCTTGCCTAACTTTTAAAAACAACCTAAACCTAAACTATTTCATAAAAGATATTACGGAATTTGAGTTTAAAACTTTGACAAAAGAAAATTTAGAGCAAAGACTCGGGTATGGTAACGTATTTTTGACCAGATCAATGTATCCTGATTTTAAAGTAATCATTGCACAATCTAATATGCAAAATTATGCGGTAGCAGGAACAACAAGGCTGGAGAGTATCGTTTTAAATGTCATAGCCGGAGGCATTCAATCGGTTGAAAACTTTCAAAACCAAATAAATCCCTACAAATTAAATTCTGTAATCATGTCAAATCAAGAAGCTGTGCTATTGGGACAAACCAGTGTTTACAGGACTTATAGCAGGACTTTTATGATTCGGATACCTTATGAAGATTTATTTGGCAGATAAATTATATGACTTTGAAATAATAAATTTTCTCTGAAACAAGTCCTTTTTCATCTACTGCTCTTACTGTTAAAGTAAATAATTGTACCACAGGAGATACTGTAAAAGTCGAACCTGTTTGGAATGAACTCAAATCAAAAGGAGTAGTAGGCGCAGTGGTGGAAAATACATTAACTCCCTGCCAAGACACATCAATACGAGATAAGCGGTAGTCATCATCAACTTTGCCATCAAAGCGTATCACAGAGCCTGCCGAAACCGACGTAGGAATATTTTCATTTGAGCTAAAAGCAACTCTCTCTCCACTAACGTAAGTATCTGTAATTTGTATAATAGGCGGCTGGTTTTCTATTATATTGAGTTTGATGGTGTAAAACTCTGAATAGTTGAGGGCAGTATCTACGGCAAAGAGGGTTACACGAAACACATCTCCAATTCTGGCGGTTCTTGGGGCAGTGAAATTGAGATTCATACCTGCTGCCACCAAATCAAGTGTCTTCGCTCCACCCGCTAACACGCTATCTACTAATATCAAGTCGCTGTCATCGCGGTTGAAAGCGGCATAAACTGCCAACAGGGCTTTGTCGTCTGATGCGGTTGCAGAAGAGATTCTAAAAGTTCCTTCCTGAACAAGTGCCACTTCTCTGCCGGACACAAAACGAGGAGATACCGAGCCAACGGATATGGTTGGCGGTTGATCATCACAAGTTATCAGTACCCTAATGGTCTGAGTGCGAAGGTTACCGGAAAAAGGATCCGGTGCTGTGGCGCGGTTGTCTATGGCAGAGTCATAAGCATAAAAAGTCATGGTCAAAATATCGCCGTCGTTGGATCTGGTGGGTATGACCAAATTGGATTTGAAGAATGTATCCAACGATATAAATCTATTGTAAAGTACCCTGACAATTTCTTCTTGGTTTTGTCCGTTCAATGTGCCTGAGAAATTTACCCCTACCCTTTTGAGCAATAAGTTGTCTCTTACCCTTCCCGTTACGCGTACCACTTGAGAGCGGCAGGCTACGTAATCGGCGCGTGGGTCTTGAGATCGAGGCAGTTGCAAGGCCAACCCTTCAAAAGTGGGAGCAATGCTGTCCGCCTTGAGTTGAAATTTCCAAAAATTCTCCCTCCTATTGTTGTACTTATCTAATACCCTGACCCTTAATTGGTAATCTCCGAGTGTGCTGAATTTGGGAACCACCACACGAAAGGTGCGCTCCAAACGCCTGCCTTTCACTTTAATGCGCTCAGTATATCTAAAGTCCGAAGCTGTAAGGGCGCGATTTTCTGAAGGGCGTATGTCTATGCGAACAGAGTCCAAAGAGTTGTTGTCTCGAAAAGCTATTTTAAACACAATCGAGTCATCGTAGTAATACAAGTCTCTAACCCTTACTTCGCCGTCTTCAATTTCGACAATAGTGGGCAACTTTTCATCTACCAGCGGAATACAACCCACCGCCAAAATCAGTAAAGCCCAAAGAAGTTTTTTCATTTTGAAGGTATTAAACCAAATGCAAATTAAGGTAAAAACGAAAGTCAATTGATAAGAGGTTCAATCCGATTGATTTTTTTTGAATAATTAAAGCAAAATATTAGAATTACACTTAATTTTCAGTAAGTTAGACTTTATGCAAAGCTATAAAAAATCAGGATTTACAAAAAAAGCAATTTAGTTAAAAATTTTACCTTCGTTCAACAGGGTCTGAAGGCTATTTTCGTGGGCACGCAAAATGGCTTGGATGTGCTCCTCACCCAACGCATCAGATATAAACAAACTCTCAAACTGTGAAGGCGCAAGATAAATTCCTTGCTCAAGCATAAGATGAAAATAGTGTTTGAACAAATCCAAATTGGATGTTTTGGCATCGGCAAAATTGTTGACAGGCTGAGAAGTAAAAAACAAGGTAATCATCGAGCCAATTTGATTGATGGTGTAATTAAGCCCCAGTTTCTGATTGGTTTTTGCCCAACCTTCTGCTATGGCGGCGGTTTTTTGCTCGAGCCTTTGGTACACTTGTTTGTCTTCGCGCAATAAAGTAAGCAAAGCAATCCCTGCGGCCATAGCCAACGGATTGCCTGACAAAGTTCCTGCCTGATAGACTTTGCCGATGGGAGACACGCAATCCATAATCTCTTTCTTGCCCCCATAAGCCCCTACCGGCAATCCGCCCCCTATGATTTTGCCCAAGGTGGTCAGGTCAGGCTTCAGGCCAAAGAGTCCTTGCGCTCCGGAGGGCGAAAGCCTAAATCCGGTCATGACTTCGTCAAAAATCAGCACAATGCCTTCTTTGTCGCATAAGTTTCTGAGTGCCTGCAAAAAACCTTGTTCGGGAAGCACACAACCCATATTGCCCACAACAGGCTCAATGATAAGGGCAGCAATTTGGTTTGGATTGGCAGCAATCAGATTTTCAACGCTTTGCAGGTCATTGAAAGGTGCTGTCAATGTGTCTTTTGCCGTTCCTTGTGTTACGCCCGGACTGTCCGGTGCCCCCATCGTAACCGCACCGCTGCCCGCAGCAATCAAAAACGAATCGCCGTGCCCATGATAGCAACCCTCAAACTTGATGATTTTTTCTCTGCCCGTAAAGCCTCTGGCTACCCTGATGGCCGACATGGTGGCTTCTGTGCCTGAATTGACCATCCTAACTTTTTCGATGCCGGGCACCATTTCTTTGATGAGTTCGGCCATTTCGATTTCGCGGCGGGTGGGTGCACCAAAAGAAAAAGAATCCCGAGCCGCTCGCTCAACTGCTTCTCTCACAATAGGATGGGCATGTCCCAAAATCATAGGCCCCCAAGAGTTGATCAGTTCGATATAACGGTTGCCGTCTTCATCAAAAATATACGCACCTTGTGCGCTTTTTATGAAAATCGGGTCGCCACCCACAGCCCTAAAAGCTCTAACGGGAGAATTTACCCCGCCGGGTATGTGCGTTTGTGCCCTTTGAAAAAGTTCACTACTTATAGAATGATTCATCTAAAAAACTTTAATCCATTTTTGTTATAGTGTAGCCTTCAGGAATGACAAACTCTGAGTCAGCAACCGATTTATTTTCAATTTTGGTGGCAACAAAAGTCATTTCCATCAAAAAGCCGCCTTGGGTGACCTTCATGCTCATTTTGAGGGGTATTCCGTCCATGCCTTTGATGCTGTACTGGTTGCTTTCATTCATTATGTCTGCATACTTGCCTTTTTGGATTTTCAAATCTTCGTGTACCCAAATTTCTTGTTTTTGTTTTTGGCCTTCAAATTCAAAATCCGCCACATACCTTTGACACTTAAGCCCTGCTATTGTGGTGCTTTCTTTTTGTCTTTCCCATTTTATCTCCTTGTTGCTTTTCTTATTGGAAGTTTGCTGCGAAAAATTCTCTACTGCAGCCTTTTTCTCCATATCCATCAAGATAATACTCTCCCCCTTCTCTGAATCTGTAATGACATTTTGACGTATAAACCCCATATCCAGCGCAACCCTGGTTTTTGTGCCCTTCACACTCATTGCCATTGACATGGGCAGCCCGTTTAGCATCTGTGCCCCGGGCATATCACCAACATCCATCTTTATCTCGTAATGAACCACACCCGTGAAGTATTGAGCAAAGACAAATGATTGGGCAATCAAAAAAGTAGCAACAAAAAATAAATTTCTCATATTGTATTAGTTAAATTATCGAAAAGTAAAAACATACTACCCATAGAAACTCCACAAAATTAGCAATCTGTATCTCAAATCATAGTGAAAAAAGTTCTGAAAACTTTGTTTTCGTATTTTTAATTGATTTAGTCATTATTCTTTGGAGTTAAATAGTTTGATTTGTTGTTTTGCTCATAAAGCATCACCGACATGAATACATCCACCTACAAACTTAGTACACAAGAAGAAAACAGACTTATATTATTCAAATACAAAAACTTACTAAGCAAAGCCTCTCTTTATTATCGTTTGAGTCATCAAGAAGTTGCTTCCATTAGGGAAGGCTTCAAGTTCGCTTTGGAAGCGCACAAAAACGACCGCCGCAAGTCGGGCGAGCCTTATATTTTGCATCCCCTCGAAGTAGCCAGCATTTGCGCAGAGGATTTTTACATGGATAAAACGGGCATCATAGCCGCTCTACTGCATGATGTGGTGGAAGATACGCAATACGAACTCAAAGACATAGAAGAACGGTTTGGCTCAAAGGTGGCGTTCATAATAGACGGCCTGACCAAAATCTCAACGTCTGCTACGCGCAATACCAGCAATTTGCAATTGGAGAGCTTCAAAAAAATGCTCATCAACGTATCTCAAGACCCCAGAGTCATCTTGATCAAAATAGCCGACAGGTTGCACAATATGCGAACACTGGACTCCATGTCCCGCCATAAGCAGTTCAGAATCAAATCGGAAACAGAGCTTTTGTATGCGCCAATAGCTTATCGACTCGGCCTTTACAAAGTCAAATCAGAACTTGAAGACCTTTGCTTCAAGTACACAAATCCTGAGATGTTTAGCTCTATTCAGCAAAAAATAGAAGCATCCGAAAAAGAAAGGGAGGCATTTATTGAGAAGTTTGTTGCCCCCATTCGCAAAGCCCTTGACAAAGACAAAATCAAATACGAAGTAAAAGGCAGGGTAAAATCTGTGTGGTCTATTTATCAAAAAATGCAAAAGCAAGGCGTTGATTTTGAAGAGATATTTGACGTGTTTGCGGTGCGTTTTATTATTGACGGGGTAGCGCGGGAAGAAGAAAAAGCCATCTGCTGGAAAGCCTACAGCATAGTTACAGATTTTTATACCCCCAATACCGACAGGCTTAGGGACTGGATAGGCCAGCCTCGCAACAACGGCTACGAATCACTCCACATAACCGTAATGAGCACCAACGGCAAATGGGTAGAAGTACAAATCCGAACCCGACGAATGGATGAAATAGCCGAAAAGGGCTTCGCGGCACACTTCAACTACAAAAAAGGAAACAAAAAAACAGATAAAAAGAATGGGGAAAGCGGACTGGATGCTTGGTTCAATTCCCTGAGAGAAACCTTGGAAAACAAAAACTTAGGGACTTTTGACTTCATCGAAGACTTTACCAAAGACCAACTCAACCAAAACGAAATCCTTGTCTATACCCACACGGGCGAAATCAGACAGCTCCCCGAAAATGCCAGTGTTCTTGATTTTGCCTTCGACATACACTCCGAACTCGGTGCGCATTGTATAGGAGCGAAGGTAAACAACAAAACAGTACCCATCCACTATAAGCTCCAAAACGGCGATCAAATCGAAATTCTTACCTCAAAAAAAACAAATTGTAGCTCAAAATGGATGGATTATGTGGTTACCAGTAAAGCCAAAAACCACATTAGAAAAATCTACCGCAAAGAAGCCAATTTGGGAGCAGACTTTGGCAAAGAAGTCATCTACAGAAAACTTCAGCAACTCAAAATAGAACCCTCCTCATCGGTCTTGCTTAAACTGGTCAAGCACTTTGGAGTCGAAAACGAAATGGAACTTTTTTACAAAGTCGGCATCGGAGAAATAGAACACAACGAGATAAAAGGATTTCAAAAAGAAAGCGAACAACCAGCCGATGAAGCTACAGTTGTTAAAGAAGTCAAATCTTTTTACAAAAAACAATTTAACAGCGATGTCATTTACATCGGCAACAATTTGTCAGGTATTGACTACAAGTTGATGGAGTGTTGCAACCCTATAGCCGGAGAAGATATTGTGGGTTTTATATCGGTAGATAAAGGGCTTCGAGTACACAAAACCTCTTGCCCCAATGCCATAGCCCAATCCCTCAAGTACCCCTATCGCCTTGTAGATGTAGAATGGGTAAAAGAGAGCAGTGCAGAGTTTACGGTTAAATTGAGAATTGACGGTACCGACAGAATCGGACTGGTGCAAGATGTAACCAAACTCATTTCGCAAAGGCTAAAACTAAACATCCACGCCATCAACATCAGCACAGAAACTGGGATTTTCAGAGGTGAAATTACGTTGGCTCTTCATGATATATCCGAATTGAACCACATGGTAGCCAAACTCAAAAATACTCCGGGTATTATCAATATAACGAGAATTTAATTTTCCGATTTTAAACAATCAAGCCGCCTAAATTAGGCGGCTTTTGTCATCAAAATAGTACAAATCGTTTTGCAGCCGTTCCTTTTTCGGTCTTCACGATAACGGTGTAAACCCCACCGGGACGATCCGAAATATCAAGTGCCAGTTGAGAAACATTGGACAAATGGCGGTAGAAAACAATATTCCCAACCAAATCATGCACTTCCACTGAAATTTCTGCAAATGAACCACCCAGTTCGATGAAAAACTTACCGTTGTTGGGGTTGGGGTACAAAAGCATAGACTGCGACAACTGATTTTGCTCCAAACCAGTCGGGAAATAGTCAATCTCTTTCGAAACATTTGAGCAACCCGTCTGAGTGGTATCGGTAAAGCGTACCGAATAGACCCCCGGCTCTCGAACCCAAATTGTTGGCTCGGTCTGCGATGGAATCTCATTCCCGTTCAATAGCCACTGGAAGCGCCCCGAAGTTGTGGTATTGGCTCTAAGTGTATCAATACCTATGGTATCAATGGTTATTTGTGGCAGAGGCACATAACTCACCGTAATCTCATTGGAGAAAGTAACACAGCCATCGCGGTCAGTAGCCTGAACAGAGTACACGCCCGGCAAGTATGCAGTAAAGGTTGGGCGGTTGGCCAAGCCCAAAACCGAATTGTCTCTGCGCCAGCGATAACTTACCCCCACTCCATTTGACTCAGCCCTGAAGTTCACCAAAATAGGATCTCCTTCACAAAATTCAACTTTGTTCGATGCAGAAATAGCTGCCTCAAATGTGCCGCAATTGACCAAAAGCCTAATCCTCTGACCCCTGATAACCAGTCCGGGAACTTTGCTATTGGTAGCAAAATATTCATAAAGTCCGGCGTTGGGCACTCTGACAAAACTAAAAGCCAATTGGTTAAGGGTATCTATCGGAAGTTCGGTGTCGTCTTTAAACCATTGGTAACGATTGATAGAGCCTGCCACCGTTGCAGAAATGGTCAATCTGCTGCCCGCTGTTACGAGCGTGTCATAATCGGGTTCGATGCGTTTTTGAGGAATATACAAAACTTGTTGTTTGTCAAAATCAAAGACTTCCAAATCATCAAATTCCAGCCTGTTGTTGCGGACGTTGAGCAACAAATCGGTATTGGCTTGGGCATCGGCAGGTAAATTTCTCAACTCATTGTCTGCGATAATCAGCTCATTTAGAGAAGCAAAGTCGGCCAAAGAACCAACAAACTCAGCGATTTGGTTGTTGGAAAGATTGAGTTGATAGAGGGATTGGAAGCCCTGCACTTTGGGACTGAATTGAGTCAATTTGTTGCTTGCTGCATTGAGTACAAGTAATTTGTTCAAATTTGCCAAAGAATCAGGCAACTCAGCAATTTGGTTGTTTTGCAAGAACAAAAACTCCAGCGACTGCATTCTTCCCATTTGTTCGGGCACGAAATTGAGTTCGTTTTGGGACAGCCACAGCGTTCTGAGTTTATCCAATCCCGCCAAAGATACCGGTATAGAGCCTGTGAACCTATTGCTTTCCAAATCAAGGTATTCCAGCTGTTTCAAACCTCCAATCTGCTCGGGAATATTTCCTTCGATAGCATTGCCAAACAAAGACAAGCGGCGCAACTTGTCCAGTCCTCCCAAAGAGTCAGCCGTCGAAACATCAAAACTGCCTTTCAAGCCAAACCCACTCAAATCCAACCCAACAGCTCGCCTGCGTTCGATGGTTACACCAGGCCATGTCTTGGCAGGCTGTGTCAAATCCCATGTGCTTGACCAATTCGCACCACCAAAGTGATTGTGGATGGCAACAAGTTTCAAAGAATCCGTAGCATCAAGGCGGTCTATGATTCGCAAGCGGATGGTATTGCGGCGCATCGTATCCTCTTGGGCAACCCGACTGCTCACCAAAGCGTAGTAAATCCCCGCATCCTCCAGTTTGAGGTCATCAATAATAAGCGTATCGGATTGCGCATCGTCAATTATTTGTCCATTTTTATACCATTGGAAAGTTTCATTTGGGGTAGAGCGACTCGTAATCATTACCGCCTTCTCTGCCACAAGCAGTTGTATCACAGTGTCTGTATCAAGATTGCCCTGACCCGAATAATAAAGGGTGCTAAAGGTATCCGCCTGAACAAGAGGCTCTAAGAAATTAAACCTCAAATTATTGTTTCCTATCCAAAGCGTATCCAATCTACCCAAACCAACCAAAGAAGTCGTATCTACAGAAGTCAATCCTAAGCTGCTCAAATTCAAAACTTTTAGCTTGCCTTTGGTGATTCTTCCCACACCGGGCCAATCATAAGCCGGCTTAGTGGGATCCCAGCCGTTTATCGCACCCGATGGCAAAGCCCTATCTCTGATGGCAATCAAGCGCAAAGAGTCAGCAAGACTGAGAACAGGTGGTACAATTCTGACAAACAGCGTATCAAAGGATGAAAGCGGAGCAGGTATGCCGTCATCAGCCACCCTGACCACCACGGTATCTATTCCCCTGAACCTAAAGGAAGTGCTGATAAACTCCAAAGAGTCCCTGCCCAAAATGCGTGCCTGACCGTAGCGGGGTAAACGTACAATAGCATCCAAGCGAATATTATCTTGCGGAGAATCAAGAGAATCGGAGTTATTGGCATTGAGATTGACAAAAACTCGGTTGCCAAACTCTACTGTAACCGTGTCGTTGAAGGTAACCGGAGCGCAGTTGTCACGGAGCAGCAACTCAAACCCTATGCTGTCGCTGTTGCAAGTGAAATTGGCATCAACGGCTTGTAAGCTATCGTACACGTCCTCAGACAAGCCACTGATAGTCAAAGTATCATCTTCAATCAATAGGTTCGAGAAAGACAACCATCCCTGCGTGCGACCGTGCAATCTGGCGTTGATTGAGCCTGAATAGTCAGGGAATGAAACAGGAAACTTCAGTTCGCCATCACTTCCTCCACATTTAGACACATGTACCACGCTTGGCAATGATATGGTGAGTTGGAAAGTATCCACTACCGTAACCAAAAGCGTATCCCTGCTTATGTTTCCTGATGGGTCTTGAGCGGTGAAAATAACCTTATTTAAGCCAACGTCAGAACAGCTAAATGCAGTCTGACTGAGCGAAATACTCTCGACCGAACAATTGTCAGATGTCCCGTTATTCAAAGCAACCGCACTCAAAACCGCTGTACTCTGTGCATTCAGGTATAAGACTGTATCTTTCGCAATAATAACAGGGTTCTCGGTGTCTTGTACGTTGACTGTAAAGCTCACCGTAGCCGTATTGCCCGAACCGTCGGTGATTGTCCAAAGAACGGTGGTTGTGCCCAAGTTGAACACTTGCCCGTTGAGAGTGGTCAAGCCTGTGGCACTGGTCGCACCGCTTAACACCG
>CAZRQL010000029.1:0-36879 GCA_964602415.1 uncultured Roseobacteraceae bacterium
TAGCCGTAGCATCCCACATCATATTGTTGTGGGTGTAGGTGCAAACGCCTGCATCGGTGTTCTTAGTAACATTGTTATGAGTAGAGGTAATAACAGGGTTCTCGTTGTCTTCTACTGTTACATCAAAACTCACAGTAGCAGTATTGCCCGAACCATCGGTGATAGTCCATACAACGGTAGTCATACCTAAGTTGAACGCTTGACCATTTAATGTAGTCAAGCCGCTTGCGGTAGTCGCTCCACTCAAAACCGCTTCAATAGAAGCCACGCTGCAATTGTCGGTAGCCGTAGCATCCCACATCATATTGTTGTGGGTGTAGGTACAAACGCCTGCATCCGAATTCTTGGTCGCATTGTTATGGGTAGAAGTAATAACAGGGTTCTCGTTGTCCTCTACTGTTACATCAAAACTCACAGTAGCAGTATTGCCCGAACCATCGGTGATAGTCCATACAACGGTAGTCATACCTAAGTTGAACGCTTGACCATTCAATGTTGTCAAGCCCATAGATGTAGTAGCTCCACTCAAATCAGCCACAATAGAAGCCACACTGCAATTGTCGGTAGCCGTAGCATCCCACATCATATTGTTGTGGGTGTAGGTGCAAACGCCTGCATCCGAATTCTTGGTCGCATTGTTATGGGTAGAAGTAATAACAGGGTTCTCGTTGTCCTCTACTGTTACATCAAAACTCACAGTAGCAGTATTGCCCGAACCATCGGTGATTGTCCAAAGAACAGTGGTAGTTCCTAAGTTAAATACTACATTATCCAATGTAGTCAAACCTGTGGCTACAGTAGCTCCACTCAAATCAGCCACAATAGAAGCCACACTGCAATTGTCGGTAGCCGTAGCATCCCATGCTGTACCGCTATGGGTGTAGGTGCAAACACCTGCATCGGTATTGGGGGTCTGGTTGCTGTGCGTTGAGGTGATAACAGGATTCTCAATATCGCTAACCGTTACCGTGAAACTCACTGTCGATGTGTTGCCCGAACCGTCTGTAACTGTCCAGAGAACAGTGGTAGTTCCCAAGTTAAAGGCCTGACCGTTCAAAGTCGTCAAGCCTGTAGCAGTGGTAACACCGCTCAAATCAGCCACAATAGAAGCCACACTGCAATTGTCTGTAGCCGTAGCATCCCATGCTGTACCGCTATGGGTGTAGGTGCAAACACCTGCATCGGTATTGGGGGTCTGGTTGCCTGGAGAAGCCCCAAGAACAACTGGAATATTATCAATAACAGTAACAGGCACTGTGACTTGGTCTTCGTCGCCTTCAGCCGCAAATTGGTTGGCCGTAACTTTAAAAGTTATATTTTGATTGCCCAAATCTGCACAAGTAAAGTTAAGTGTAGCTACATCAGTTTGCGCTCCATAGCTCAAAGTCTTAGTGGCAATACCGCTGTTGTCTATACTTATGCTATCCACTGCACTTGCGGCCAGAGTACCATTGCCAGCGGCATCCAAAAACACCTTGATATTTGTTTTGGCGATGGCTTCGGCTTTGGTGTTTCCTTGGAAACGGAACGTAAACAGTCCGCCTGAAATCGGTACATCAGTAACCAGAAGAACGTTGAAAAATGGCTGAGTAGCACTAAGTCCGTGCGCAGTAGGACTGAAAGTAATTTCTATTGTTTGAGTACCGCTTGCAGGGATAGCCAATGGAAAAGAGCCGGCAGAGGGTGATGTCAAGCTAAAAGGTACAGAAGTACTGATTGAGCTAATTTCCAAAGGGCCATCTCCTGTGTTTTCTATGGTAAATGTGCGGCTTGAAGATGAATTGACCTCAGTAGGCAAGGAAATGGTATGGTTGGCCAAAGACGGTACTAAGTTGCTGTTATCGTTGATAATCACGTTGCTGTTGCCTTTGACTGTCAAGGAAGGCTGAGTGCCTTTACCTGTAATGGCAAAAGTGAATGGACTTCTGACAGGAGAATCATCCAAATCATTGCTCACGATATTGACCGTAGCATTTCTAACGCCCGCAGCAGCAGGGTCAAAAGTAACTGTAAAAGTTTGGCTTGAGCTTGGAGCAATGGTAACTGGCAACGTAATACCGCCCACCGTAAAATCAGCCGAGTGGGTTCCGGTGATGGTAATATCTCCGGCAGCAATGGTGAGGTTGTCATTGCCTGTGTTCGAGATGGTAAATGTGCGAACTATCGAACCTGTACCACTCCAGTTGACACTTCCAAAATCAGTGTGATCAGCCAAATCAGGAGTTGCATCGCCAAGCGCAATGGACGCGCTGTTGCCAAAAAGTTCGATTTGTGGGGCTTTGACCAAAACCTTTACTTGGGTGGCGGTGTACACAATCTCAAAATCAAGCCCCGCAATAGTAGGCTTGTTGAAAGTTGTATAAGTGCCTGTAATAGTACCTGTTACCTCAAAGAGAATGAACTCTGTGCCTGCGACAGGTACATAAGGAGCAACAAAATCAAGATCCAATGTCGCTCCCGCTTGGTACTCAACATTGTCAAACAAAATAGAGGGATAATCGATACAGCGGGTATCACCGGTTATTGTGGTGAAGTCATCTGTCCCCGAGGTAATGTAGTCTGAGCCCGTAAAGTCGGTCGGACACTGAGCAAAGACGCTGCCCGTGGACAGCCAAGAAAGCGTGACAACTGTCAACACAGTCGTCAAGCACCGCACCAACCATCTGGGTCGGGTACGTGGCATTGTGAGTTTGGATTTGTACTTCATATAAAAAAAATCAATTTTTATTTTATTGTTGCGAATTTGTTGAGTTAAATTTTATCTTACCCCGATTGGTCAATTTGCCTTCTATTTTACCGGTCAAAACCAGTGTGCCTTCATTGGTAAAATCACCCTCAAAAACACCCTCTATCCGAGATGTACCCTTGTTCGTGATGGCCTTAGCGGATTTGACACGGTAGCCCGATGGGACCACAAAATCTTCACCCGCAGTTCCCACTTCAACTATAGCCTCAGGCAAAAGTGAATCTATCAATACAATAGGGGGTTGAGAAACTGTAGTAGAGAAATTGACCGTAGAAGAGTCTTTGCTCTTAGTGTAAAAAGAAAGAAAATAAATAAAAAAAAGTATGGCCGAAGCCACAAAAAACAGAGCTATAATTTTTATCGAGGGAGTAGAGTGTTTGTCTTTCATGAATGAATGAGAAATTTAAAAACAATCATAAAAATCTGATTAACAGTCATAAAATGATTTAAAATCCCGATGATATAAGTAAGTAGCACTGCAATTTGAACTATATTTTTTGTACTTGGATAGAGTTAACAAAAACTTCACATTGATCGCTTTTATGAAAGCAACCGATGTGAAGTTTTGTGAATTAAGAAAATATTTGTTCTCCACAAATTAAAATTTGACCTTGCCTTTGTTTACCAATTTGCCTTTGACCCTGCCACCTTGAAAAAATAGGTTGCCTTTGTTTATGAGTTCGCCTTCAAAGATTCCTTGGATGATTGTGTTTCCAGTTACTTCAAGAGGTGAAGAGAGTTTCAAGGTTGTTCCTGATGGTAAAGTAAAATCACCAAATGAAAATAATGTCTCTTTTGCTTTTAATTCTAAGGTTGGGAACTTAGATAAGCTAATGGAGTTGTCCGAAACAGTTAATTTGTTTATGGTGGCATCACCAATAATACATGTTTTGGCTGCTATGAAGTTGTACTCGGTAGAAGATATCCCCAAAGTCCCTACAACATCATCTGAAGTTCCCAAATCAATATCTTTAGAGTCCTCAAACCCACTGATAGAGACCGTTCCCATTGACCCACTATTGACAGAGGCTTGTAGCTTGAGTACATCTGCCATCAGCGATATGCTGCCGTTGCTGCTGTTGATACCATTATCTTTCACCAAAATTTCATCACCTGCTATTTTAATATCCTTAGAAGAGGTGGAAACAACACCGCTCTGTCCTATAGTAACCACTCCGGAGGCTTTGGCATCTATACCGCCAGAACCCAAAGAAATGCTGTTAAGCACAAGATTGCCGCCTGCCACCACAGTGAGGTCGCCACCAGAAGTATTCAAGCCATTGTCTAAAAAGCTAACTGAACCTTGATGATTGATATCCACAAGGCCACCGCCTGTAAAGATTCCCGAGCCGGCAGAAGTAAAGTCACCGGTGCCGCCGGAAGTAAAGTTGCCTCCTGAAGTAGATACACCCCCGCAGCAAAGAGTAACCGTCGCAACAGAAAAATTGACATTCCCTCCATTTGTCGAGATGGTTCCACTTATTTGATTCACTGCATTTGCTTCCAGCACTAAGCCTCCACCGCCCGTCTGTATGGTGTTGCCACCTAAGGCGATCGAAGAACTTGGGGTCGAAACGTACACCTTACCTCCGCCACTAACAAGACCGCCGTCAGCGATAGAAACAGTTGATGAGCACTCTAAAGTTATGCCTCCACCCGTCTGACCTGATTTTGCTGTGTTGATCCCATTGCTTGAAATTGAAACGGTGGTGGCTCCCTTGAGACTAAAACTACCAGATTGGGTCGAAATACCCGACGAGAGAGCAGCAAAAATACCATTGGCTTCTACATTAACATCCCCACCATTGGTGGAAGCCACCAAAGTAACGTTACTGCCTTTTATGTCAATCATACCGCCGTTGGTGTTGATACCCGCATCCGTGGCACTGACCGCTCCGCTATGATTGATGGTTACATCTGCCCCTCCGGTATAAACCGCATTGGAAGAAGCTGAAAAAGAATCCCCTTCTGAGTAAAAAATACCTCCTGATGTGGATACCCCGCCGCCGGATATGGTCGTGCTGTTTGTAGATGTCAGTGATACTTCGCCTCCCAAAGTTGAGAGTCCATTGCTGCCAATTGAGATTGATTGGGCTGAAGAAATAGTAAATTTACCTCCTTTCGTCGAAATACCAGCAGCACCTATTGAGGCATTGCCTGTCAATTTTAAAAATACTGCCCCTCCTTCAGTTGAAAGGCCATTGCCGGCAATCGTAAAGCCAGTAGCAGTAACAGAAAAGTTACCACCTGATGTGGTAAACCCAACAGACGGACTAATGATAATGTTACCGGAAACCGAAGATAAAGTTGATTTCAAATTTTTTGAACCCACAACTGAACGAGATAATGTTATATCGTCGCCGGCTGCTATGGTCAATCTTCTCTCTTCGGATAAAACTATACTTGTTTGAAAATCCAGTTTATCTTCTTGAGAAATAGAAACATCAGGGAAAACAGAAGGGCTGAGCAAAGAACTCATTTGAACAACGTCATTTCCCCTGTTTGTGATTTTGATGGTTTTGTAAGAAGCCCCCCCCGCAATGGTGATAGGAAAGGGAGTTGAAGCCCCGCCATCGAGTGAATAATCATAGCCGACAGCATCAATGGTAATGTCACCATTCAACTCAACCTTGATGGTGAGGGTGTTATCATTAATCGTGTTTTCTCGCAAGTTTATTTCAGTACCCGTGTCGGTTATAAGAAATGAAACTGGAGCGGCAGGGGAAGCGAACAAACTTGTGCAACAAAGCACAAAAATGAGAACAATCCTAAAAACAGGATAAAATTTGATCATGAACATATTGTTTATAGTTTAGAAATTTGTAGGGGAGGTGAAGGTTTGGTAAGCAAATAAACTAATCATCTGATATTTAGATTTTTACGAAAAAAAATTAATTCTTTATTTGTTGCTTAGACACCAAACCAAAAGCAAATATCTTAGATTTAATAACACATCACTAAAAAAAACTTTTTTTTTCATAAGATGTAAAAGATTAATGTTATCAAAAAGATTTAAAAAACTGATTTACAAACATATACACTTAAAAACTACATTAGTAAGTTAAGCCGATTGGCTCAGTAAAATCAAAAAAAACAACAAAATACTTCTATTCTCTCTAAATGCCCTAAGACTGTGGAAAACTAAATTTCTTTTTGAGATGGATTTCCATAAATTCTATGGTTTAAAACCACACAAATAAGCGCAGCACTTGCCAAGTAAAGCCTATTGGTAATGAGTGCTTTTTTGTAACACTGATAAAAAAAGTAGTAAAATTTAAAAAAATGTACGTTGAAACTAAAAAAAAATTTCAGTGTACAGTAAATTTTTAACTTTGCAAACAAACAATACTATTGAGATGCGTCAAAAAATCGCTGCCGGGAACTGGAAAATGAACACCGACTTGGAGCAAGCCCAAATCCTTGCTTCAGAGGTGGTCAATATGGCCAAAGATGAAGTGCCTACCAATACCCAACTTATTCTATGTGTGCCTTTTGTTCACCTACAAGCTGTCAGAAGTTTGCTGGGTTCGGCCACAAATTTACACCTTGGGGCACAGAACTGCCATCACAAAGCATCAGGGGCTTTTACTGGAGAAATTTCAGCTCAGATGCTTGCTTCTCACGGGGTTAGTTTTGTGATTGTGGGACACAGCGAGCGCAGGCAATATTTTGGCGAAAACTCCGAAATGTTGGTTTCCAAAGTCAATTTGGTCTTGTCTTGCGAGATGCATCCTATCTTTTGCGTAGGCGAATCGCTTGCTGAACGCAACCAAGAAACTTATTTTGAAGTGGTTAAATCTCAACTTGAAGAAGGCCTTTTCCATCTCACTGAATCGGAATTGCTTAAGTGCCTGATTGCCTATGAACCCGTTTGGGCAATCGGTACAGGTGTAACCGCCACTTCCCAGCAAGCGCAAGAAATGCACGCCTTTATTCGCTCTTTGGTAGCCGAAAGTTACAGCCAAGATGTAGCAGATAGCCTCTCTATTTTGTATGGCGGCAGTTGCAACCCTGCCAATGCAGCCGAACTGTTTGCTTGCCAAGATGTGGACGGGGGGCTTATCGGCGGAGCTTCACTCAAGTCAAGAGATTTTATTGATATTGCCAAATCGTTTCAAATCTAAACTCTTATCAATATGGAATGGCAAATTTTAGTGTTTTTGGGACTTGCCCTAATAGGGTTTTTTGTTTTTTTTTATTACATACCTGTAAATCTTTGGATTACGGCCATCGTTTCGGGTGTAAACGTCTCTATTGTTTCTCTGGTGATGATGCGCTTTCGCAATGTGTCCCCCAATATCATTGTTCAATCGTTGATAACGGCCACCAAAGCCGGACTTAAAATCACGGCCAATGACTTAGAAACCCACTACTTAGCAGGTGGCAACATATCCAATGTCATCAAAGCCCTTATCTCTGCCGACAAGGCCAATATTGCCTTGAGTTTCAAACAAGCGGCGGCCATAGATTTGGCGGGAAGAGACGTGTTTGATGCGGTACAAACCTCTGTCAATCCGCAAGTTATCAATACACCCAGCGTGTCGGCTGTCGCTCAAGACGGCATCCAACTCTTGGTCAAAGCAAGGGTAACGGTACGCGCCAATATTGCGCAATTGGTGGGTGGCTCAGGATCTGAGACCATCATTGCACGTGTGGGCGAGGGCATCGTAACGGCCATAGGATCGTCAAACTCACACAAAGAAGTATTGGAAAACCCTGACAAAATATCTAAACTCGTGCTTTCCAAAGGATTGGATTCCGGTACGGCTTACGAAATTCTCTCTATTGATATCGCTGATATTGATGTGGGAGAAAATATTGGCGCAAAACTCCAAATAGACCAAGCCAGCGCAGACCTTAAGGTGGCAGAAGCAAAAGCAGAAGAACGCCGTGCCATGGCCGTGGCCGTAGAGCAAGAAATGCGAGCCAAAACCCAAGCCGCAAGAGCTAAAGTCCTTGAATCAGAAGCCGAAGTACCTATGGCTATCGCTCAAGCCTTGAGAAGTGGAAACTTCGGAATCATGGATTACTACAAAATGCGCAACCTGATAGCCGATACCGAAATGCGCGAGTCTGTTGGAGGCAGCAAAAAAGGCTCTTCTAATACACATTCTCATGGAGGTGAAGACAATACAAAATAATAACAAAGCAATACCCGCATTTTTTTGATAGCCACAGACTTAAAACCTGTGGCTATTTTTTTATTTCCGCGTGCCAAAAACTTGTGTGTAATACGGTTGGTTTTCAGAAGAAAACTCCACAGACATACCTAAATCTTTAAAGTCAGGGTTCATAATATTTTTGCAGTGCCCTTCGCTTTTGATCCAACCGTTAGGGATTACTTTGTCCATATCAAAGTTGTAGGCTACATTTTCACCAACGTTTTTCCACTGGTAGCCAACCCTTTTGACCCTCACCTCTGGAGTGCTACCATCCGAGCCATAGTGCGACATAGATTTGCGTTTGGCCATATCAATAGAGTGTATCGCCGCCGCTTGCTCAAGTTGGTTATCCCACACCAAAGGCGGAACAGGTGGCATGTTGGTATTGCCACAACGGCAACCCGTTGCCCACCAACGATTTACTTCCTCCAACATAGTATTCTTGTCCAAAACAGAAGGTAGGGCGGTGAAGGTATCCTTCGACCAAATGGTATCGCTGTTGCAGGCGAAACCTGTTCCTACTTGCAAGCTGTAAGTTTTGTTGTTCTGCAAGCCTGTAAGGGTAATCTTTTGACCTGAGGATGAGAAGGTTTTGCCTTCAATACGTACAGAAATCCGATTGCCCGCTCCTTTAGATTCGACCAGTATAGAACCATTGGCAGTGGAAATTTTGATGTCTTTCGGTTCTGAAGATGCGGGGCATGATTCCTTTTGAGAACATGCAAAAGGCAATAAAGCCAACGCATAAACCAAGACTTTTGTCAAATTTTGTTTCATAATTAAAACACTCAACGATTTATTGATTTGATTTTGAGGTCAAATTTAAATCAAAACTTTTAGTCGCTAATTTTTCTCAAAGATTTTGGAAAAATTGGTAATTGTAAATTTTATTGTGCTAACTTTGCAGCCCTAAAATTACCTGAAAAAGAAATTATTTCGTGTATGAAAAAAGATATTCATCCTAAATACCAAGAAGTTGTGTTCTTGGATATGTCCTCCGGTTTCAAGTTTTTGACTCGTTCAACCATGGGGTCATCTGAGACCGTTGAGTGGGAAGACGGCAAGAAGTACCCCGTTATCAAAGTGGAGGTTTCATCTGAATCGCACCCCTTTTACACCGGCAAAAACACCTTTACCATGAAAGCCGGGCGCGTCGAAAAATTCAATCAAAAGTACGCCAAAGTCAAAAAGTCTTAGTTTTCTTATGCCCAAGACACCCTCTGATTGTTAGATTGGAGGGTGTTTTTTTGTTTGGCAGTATTTTGTTTTTACTTTTGCAACAAAGAAAAAAATTCATGTCAAACCCCAAGTATTCATTTTCAAAGGAGCAATACCTTTTTTGGTTTGAAAACATGCTCTTGCAGCGAAGATTTGAGGAAAAATGCGCCCAACTCTACGGGCAACAAAAAATAAAAGGATTTTGTCATTTGTACATAGGTCAAGAGGCTTGCTCTTCGGGGACTGTCTCGGCCTTAACTGCTGACGACAAATACATTACAGCCTACCGCGACCATGGGTTGCCACTGGCTCTGGGCACTTCGGCAGACTCTGTAATGGCCGAACTTTTTGCCAAATCCACAGGCTGCTCAAGAGGCAAAGGAGGCTCGATGCACATCTTCGACAAAGAGCGCAATTTTATGGGGGGGCATGGCATTGTCGGGGGGCAAGTGCCTCTGGGTGCGGGTATTGCTTTTGCAGAAAAATACAACGGCACAAAAAACGTATGCATTTGCTTTATGGGCGATGGTGCTGTGCGACAAGGTGCTTTCCACGAAGCCCTCAATATGGCTATGACTTGGCAACTGCCTGTCATATTCGTCATCGAAAACAATGGCTACGCGATGGGTACTTCGGTGTCAAGAACCTCGAACGTTACCGATTTGTATAAACTTGGCTTCGCTTACGATATGCCCAGCGAGCCTGTGGACGGCATGAGAGTAGAAGAAGTGCATTTGGCTGTGGCCAAAGCCGCAGAAAGAGCGCGCGGCGGTGAAGGACCTACCTTGCTGGAATTTAGAACGTACCGCTACCGTGGGCACTCTATGTCAGACCCTGCCAAATACCGCACCAAAGACGAAGTAGAAAACTACAAATCCATTGACCCGATAGAACAGTGCCGAACAGAATTGGAAAAAATGGGCTTGCAAGAAGCTGATTTTGAAAACTTTGAGTCCAAAATTGCCGCTATTGTAGCCCAAGCGGTGAAATTTGCAGAAGACTCGCCCTATCCCGATCCCCAAGAAGCTTACCAAGATGTCTATATCCAACAGGATTACCCCTTCATAATGGACTAACGAAGCGCGGGTTTTAGCCCGCGTTTTTTATTGATGACAATTTTTGCACTATATCAAAAATCTTTTTCGGGACTAAGCCGCTCAGTGTGGATTTTGGCTCTTGTGGCTTTGGTGCTCAGAAGTGGGACCATGATTGTCCCTTTTCTGACTGTTTACCTTACAATTGAGCTGAGGTTTTCGATGGCAGAAGCCGGTATTTGCATGAGTTTTTTTGGTTTGGGATCTGTGGCAGGTGCTTTCGCAGGCGGAAAACTCACAGATAGGTACGGTGCTTATTACGTACAACTGCTCGCCCTGTTGGGGGGAGGACTGATGATTTGGCTGCTTAGGGCGGCAGATACGGTTTGGCTTTTTAGTTTGGTTGCTTTTTGGCTCAGTGCGATTGCCGACTCGTTTCGTCCGGCGATTATGGCGGCTGTCAAGCAGTTCAGTAGCCAAGAAAACCTCACCCGCTCAATGTCTCTGATTAGGCTGGCCATAAACCTTGGCTTTGCGGTTGGCCCCTCTTTGGGTGGTTTGTTAGCCCAATCTTACGGATTTGGAGTGCTATTTTGGGGAAATGGAGCGGCCTGTATGGCCGCAGCGGTAATTTTTGGTAGCAGCATCCCTCATTCATCGCCACAAAAACCAAAATCAGAGAGCACCAAAGCCACAAAAAGCCAATATTCCCCTTATGCCGATGGCAACTTTTTGGTTTTTCTGGCTTTACTGGTTCTCAGTATGATGGCGTTTATGCAACTTTTGAGCTCTTTTCCACTGTTTCTAAAAAACGAACTTAACTTCAGTGAAAGTAAAATTGGGGCTTTGATGGCTATGAATGGTTTATTGATAGCCCTGCTGGAAATGCCGATTGTTTTCTCCTTTGAAAAGCGTTTTAATACCTTAATATTGGTAAGTATAGGAACTGCACTGATTGCTGTCTCTTACTTGGTTCTTTTGCTTCATTCGGTTCGGGCAGCGGTTGTTTGTATGCTTTTGCTGACGATTGGCGAAATCCTACAATTTCCTTTTAGCAACTCTTACGTAGCCCAAAAGTCCGGCGATTCTCCCGGCGAATACATGGGCTTGTACTTCGTGGCCATTGCGGTAGCTCAAATCCTATCCCCTTTTGCAGGGCTTTGGCTGGCCGAAAACTATGGCTTCACAATCTTGTGGCTTTCAATATGTTGCATGGGCTTAGTCTCAGCCGCAGGCTTTTTGGTTTTAAAGAAATTCTCCGCAAAAAAAATCCCTTAATCGCCTTTGCGCATGGTAAGCAAATATTGAACCAGAGCGGAAGTTTCTTGGTCATTGAGTATGTTTTTATAGGAGGGCATGGCATTTTTGCCTTTGGAAAGCAGCGTTTTTATTTCTTCGGGAGATTGTAAGGAAATACGCAAATTTTTTGCACCGGAAAGTCCTTTGTCGCCGTTTTCTCCGTGGCAAGAAGTACAATATTGACCATAAAGAGCCTTGCCGTGCGCAACAGCATCGTAGTCGGCGGCATCAGCGGCCACAGCATAAGTCAGTTGGGTTTGGGGTTTGAGAATTTGCTTTTTGCCCATCTCAGCCAAACCATACGCCGCCACAATCAACACCACAGAAAGCACGGCCATCGGCTTGTTTTTCTTTTTAAAACCCAAAACAGCAATCGGTATGGACGCAAAAACAGCCACCAATTTTATCACATACATAGACCTGAAAGGGTCGGCCATATTGAGCAGCATCCACACACCTGTGAGCAAAAACAGAAAACTCACCACCATCTCGGGAACTTTGAGCCGCTTTGACATTTTTTCCAAAGAATCGGGAAAAGCTAACAAATACACCAATTTGATAAGATAGATAACCAAAAAAAGTGTTACCACCAGTTTATGGGTGTGCAAAAGGGCTGTATAATTCATTGTTTAAAATTTATCTCAAAAGTACCCTGAAAGCAGGTAAAATCTAAAAATACTTTACTTAAAATTAGTTAAAAGACGAAAAACTCCGGCTTCACTTGATAAAAACAATCATCAAAAAACCTACTGCCTCTCATAAGCTCCCAAATCGTATTTTTCGCCTCTGGGTTTGGCTTTGAGGTCTATGGGCAAGTCGGGGATGGCTTGGCCTTTGTCTATGGCGGGGCTGAGTGTATCGAGACGGTAGTCAAAGAGTCGCGGGTTCAAAAAGCGTGGGTTTTCATTGACTATGTTGCCGTTGACCTTCCAATCGCTGCGCTCGGTGCGTAAAAGATTGTCTTGGGCTGCAATTTGGAAATCCACACCACTTTGAGAGAGCAGTAAGAGTTCTTCTTTTTGCGAACCCCAGATAATGTTGTTTTGGAGTTCAATATTGAGCGGGGCACTCAAACTGCCGCCGGGCAAATAGTTGGAAATAATAAAACTGGGGGCATCTCTGAAAAAATTAAACCCAAAATTGGCAAATGTGTTTTGTCTCAAGTGATAGTTTCCACCTATCAAAATCAATACATTGCCCTCTATACAATTGTGAATCAGACAATTTTCTAATCTTAAATCTGAATTGTAGGCTTGAAAACCATTGCGGGACATGTTGTAAATGATGGTGTAGCGCACAATCAAATCCTCTTGCGCATCTTGGTCGGGCGTGCCCAAATAAAACCCGTTGACCGCATTTTTGATGATAGCCCACTCAATGAGGTTGTTTTTTGAGCCTACCAAAAAGGTGATGCCTTTCCATTGGCCGGGCAGGTTTTGATAGGCGGGGTCTTGGCGTATTTGGCTAAAAATCACGGGGTTTTTGGGCGTTCCTTCTACCAGTAGAGTCCCTTTGACAAAAATATCCGAACCCGTGCCAAGGTAAATCTGGCAGCCTTGCTCGATGCGCAATGTACACAAACTGTCCACCAGTACATCCTCTCTAATGACGTAAGGCAATCCGGCCCGCCATGTCTGGTTGCATAAGATGCTGTCCCTAAAAAAATTAGCGTTCCGCCCGTACCCATCAAGCACTACGATTTGCTCGTTGGAATTGGTAACAAAGCGCAACTTGTCCAGCAGCCTAAAAACCGTATCCTGCCCTTGAGCGATGAGTTTGACCAGCACCAACAAACTATCTTTGCCCAACAGACGGATGCCGGTATGCGACTGGGCTTGTACGCCATTGACAATAAGGTGATAAGGACTTTGCTCATCAAGAAAAACAGAAGATATCACCACACTTTGGGCAATGGGGTTAACCACTTTCAACCGCAGCGTAGGGCTTTCCAAACCTACAAAAAGCGTGTCAAAATAGAGCGTGTCACTTGAAAATTGGAGTCTGACAGATGGGTCGCTAGAAATTTTTTCCCACTCCGGCTGACAGGAAAATACCCCAAAAACCGCTAAAAAGGAAAAATACCGGGCAAAAACCCGGTACATTTCATCCATTTCGTTCCATGAAAAAACTCTTTTCCTTAGGCATACAACTGTTTTTTTTTTCATAAGTTCCACCGCTAAAGCGATTTTGGTATAATTTTTAAAAAATATATTCCAAAAGACAGTAAAAACTTCGTGTAGAAGTAGTTTTTTTGATATAATCGGACTACCGCTCAAAAAACCGAGAATGCTCTAAATCGGCTCGCCATACAAATCAAATTCCTCTGCATCAGTGATTTTGATAGAGGCAAATGAACCCACCCTCAAAAAATGTTTGCTTGCGTCTATGAGTACTTCATTGTCCACTTCATAGGAGTCGTGTTCGGTTCGACCCACAAAATAGCCGCCTTCTTTTTTGTCTATGAGCACCTTGAGCGTTTGGCCTATTTTGGCTTGGTTGTGCTCGGTAGAGATTTGCTCTTGCAATTCCATGATTTCATCGGCGCGCTCCTGTTTGACCGATTGGGGAACGCTATCCTCCAAATCATAAGCAGCGGTCTTTTCTTCATGTGAATACGTAAACACACCCAGCCGTTCAAATCTCATTTTCTCGACAAAATCAAGCAGTTGAACATATTGCTCTTCGGTCTCGCCCGGATGACCAACTATCAAAGTGGTGCGGATGGCGATACCGGGTACTTTGGCACGGATGGTCGCCAGCAGTTCTTCCGTTTTGGGGCGGGTGATGCCGCGCCTCATCATTTTGAGCATCTCGGTTGAGCCATGCTGCAAGGGAATATCCAAGTAATTGCAAATGTTATCTCGCTCGGCCATCACATCCAATACGTCCATTGGAAAGCCGGCAGGAAAAGCATAATGCAATCTAATCCATTCAATACCCTCTACATCAGAGAGTTGCCTGAGTAAGTCAGCCAAATTGCGTTTTTTGTGCAAATCCAACCCATAGTAGGTTGAATCTTGGGCTATCAGCAGCAGTTCTTTGACCCCGTTTTTGGCTAAATTTTTGGCTTCCAGCACCAATTCTTCGATGGGTCGGGACACATGCCGCCCGCGCATGAGCGGTATGGCACAAAAAGAACAAGGGCGGTCGCAGCCTTCCGAAATTTTCAAATAAGCAAAATGCTTGGCCGTAGTCGTAACCCGCTCCCCCAGCAGTTCGTGCCGGTAATCTACTTTGAATTTTTTGAGCAAGGCGGGCAGTTCGTTGGTGCCAAAAAAAGCATCCACTTCGGGAATCTCACGCTCCAAATCTTCGCGGTAACGCTGTGAAAGACAACCCGTAACGTAAACTTTATTGACTTTACCTTTCTTTTTGGCTTCCACGTATTGCAAAATGGTATCGATAGACTCTTGCTTGGCGTTGTCTATAAACCCACAAGTATTGATAACCACGACATTGGCTCCGCTTCGCTTGCTTTCGTGGGTAACCTGTACCCCACCGGCTTGGAGTTGGGTAAGTAGGTTTTCGGAGTCCACGAGGTTTTTTGAGCAGCCCAGCGTAACGATATTGACTTTGTCGCGGTGTAAAGTTTTGGTTTTCATATCAAAGCCACAAAGATAACGGATTTGTTGCGCTTGCCTAATGAAAACAAAATCATAAAAGTCTTAATAACCATAGAAATCATTTTCAAAAAAAAGCACCCCGAAGATTTTACTTGTTTGCGTTTAAAAAAACCTTTCTTTTCAATTCGGGTTTCAAACCAAAATTCAACAGCAACCCGACTTCTATTTGCGTGGCTTTCAAATAGTTTACCAGTTGGGCTTCATGAGCCGAAGCAATGGTTTGAGTGGCTTTTAGCTCTAAAATAACCAATTGATTCACAATAATATCAGCGTAATAATCACCAATTTCTTGTTGGTCATAATACACTTTGATAGGAACTTGTCTTTCGGCATACAAACCTGCTTTTTTTAACTCTGTGAGCATCGCGTTCTCATAAACTTTCTCCAAAAATCCATGGCCAAGTTGATTGTAAACAGTAAAAAATACCTTGATAATTTTATCCGTGAGGTCGCTGTATTTGTGGTTTTCTGTTTGCATATTTTTCAAATAATAATATTGTGATAGTTAAGACAACAAAAATCATAAAAATCCTAACAATCTTAAAAAATCATCTGCTAATTATTTATTTTAATAATTTTGCAAAAAAGTCTATGCCCCGCGTTTTAACAGGTCTGCAAAGCTCTGGCAGACAACACCTTGGCAATCTGTTGGGTGCAATTTTGCCCGCCATACAATTGTCCAACTCATCCACAAACGAGTCTTTTTATTTCATTGCTGACTTGCACTCTCTGACCACCATCAAAGATGCCGAGCTCCGCAAAGCCAATGTGTTGGCTACGGCTGCCGCTTGGTTGGCCTGCGGGTTTGATACCGAAAAGCACTATTTTTATCGCCAATCCCAGATTCCCTTGGTGTGCGAGTTTGCTTGGTACTTGAGTTGCTTTGCCCCCTACCCTATGCTGGCCAACGCCCACTCTTTCAAGGATAAATCCGAAAACTTGGCAGATGTGAACGCCGGACTCTTTACCTATCCGGTATTGATGGCTGCCGATATTTTGCTCTACGATGCCCACATCGTACCCGTAGGGAAAGACCAAAAACAGCACTTAGAAATCACTCGCGACATAGCCACTGCCTTCAACAACCGATACGGAGAAATTTTGGTGCTCCCCGAAGCCCAAATCAGCGAGCAGGTAATGACCATCCCCGGCACGGATGGAAGAAAAATGTCAAAATCTTATGGCAACATTATTGATGTATTTGTACCTGAAAAAGAGCTAAAAAAGCAGGTGATGAGCATCGTAACCGATAGCACCCCACTGGAAGCCCCAAAAAATCCCGATACCTGCAACGTGTACAAAATATACGCCCTGCTGGCCGATGAAAACCAACAGGCCGAGATGAGACAAAAATATTTAGCAGGAGGCTATGGCTACGGGCACGCCAAAACAGCCCTGCTGGAGTTGATTTTGGATAAGTTTGAACGGCAGCGAAGAGAGTTTGAGCGGCTCACCAAAAACCCCGCCGATATTATAGCAACTCTGCAAAAAGGAGAAAAAAAAGCCTCACAAATCGCAGCCCAAACCATTGAAAAAGTGAGACAAGTTGTTGGGTTTTGATATTACTCAAACTCAATGAGAAGTGCGTTTTTTTCTACGCTCAACCCTTTTTGAGCTTTGAGTTTTTTGACCACTCCGCTGCCCGAAGCCTTGATGACATTTTCCATTTTCATGGCCTCCAAAACCAACAGTTTGTCGCCTTTCTCCACAGTTTGCCCCTCTTGCACGCACACATCCAGTATCAAACCCGGCATAGGAGCTTTCAAATCTTTGAGCTTGTCGGAGGTTTGCTCGCTCATGCCCATTTTGTCCAAGAGCAAATCCAACTGGTCTTTTAGGCTCACCTCTAGCGTTTTGCCGTTGATTTTCAGGATTACTTTTTTTTCTTCGGGATTGAATTTAATCACTTCAACATTGTAAGAGCGATTACCCATCAATGTATGAAACTTGTTGCCCTGTAAAGGCAATATATCGGCTATAAAATCTTTCCCGTCAATTTTTATGGTTTCCCCTAAAACTTCCACGTCAAAGGTGGTGCCTTGAACCGTTGCTTTTTGCATTGTTGGCGATGTTGATGACAAAATTAGCAAAATCCTGCGCAATTGCATCGGCTTGCAATTTTTTAATGGCATACTCCCTGCCTCTTTGCCCCATTTCCAGCCGGTCTTGATGAGAGGACGCTAAAATATTTTCTACAACCTCTTCAAAATCAGACTCATTGCTCACCCATCCGCAGCCAATCGAGTGCACCAATTCAGCGGCCTCCCCCCCGCCGCCATGAAGCCAAACGGGCTTTCCTGCTGCCATAGCCTCAAACAACTTGGCGGGTACAGTGCCAAAAAGCGGCTTCCTCTGGCAAACCAAGACCACATCCGCCGTCGCCATAATAGCCGGAATTTGCTCCGTCGGCATAGCCCCTACAAGACGTACCTTCTTGGGGGAGCGTTTGAGCAATAAAGAAATTTCCTTTTTCTCAAAACCCTCCCCTACAATAGTAAGGCTCAAATCTTGCAGCCAAAATTCCTTGACAAGCCTTGCCAAACCATGAGCCAGACCAATAGTACCCACATAAATAACTTCAATTGCTTGATTGGGAGGGTGTGGACGGATTTGAAAAAAGGAATTTGCTGCTCCTGCCCTAAAGACTACAGGTTGATGATGACGCAGATAAAAAGCTATTTCTTCCGATTGGGTCGTAATATACTGAGAGCGAGCATACAAAAAATTCATCCACCATTCGATAGCCCCGAGATGCTTTTTTTCCAATAGTACCGAAATAGCCTGAGGCCACAGATCCGAGACATTGAGCAACAATTTTGCCTTGGTAACCACAGAAAATAGCCAAGCCAGCGTGGCCATAGTCGGGGGGGGGGACTGACCAATCACCACGTCAGGCGAAAATTGTATCACTTGAGGCAAAGCCCTAAAGGCCGAAAAAAACAGGGAAAGCATGGAAATCAGCCTATACCAGCCGTTTTGTCCCAAATACAACCAGTATCCAAATCGCAAAATGGGATAGGAACGAGATTCTGCGGGCGGTAGGCGGTAGAGCTTGGGGTCGGGGTAGATTGGCTTGGAGGTAACTACCAGCACTTTGCACCCTGACTCATGCAGTGCGTCTGTCCAGCGCGTCAACCTCAAAGAAGCCGCTCCTATCTCCGGCCAAAAAGTATTGACCACCACACAGACCTTTATCATGGCGCAAAGTTGAGGGATTGGTTGCTAATTTCAACTTCCGAAAAAAAGATTGGCCGCTTGGAAAAATGGACAGTCCCAAAGTTGCTCAACTCACAAAGTTACTTTCGATATTCCCTAAACAAAGACCTGATTTTCATGTCAATCATACCCAAAATGGCCTCTTTGACGATTCCTTTGGACATTTTGGAGGCTCCGGCGGTGCGGTCTGTAAAAATGATGGGCACCTCCACTATCTTAAATCCGTATTTCCAAGCCGTGAATTTCATCTCTATTTGAAATGCGTAACCTATGAACCGTATTTTGTCCAAATCGATGGTTTTTAGGACATCTATTTTGTAGGCTTTGAACCCTGCTGTGGGATCCATAACGGGCAAGCCGGTTACAAATCTAACGTAATAACCTGCAAAATAGCTCAATAGCACCCGATACATAGGCCAATTGACCACATTGACCCCGTTGACATAGCGAGAACCAATCGCCAAATCAGCCCCTTGCTCGCAAGCCTCGTAGAGCCTAACCAAATCGTCGGGGCTGTGCGAAAAATCCGCATCCATCTCAAAAACAAACTCATAGCCTTGGGCAATCGCTTTTTTGAATCCATGTATGTATGCTGTGCCCAGACCGGACTTTTGCGCGCGCTCTTCCAATAAAATCCTATCAGGAAATTCTTTTTGCAGTTCTCTGACTTTCAAGGCTGTTCCATCGGGCGAGCCATCGTCCACCACCATCACATCAAAGGCGGGACTCAAAGACATAACCTTGCGGATGATGGCCTCTATATTTTCAATTTCGTTGTATGTAGGTATAATTACAATTTTGGAATTCACTAACTTATATTTTTGACAATCAAAAAGAATGTGAGTCTTTTTTTTCAAACCCAAGCCGCAAATCAAAGTTGTAGGCTTTGAAATAACAAATCTGACGATAAAAAATTCAATCCCTATTGGTGCTCAAACAGGGATTGAATCAAGATAAAAACTTTAATCTTTAGCCAAAAACGGATAGCTGTAATCCATTGGAGGAGCGAAAGTCTCTTTGATGGTTCTGGCTGATACCCAGCGCAAAAGGTTGAGTTTGGAGCCGGCTTTGTCGTTAGTGCCCGAAGCCCTCGCGCCGCCGAAGGGTTGCTGTCCGACAACCGCCCCCGTGGGTTTGTCGTTGATGTAAAAATTGCCGGCTGCATGTTGCAACTTGCGGGTAGCCAATTCGATAGAGGGTCTGTCTTGTGCAAAAACAGCACCCGTCAGCGCATAAGGGCTTGTCTGGTCAACCAAATACAAAGCCTCCTCAAAAAGTTCATCTTGGTACAGATAGACGGTGAGCACAGGTCCAAAAATCTCCTCGCACATGGTAACCGATTGATTGTCTTGGGTTAAAATAACCGTCGGCTCAACAAAATAGCCTTTTGATTTGTCGCATCCACCCCCAAATACTATTTCGTTAAGTGGATTTTGGCGGGCATTTTCGATATAGTGTTGGATTTTGTCAAAAGATTTTTCGTCTATGACCGCCGAGAAAAAGGTGCTGATTTGCTCAGGGTTACCGGGCTTAATTTGCGAAAGCATCTCGCCCATGAGTTCTTTGAGCTTAGGCCACAAACTGTTGGGGATATAGGCACGTGAGGCAGCGGAGCACTTTTGGCCTTGGTACTCAAAGGCTCCGCGTACCAAAGCAACCGCCAAAGCCCTTACATCGGCAGACTTATGGGCCAACACAAAGTCTTTGCCTCCCGTTTCGCCCACAATGCGGGGGTAACTTTTGTAGCTATCAAGGTGTTGGGCTATGGTGCGCCAAATGTGGTTGAAGGTGCGCGTCCCGCCTGTGAAGTGTATGCCGGCAAAATCAGGGTGAGAAAAAATCACATTGCCCGCAGTAGCCCCTTCGACATGAACCAAATTGATAACCCCATCAGGTAAGCCAGCCTCTTTGAGCACCTCCATAATCACCGCAGCGGAATAAATCTGAGCCTCAGCGGCTTTCCAAACCACTGTGTTGCCCATCAAAGCGGGAGCAGTGGGCAGGTTTCCGGCGATGGCCGTAAAATTGAAAGGGGTCAAAGCAAACACAAAGCCTTCCAAGGGACGGTATTCGGTTCTGTTCCATACCCCCGGACTGCTCTGCGGCTGCTCGGCGTAAATCTCAGTCATAAATTTGACATTGAAGCGCAAAAAATCTATCAGTTCACATGCGCTGTCTATTTCGGCTTGGTGGGCAGTCTTGGACTGGCACAGCATGGTAGCGGCATTGATTTTGGCGCGGTACGGACCTGCCAACAGTTCAGCGGCCTTCAAAAAGATAGCAGCGCGACTTTCCCAGTCCATCTCATTCCATGCGTACTTAGCTCCCAAAGCCGCATCAATGGCCTGAGCCACATGGTCGCCATCACCTTTGTGGTAGTAGCCTAAAGTGTGGGCGTGATCGTGGGGTGGTGCAATGCGTACTTTTTGGTCTGTGTAGATTTTTTCAGCCCCAATGTAAAGTGGTATTTCTATTGATTGGGAGCGCAAATTTGCCAATTCGGTCTTGAGACGCACACGCTCAGGGCTTCCGGGAGCGTAGCCCAAAACAGGCTCGTTGTGGGGAAGCGGAACAGAGAAAAATCCTTTCATGTCAGTAATTTTTGCCCAAATAAAGCAAAAAAATTAAAGCTTTTTGAGGCGAAAGGCTTAATAATTAATAAGTGATGATTTGAATATTTTAAATATCAAGTTTGTAAACACAGCCAATCAGATAAAAGTAGTGTTTAAAGTTCTAAATTTGCCGAACTAACAAATAAAAACTTCTTGAAAGTAGAACAGAACATATCAAGACTTAAATATCTGCTGACATTGTACAAAATGACAGTAGAAGACTTGTTATTGTCTGTAAGCGAAGGGCTTAAAAAACCATTGACCAAAGACGATATTTTATCTAATGAGATAAATGTTAGTCACTTAAAACGAATAGACAAGATTTTTAACAAAGGCCTTCACTACTATTTAGACCCAAAATCTCCAGAAGTTTCAAAAGATGCCAGCATTTTCTTCAGAAAAAACAAGTTTGGGACAGAACTTAATATTGGTGCAAAGAAGATTGTAAACCAATTTGAAGAATTTAAAATATCGCTTTCGGCTATTTCAAAATTGGCTGAGATAAATATTGACAGGTCTTTGCCAGTCTTTTCTGTTAAAAACGACCCCAAAGCCGTTGCGATTAAAATCAGAAAAGAACTATATCCTGACTTTAACCCGATACCAAAAGAGTTTTTACGAGCATTGATTTCAAAACTTGCCGAAAAAAATATTTTGGTTTTCGAGTTTGTAGAGACTTGGAATAAAAAAGAGAAAGCAAATATTGACGGGTTTTTTCTTGCACCAAATGTAATTGTACTAAAGCGACAACAATCTTCTTTCAGAAGAGAAATTTTTACTCTTATACACGAGTTAGGACACTACTTGCTTGACGAAGAAGAAATTGAAGAACTTGATATTTCAAACTTCGCTAACAACAAACTTTCAGCCATTGAAAGATGGTGCAACGACTTTGCATATTATTTCTTAGCAGGTGAATACAATAAAGCATTTGAACAAATTGACAAAGCTGACGAAACCAATGACTATCACTTTGAACTGATTGAAAACATTTCAAAGCATACACATTTAAGCCAAATTGCACTATTTACAAAGCTATTATTTCAAAAAAAAATATCTCAAAACAACTATAATACAATAAAAACAGACTTTGACGAACAATACAGGTTACGTCAAGAAGAAGAAAAAAAACAAAGAGAACTTGACAAACTGCAAGGTATTCAAAAAGGTGGTTCAACCCCCAAACCTATTAATTCGCCATTGCTCATATCAACCATTCAAACAGCTTTTTATGAAGGTGTTATAAGTGAGTATGATGTTTGTAGGACTCTGAATATTTCACCTGATAAACTAGAAAAGTATTTGCAATCAAAATAGCAATGACAACAAACTTTTCAAGAAAATACCTGCAATCTGTAAGGAGTTAGAAATCGAAACAATGACTTTACCCGAATTAATTGCAAAATATGATGGTATCGACCTTGACTTCCGGTCAGCGAAAGACAATTTCTATCAATAGCCATAAAGTTTTGTCAAAAGGTTCTTAGACTAAAACAATTAATTTACCTTGCGGTCAAATACATAAGCAAAATGTCTGAAACTTACACGCTTGAGTCCATCCAAAACTTCACAGGCAAGTACCCCAAACAACTCTGGTATTTATTTTTGATAGAGATGTGGGAGCGTTTTACCTTTTACGGTATGAGGGCACTGCTCACGCTCTATATTTCTCATTTGATGCTGAGTACCGTTTACACTCCGCTGCCTGACAAAGAACTACAAGAAGCCAAAACACGTTTTGAATCGAGCAACAAAGAGGTACTAAGCCCCTCTCATCCACGCTATTACATAGAAACCTCTACGCGAGAGTCTCGCAACCAAGCCGAATCCATCTCCAACCGCCGCTACGGCACGATTCAAGCCTTTATCTACGCGATGGCTTTTTTGGGGGGCTTGTTGGCTGACCGCATTTTTGGCTCTCGCCGCTCTGTGATGTGGGGAGGTACATTGATGGCAATCGGGACTTTTTTGATGGCCGTACCCACAGCTTTTAGTTTTTACTTGGGTATCAGTGTGTTGATAGTGGGCAATGGCTTTTTCAAGCCCAATATATCCACCATGGTAGGCTCTCTGTACAAGCCGGGCGATGGCAGAAGGGACGCGGGGTTTTCACTTTTTTATGCTGGTATCAATGCAGGCGCACTGCTGAGTGGTTTGACGATAGCTTATTTGGGGACTTCTGTAAGTTGGTCGTTGGGTTTTGGTCTTGCTGGGGCTTTTATGCTGCTGGGCCTTGGGCTGTTTTTGTTCACCCAGCGCACCTTGGGGCCTATAGGCTTGCCACCCAATCCCGAAAAACTCAACTCCAATTTTTTGATGTATTACGGAGGGTCTTTGGCTTTAGTGCCCTTGTTTTTCGTGCTGGTTTATTATCCCTTTGATATAGAACTGGGTGGCTTTAAGTTGGTTTTCACGGATTTAATCTTTTTGGTTGCGGCGGTGGTCATTATCAGCTACATAGTCTGGCAAATACGCCTCAGCAGCAAAGAGGAAGCCAATAAGCTCACTGTGGCTGGCATTTTGATACTATTTTCGGCACTGTTTTGGTCATTTTTTGAGCAAGGCGGTGGCTCGTTGAATTTTTTCGCTGTTGGCAATGTAAAAAGTGGCGGCTGGAACATGACTCAAGTCAATAACTCGATCAATGCGCTGTGGGTCATCTTGTTGGGCACACCGATAGGGCTTGTTTGGGTATGGCTCAATCAGCGGGGCAAAGAACCCAACTTGATTGTAAAATTTGGGCTGGGATTTATTTTTCTGGGAGGAGGATTCCTCACTTTTTATGTAAGTCGTTTTTTTGCTGATACCGATGGTTTGGTTCCTTTGGGTGTATTTGTCTTTGCTTATTTTATCTTGACGATAGGGGAGTTATGTCTCTCACCCATAGGGCTTTCTATGGTTACCAAGCTCTCCCCTGCCCGCCTGAACGGGGTGATGATGGGAACTTGGTTTTTGGCAAGTGCCTACGGCCAATACGGAGCGGGGCTTATAGGTTCGGCTATCGGCGAAAGCGACAGCAACGATCCTTCCAATTTTGCCAAACTGATTGCTTACACAGATGGATACAAAACCATTGGGATGATAGCCATTGTCGCCGGTCTGGTGCTGGTGCTGATTTCTCCTGTGCTCAAGCGGATGATGGGGGGAGTCAGGTAAAATATACTATAAATTAAGTGGTTTTATATTTTTTTTAGAATTAAATCCTTGAAAATCAAGCGAATCAATCCTTAAAATCTTAAAAATCACTTAAATCTTGGTATAACTTAAGTTGATTGGCTGCGTTTAAAGAAAGGTGTCAGCCTTTGCCAAATGTCATGTATGATTGGGGTATTTTTTTTAAAACCTTAGTTAATTGAGTTGGCTGTTCTGGTTACTTTTGGGCTAAATTTGAGTCTCGCTTGAAAATCGGTATATTAGGAACAGGAAAAGTAGCTTTTGCTCTGGCCACTGGTCTGAAAAACAGAGGGATGAGAATCTACTCTGTATATGGCAGAGACAAAGAAAAATCTAAAAAACTCGCACAAATTGTTGAGGGTGTGAGTATTAATGAGATGATTTTTGAGCGTGAGGACTTAATTATCATTGCTGTTTCGGACGATGCCATCTCTGAAGTTGTTAAGAATATAAAGGTAAAAAAATGTGCGTGGTTGGTACATACTTCAGCGACCAAAGGCTTGGAGGTTTTTGAGGGTAGAGAAAATGAAGGAGTAGGTATATTTTATCCCTTACAAAGTTTTTCACAGGGGCGGATAGTCGCTTGGAACAAAGTAAAATTTTTGATAGAAAGTAAAAATTTCTATTTACGCCTCATTTTGAGGTCTTTGGCAGAAAGATTAGGATCTCCCGGATGTATAGAGATGGATGCATCTCAAAGAAAACAAGTGCATATTGCAGCCGTTTTCGCTTCTAACTTCACAAATTTGATGTTGATTTATTCTCAGAAAATACTTTCCGATGCACAAATTGAATTTGATATCCTCAAGGCATTGGCCATAGAAACCGTGGAAAAAGCTTTTGAGATGGGGGCTATGGAAAGCCAAACCGGACCGGCTGTCAGGAACGACCTCTCCACTATTGAGGCTCATCTTCAAGAGTTGCAAGGCAAAGACAAAGAATTGTATTTGTATCTGACCAACGCTATACGTGAACGATTCAACCAAAATCCACAAAAAGAACTATGATCCTCCCTCCTTATGATATGTGGCTGGCCTTAGGGGCTATTTGCATACTCATTTTTCTGCTTTATCAAGATAAAATTGAGCCTACGTTAAGTTTTTTGCTGATTACGGGTTTTTTGGTTGTTGTGGGCATTTTGCCCGTTAAAGATTTTTTGAGTGGCTTCGCCAACGAGCAAATCTTGACCATCATACTTTTGGTCATTATTACTTCTGAGTTAAGAAGGAATTTTGACATTGAGAAAGCATTTGATTTTATTTTTTCGGGTGCTAAGTCGCGAAAAGGATTCTTATGGCGCATGATGGCTTTTTCTTCACTCACTTCTGCATTTATCAACAACACCCCTATTGTGGCTGTGATGATTCCCTATGTGTACAACTGGACAAAAAGCAGGGGTTATCACCCTTCTAAATTTCTGATTCCCTTGTCTTTCTCTACTATCTTGGGAGGGATGATTACGGTAGTGGGGACTTCTACCAATATGGTGCTCAACGGCCTAATCATAACTCAAAAGTCTGAAATGCTCGGTTTTTGGGATTTTTTTGTGCCCGGCATGGCAGTAACCGTTATGGGATGGGCTTATTTGTACACCTTTGGCTACCGTTTGCTGCCTTCACACAAAGAAGTGTTTAGCGATGTGCGCTCCAAGGCCAATGAGTATTTGGTCGAAACGCTGATTCCTGCCGGATCTAAGCTAATGGGACAAAAATTGGGAGATACAGGCATCATGTCTTTGAAGGGGGTGTATTTGGTTGAACTGGTGAGGTATGGGGAGATATTTGACAATTTTGATGATTCTTTTGTGTTAGAAGAGGGAGACAGTTTATTTTTTATGGGTAAGACCGATACCATCGTCTCGCTAATCAATGCCAATATCGGTTTTTCTTTGCCCGATCGAAAACAAGGCGACGAAATCGTGGAGGCCATTGTGCCTTTTGGCTCTGAACTCAATGGATTGACCGTAGGGGAGGGAAACTTCAGAGAACGATTCGATGCCGATGTGCTAGCCATTCACAGAAACGGAGAAAAACTAAAGGGAAAACTGGGCAACAAAAAACTGTTGAGTGGTGATTTGTTATTGTTATCGGCGGGTGAAAATTTTATGAAAAACTTTTCATCTTTTTCGGATTTGTATGTGATAGCTACTGCCAAAAAAAAGGTACACTCTTCTTCAAACTTGAGCAAACTGTTCTGGGGTATTTTGTTTTTTTTGATAGCCATGTTGGTGATGGGGTATTTTTCGCTGTTTTTGACTTGTGCTTTGGTAGTGCTAACCATGCTGGCTTTGAAGATGATTAACATTAAAGATTTGGCAAAATCCTTTGATTTGGAGTTGATGTTGATGTTGGTTTCGGCTTTGGCGGTAGGGACAGTGATGCTCAAAACGGGAGCAGCTTCTTTGTTGGCGATGTACTTGATAAATTTGTTGTCCTCTTTGGGTATAATTGGGGTTTTATCGGGGTTATTTATTTCTGTTATTTTATTGACTTCTATTATCACCAACGTTGCCGCTGTATCGATTGCTTTCCCCATCGCTTATTCTTTGAGCCAAAGCATGGGCATCAACCCTATTCCTCTTTATGTAGCCATTGCGTTCGGGGCATCGGGAGATTTTGTTACTCCTATCGGCTACCAGACCAACCTAATGGTCATGGGGCCGGGCAACTACAAATTTTCTGATTTCACAAAGGTTGGCTTCCCCTTTACTGTCATCTATATAGCCACTGTTTTGGTCATTATCATCCTAAAATATAAACTTTATTAATAAGTGCAATACCTTATCACCGACATCAACAGCCTTGACAAAACTTTTGAAATCAAGATAAAAATAGAAGCCATTTCAACGGCCAAAGTTGAGCTTAAGTTACCGGAATGGAGGCCAGGAAGGTACTGTTTGCAACATTTTGCAAAAAATATTATCCAATTTACCGCCTTCACAGAAAAGGAACAACATTTGGACTATCAAAAAACAAATCATTTCACATGGGAAATTGATTGCGCTCAAAACCATACCATTTGGGTAGCTTATACATATTATGCCAATCAACTTGATGGGGGAGGTTGTTTTTTGTCCGAAAATTTAATTTATATCAATTTCATCTGCTGCGCAATGGCAGTGGTGGGCAGAGAAGCCGAACCTTGCTGGATAAATTTGGAAACCAATTGGCCTACGGCCACCTCTTTGGCAAACAAAAATGGAGTATTGGAAGCTAAAAACTACGACCAACTTGTTGATTCGCCTGTGATTGCCTCGCCAAACCTGCAAAAAATACAATTCAGTGTGCTGGAATGCAATATTTATTGTTGGTTTTATGGAAAAGTTAATTTAAACATTGAAGCGATTAAAGACGGTTTTTCGTCTTTCATTGTCGAACAAACCAAACTCTTTGGCGAATTGCCCATTCAAGCATACCATTTCCTGTTTTTGATACTTCCTTATCGCTTTTATCACGGCGTTGAGCATGAAAATTCAACCGTGATTGTGTTGGGGCCGGAGTCCGAGTTTGACTCTACCGAACTGCAAACTGAGTTCATGGGCGTAAGTTCGCATGAGTTTTTTCACCTCTGGAACGTGAAAAGATTGCGCCCCAAAGAACTATTGCCTTATGATTATTGCCGTGCGCAGCATTTCCCTACGGGCTTTGTTATTGAGGGCATTACTACTTACTACGGGGATTTGATGCTGGCGCGTAGCGGGTATTTTGATTTTGATGGGCTTGCAAAAGAAATCAACGCACGTTTTTTAAAGCATTTTGACAATCCGGGCAGGTTCAACTCTTCGCTTTACGATAGCTCAATAGACCTTTGGATTGATGGGTATAGCCAAAAAGTTCCTCAAAAAGGGGTTTCCATCTATCACAAAGGCATGATAACGGCCATGATTTTGGATTTGGAAATCAGGAGAATCAACAAAAACGCCTCTTTAGACGATGTGATGCGCCATCTGTGGGAAAATTTTGTTGATTCAGGCTACAGGATAGAAGATTTTTTTGAATCGGTCAGTTTTATTGCCGGAGCAAATTTGTCCAAATTGCTCTCTGTATTGTATTTGAGTACCGAGCCTTTGGAGGGCTATTTGCAGAAGGCCTTGGAGGTAATTGGGTGTAAGATGGTAAGCGATTTCAGTGCCAACCCTTTGCAGACTGTTTTTGGAGCAAAAGTGAGTTTAGACCGTTTTGGGGCTTGGCAAGTCTCTGTCATACAGCCCCATTCACCTGCCTCAGCCGTGCTCTCGGTGGGCGATGTGCTCCATAGTTTCCAACAAGTGAAGTTGGATGAAGATAGCAACCTTGAAGCCATCTTACAACTGCAAAACAATACCCTGACCATGACCATCATTCGCGACTTTGAAGCCAAAGAAGTTTGCCTAACAAGCTCCGATTCTCAAGTGCGGTATTTCCCCATTTATCGTATTGAGCGCAGCGATGAAAGCGATTGGGAGGCGCGAAATGAGTTTATCCGTTGGTGTGGATTGGATTTTGGCAGCGGCAAAAAAATTGTTTAGCACACCCTATTGTCTCAATGCCTCAAATAAATTCTGCCAAAAAAAGCCATCTTCCTGTTTTGGCTTCAATTTCTTGTTCTAATGCCTGAATTTTGATGTTTAGCTCTTGGATTTGTTGGTAAGTTGCGTTTTGCATCTGTGCGAGCAACTCGACTTTTCTTTGTTCTAAAGCGGAAATTTCCTTTTCCAAAGTTTCGTATTCTTTTTGTTCTTTAAAGGAAAGTTTGGTTTTAGGTTTTTCTGTCGGGGTTTCAGGTTTGGTATCAGGAGCTTTGATGACCGGAACCACCCTTTGCTGGGCTTCCAAGGCTTGGCGGTATTGGGTATAATTGCCTGGATAGTCTTTTATTTGGCCATTTTCAAATGCAAAAATGTGCCTGATCAATTTATCCATAAAAAACCTATCGTGTGAAACAATCACCAAACAGCCGTCGAAGTCGGCCAAAAAATCTTCCAATACTTGCAAGGTAAAAATGTCCAAATCGTTGGTTGGCTCGTCGAGAATCAAAAAATTGGGCTGCTTGATGAGCACAAGCAAGAGTTGAAGCCTGCGTTTTTCCCCGCCGCTGAGTTTGTAGATATAGTCGTATTGGCGGGAAGGGGGAAACAAAAAGCGCGTCAGGAGTTGGCTCGGCGTGATGCTGCTGCCTTCTTTGATGACAATAGACTCAGCCACAGCCGTTACCGCATCAATGACCCGAAGCGACTCGTCGTAACTGACCAAATCTTGACGATAATAACCAAATACGGTATTGTCTCCTGTTTCTATCCATCCTTTGTCGGGCTGGATTTCACCCAACAAAATCCTCAACAAAGTGGTTTTACCTGCCCCGTTTGGGCCAACGATGCCCACTTTTTCACCTCTGGCAAATACATAACTAAAGTCTGAAATAAGGCTCTTGTTGTCAAAGGATTTGGAGATTTCATGGAGTTCAAGAATTTTTTTACCCAAGCGCTGCATGGGCGCAGAGAGTTCGAGGTTTTGTTCTTTGGGGCGGTTTTGGGCTGTTTTGCGCAGTTCTTCGGCGGCATCAATGCGGTATTTGGCTTTTGTGCCTCTGGCTTTGGGCTGGCGACGCAGCCACTCCAGCTCGCGCACAAAAAGATTGGCGGCTTTGTCGGCTGCACTCAGGGCAGAACTGAGTCGCTCCTGTCGCTTCTCCAAAAAATAAGCGTAATTGCCCGCATACCTGTATAAGACACCGTTGTCAATTTCCCACATGGTATCCACCACGCTGTCAATAAAATAGCGGTCGTGAGACACCATCAGCAAAGACAATTTGCTCCCTGAAAGCTCTTCTTCCAGCCATTCTATCATCTGCAAATCAAGGTGGTTGGTTGGCTCGTCAAGAATCAGAAAGTCGCTGTCTTCCAGCAATATTTTGGCCAGTGCTACCCTTTTGGCTTGTCCGCCGGAGAGTTCACTGACTTTGCGGCTCAGGTCATGGATGCCAAGTTTGCCCAGTACTTCTTTTATTCTGGCTTCCAGTCCCCAAGCATCGGCGGCCTGCATGGCCTCAGTAGCCGTTGCTATGTCGCCATGGCCGTTGAGAGCGTCTTCATAGTTGGCAATCAGGCTTAAGGTAGGATGACTCTTGTCGTAAAAAATATCTCGAATGGTCTGTTGGCTACCAAAGTCTTGGCTCTGCGCCAGTATGGCAACTTTGGTGTTGCGATTGAGGGCGACTTGGCCGCTATCAGGCGACTCTGCTCCGACTATCGTGCGCAGCAACGTACTTTTTCCGCATCCATTGACACCAACCAATCCGACTTTCTCCCCTTGGGCTATCCCCACAGAAACGTCAGCGAACAATATCCTTTCGCCAAAGCGACGGGTAAGTTTGTCTAAAGACAGTACGTTGGCCATGAGTTTTTTGGTGGCAAATATAAATCAAAATCAGCGCGAAGCGTTTGAAGTTGAGAAATTTGGCAAAGCCGTCGCCTTTCATTGATGTAACTTGAAATGTACCCAACAAAGAGAATACCAACACCACGAGGCTATTGAAAACAAATACTTTAGGACTAAAATATCAATGACTGCCACAAACGTCATCCCCGCGAAGGTACTTGAGAAGTGTAAATTTTTAAAAGAAAATTCTAAAAAAATTTGGAAAGCCAAAATGAAGAACTAACTTTGCAACCCGTTTTGAAAACCAAAATTGCAAATCAGTGGATGCGTTAAGTTATAAAACACAGTTTATCAACCCTCAAACTGCCAAAAAAGAGTGGGTGCTCATAGACGCTACGGGTATGACAGTTGGTCGTTTGTCCAGCCAAGTAGCCAAAGTGTTGAGAGGTAAAAACAAACCCGGTTACACTCCTCACACAGACTGCGGAGACAATGTAGTGATCATAAATTGCGAAAAAGTTGTCTTTACAGGCAAAAAATGGACTGATAAAGAGTATGTTACTTACACAGGTTATCCGGGAGGACAACGCTTTATCACACCCAAAGCCCTTTTGGCCAAAAACCCAAGAGGCATCATCGAACACGCCGTAAGAGGCATGCTTCCCAAAAACAGAATCGGCAGGGAACTCTTCCGCAACTTGCATGTGTACGCCGGCAGCAACCATCCCCACCAAGCCCAACAGCCAAAAGAAATTAAGTTGTAATGGAAGTTATCAATACCATAGGCAGGCGCAAAACATCAGTCGCCAGAATTTATGTAAAGCCCGGCAGCGGCCAAATCACTGTCAACGACAAAGACTTTACCCAGTACTTTCCCTCTGAAGTGCTTCAAATCATTATTCAGCAGCCGCTTGTCAAATGCAATGAGTCCGGCAAATACGATATAATGATCAATGTAAAAGGTGGTGGTACAACTGGACAAGCTGAAGCCATTCGTCTTGCCATCTCAAGGGCACTTGTCAACATGAATGCCGAAACCAAGCCCTCTCTCAGAGAAGAAGGGTTTTTGACCCGCGATCCCCGCATGGTGGAACGTAAAAAACCGGGTCGCAAAAAAGCACGTAGAAGATTCCAATTCAGCAAACGTTAAAAGCCTCGTCATGATTGATTTAGAATATAAAGATTTACTCAATGCGGGGGTGCACTTCGGGCACTTGACTCGCAAGTGGAATCCCAAAATGGCTCCTTACATTTTTATGGAGAAAAACGGAATCCACCTCATTGATCTCAACAAAACCATTGCCTGCCTAAACGATGCAGCGGCTGTGATGGAAAATATCGTCCGCTCCGGACGCAAAATCATGTTCGTAGCTACCAAAAAGCAAGCTAAGGTACTCGTGTCCGAAGAAGCCAAAAGGCTCAATATGCCTTTTGTAACAGAAAGGTGGTTGGGAGGCATGTTGACCAACTTTGCTACTGTTCGCAAGTCCCTCAAAAAACTCTCATCCATCGAAAAAATGATGAAAGAAGAGAGTTTTAAGAACTTAGCCAAAAAAGAGCGTCAATCCATCGTCAGGGATAGAGAAAAACTAATCAAAGTATTGGGCGGCATAGCCGACCAGACCAAGTTGCCCTCGGCTCTCTTTGTGGTGGATATCTTTAAAGAAGCGATAGCCGTACAAGAAGCCCGCCGCTTAGGCATACCTGTCATAGGAATTGTAGATACCAACTCAGACCCCAGTTCTGTGGATTACCCAATCCCCGGCAATGACGATGCCTACAAATCTATTGAGCTTTTGGTTAAATCTATTGGCAAAGTCATAGAAAACGCCCTAATGGAGCGTAAAAAGGATAAAGATGAAGCCAAACTAAAAGTATCAGAAGACGAAAAACGCGAAGTAGATGAAGCCGTGGGTGTAAAAGCCGTTGAAAACGTGGCTGTTGGAGATGAACCCACAGCAGAAGAGCCATCTGATGAACAATAGACTTAACCCAATCAAAAATGGAACTCAAGGAAATACAACAAAAAATAGCTGAACTCAAAACAGCCCAATCCAACTACTTCAAAAAGAAAAAGGCAGACAGAATCAGTTCAGAAATTGATGCCATACGAAGCGAACTGAACGAGTTGAAAAAGAAACTCAACAAAGCATAAACAAAAAAAACCCTAATCGCTTAGGGTTTTTTTGTTGGTGGACAAACGCCACGACCTTCAGTCAAAATCAGAACACAATCAAACTCATCCGAAAATGGCCAATATCAAAGCCTTTGAAGGTTTCCGTTACAAAGCAAGCCTACCGATAAAAGACCTGACTTCACCTCTTTTTGATGTGGTCTCTGCTCGCCAAAGGCAAAAACTCTACCTCAACCCACTCAATAGCATACATTTGTCCGTGCCCTTAGGAGAAAACCCCAACCGGACAGCCGCTCAAACCCTCACCGTTTGGAAAGAGAGCGGAATATTGGTACAAGATGAAAAACCGACTATCTATGCTTATTACCAATATTTCAACCTGCACCACAAGAAAAAAACCTTCTGCCGCAAAGGATTTATAGCCCTCATCGAAGCATCAAGTTGGGAGGAGAAAATTGTGCTTCGCCATGAGAACACCATACCCGGTGCCGTAAATGACCGCATCGAACTGCTCAAGTCCACTGCTGTGAACAGCAGCCCGACCCATGGCCTGTACTCAGATAGAAACTTTGAACTGGAGTACTACATGGACGAAGCCATGAACAATCCCATTTATGATGTCGAAGATTATCAGGGAGTTAGAGAAGTGCTGGCTAAAATTGATGAGCCGGAGGTGATTGAAAAATTTGTGGCCAACCTCAAAGGCAAAAAAGTAATTCTTGCAGACGGACACCACCGCTACGAGGCCTCCATCGCCTACAGGCAGTGGCGCAAAGAGCAAAACCCCAACCACAACGGTCAAGAACCCTACAATTTTCACATGATGTATTTGACCAATTTGGAATCTGATGACCTGAGAATACTACCCACCCACCGACTCATCAAAAACATAGAAAACTGGGATGAGAACGCATTTTTAGCAAAATTGGAGCAATACTTTGATTGTAAAGAAGTTGAAGACCCCTCAACGGTAGAAGATGTAATAGCAGGAAAAAAACACTGCTTCGGGATTTTGCTCAAAGACAAGTTCTTAAAAACTAAGCTCAAAACCGACCCACAACAAATGAGTTGGTCTTTTGAACCCATGATTAAAGACCTTGATGTAACGGTGTTGCATTATTATATCATTGACAAATGCTTGGGTATCAAAGGAAAAGACCAGAGACAAAGCCCGCATCTGGCTTACGAGCGCAGTTTTTCAGACTCCCTGCAAGCTGTACAGTCCCAAACCGCAAACGTAGCCATTGTTACCAACGAAATATCAATTGACACAGTAAAAAAAGTCTGTTATTCCGGCAACGTCATGCCTCAAAAATCTACCTATTTCTACCCTAAAGCACTCTGTGGGCTTGTTTTTGCTCAGGTTGATTAAGGCAAGTCCCGATAGCTCCCCACCAAAGGCACAAAAACAAATTCTCCAAACGGCTCTTGCCGGTATTGGTTTTCAGCTACTCTTGTGATTCTGAGCATGGTTTGCTGTTCAGCTGTCCCTACGGGAATCACCAAAATTCCTCCGACCTTCAATTGGTTGATCAGTGGCCGGGGAGTAGAAACGGCCCCGGCAGTTACTAAAATGCGGTCAAACGGGGCTTGTTCGTCCAGACCCAAAGACCCGTCTCCCACAAAAAGATGAACCTTCACGCCCAAAGCCTCCATCACAGAGGCCGCCCTGCGAGAAAGTGCTTCGTGGTACTCAATGGAATAAACCTGCGCTCTCAAAGCAGCCAAAATGGCAGCTTGGTAGCCCGAACCTGTCCCAATCTCCAACACTTTGTGCCCTGCCTCCACTTTCAAGAGTTCTGTTTGTCTGGCAACGGTATAAGGCTGCGAAATGGTCTGTCCAAAACCAATACTAAACGGACGGTCTTGGTACGCATAATCCCAAAAAGCACTCTCCATGAAAAAATGACGCGGCAGTTTCCTTATCACATTGAGAACAGCTTGGTCTTGTATTCCTTTGGTTTTCAAAGAATCAACCAAAGCCTCCCGCAAACCAATGTACTTGTAAGAATCTTGCATCACATTATATCATTTTCCAAACCCACAACAAAAAAGCGTACTCCAAAGCTACTTCTTCCAAGTGCTTAAAACGACCTTGCGCTCCACTGTGCCCTGCATCTGTGTTGGTTTTGAGCAGGATAGGTGTTTGTCCTATGTGATGAAGGCGCAATTTGGCCGTCCATTTGAGCGGCTCCCAATACTGCACTTGCGAGTCGTGCAAACCCGCCGTAATCAGCATGGCCGGATAGGCTTGGGTGCGGACATTGTCGTAAGGCGAGTAAGAAAGAATATAATCATAGAATATTTTGTCATTAGGATTGCCCCATTCGTCGTATTCTCCGGTGGTCAGAGGTATGCTCTCATCAAGCATGGTGGTCAGCACATCCACAAAAGGAACATGAGCTACCAAAGCGGCAAAAAGCTCGCTGTACTCATTGGCCATCACACCGATAAGCAAGCCCCCTGCACTGCCCCCTACAGCCGCCAATTTCTCGGCAGAGGTATAGCCTTCGTCAATGAGATAGCGCGCACAACAGGCAAAATCAGAAAAGGTGTTTTGCTTGTGCAACAAACGCCCCGCTTCATACCAGGGTCTGCCTTTATCTTCCCCACCCCTTACGTGCGCAATGGCAAAAATCACCCCCCTATCCAACAAAGACAGCCTCGAAGAGCTAAAGTAAGGGTCATAGCTGATGCCATAAGCCCCGTAACCTACCAAGTAAAGCGGATGGTTTGCCAAGGGATCAATCCCTTTTTTATACACCAAACTCAAAGGAACAAACTCTCCATCCTCTGCCCTTATCAAATGCCGCTCCGAAACATAGTCCTGAGGGTTGTAGCCCCCAACCACTTCATGCTGTTTGACAAGGGTGCGCTCCTTAGTGCGCATGTTGTAGTCAAACACACTTGAGGGCAAAGTAAGAGACTGGTAATGAAAGCGTAAGATATCCGAATCAAACTCAGGGTTGTAGCCAATGTATAGGCTGTAAGCAGGGTCGTCCATCTTAATCTCATGGGAGGCCTCTCCCCATACTTTGAGCTTGAGCAAACCCTCTTCGCGCTCCTGCAACACCAAAAATTTATCAAACAATTCTATGGCTTCCAGCATGACCGTTTCGCGGTGGGGTATGACTTCCTGCCAAACTTCCCGATTCCTCGAGGAAACAAGCGTCTTCATAAGCCGAAAGTTGCGGGCTTGGTAGTTGGTGAGAATGAAAAACTCATCGCCTCGGTGCTCGATACCGTACTCCATACCGTGCTCCCTGCGGCAAAAAGGCTCAAAGCCTTGCTGAAGCCGACTATCGGCTATCCAGACTTGGCTGGTAAGCGTAGAATGGCAGTTGATGAAAATAAATTTACGGGATTTTGATTTTTCCAACCCAATGTGAAAAGTCTCATCTTCCTCAAAATAAACAAGCGGATCTTCAGACTGAGCACTGCCCAACGAATGAATATACACACGACAAGCCCTCAGCGTCCGGCTGTCTTGAACCACGTAAAGCAAGCGGTGGCTGTTTTCCACCCAAAGCATATCTCCGGCGGTGTTTTCCAATACTTTTGGTTGCAGTTCTCCGGTGGTCAAATCTTTCAGACCAATATCATAAAACCGCCTTCCCACCGTATCATAGGAAAAAGCCAAAAGGCTGTGGTCTGTGCTCACACTCACCCCGCCCGGCGCAAAATACTCGTGTCCCTGCGCCAGTTCATTGTAGTCCAACAACACTTCTTCTTGGGCATCGAGGCTGCCTTTTTTACGGCACTGAATGGGGTATTCCTGACCCGCTTCGTAGCGCATGTAGTAGTAGTAATCGTCTTTTTTGTAAGGTAGTGTCTGGTCTTGCTGCTTGATGCGGCTTTTCATCTCCTCAAAAAGCTGTTTTTGCAGCATTTCGGTAGAAGACAGCATCTGGGCGGTATATTGGTTTTCGGCTTCTATGTAGGCCAGCACTTCGGGATTTTCTCTCTCATTAAGCCAATAGAAAGGATCTTCTCTTATGTGGTTGTGGGTAGATAAAGTATGATTTTTTTGAGGGCAAATGGGATGACTGTCCATAAGATAAGCAAATATTGGCCTCAAATATACAAGCTAATCTTAGGTTCTTGCAACCGCGCCGGCGCTCCAATCCCAAAGTAAATTCTGTCCGCAGGTTCGCAAATAGGCAGACTTCTATGTTCAAAGGTATAGACGCTGAAAAAGTCAAATAAAGTTCTGCCGGCATCAGAAAAGCGCGTAACTGTACACTCGCACACACCTACTCGAAAGCGGCACCAACCTACTTTATGCTACATACAAGCACTACTCGG
>CAZRQL010000030.1:0-36521 GCA_964602415.1 uncultured Roseobacteraceae bacterium
AGCCTTACGAGTAGCATTAATTTTTAAAACAAAAATCAATGAAAATCAAAAAAATAGCAGCCTTTGCTGCTGCTTGTGTAGTTCTTTTGTTTGGTGTGTGGGCTTGCAGCGATTATGCGGGCAGAGAAAGTTTGAAGCCTACAAATGTAATTTCAGAGCCTTTAAGTTTGTCAGGAGTAACCCCTATTACTACTTATTCCCAGCATGTTGCTGCCTTTGGTCAGGGACAAACGCCCCCAGCCGGATACGTGCCTACTTATTCCGGTGGGGTATTTTCCTTGGCCACTCTATACCTTCATACCACCATCGAAGGGGAGCAGATGGAGATTTACGTTTTTCCTGATATGGATTCAAGGAACTACGCAGTTCAAAACACGGCTGATTGCTGCGATAAAGTGTATGCAAAGGTTGAGATAGAAGGCAGACCAACGAAAGAAATGTGTACGGGTGAAGGTGACGGTTGTAGGGTTGTTTATGTAGAAGACGATGAAGGATTTGCTCACAAGATAATAATAGTTTGTCTTGCCCAATAAGTGCATATTAAAGCCGTGAAAAGTATATTTTTTCACGGCTTTTTTAAATTTAATAAACTATGAAAAATTTATTTTTTTATGTTGTCTTAATCTTCGGTTGTTCCGGTATCAAAAATAAAACACGGATTGATACAGTCGAATTTAACTACGTCGGGTCTGTGTGCCATCACTTTCCTGATAAACAATATTTATCAAGTTTTTTTTATGTTGATTCTATCTACATGATAAAATATTGCGAGTCTGATACCGCTATCTATATTTCAAAAGGTGACAGCATCACTACAATAAAACTTAAATCCAGACGGAGAACTATTAAACCGGAATCTATATTATTTGATGATATTGAGAATGGATTTTATTTACTGTACCGTGTTCCTTCGAACAGAGAGTATATATACAATATGAAGGGCATTTTAGAAAAATTTGATTACTCAGGCAATAGTTTATACACATACGATTTTAACGAAACCCTATTTTCCAATCAGAGGCAGGATTCTATTAAAAATTCTCGAGATCTTGTTTTTTTACTCCCTTATGATGGGTTTGGGATTGCTTATAGTAACGACAAACTTTATTATGCTTATCAAAGACATACAGGAAAAGTTGGGGATGTTGGTTTTTGCAATCGGTTGCCTATTGGGGGGATGCTGGATCTAAAGACATTTGAATCAAAAAATATTGATGCTTATTATCCAAGTATTGAAGAGGGGAAATCCATGTATCCAGTTAATTTAAGAATATTTGGTCTCAAACACATAAATTCAAAAATAATTTTCCATTTTGGATATACGAATCGGATAAAAATTTATGATTTGAATACCGGCAGCATATATGAGAAAAGTCCTAAGTCCTATCTTTTGGATAGCGTACCATCTCAAAAGTATATCAGCGGCCTGCGCAATGTTGAATCTGAGAATTTAAAAGCAGGAGAGTTCAAAGGATTTGTATATGATCCCTTTAAAAAATTATACTGGAGGATTTTAAATTTGCCACCTAAAGACACGCTCGATGCTTATCAGTTAAGCAAAAAGTTGAAATCAGTTGCCATTTATGATACAAACTTTTCTTTGAAGGCGCAATTTATTCCTTCCAGAGATTTTAAATATACATTACCTTTCCAATTTTCCTCAAGCGGGGCTATGTTTTTAGATTCTGAAGATTGTATCAATATATTTGAATACGATATTAAGCCATCCTCACTAAAAGAGCTTTATCAACAAAGAGATAAGCGTTTTGCTACTGATTTTAAAGCCATTTCGAAGGAACAGATGGGTATTGGAAATTATCTATTGAATTGCCACTCTATTAAGCAAGATACGATGAGAATTTTACTTTTACCCATAGGTAGTAGTTGTCCTTCCTGTATCAAAGATATTTCAGAGATATTTTCCCAAAAAAATCAACACCCTTTTAATAGAATTATTTGTGTATTAATTGGAGAAAAAAATAATGTAATATCTTTTGTAAAAGAGTCTAAGATTAATCTTTCAGATCCGACTATCAAAGTGGATTATTCTGATCAAATTTATAGGTATGAAGAAATTACTATATTTCCTATTTACTATAAAGTTGTAGAAGGCGTTGTGAAAGATAAGATTATTTTAAATCCCGATAAATCCTCTACTATATTGACTAAAATTAAGAAAGAATTTACTTTTGAATAGCTATATCTTAAAGCTAAGCAATTTATTATCAATAATTTAATTTTTTTTAACAAAAAATTCACAAAAAAATCGTATTGTATTTTTGATTTTTGTACCGCTTTTGATGGCCATGAAAGACGGTTTCCCTTCCGACCCAAGGGGGCGTATCCAAAAAGCCTCATGAGTAGGTCTTTTTTTTTTATCAAAATCAAAAAATGGCGGCCTATACTGCCGCTTGTGTGGCTTTTTTGTTTGGTTGTGTGGGCTTGCAGCGATTATGCACGCGTTGATGGGATTCGATTCCGATGGCTTTGCACATAGATAACTACGGGTTTAAACCCGTGGTTATTGAGTCCCATTCTAAACAATTGAAGCCGTAAATGCCGACTACTATCTACTGCTCAATTTGGGATAAAACAAAAAAGCCGCCCCTGATTAGGAGCGGCTTTTGATTTTATAGTATTTATTAAACAATCTTATTAGTTACTTATTCTATTCCTTAGCTTATTAAATTATCACTAATCTTATGGATATTATCGTCTGTAAATTTATCCGCTTTTGTAGCTCGTTTATTAGTTTTTCTAAATTATTCTTCAAACAATTAATTTTTTGGTCAAATGATTGATAATGGTATAAATTATTTTTAGTGTTACCAATATTATACATTTTTACATTTAATATCAATTCTTCTTTAATGATTTCGAAGTAAAAATAACAATTGCCATAATAACAAACGTTAAAATTTAATTCGTCTTTAAGAATTAGTTGTGCAAATGACGAAAATTCGCGACATTCTCTCATAAAAAAGTATTTTCCATGGTTTAAAATTTTTATGTTTTAAAATTCTCCCGATATGTCAAAGCCCTAAGGGCATACGTTTGGCAGAAAGCCGATACAAAGGTACTGCTTTTTCAACACGCCCAAAAAAAATTATCAAAAAAAATTAAAAAGTTAATTTTACCGTTTTGAATGATATGAAAAAAATTGGCATCGTATTTTTATCCGTTGTGGTGGTAGGGGTGGTTGTGTTTTTCAGCGGCCCCAAGTTGCCCAATGAGATCCCTTCCAAAGAGAAGGTTGAGCTTCAGGGAGTAAACTTGGCAAACATAGAGGGCTATCTCAATGAGCACGAATCAAAATTTACCATCAAACCCAACCTACACTCCCAAATTGTGTGGGCAGATAGCCTACAACAAACCCCGTATAGTGTGGTGTATATACCGGGACTTGGTGCTTGTTGGCCTGAGGGTGAGCCTGTTCACCGTGAGTTTGCGCGGCATTTTGGCTACAACTTGTATTTGCATCGTCTTTACGACCACGGACTGGCGTTGCCGGCTGACAGCATATTTGATGACTTAAGCCCCGATAAACTGATTGGTTCAGCCAATGAAGCCCTTGCCATCGGGAGGATACTGGGAAAAAAAGTAATCGTAATGGGCACGTCAACGGGTTGTACGTTAAGTTTTTATCTGGCAGAACAGAGCGATATTGCGGGCTTTATTATGCTTTCACCGAACTGGGGGCTTGAACACCGTGCGGGCACTGACTTTCTTGATGGCCCTTGGGGCAAACAAATCGCAAGGTTGGTAGTAGGCTCAGAAATTTATAGATGGAAGCCACGCTTTGAGGCGGAAGATGAGCTTTGGAGCACCGGCTACCGCATAGAAGGGCTGGTAACCCTCAGGCGGGTGCTTCGGCTGGTTCAGAAATCAGGGGTTTTTGATAGGATTCAACAACCTGTTTTTGTGGGTTATTACCCCGATGACAAAATCATATCGGTGGCGGCCATCGAAAGGCTTGCTCCTAAGCTACCCAATCATGTGTTGAGGGCTTTCCCTGATGCCGGCCATCATGTGATAGGTTCAAAAATTACTTCAAACTCATACAACGAAGTTAGCAAAGAAGTCATTTCCTTTTGGCAAAGCGCACTGTCTCGTTAGTCAGCGGTTTATTTTTTTTCAGCGGGGTTTATGGGTGCATCATCGAAAAAATTGATGAAAATATATTTTTGCAAGTGCTTAAATAGTTTAAGTCTATGAGATAAATTTGTCAAATGAAATCCAATTGGTGGATGATGTTGTGGCTTTTGTTGTTCTCTTGGGATGCTTATTCCCAGGGTTTCTATCAAAAACGTCGCTATATTGATGTTGGAGTGGGCAGTAGTGGGTACTTGGGTGATTTGACTTCAACAAGTTCGCTATTTAGTTCCCATTCGCTACTGGCTTCTGGCTCGGTTGGTTTGGCTGTTGATCTCAATCCTTTTGTGTGGGTGAGGGGTTCGCTGGGTTGGTATCGCCTTCAAGCCCAAGATATTGACTCTAAAAACGATTTTGATTATACTCGAAACCTGCACTTCAGAAATGATATGGTAGAGTTTTCTTTGACGGGCAACTTAGACCTTTTGGGAGAGAAACACTATTTCAAACCCGGAAAATACAAGCCTTATATTTTAGCGGGTCTAAGTTTTTTTTACAGCAATCCAAGAGCACGCACACCTGAAAGTTTTGGAGGGAGTTGGACAGATTTGAGACCTTTGGGTACAGAAGGCCAAAATTTGGGAATAAAGAAAAGATACAGCCCTTGGAACTTTGCCCTTCCTTTAGGGTTTGGCGTTGATTTTCAGCTCACTAAAAATTGGGATATCACAACGGAGTTTGCTTGGCGCATTACAACCACTGACTATTTAGACGATGTATCCGCCAAATACGTCAATTTGAACGCTTTTGGGGATAACAAACTTGCCGCCGCCTTATCAGACCGCAGCGCAGAAGAGAGGGGAGGTTTTGGCTCAAATCCTCGCAGCCCCAAATTGCCTGAACACAAATACGATAATTTTGTGACACATTCGGGGTTTTCTCACCCTCAAAATCCGGACAACAAAAGAGGCGACAACATACCCTTTGACTCTTATTTTTCTTTTCAAATCAGGCTTAAATACACTTTGCCTTTGACCAAGCGGCAGCTAAATCCTAAGCACGATTTCCCTTACGCCAAAGAAATAGGGGCTTCGGATTGGGTTTATCTGCCTAAGATATATGGCAGATTTGAGATAGAACTCGCAAAAATTAATACGGCGTACTCCGAAATAGCTTGTGCTTTTATGGGAAACCAGTTTCTTTTTGCATCTGATGTACCCCGAACACGTTTTTTTAAACCTAAGCCTTTTCATAAGTTTTATTATCGGTACTATTTGAGTCCTATTGCAGATTTGAGCCGAAACGAACTCACTAAAGCCCTCATCTATGCAGACAAAACTGATGAGCAAAAAGATTTTTTTACCGCTTCTTATCTTAGTTTAGAAAACGAAGTTTACTTTGCGGCTTACAATAATTTCAAGTCAAATGCAGTAGAAGGCATCTATAAGTCACTTTTGTTGGAAAACGGAGCGTTGGGCAAATCTGAAGCCGTTGTTTTTCCCGATTTCAACGGCGAACCGTCTGAAGGTTTTGTGCATCCTGACGGTAGTAGCCTTTATTTTACGGCATACAACGAAAAGACAAAACGGGACATATACATATCATTTAGAGACAGCTTGGGCTGGACAACTCCTTTGCGCCTACCTTATCCCATCAACACAGAGCACAATGATTTGTACCCTACCGTGCACAGAGACGGCACGCTTTACTTTTCTTCGGACAGGCCGGGGGGATTTGGAAAAATAGATATTTACGAAGTTGTCAATCAAGATATTATATCTCCAGAGGTAACTCTTCTCCCGTCACCTATCAACTCAACCTCTGACGATTTTGGGTTAATTTTGGATACCTACAAACGGTTTGGGGTCTTTACCTCCAACCGCACCGGAGGAGTTGGAGAGGAGGATATTTACATGCTAAGGATTAATGAATTATCTAAATCTTCGCGCTTATTGAGCGACACTACGAACCTGCAAAAAAGCCAACAAGTTATACTCATTGGGCAGGTTAGGGCAGCAGATGGTACTCCTATATCAGGAGCGATTGTAAAACGTCTTGATATACTCAATGATGCGGTTGATATCACCTTTACCGATGCTTATGGTTTGTATAGCTTTTTGCTGACCAACGACAGTGACTATAAAATAGGGGTTTCTGCCCAAGGTTTTGAGCCTGCGTCAGACACACTGTTGGCTACTATTTCGATGGATTTGAATAAACCTGAGATTGAATTGAACTTCTCTTTGCAGGAAAGGGTTGTTTTATCCAAATTGTATGGCAATTTAATCAATAAAGGCAATCCAATCGCCAACGCAAAGGTGTTTTTAAAAAATCTTAAAACCGAAGCACTGCAAGAAACTACAACCGGCGCAAACGGATATTACGAGTTCAGTATCAATAGCAAACACACACATCTTGTGATTATTCAGGCAGAAGGCTTCAAACCTTCATCGTTTAAAATAAACAGTAGCAGCAGTGAATATTCAGAAAACCTGCGCTACAACATCACCTTAGAGCCGATAGCCGATTAGCTGAGTCCCTCAAGTTCAATTTTGCCCAAAGAAGTATCAGGGCGATAGCGGGATTTGAATTTTCGAGAAAAATCCATTTCCCTTTCCAATACTTCAAAATAATAAACCATACCGCGCTCGGTTGGCTCGCTTTGGGCTTCGAGTTCAGTGGCAAGCTCCCCAAAAACAGCCAGTGCCTGTTGAGGAGGATTTTGATGATAAGCCAAGGCAACAAAGGATTCGGCTGTTAGTTTTTGGGAACTGTGGGCAAAGATGGCTTTCATCAATGCGCGGCGGATGTTGGCACGTTTTTGTCTTTCGCGCAAGGCATGAATTTGAAAATACCTAAATAGGGGAATTAAAAAAAACAAAGAAGAAAACACCACCGGAACAACCCCCAGCGCAATAGCGAACTCAAAATCTTCTTTCATACCCATAAAAACCAATCCAAAACTCAAATTAAAAGTATTCATTCCTGCTATTCCCAGATTCCTCATTTGCGAGTTGCCAGTCAACTCATGGGGAGCTTCAAATTCATCCCAATAATAAACGACTTTAGTTTGGCTCTCCACATCATTAAAACCGCGCAATAAATTGATGTAATTACCATAAAGAACAGCATCTTCTTCGTTGATTTTTGCCTCTGCTTCAAATCTACTGAGCGAATACGTAAAAAAATCGGATGCCTTTTCTCTGCTCATTCCCGAAATAGCTACAATGTCGCTGATGGTGGCTATTCCTTTATTTTCCTTTAAAAAAGCAGCAAACTCTTGCTCTTGGTGCAGGAAGGCAGGTTGAACTCTTGGAGGCCCAAAAACAAAATCATATACAGAGTTGATAAAGTTCTTTTTGGGTCTATCAGGTACGCGGTACGCATGGCCGTATGGATCTGTCAAAGTGCGGGTTGCGTTGATTTCATTCCAAATAAAAAGAGTCCTAAACAAAGAAAATATGGCATCAAATCCGCCTGCACCGCCCGCTCTTCGGCCTTTGTCTTTGTCAGAAGAAATGGCAATTAGCCCTGCAATGGCAATAAAAAGAAATATCCCGAAATAAACTATCAAAGTGATAGCAATCCAAGCCTTGTAAAAAGCCTTAAAGGCTTTCCATAATTGATTTTGGACGACTTCAAAAAATTCTCCCCATGTTCTGGCACTTCTGAGTCTAATTGGGGAAAAATCATAAATCAAGTCCCCGTTTTCTGTTATTTTTAGCTTACAATGGTATTTGCTGGCAAGCCCTCCAAGTGCTTGCTTGGCTTGCTCAATAGAAAGTCCGCTTAAGGCAGCCGCATCCGAAGCTGTCATTTGGCCTTTTGATTTGAGCAAATAAGGCTCGACCTGTTTTGAAAAAGAGTTGAATTTTTCCATTTTCATTGTATTAAAATACCCATTATCAAAACGTCATCCGTCTGAGAATATTTGCCCTTCCATGTCTTAAAAGCCCTGCTAATGTATTCATTTTGTACATCTAAGGGCAAAGAGTGAATTTCATGCAAAAAGCTCACAAAATTTTTTCTAAGGAATTTTGTGAAATTTTCGCCCCCAAACTGATCTTGAAAGCCATCTGAACTCATATAAAACACGGTAGGACTGTCTATTTTGATAATGGTCTGTTGGTAGTTGTTGAGTTTATTTTTATTAAATCCTTGACCTATTGACATCCTATCGCCTCTAATTTCGTGAATTTGCTTGTCTTTTACATAATAAAGAGAAATTAAAGCCCCTGCAAAAGCCGCTTGATAAGGTTTACCGTCTTGCTCATAAAAAGTCAAAATCCCCAAATCAAATCCGTCTTTTATATTTTTTTCGGTAAATATTTTTCCAAGTGTTTCGGGAATATAATTAAGTATGTCAGCGGGATCGTGTATTTCTTTTTCATGAACAATATGATTGAGAATGTTATTCACAATGATGGTCATAAAAGCTCCCGGCACACCATGCCCCGTGCAGTCTGCCACAACATATATCTTTTTATCCCCTTTGTCTGCAAACCAATAAAAATCACCGGAAACTATATCTTTTGGTTGATAAAAAATAAAATGTTCATATCCTGTGTTTAGTTCAGCAATTGAGGGTAAAATACCATTTTGAATCTTTTGGGCATAATTGATTGAACTCAATATGTTCTGACGCTTGCGCTCTACTTCATTGTAGGCCAAGTTGAGGTCTTCGTTGGTTGATTTGAGTTCATCGGTTAGCTGTTCCAGTTCGGCTTTTTGCATTAAAATCTCTTGATTGGTCTGTTGCAGAGCGGTATTTTTTTGTCTGATTTCATCTGTTCTGAGTTCGATAATTTTTTCTAATGCTAATTTTTGTCTTTTGAGTTGATTGACTCTAAATTTGTATATTCCAAATGCAATCCCCATAAATAAAACAATTATCAAAACATAAAACCAGATGGTTTGATAAAAATATGGCTTTACAACTACTATAATGTCTTTTTCAAAAAATATGTTATCGCCTTGAGCATTTACAGCCCTGAGTAAAAAACGATAAGTACCGGGGTCTAATTTGTTGTAATAAGCAAAGTTTAGGTTTGAAAGTTGCGACCAATCTTTGTCCATACCCTCCATTTTGTAGCTGTATTGATGTTGGTGTTCGCTATAAAAACTCAAAAGAGAAAAAGCAATTTTGACAGAAAGGTTGGAGTTGGCTACATAGATGGTGTCACTTGGGTATTGAGATAAATTATCTACTTTTATGTCTGTAATGACTAAAGTGCCCTTGTGTTGAAGCGGGACATCCAATTCAGGGCTGTATTTGGCTATACCCTCAGCATGAACGGTGTACAGGTTATTATTTTTTCCTTCTAATAAGAAAATTACTTTATTTGATAAAAGACCATCTCCGCTTGAATAGCTATACATTTTAGCCCCGTCATATCTAAAAACACCGCTATTGGTGGAAAACCATAGTTGGCCTTTCTCAAATTCTAAAATATGCGAAATCTGTGAGAGCCGTGTGTTTTCTTGCTGAAAGGGAACAAAGGATGATTCTTTTTTCAGGTCAATTCCATTTTGATGAACTGCCATCAATTGTTTATTGCTCAAATAATAAATATTGTCTATATTCTCATTTCTTAGGCCGTCTTGTTTTCTGTAAATGTAAAAATCACCGGTATCTTTTAAATAAATAATACCTTGAGTAAGGGTATTAATCCAGATACCTCCCTTCTCATCGGGTACAATTTCAACGGCTGATAGAGCTTTTACTGATTTTAAGTCATCGCTGGGATGAATAAAATCTGCTTTCGCATAAACAGGGCCATCATTATCAAACAGACACAAATTGCACCATGTCCCTACCCACAACCTGCCCTTAGTATCTTCAGCAAAATCGGTTATTGCATTGCAAGACAGTGGCGTTTGTTGCTTCCACTTACCGTCTTTATAGCGAAAAACGCCGTAATAACTACCTATGAGCACCTCTCCGTCACTCTTTACAAACTTCCTCTCAGGATAATCTACCAACTTTTGCAGCAAGTCGGGAAGTCCATTGGAAGCATTTAGATAACTTACCTTAGGTTTTTGGCTTAAGTCTTGGGTGAGCTTTACAAGTTTAAAGCCTTCAGCATACCTGACCCACAAATTATTTTGTTTATCTACAAAGCAGTAGGTGATACCCTTTTCAGGCATTGGTAATACCAAGACCATCTTCTGCCCATCAAAACGATACAAGCCTTGATTATTAATAAAATTAATGATACCAAAACTATCAATTGCGAGCAGTTGGGAGTAAAAATTACCCTCAAAATCTTTGGAAACTGCGCTGTAGCCAACAAATTTTGGGGGCTGAAGTTTTTGCACCGCATTATCGAGGAATCCAATCCAAAGATTTTTCTGCCTATCTACCAAGCAAGTATTTGGATTGTCTGAAAAAAGTCCGTTTTTTTTGCTAATATGCTGTAGAGTCAAACCGTTCCAAACAAAAACACCCCCTACTCCTGCAAAATAAATCTTACCCTCATTGTCTTGGAATATGTCTCTGACCCTGAACTTAATTTTATCTTCAAAAATTGGCTTCAGTTTACCTGATTCAAATACGCTTACACCTGACTCCAAAGCAATCCATATATTGTCGCTTTTATCCCTAAATATTTTTTTTATTAATTTATCAACCCCAATATTAAAGTTTTGAAGAAGAGAAACAGACTTTTTTTCTTTCTCATCAGGGCTTAAATCATTGAAATACTTATCTTCGTAATCTCTGTAATAAACAATGCTATCTTTAGGAATTACAAAACAGGGCATTTGATTTGACAGGCTAAAACTTACAAGTTCTTTACCTTTTTCATCAGACGAGAGCAGGATAGTGCCATCGGGTAAATGAGTGGCTGTTGGCACAAAACTCAACTCATGAGGAAAACACTCAAACTTTTCATAGTCATACCTCAAAATATGTCCGACATAAAAAAAACAAAGCCTGCCTTGATTGTCTTCTTGTATTTTTCTTATATTTTTAATCCCTTCTATAAGCAGCCAATTTTTGCCATCGTAGCGCACCAATCCATCAAAAGTACCCAGCCAAATATGGCCTTTTTTGTCTTCGTATATCTCATAAACCCTCGGGTCGGTCAGGTACTTGTCCGTTCCAAAAAACTCAAACTCGCTTCCGTTGTACCGGCTGACACCCTCCGATGACGACAACCAAATAAAACCTTTAGAGTCCTGAAAAATTTTATAAAAAAATTGCCCTTTTAGCCCGTTTTCCTGAGTATATGTTTTAAAGCTATACAACTGAGCATAACAGAATTGAGTAAAAAAAATAAGAAAATATAATGGAAATAATAACCTCCGCATCTGACACAAGTATTTAAGCAAATATAAAAGGATGCCTGCATAGCAGCCATAAAAATTTATTTTTTCAACAGATGAATGGCCAAACAGCCTGCAAGGGCAGCGGTTTCTGTGCGTAAAATATGACTCGAAAGGCTTACTTTCTCAAAGCGGCAACTATCAAAAAGCTCAAGCTCTTCCTGCGTCCAGCCACCTTCAGGGCCTACCAACACACAAAAGCCGTCCCCACTATTGCACATCTGCTCAGATACAGCTACCCCCATACGATCCAATACAAACCGCCTTTGCTCTTCGATAGTAGTCAAAAAAGTCTCCGTGAGTTCAAACTGCCCGAGTCGGGGCAACCAAGCCCTGCGGCTCTGCTTCATGGCAGCGATGCAAATCCGTCTGAGTCTCTGTAAATCAACTTTTTTACGCTCGCTGTACCTACTAAAAACAAAGCTAATTGAGTCAATGCCAACCTCTACGAGTTTTTCACACATCCACTCTATTCTGTCAGGATTTTTTGGTGGGGCCACCAGCAAATGGATACGATAAGGTCTGGGAATGTCTCTGCTAAGGGTTTGTATATCAAAAAATTGCTTATTTTTTTCTTTTCTACCCAGCACCACTTGTGCAAAGTTGCCCAATCCGTCTGCAAGTGTTACGATGTCGCCTTGACTAAGTCTAAAGGCTTGAGCGTGAACCGCCTCACTCTCAGGCAGGAAACCTTCTTCAAAATTTTCGCAGAAAAAAACCGGCATCTAAAAATTGTAAGCACCTTTCCAACGTCGGTAATTGTGGGTCTGGTAGTATTGAAAAGCCGAAACCAACAGCAAATACCAGCCGGCAATCAACACAAAAGGACTAATAACCCGAAGCGGATCAAAATAATAAAACAAGAAAAGAACGATTGAAAGCAATAACCTCCCAATCATATCCATCTGCAACAGGTAAATATTGGGGTTGATGGTTCTGCCCAACACCCAAATCGCCAAGGCTATGCTGGTGATATTGATGGAGAATTGGAGCAGGTAAGTCATTTGGGACATACTAAAAGAGGGGAAAATAGTACCCCATTCAAAGTAGAGGTTGTCCAATTGTTGAAAAAAGAAAATAATTTTGAGTTCAAAACCGTGGATAGCAAAAGGAATTATGATAATCAGTTCTAATATTGAACATACAATCATAAACCGCTTTAGGGCTTTAGGAAGTCTCAAGGCAGTAAAGTTTGTGCAATAATAAAGATAATTTCGCAAAACAAAAAAATATACACCCCCGCAACTGTTTTTTAGAAAAAGGGTCTATAAAATGTGTTCAAAACTAAATGACAGACAATGAAATTTTACAGGGTTGCAAACGTGAGAATCTGAAAGCTCAACAAGCTCTCTATGACAAATATTCGCGGGCTATGATGGGAATTTGTTTGCGTTACATTAAAAATCAAACAGAAGCCGAAGACCTTTTTCAAGACGGGTTTGTCAAGGTATTCAACTCAATTCGTACCCTCGAAAACCCTGAGGCTCTGCCTTTTTGGATTAGGAGGGTATTCATCAATACCTGTATAAACTTCATAAACCGCAATAAAAAGTACGCCTTTTCGCAAATCCAAGACTTTGAATTCAAAAGCACATACCACACAGACGAGCCTTTAAACACCGAAGAAATACTCAAAGCCTTAGGGCAATTGCCTGAATCTTATCAATTGATTTTCAATCTTTTTGTAGTTGAAGGGTACTCTCACAAAGAAATCAGCGAGTTGTTGGGTTTCAGTGAAGGAACTTCAAAATCTCAACTTTCCAGAGCCAAAGCTATGCTCAGAACCATCATCCTCAAAACCGAAAAAGTATGAACGACAACCAATGGGAAGACCTTTTTAGGCAAACACTCTACCACTACCAAGCCGAACCGCCCCAACATGCCTTCGCTGCCATCATAAAAAGATGCAGGCGGCCAAAAGTCAAGATATGGGTTTGGTTTACAATACTTTGCCTGCTTTTTGGTACGAACATACAACAAGCTGAAAAACAGCAAGCGTATTTTGTTCACAAAAAAACTACCCAACGCACAAAGTATTATCAAAAGGAATCTTTGTCAAACAAAAAAATCATCAATACAACTGAAAAACAAGTTTTTGTAAACAAACAAATCAGTAAAAATTGGGTTGCAACGAGCTTCCAAACTGAGCAATATTTTGAAAGAAAAAATTCCCAAAAACAGGACAGGTATGTGCCTAAAACAGACTTTTCAAAAAAGCAAGCTATTAAAAACCAAAAACTTGAAAAAGATAATGCTTCAGAAAATTACCTTGCTGCAGCAAATCAAACAGAGCAAGCAACCATCATGGCCAACTCCTCAACACAAGAGCAGGCTGAACTTAGCGACAACTTAGCTGGCTCAACTCTCAAATTTGACCTAAAACCCTTTGAAATAGAACTCATTGAGTCTGTAAAAAAACGCAGGTATCTTGCTAAATACCGCGAAAAAGCCATCCGACTCATGCCAAGTTTTGCACAGGGCGCGGCTGTACTGTTGGCGGGAGAACAGCAGACACATTCACAAATCTACTCATTTGATTTTGAACCTTCTAAGTTCACAAGTTTTGGCCTAAAAGTTGAAAGACAACTCTCAAGACGTTGGTCGGTAGGCTTGGGGTGGTCAAAAACCAACTGGGCTTGGCGGCAAACCATTCACTCCAAAGATTTGCACCCTCGCTATGAAACCATTTGGAATGGAAGTACTTATACCGTCAAGCCGATTTTTGCTGAAAGCACCCGCACCCATGCAAGCACCCTAAGTCTATCAAATTGGGAAGCAGGGGCAAGGTATTTAGTTGGGTCAAAAAGAAGGCTTAATTACAGCCTCACTGCCTCGCTAAAATATTGGACAGCCAAAACTGAAAACTCTATCCAAAATGGCTGGGCACTGCAAGCGGGGTGGGACTGGAGTTACGCCATTACGCGCCGTTTGTCTGCAACGGCGGGGGTTTTGGGTTGTTATTACCCCAAAACAACGATGCCTGAGTTGCCACTGCAAGTTCCTTCTGCATTTTTAGGTATTCAGGTTGGTACTTCTTGGCAATTGAGATAAGAAAATAGACGGTCAAGTATTTTTGAAAAAGTGCTGATAAAGAGCAATTTTTTTGGTATCAGTTCCAAAAGTTTAAATTTTATTTGCAACAAAACACAGATAAGACCCATATTTGGGCAAAGCTCAAATCTATATGCCCCAAACATTAGCCATCGGTATAGACATTGGAGGAACCAACACCAAAATAGGTTTCGTAACAGTGCAAGGCCAGTGCCTATCAGCCAGCAGCATACCGACCCAATCTCATCTGCCTTTTGAAAATTTCGTTCAGCGCGTGGTGGGGCAAGTGGACTTGCTCAAAGCCGACCTTGAAGCCGATAGTTCCTTGATAGCCATAGGGATAGGCGCACCTAACGCCAATTACTACTCCGGCAACATAGAAAAAGCCCCCAACCTGCACTGGGGCGACAACGTACCGCTGGGCGACACACTGTCCAAGATATTCGGTCTGCCTGTGGCCGTTACCAACGATGCCAATGCCGCTGCCTTGGGAGAGATGAAATACGGAGTGGCAAAAGGATTGAGTGATTTTGTGGTCATTACGCTGGGAACGGGACTGGGCAGTGGGATTGTGGTAAACGGAAACCTCGTCTATGGACATGATGGATTTGCAGGCGAAATCGGCCACACCAACTACAAACGCGGAGGCAGGCTCTGCGGGTGCGGAAACAGAGGCTGTCTGGAGACTTACGTATCTGCTACAGGAATCAAAAGAACTGTTTTTGAATTACTTGCACAATACAACCCTATCCAATCCGAGATTTACAACATCGCCCCCAGCGAACTGACAGCGGCCAGACTTCACCGCCTTGCCATTCAGGGAGACCCAATCGCCTTGGAGGCTTTTGAGATAACGGGTAGGATTTTAGGTGAAAAACTGGCCGATACGGTGGCGCATCTCAGCCCTTCGGCCATCATCTTGTTTGGAGGATTGGCCAATGCCGGTGAATTTATTCTAAAGCCCTGCAAAAAATATTTGGAAGAAAACTTGCTGCCTATATTCAGAGGCAAAGTAAAACTACTGGTGTCCAATATGTCAGGCGACAACGCCGCCATTTTGGGGGCAGGTGCTTTGGCTTGGGAAGTTGTGGAAAAAAAACCAGCCTTTAGAAAAAGTGTCGAAATCCCCATGCCCCTTGCCAATCCCAAATCCGAATTGGACTAAGACCGCCGCACCTCAATTTTATTCTTTTTTTGGAACAATCAATTTTTCAGCTATAACTTTGCGGCCAACTGGGGTGCTGTAAAAGGCTGAGATCATACCCATCGAACCTGAACGGGGTAATGCCTGCGAAGGGAGTTAGGCTGCTTATTTTTGGGCAGTTGGGAACGTTCTATCTTTTTGCTGTCGCCTCATTTTTTTTAAATTTTAAAAACGATGAGGTACATTTTAATCTTCACATTCCTTTTTGGAACAAGCCAAATTTATTGCCAGACCATCGGTGGAGTGGTCTTGGATGCAAAAACCGAAAAGCCACTGGTGGGGGCTTCGGTATTGTTGGGGCGTTTTGGAACAACAACCGACCCAACGGGGGCATTTCGCCTGCAAATCAACCGACCCACAACGGTACAATTCCGATTTGTGGGCTATGTAAGCCAAGAAAAACTCATCTCGCCACAGGATAGTTTTGTGGTGGTCAAACTGGAAGAGAGCAGCACTTACCTGCCTGAGGTAGAAGTGGCCTTCGAAAGAGTACAGTACCCTGTGGCCACCACTGAGTTGAGCAGAAGGGATTTGGCCAAAAACAACTTGGCACAAGACCTGCCCATGTTGCTCAATTTGTCCCCTTCGGTGGTGGTGAGTTCGGATGCGGGAGCAGGAGTGGGCTACACCAACCTGAGAATCAGAGGCAGCGACGGCACGCGCACCAACGTAACCCTCAACGGCGTACCCGTCAATGACTCAGAATCTCACGGCGTTTTTTGGGTCAATATGCCCGATTTGGTTACTTCGGCTTCTTCGGTTTCCATACAGCGCGGTGTAGGAACATCGGTAAACGGCGCGGGGGCTTTCGGGGCTACCCTCAACATCGAAACCGACAACCACAACCAAAACGAGCCTTCCGCAACTTACGCACTCACTTATGGCTCATTCAACACGTGGAGGCATAGTTTGACGCTCCATAGCGGCAAAATGGCCGATAAGCTCAGCGTGTACGCCCGATTGTCCAAAATCAAAACCGACGGATACATCGACAACGCTTGGGCGGATTTGAAATCCATGTTTGTTTCAGTTCAATACAAAACTAAGATTGGAGTTTTTACCGCCAATATCATATCGGGCAAAGAAACCACCTTTCAGGCTTGGAATGGGGTGAGCCAAGAAAACGTCCGCGCCGGAAGACGCACCTTCAACGAACTGGCTCGCTACGACAACGAAACCGACAACTACCAGCAAGACCACTACCACCTACTTCACAAAATCGAAGTCGGGCAGTGGAAAATCAATTCCGCCCTGCACTACACACACGGCAGAGGCTATTTTGAGCAGTTTGCAGACGAGCAAAAGCTAAAAAAATACGGGTTGGATAATTTGATAATAGGAAGCGACACCATACTCAGCACCGATTTGATAAGAAGACGATGGCTTTACAACCACTTTGGCGGGGCCGTCGCCACGGCCACCTACACCAGCCCCCAACAACTCAACAACGCGCCCAAACTCGAGTGGATTCTGGGAACAGGGGCAAACTATTACTTCGGAAGGCACTTTGGGGAAGTTATTTGGGCAAAATTTGCCTCAAACGGCAACATCAGACACAAATACTACGACAACGATGCCAACAAAACCGATATTAACTTTTTCACCAAAATCACTTACCAATTCAAAGAAAGGTATTTTGGCTACTTAGACCTGCAATACCGACGCATAGCTTACGAATTTGTAGGCAAAGTAACAGACGGGCAAGGGGTTGTGCGCGATACCCCCGACAACGACCAATTGGCATTTTTCAATCCCAAAGCCGGACTGAGCTACCGACACCAAAACGGCGAGCTATACGCCTCATTTGCCGTAGGACACAAAGAACCCAACCGAGACGACTACACCAACAACACCGCCGCCTCAAGACCCAAAGCCGAACAACTGCTTGACTACGAAATCGGTATGAACCACACTTTTGGCAACTTTGCCATGGCCATCGGGGGCTACTACATGGACTACAAAAACCAGTTGATTTTGAACGGAAAAATCAACGACGTAGGCAATTACACCCGCCAAAACGTGTCCAAAAGTTTCAGCAGGGGCATAGAACTGCAATCCAAACTGAAATTTTTGCAAAATTGGCTTTGGCAAGCTAATTTGAATCTCTCCCAAAATAAAATTGTAAACTTTTCGGAATTTGTGGACGATTACGACCAAGGCATCCAAATCGAAAACAAATACGAGATAACCGATATAGCCCTTTCGCCCTCCGTTATTGCGGGCAGTGAAGTCTCGTTCAGGCCGCGCCAAAATATAGAAATTGCTTGGATAAGCAAATACGTAGGCAAACAATATTTGGACAATACCGCAAGCAAAGACAGGATGTTAGACCCTTTTTGGGTGCAGGATTTGAGAATCAATGTGCATATCAAATACAAAGCCATTAAAAATTTACAGTTAAATTTATTAATTAATAATTTTTTAAATGAAATGTATGCTCCTTCGGGATACACCTACGGCTGGATAGAAAACGGAAGCAGGCGCGATTTCAACTATTTGTATCCCCAAGCCGGAAGAAACTTTCTTGTGGGCATTGTGGCGGGGTTTTAAAAAATTCTGTTTGTAATTGAGAAAATTTGCTTGAAGCAGGTTGAAAACAGCGTCAGTCTGTGAATAATGTTTGCAGACTGACGTTTTGCTTTTTTCGATGGGATTTTATTTCAAAATATATTAACCCCGAATTACGCAATAGAAATTTAACCCCGAACAAATACACCCGATGCCTTAGGCGACCTGTTTAAAGACAAAAGTCTATGATTTGTGGGGTGTTTTTTAATTAGTAACTTGCCAAAAAATTCGCAAGTCCATGAAACAAATAGCTGTAATCCTATCGGGCTGTGGCGTTTACGACGGCTCTGAAATCCACGAATCGGTGTTGAGTTTGCTTTGTATTGAGGAATTGGGCGGCAAATATTCAATTTTTGCGCCGGATATTGAGCAGTACCACGTCATCAACCACCTTAGCGGCGAACCGATGGACACCTCCCGCAATGTGCTCGTTGAGTCAGCAAGAATCGCGCGCGGTTTAATTCAAGCCCTACATTTATACAATCCGGCTGATTTTGACGGTTTGGTGCTGCCGGGTGGCTTTGGAGCGGCCAAAAATCTGACCCGTTGGGCATTTGAAGGGGCGCAAGGGATGATAGAAGAGCAGACCCGCAAAGCCATATTGAGTACCGTAGAAGCACATAAGCCCATTTGCGCCATGTGCATGGCACCCGCCGCCGTGGCCAAAGCATTGCAAGGAACACAATACCACGCACAACTAACGGTAGGAAGCACCGCCGAGCCTTCGCCTTATGATATAGGGGCTGTCTCTCAGGGATTGGAAGCCACCGGAGCCAAAGCCCAAATGCGCAGCATCGAAGAGATTGCCATTGACAGCGAACTCAAAATCGTCTCCGCACCTTGCTACATGATGCAAGCCACCATCAGCCAAGTACACAAAAACATTCGCCAAGCCATTGGTGCACTTTTTGAACTGATAGGTTGATTCACAGATTATCAAAAATTGATTTCTCAAAAGATGCGATATTTTTTATTCTTTCTAATCGCGCAAAATACTTTTGCGCAATCCTCTCTTACGTTGCCTCAGGCAGTAGAAATGACCCTTGCCAACCACTTTGGCATAGCCATCGAAAAAGTAAATTTGGAAGTTGCCCAAAACTCCAACCACTACGGCGAAGCGGGTGGCTTGCCGCGTATTGTCTTCAACCTAAACCAAACCAACTCGTTTAGCGATGTGGTAAATCCTGCATCTTTTTTGCAAGGCACTACCATCCGCAACAACATCAACCCCACTATCGCGCTGGATTGGGTTATTTTTGACGGCTTTCGCGCCCGCACCACCAAAGAAAGACTCGAAAAACTCGAAAAAGAAAGCCAAGCCAATCTTGAGGTAATGGTTCAAAACGCCATTCAAAGCACGGTTGTGGGTTTTTATAGGGTTTTGTTGGAAAAAGAGCGGCTCGAACTTGCCCGCCAAACGCTGCAACTTTCAAGGCTTCGTTATGGGTACATAGCCGACAAAAAAGAAATGGGCGCGGCCACCAGTGCCGAAGTGCTCAATTTGCAGTCTGCCTACCTGAGCGACTCCGTAAACTTTCTCAATCAAGAACTTAGCTACCAAACAGCCCTCACAGACCTGCAATGGACACTCAACTCACCCCAGCCTGTGGAGGCTGTGGGCAGTTTGGAAGTGCCCACACAAACCTATCAATTGGACAACTTGCTCCAAGTCGCCACCGCCTCAAACGCAAATCTCAAAAAAGAATACATCACACTGGAAATCAGTCAAAAATCTGTAGAGTTGGCTTATGCAGACCTTTCCCCAAAAATCGCTACAACCCTCAACTACAGCTTTGACCGCGCCAGACAAGACATATCCAACGCAAGCCTGCCGGCCAGTTTTCGCGCCGAGCCTGTCAATTTTGCCAATGTGAACTCAGGGGCTGTCGGCTTTACCCTCTCCCAAACCCTCTACAATGGCGGACGCATACAGCGTGCCATCGAAAACGCCAAGTTGCGCGAAAAAGCCCAAAACCTTAGGCTCGAACAACTCAAAGCCAACATATCCAGAGAGCTAACCAACGAATTTAACACCTACCAGAGCCGAAACCGTATTTACCAAACCGCCCTAAAAAGTGCGCAAGTGGCTGCCGCCAATCTCGACATCGCTCGCCAACGGTTTGAATCGGGACTTATCGGCTCGCTCGACTACCGCGCCATCCAAACCAACTACGCCAATGCAGAGTTTGCCCGCATCAATTCGGCCTATCTCGCGCTGGTCTCATTGGTCAATTTGCAGAGGCTTACGGGAGGAATTGTGGATTTGAAATAGAGGCCATAAATAATGTGATGCCTTTGGAGTTGAGTCAATTCCCCTGCTGTGTCTTTACGGAATTGTCAGCTTATTGCCTCGATGGGGCTTTGGGGCTATTTTTTCCAATCTATTATCGCATGTTACGCAATGGAAATTTTTCTAAAACTTAATCAGGGCTTTAGGGGATCAATAGCCCGAAGGAGTGCTATGGTAATAGCCTGTCATGAATACCCCATCCACAGCCTCGTAGAGGCGATAGTATTGCAGCATTATATTGATTTCTGAAATAAATTAACATTTTTTTACACAAATATTTGATATACAACTAATTTGTGTATTATCTGTCTTTGGGTTTAATGTAATATTTCGCTCCTACGGAGCTAATCGCGGATTATGTATCGAATCTATTACGACCCCGCTCCTATGGAACTGTCCCCCCCTTGAGGCAGGAGGCTCGAAATCAAACAATCCGTAAATGCTGTTTATGCCGATTGTGTAATCCGAGATAAATTGCTTAGTTTGTATTGTTGCAAATTTTAGCAAAAGTAAACATGCAAAAAAATGTAATCGAGAATTATCAAGTTAATACAATCAACTCATATGACTGGTGTCTCTCCGCCCTAAAGGACGGAGTTAAGTTGCTTGATTGTGAGTTTTCTGTACGCCCTAAGGGACGGGGTTAATTCACTTGATGTGAGTTTTTTATTAACTCCGCCCTTTAGGGCGGTGATTCCAATCGCTACTCCATTATTGGGCTTTAGCCGTGAATCGCTGAACAAAGTCAACATAACCCGGTGGATTGATATACACAGAAATATGGAGCTTTTTGTTCCCTCCGCCCTAAAGGACGGAGTTAAGTTGCTTGATTGTGAGTTTTCTGTACGCCCTAAGGGACGGGGTTAATTCACTTGATGTGAGTTTTTTATTAACTCCGCCCTTTAGGGCGGTGATTCCAATCGCTACTCCATTATTGGGCTTTAGCCGTGAATCGCTGAACAAAGTCAACATAACCCGGTGGATTGATATACACAGAAATATGGAGCTTTTTGTTCCCTCCGCCCTAAAGGACGGAGTTAATTACTTGATGTAACATGTTAATCAGGAAATGAAGCCGCAGCCTCGAAAACCAGAGTTCTAAAACTTCATCAATACCTGAATTTTAAGTTCGGGGCGGCTGTTGCCCTCAATTTCCTCCAAGCCTGAGCCTATGCGGTCTTGGTTGCGGTAGCTCCAAACCGAGTACCGTGCCCAGACACTGAATTTTTTGCTGTGTTTGTAGCGCAGCATCAAATAAGAGCGCATCCCCTGCCCAAAATAAGGCGGAATCGAAAAACTGTACAACACATCGTTTTCATAAATGTAAATTCTTGTGTCATAGTCGTCTGTCTGAAAAAGAGCCACCCTGCCGGTAGCTTCAAAACGCCCCATCCGAGCCGAAACGTCCTGCGCCGCCGCAAAACCAAAGCGGGTTTGAGTCTGAGCAAACGAACTAAACAGCACCCTGGATTTCAAACTAAAAATATCATCGTTAAACTCTCCATAAAGCATCCAATTTTCGCGGGTAGCGTTGAGGGGGACATCTATTTTAGAGATGAGATTTTCGTTTTGCGGCAAATTGCGTGGCTTGGTCTCTGTGCGGTACTGGGCAAAAAGCATGATTTTTTTGGTGGGCTTGTGGGTAAGGCGCAACAGCATCTCAGAGCCTTGCGTGGGCGCATCTACCCTAAAGCGAAGCCAAGGGAAATAAAAAATATCGTAAAACGCCGCCAACTGCCAGCGTCGGTTCGGAATGATTTTCAAGCCCCAATACATGCCCGTCTCGTTGATGTTGCGGGTGTTTTCGTTGAAGGCATTACCATAAAAAGAATGAAAATTGCGGTCAAAACGGCGGTAGAGTAGGGCGGCTTCCACTTTTTGGGACAAAGAAGCTATCGCCCCTGTAACCCCTCCGATGCCTCCACTTTGCGAGCGCGCCCATTCGCCAAAAAAGGAAATATTTTGCCAATAATAGTTGAAATCAACACTGAAAGCCGTGTTCTGACGACCGCTGAACTCGAACTGGTTGTATTTGCGGGCGGTAGGGGTGAGAAGCACCGAAAACTCCGTGCGCAAAGCAGTTAGTCCGGCACTAAACCGCTTGTTGAGGGTGGTGTAACTTAGGTTGCCGCCGATGTTGGTTTCGCCCAAGGTGTTCTTGGCGGCAATTTCGTTGGGGGTGCGGTGAAAACCCGTGCGCTGAATGTAGTTGGTGATGTCTTCGATGTTGTCGAGCGTGTCGGTGGCTTGGCGGATGTTGGCATCTTGACGCGTAGAAGAGACAAAACCCGTCAGTTTGAGTTGCCCCAAGTCATAGGTGGCAGCCGCCCCTCTAAAAAAACCTGTTTCCAATACAGACGTATAGGGCAAAATTCCTTTGGTCGAGCGTCTTACGGTCGCTGTCGTTTCCGCACCTTTGCCCACGGCAAAGCCTCCTGCCAACAAAACCCCTTGACCAAATTGCAGTGCATAATCCCCCAACATGATGGTTTTGAATTTGCCCCTGTTGTAAAAACCCGCATGAAAAGAATAAAAATCCATCAAGTGCCGCTTGGTGTTGGGCTCCCAGATGACGTTTTCCCCTGCATCTTTTTCGACCGTCAAACCAAAAGTAAAGTCGCCCGTGTGCGCCAAACGGTAGCGGGCATAAAACCTGTCGGGTGAGCCTACATACCGCTGAGGAGGCGTGCGCCCTTCTTCGACTATGGCATCGGTGTAGCCTTTTTTTTCTGCAAACTGCCTCGACCAGAGCAAAATAAGGTAATGGTTTTCTTCTTCTCTGAGCCTTGACCAAAGAGAGCGCGCATCGGAGGCCAGCCCTTGGTCAGACACGGTAACAAAAGGCAAAATCTTCTGAATCACAGTCGGATTGAACCCTTCGACAGCCTGCAACTCATAGATGGAGATAAACTTGCCTGTCCTTTCTATGTGCTTAAAAATGGCATTGATTTGAGCCTCGGTGAGCATGTAAAGGCTCTGAAGCTGGGCGCGGGTGGCGGTATTGAGGTTGATGGGGTCGCGGTAAAATTGAAACAGCGACTCATAGAGATCATCGTAGTTGAGGTCTTCGTCTTGTGCACCAAATAAGTTCAGCACAAAATTCTCTAAGTCAATCTCAGGACGAGGGTACGTTTGAGCACAAACAACCCTTAGAGATAAAACCGTAAAAATCAGCAGTATGTTTTTTTTCATGAAAACCCTGTCGTCAAACTAAGTTTCAATTTAGCGCATTGAAAATGAATTGCAGATGAACAGAAATTGAATTAGTACACAGTATTATCGATGAAGGCAAAATTTATTGTTTTTTTATCTTTAACTTTGAAAAAAGCCTCACAGCAATATTTTTGTAAATAAAAAAACATGGGAAAACTAAGCGTATATCAAGAAAATAGCCCTGAGAACTTGCTTTTTTACTCTGAGCAAACCGATCAAATTGCTACCGAGCTTGCGAAAGTAGGGGTGCGGTTTGAGACTTGGCAGCCCAAATTCCAATTGCCAAAAGATGCAGATGCTCAGGCTGTTATGGAGGCTTACAGTGAAGATATTGAGCGGCTGATAGCCTCGGAAGGCTACCAATCGGTGGATGTGATTAGGATGTTTCCCGACAACGAAAAGAAAGTCGAGTTGCGCGAAAAATTCCTCAACGAACACACCCACAGCGAAGACGAAGTCCGTTTTTTTGTGGAAGGGGCGGGGATGTTTTACTTGCACGTAGAAGGCAAAGTCTATATGGCACTCTGTGAAGCGGGCGATTTTATCAGTGTGCCGGCCAACACCAAACACTGGTTTGATATGGGGCCTTCGCCCTATTTTACGGCTATCAGGCTGTTTATTTCTCCTGATGGCTGGGTAGCCAACTTCACAGGGCAAAAAATAAGCGAGTGGTTTCCCAAATACAGCTCGTAATGTTGAACCTATACCCAAACCTCAAAAGTTTTTTGGTTACTTTGCAGATATGAAAAAATTCCCGCTCCATCTGCAAATCTTATTGGCCATGTTTTTGGGGGTGGTTGCCGGCTTCCTTTTGATAGGGCAAACCCAATTTTCCAATGATTGGATAAAGCCCTTCGGGACAATATTTATCAATTTGCTCAAATTGGTGGCTGTGCCTTTGGTGGTGGCCTCATTGATAGCGGGCATTTCGAGCATGAGCAACATGGCGCATCTGTCGTATTTAGGCTCAAGAGCAATATTTATCTATTTGTTTACCACGGTGTTGGCCGTATGTATTGGGATAGGTTTGGCGGGCTGGGTGCGTCCGGGTGCCGGCTTTCCCGAGCAGCAACGTGCGCAACTTCAGTCCCTTTACCGCCAATCGCTGGACGACAAAGCCGCCGTGGTCAAGCAGGTTGCCAAAAGCGGCCCTTTGCAACCGCTGCTGGATATGTTTCCGAGTAATTTTTTCTTGGCTGCCTCCGACAACCGCAACATGTTGCAAGTCATTGTTTTTGTGTTGCTTTTTGGCATTGCGCTCGTGGTAGCCGATCCGGTGGCCACAGCCCCTGTGAAAGCCTTTTTTGCCGGAGCCTCGGAAGTCATTATCCAAATGGTACTCATGGTGATGCGTTTTGCGCCTTTTGGGGTTTTTGCGCTGATGGCTTCTTTGATAGTGGACTTTGCGGGCGACAGCCCCAAGCAAGCCTTGCAGTTGCTCTTGGTATTGGGTTGGTATGCGATGGTGGTATTATTGGGGTTGGCGGTGATGGTGCTGCTGGTGTACCCGGCTCTGATTTTGGTGTTTAAAAAAGGAGCTTACAAGGGCTTTTTTAAGGGAATTTTTCCTGCCCAAATGATGGCATTTAGCACCAGTTCCAGTGCTGCCACCTTGCCAGTCAGCATGGAGTGCGTAGTCAATAACTTGGGCGTGAGGCGCGAAACGGCCAGTTTTGTACTGCCGCTGGGCGCAACGGTCAATATGGACGGAACCAGCCTCTACCAAGCCGTGGCCGCTGTTTTCATTGCGCAAGCCTATGGGTTGGATTTGGGAACTTCGCAAATCTTGGGCTTGGTGTTTATGGTGGTGGTGGCTTCGATAGGCACGCCCGCCGTGCCCGGTGCGGGGTTGGTGATGATGATTGTGATTTTGGAACAAGCGGGCATACCGGCAGAAGGACTGGCTTTGATTTTGGCTCCCGATAGGATTTTGGATATGTTCAGAACGATTGTAAACGTAACAGGGGATTCGGCTGTATGCGTGATTTTGGACAAAGAAGCACCCCTTAATCAATAAACCTCTTTGTCAAATCCTGATAAGCATCTATTCGTCTGTCGCGCAAAAAAGGCCAAATGCGTCTGACCTGCTCTGTCCTTGATAAGTCAAGCCCTACCACCAAGTTCTCAGGGCTTTGAGCGGAGGCCTGTGCCAATGTTTCACCTTGTGGGCCTGCCACAAAACTGCTGCCCCAAAAAATCTGTCCCTCTGGATGGGCATGGGCATCAACTTCTCTGCCTACTCTGTTGACTACCAAGGTATGGAGTCCATTGGCCACGGCGTGGCTGCGTTGGATGGTTGTCCATGCTTGCTGCTGGCGGGCTTGCTCGTCAGGGTTGTCGCCGGGGTCCCAGCCGATGGCAGTGGGGTAAATCAGCAGTTCCGCCCCTGCCAGTGCCATCAGTCGGGCGGCTTCGGGATACCACTGATCCCAACAAACCAACACCCCCAGCTTGCCCACTGAAGTCTCAATCGGTTGGAAACCTATATCGCCCGGCGTAAAATAAAACTTCTCATAATAAGCCGGATCGTCGGGGATGTGCATTTTGCGGTACTTGCCGGCTATGTTCCCTTTGTCGAGTACCACGGCGGTATTGTGGTACAGGCCGGGGGCACGTTTTTCAAAAAGCGACAGCACCAGTACCAAATCCAGTTGCTCACAGAGAGCCGCAAAAAAATCAGTACTCGGCCCGGGTATCGGCTCGGCCAAATCAAAGTAGTCCGTGTTTTCGGTCTGACAAAAATACAAACCCGTATGCAACTCTTGAAGCACTACCAATTTTGCCCCGCGCGCAGCGCAGTCTTTGATGCCCGCCACTGATTTTTCGAGGTTCGTTAGGCGGTCGGCTGTGCAGCCTTGCTGAACCAATCCCACCGTCAAATGCTTGTTTTTCATACTGCAAAGGTAGTTAATCTTTTTTTGGCATGGTTGCAGTTTAAACTTTTCAAAAGACCTAAATTATAGGTGAGTCAGGCAAACTTGTTGGTTAATTCTGCAAATTATGGTTCGGGTTTAAAGAAAATTATCCGAATGTTGAATTGGTTTTTTGGATAGTATGAATTTCTATAAAAACCTACGCTATCAACTGCCAAAAATTTCTTGTTTGAGTTGCATAGCCATTTGTAAAGCATCTTTGTCCAAATTAACCTCGGGCAAATTGCAGGCAATTTCGGTGGGTATATTGCCTACCAGTTTGCTTTCGGCCATAGGGCATCCGCCCATGCCCCCAATGGCGGTGTCGAATCGGCGACAGCCCGCTTGGTAGGCGGCCATGAGCTTAGGCCATGCCGTAGCCGGATCGCTGTGGAAATGCGCCCCCAACTCCAAATCAGGAAAATCGGGTATCAACTTGCTGAATAAATCCCTTATCAGGCTCTCGTCGGCTTTGCCCACCGTATCGGCCAGCGCCACGATGTCCACCCCCAACTCTTTGAGCTTTTGGACAAACTCGGCTACCACTTCGGGGTTGAAAGGGTCGCCGTAAGGATTCCCAAAGCCCATAGAGATATAGACCACTAATTGTTTTCTGTTTTTCAGGCAAGTATTTTGTATCTGTTCGACCAGTTCCCAAGACTGAGCAATGGTTTTGGAGGTGTTGAGCTGTTGGAATGTTTCCGACACAGACAGAGGATAGCCCAAATACTGAATCCGCTCAAATTCGGCGGCTGTCTCCGCGCCTCTGGCATTGGCTATGATGGCCAATAGTTTTGAGGGGCTTGGCTCTAAGGCTTCGAGCACCTCGGCGGTATCGCGCAACTGTGGGATGGCCTTGGGGGAGACAAAACTGCCAAAGTCCACCGTATCAAACCCAACCTTTAGAATAGCATTGATGTATCGGATTTTGTCTTGTGTGGGTACGAAGTTGGCCAGACCTTGCATGGCATCGCGGGGACATTCTATGAGTTTCATGCGGCTTTTTTAAATATGACAATTTCTTTAGCTGAGTTTGGCTACGGCTTGGCTGATTTTTGCCACCGCACGGGTAATGTTTTCGTCTGAGGTGGCATAAGAGAGCCTCAAGCAGTTGGGCGCACCAAAAGCCGATCCATCTACCAGCGAGACATGGGCTTCATTGAGCAAAAACATAGATAAGTCGTAGGCTGTTTCGATGGTTTTGCCCTCAAAACTCAATCCCAGCAGTTCGCTTACGTCGGGGAAGATGTAGAATGCCCCTTCAGGAAGGTTGGTTTTGAAGCCTTTGACTTTGTCGAGCAGGTCTTTGATGAGGTTGCGGCGGCGCAAATAGGCGCGTGTCATCTCTTGGGTGGGTTCTTGCGTACCTTCCAAGGCTGTTTGGGCGGCTTTTTGCGAGATGGAGCAAGCCCCTGAGGTAAATTGACCTTGCACCTTTTCGCAGGCTTTGGTCAGTTCGACAGGGCCGGCCATGTAGCCCATCCGCCAGCCTGTCATGGCATAGCCTTTTGAAAACCCGTTTACTACCACAGTTTTATGAAATACATTTTCAAATTGGGCGATGCTTTCGTGTTTGCCCACAAAATTGATGTGCTCGTAGATTTCATCGGATATGATGAGTAGGTTGTGCGGCTCGCAAACATCGGCTATGGCTTTGAGTTCTTGGTAAGAAAACACAGAACCCGTTGGGTTGCAGGGCGATGAATAGACCAAAGCCTTGGTTTTGGGTGTAATGGCGGCGGCTATGGCTTCGGCAGAGGGTTTGTAGTTGTTTTCTATATTGCCCTCTACCAAAACGGGAACGCCTTCCATCATGCGCACTTGCTCAATATAAGTAACCCAGTACGGTGTCAATATAATCACCTCATCTCCCGGGTTGATAATTGAGTAAAAAATATTGGCCAGCGTCTGTTTGGCTCCGGTAGATACGACGATGTTTTCGGGTTTGTAGGCCAGTCCGTTTTCGCGCAATAGTTTGTCGGTGATTGCCCTGCGGAGTTCGGGATAGCCGGCCACGGGCGGGTAAAAAGTCAAGCCGTTGTCAATGGCTTCTATGGCAGCGCGGCAAATATGCTGTGGGGTAACAAAATCCGGTTCACCGAGGTTTAAATTGATGATTTCTATACCTTTTGCTCTGAGTTCGCGAGATTTGGAAGCCATAGCCAACGTTTGGGATTCGGCAAAGGCATCTAAGCGAGAAGATAAAAAACTTTTTTCCATGATATTGTGCTTCAATGCGCAAATAAAGTTTTTTTCCGTTCAATTTATAAGCAAAGTTTGCAAGCCATAAATTATTTTACCTTTTGGGTTTGTTAGAGTTCCTCAAGCCAATATTCTAAATTTTCAAATATTTCTAAATCAGGTTTTTGTTCAAAAAAACCATACATACAGGCCCCTGAGCCGCTCATGGAAGCGTACCAAGCCCCCGCCTTGTATAGCTGTTGTTTGAGTGTTGAGAGTTCGGGGTATTTTTTGAAAATATGTGCCTCAAATCCGTTTTCCAGTTCTTTTTTCCATGTTTGGGGCTGCGCAAGGATGTCTTCCAACGGGCGTTTGGGCTGAGAAAAACCAACTCCGCTATAAGCCTCACGGGTGGATATGTGAATCTGCGGCACAAGGATGAGCAGATAGCCTTTGGGCAAAACAAGCGGGTAGGGGCGGAGTACTTCGCCCCTGCCTTCGGCTATTTGGGGACGCTCATCCACAAAAAAACTGCAATCGCTGCCCAACTCTGCCGCCATGCTTTTAAGTTGAGAATCCGAAAGCGGCGGCTTGACAAACTGCTCACTGAGCGATTTGAGCAAAAAAGCCGCATCTGCCGAGCCTCCGCCCAATCCTCCACCGATGGGCAGTTTTTTATTCAGTAGAATCTGCACGTTGGGAATATTATACCGCTCTTGCACCATGCGGAAGGCTCTTTCGCAGAGGTTGGCTTTGCCGTCCTCGGGTATCGGGCGGCCTGTGAGCCGCAACCCAAACGAGTCTGCCTGCCAATAATGCAGTTCATCTGTCCAGCTTTTTACCCTGTACATACAGGTTTGGATTTGGTGGTAGTGGTCGTCTCTTTTGAAAAGTACGTAAAGCCCCAAATTGATTTTAGCGGTCGGATAAAGGGTAATTTTTTGCATGGATTATCTTTGTGCAAAACTAAGCAGATATGGAAGAGATTGTGAACAGAGTGGCCAAAAGTCCTGTTTTGACGCTCGATTTGAACGATTACAAACTTCAGGAGGAAGTGGTAGGCATTGATTTGGCTTCGGTGTTGTTTATGGGACAAATTTTGAGAGAAAGCGATTTCAATTCTTTTGTGGAAAGCTATGACTGGGACTCATTGGCCAACAAGATTGCGGCTCTTTATTGCAGTGTGGAGGCCATCGTTCCACAATGGACTTTTTTGTCTTTGGCGGCGCGCGCTATGCAAAAAGCAAAAATGGTTTTCTTTGCCACGCCGCAAGAGGCACTCATTAGGTCTATGGAGGAAAATTTGAATAAAATAGATTTTGAGCCATTTAGGGGCAAAGTGGTGGTGCTCAAAGGTTGTGGACAAGACCAAATACCCCTTGCCGTTCAGGTAAAAGCCGCTTCAAAACTTTCGCTGTACGCCCGTAAGATTTTGTATGGTGAGCCTTGCAGTGCCGTTCCGATTTTCAAAAAATAAATCTGATGAAAAGCATATTGTTGCCCTTGTTTATTTGTTCATTTTCAGTTGTTGTTGCCCAGTCAGCAGAAGAAGTGGTTCAAAAACAGCTTCAGTTCTACAATTCTCTCGATATAGAGGGCTTTATGTCTGTTTTTGATAGTTCGATAGTTATCAACAGCTATCCCGATGGCAAGCCTTTGGTGCAGGGTGGGGCGCAATGCCGCAAGGTTTATGGGGATATGTTTGCCCAATCACCCGGATTGCATTCCCTTTTGCTCAATCGGATTGTGTTGGGCGACAAAGTGATAGACCACGAACTGATTACGGGCAGAAACGGTAGTTCTGAGCCTTTGGAGTTGGTGATGATTTACCAAGTCCAAAACGGCAAAATCATCCGAGCCACTTCTTTGCGCAAGTGAGGGCTTTGGCGGCTGTTTTTTTGTCTATCAAAAAAAGTTCTATGAATCGTATCTTGGTTTTCAGTTGTGTTTTATTTTGTTTATCAAATAGTTACGCCCAAGTTCCTGAAGGCATGAGTGCGGAGGAACGCTCTTATGAGGCTTTGATGCTCGCAGGGAGGGCTATGGCAGAACTCAACGCGTACTACCGCGCCAAAGATTTATCTCAGCGACCGGCCATGAAGCAAAAAATCCTTTATTATTTTGAATTGGCCACAAAATTTGACTCACTGCACCCTAATATCTATCATTACCGCTCTTTTGCTTACCGTGCTTTTGGCAGGGCTGACTCGGCTCTGCTGGATTTGAACCGCTATGAGCAAATAGTGCTGTCCAATGCCAAACTTCGTCCGGCTTTTGATGTCAATTCGTTTAGGGCTTTTTTGTTGGCCAATTTGGGCAAAATCCATCAGGCTCTCGAAGAGTTGCATATATCGCTTCAAAAACGCCCCATTGACAGCATTGACACCTACTACCGAATGGCATGGCTTAACCTGCTCAAAGGAGATACGGCCTTGGCTTACAAGCAATTTGGATTAAGCCTTAAATCCGATGCCCAATACTATAAAGAAAAATATATGGGCGAAACTCGTTTTGTCAATATTGTTCCCACAGATACAGTGAGGTTTTTTTATATTCAAAATTTTGAAAAGCAAGTATTTCAAACCATCACGCCTCAGCAAGATCCGGCATTTGTTACCTTGCCGGTTCATCGCTTTGTTCAGAGTGCCCTCGAATCCAACCAAGAGTTTGAATTGGCGCATCAGTTTTTTTTCAAAATCAGAGCCAAGCAGGTCAAATTGATGGGTTCTTTGGGTGCGGGAGTGTTGGCTTATGCCGGCCAAGACGGCTGGAAAATGGCCATCAGTTTTCAGACTGACACCCTCAAAAAGCCTTTGCCTGTTTGGCCTAAAAACAAAGAGGATTTGAAACATTGCCGCAAGCATAAGTTTTTGACTCTCAAAGACAAAAAACCAAGAGTTACCGAAAAATTCGTTCCTTTGTTCGATGCGGGCTATTTTAGGCTTACCCTTTATACCGAAAGGAAGGGAAATTTTGATGCCTCAGTTTGGGATAGGTTTCAGGTAAATATTCCCGAGCAGGCTTTGGAGTATTAAGCAGATTTGGCGATGTCTTTGATGATGTTTAGGTGGTGAATGGTGTGCACTTCCAAAAAGCGGATGGCTGATTTGAGTTTGATGTCTCCAAAAATCGGATGCCTAAAAAATTGATTGGGGTCAAGTTTGGGTAAGATGGAGACTTTTTGGAAGGCTTTTTCTATGTGTTGTTCGATGGCTTCTTTGGTAGGGATTTCTTTGGGTACAACGGCTTGAGGGGCTTTGACTTTTCCACGGGGCACTTTGCCGCTCCAAAGTATCCATATTTTGACCAAGCTAAACCTGTACCGATAGCTTTTAGGGTCTGACTTTTCAATGGCAGCAATCACTTGATTGATAACAAGTGCAATATGCTCTATATGCCAGCCAATAGAAGCCTCAGATACATTGGGTCTGGTGGTTTCAAACCGCTCTTTATGCGATTCAACCTCTCTGATAAGTTGGGCTAAGCCTTCTATTGGCATCATAATTTTTTACTTCAGAGATGCCCTTGATATTTCTAAGCCCACGGGGAAAGCCGTGGTGGCATCCTCTTCGGCAGTAATAAAGACCTCTTTGACATCGGTCGCGCTGGTAGCCGAGATGCGGTACTTGGAGGACTTTTTGCTTCCAAACTGTCCTGCGTTTTTGACTTCTTTATCTTTGGTTACAATCCAAACGACATACGTCTTGGCGGGTGGAGTCAGCCTATCGGGGGAGACAACATTGGTAGCCGTTAGGTTGATAATAAAGTTATTGTTGGGATCTTTTCGCTTTTGGACAGTAATCACGGCACTGGGGTCAACGGTAGAAATGGGAAAAGTTACGGTAGATGAGCAACCACACAGCATAACCAAGCCAAGCAGCCCAATAAATACGACGTTTGATTTCATAATTTGTGATTTTTACGGCAATTATAACTATTGTTCTGATAAAAAGCAGAAATTTTGCGTTGGATATTAAAAATATGCGGTTGGAACATTTGAAATTTTTAAATATGACAATAACTCAATTGTTTTTTTTGTTGTTTGCCGGAGTAGTTCATGCCCAAAATCCGCCAAATCCGCGCGAACTTTGGATTGAAGCGACCCGCGCACACGCTTTGCCTTTGTTTGGTGAGTTAAAACTGAGCTATTTTGGCGTAGATCCGGATGATACAATTGCTTTCCATGAGTGTAGGTTGGTCTTTGAGCGCAACAAAAAGCTCAGATTGGAACGGTACCGCCTTGAGCCAAATGAGCAAGAAGTATTGTTTTATCTTGGCAATGAATTTCTGTTGGTATCCAATCGGAAAAAAACCAAAAATCATATAATTAGTGAGACCCCTCAAATTCCTGAATATGAAGATATAAGCTATTTGTTGTATGAGCCGTTTTTCAAACACGATGCTTTTTTTACCACCTTGCCGGACGCTACTTTTGATTTATTGGGACAAGAAAAGTTGCCGGGTGGTCTTTGTGATGTGATTAGGATTGTGCAGTATTTTGCTCAAGAGCAGCTAAAAATTGAAAGAAAAGTTTTTATTGAGCAAAAGAGTCGGATGATTTGGGGCTATGAAAACAAGGTGTCTCGGGGTAGCGATAGCCGTTTTGAGCGGTGCATGGTTTCGATGATGGACTTGTCAAAGCCTGTCAAAAGTTATTTCAGTATTTCACAATATGCTGAATATAAAGACATTGATACCGATTTTGGATTGAATATAGGAGACCAAGCCCCCGATTTGGATTTGAGAAGTCTCTCCGATAGTTTGGTAAAGGTATCTGATTTTTTGGGCAGGGTGGTGGTGTTGGATTTCTGGTATTTTGCTTGTGCTCCTTGCAGGCTATCCACGCCATTTTTAGATGAGCTATCTGCCAAATACCAAGACAAGGGATTGATGGTTTTGGGAATCAACGCACAAGACAAAGATAAGTCTCTTTTGGAAGCCTTTCGACAAAAATACCAAGTGTCTTATCCGCTTTTTGTCTCTTCGCCCAAAAGCATGAGGCTTTACGGGGTTCATTCTTTTCCTACTTTTGTGGTGTTGGACAAAACAGGCACAATAGCCGCTAAATTTGATGGTTATTCGAAGTACAATATGAAGTTTTTGCAGCAAAGTGTAGAAGAATTGTTGTCTAACTAAAAACGTGTTACATTTGAACAAATAAGAGTATATGTTTTCCGATTTAGAATTTCTCAAAGTAGAACTCACCGACTCGGTAGCCACCATCACACTGAATCGGCCTGATAAGTTTCATAGTTTTGTGCGCAAAATGTCGCTTGAGATGCACCAAGCCCTTGATTTTGCCAAAGAAAATGAGCATGTCAGGGCTGTTTATATTACCGCCACGGGCAAGGCTTTTTGCGCCGGACAAGATTTGAGCGAAGCCATAGATCCCAACGGCCCCGAAATTAGTCGCATTGTTTCAGAGCACTACAATCCTATGATACAAAGAATCAGGAGCTTAGAAAAGCCCGTTGTTTGTGGAGTCAATGGAGTGGCCGCCGGTGCGGGGGCTAGCATAGCGTTGGCCTGCGATGTAACGGTGGCTTGCAAGTCGGCTACTTTTGTGCAGGCTTTTTCCAAAATCGGGCTTATACCCGACAGCGGGGCTACTTACTTTTTGCCCCGTTTGGTGGGTTTGCAAAGGGCTGCGGCTTTGATGTTTTTGGCCGACAAAATAACCGCCGAAGAAGCCCAGGCTATGGGTATGATTTACAAAGTTTTTGATGACGATGTGTTTCCTATAAAAGCCTACGAACTCGCCGTCAAACTCGCCCACATGCCCACCAAAGCACTGGGTTACACCAAACGCGCCCTCAATCAATCTCTAAGCAATAACTTAGAAGCCCAATTGGCCGTAGAAGATATGCTGCAAGGCGCAGCCGGACTCACTCAAGATTACCGCGAAGGGGTTCAGGCTTTCTTAGAAAAACGCAACCCGGAATTTAGCGGAAAATAAACTTTTACACTTGGTTTACTTTGTTTTAAGGTGTCCGTACTTACCCAATCAAAAAGTTATACAAGAATTTGATGCCATCGATGTATTGACTTGGTTTCAATCAAATTGGAAGGATTTTGAGCAGATATCTCATTCGCTCGATCGCCTACAGATTGTAAGCAATTTTACTGATAGATACGGAACAGCCGCCACCATACTTGCTGACTTTGTAGCCGCTATTGCCCAAGAAAATTTGACTTTACCCATTACCAAACTTGAATTGTTTGAATTACTGGATGAGTATGTAGAAGCCAGCGATACGGTATTTGATGAAGACTTTTTTAGCGCACTGACTTCTTTTCAGGGGGTTGAGATGGCTTGGTATATTTTTGATGATGCCTATGCAGCCCAAAACCTCGATAGGGTTGCCTTTTTGCTGTATCAGGATTTTTATTTACCTGAAATATTTTCAGACCAAGGCCTTACACCCAATGCCCCATTTAGCATATTGCCTAAAAAAGGGGGGGGGCAAGGCAAAATTTTTATGGTCTTCAATACTTGTTACGTGGAGGACAACCTTGAAACCCTCGAAGAGGCATTGGTCATAGAAGGCATACGAGTGCCTGATTTGATTGATTACCTCGGAGAAATGAATTTGATAGAGTCGCTCCCCATGGAACTGGTGATTATGAGTCAGTTGGTAAAGGATTATCAGGTTACCGATTTGGAAGACCTTTGCGAGGTGTTGGCTTGTCTGCCTTTTGACGAAATAGCCAAAAATTATGTTTTTTCTTCAGAAGGCTATTACAACCTACCCATCCCATGGACATCCAAAAGTCAAGATAGCAGCAATTCAGATTGGCAGGTATCAGATCACTGCCTACAAATAAGCAACCACTTTATAGACACTTTGGGGGGCACGTTTCCCGATGGTACGGCACTGTACAACCATTGGATTATTTTCGATGACCTTTGGGCACAGTCCAATCCCGAATTGGCTACTTCCATACTGTACTTTGCTGCCAGTTGGGATTGTTTAGACTAAGATAGCTCCTATGAACCAACAGGGAGAAGTCGGCATTTACGACTTATATTCATTTCTATGGCAGGTTTGTAGAAAAACGGCACTACAAATACGCGCGACTTCGATGGGGTCGAATCCTATCAACTTATCTGTAGGCTACAAACATGTAATGCCTACGGCATCGGGCACATGTATTGCAGATTTAAGGAATAGAAAAATCTATTAAATCCAGCATAAAAAAAGCCACGGGCATCAACCCCGTGGCTACCGTTCAAGACTTTGACTCCAATACTACTTGATTATCATGAATTTGAGGGTTTCAATCTCAGTTCCGCATCTGTACTGTAGGAAGTACACACCTGTCGCCAAACCAGACACATTGACTTCAAAAGGCTGCTGTCCTTGCAATACGCCTTCGACTTCCACTGCCCCCAGAAGGTTGGTAATCTGGTAGTAAATAGGGGCTTTTTGCGAGGTTTGCAAGTAGAGCACACCACTTGTAACAGGGTTGGGGTACAAACCGGCTGCGCATGGCTCGTTGCTTCCCATTTCTTCAAAGTTCACTGCCGCAACGGGAGAATACTCAAAAGTTCCATCCAAATCGACCATTTTCAAACGGTAATAGTTAGCCCCCAGCGAAGGATAATAATCTATAAACTGATAGGCTACTACGATTGAAGAGTTTCCGGCGGCTTGCACTGTTCCCAAAGAGTCAAACTTTCCGT
>CAZRQL010000031.1:0-35677 GCA_964602415.1 uncultured Roseobacteraceae bacterium
TAGCAGTTTTTACTACCGTTTGCGTGGCTCTTATGTTTGGTGTGTGGGGATGTCAGAAATATAACGATGTCAATAACCCTTCTAAACCTATTATGAAAGTAGATGCCCCCTTATGATAGTTCTGTGATAAACTTTGCTAACTCATCTGTATTTGCATCATACGGGACGGCAAATAATAATTTCTGGAATCCTATTGTCATAAAATATAATTCCTTAACGAGTATTGCAAGGGATGAGTTTTTCAAAAAATCTGATTCTCTTTACACAGTTTATGTAAATGATACCTCTAAGTTTGGAGATTGGGTGCTGTTTAACGGTTTTTCTTCTGTTTCTCAATTCATATCATTAAAAAATGACGTTGATTCTAAATTGGAGATTGCTTTAGGGCACTCCATTTTTATCGGGAAAACTGAGGCGCAGAAAAAGGATATTTTTAAACAATCTGTTAATTATTTCTCAGATAATTTAGGCCCTGATGGATTTAATCCTCCTAATGAAGATCCGAGTGCACCATTATCTTGCCGTTCAGAGCGGCGTTCATGCTATGCCCTTGCAAATCAAACAGCAAATGAAATATTAGACGAACACGATGCAGAAGCTGTGCTGAGATGGTTTATAACCGCTATAGCTGGCTGCGATTGTGACTATCTTATATGTAAAGGAAGAAGTTGCTAATCTTTATTTTTGTGCTAACGGTTAGATGCCCATAGGTCTAACCGTTATTTTTTTTAGTTGTTTATTAAATTGAAGATTGGAAAAAGTCTGGCACGATAGTAGTCTATCCAATTTTAGAACCATTAAAAAACTTTATTATGAATATGAAAAAAACGAGTACAAAAGCTGTTTTAACCACAATTTTGTGTATCTTTTCAACCTGTTTGGTTTCAGGGCATAATCTTTTACAAAGATTTTACTTGCTTGATACTGAAACAAAACAACCAATAAAATTTGCTAAATGTGCAAATACTACCCAGCTCAGTACTTTATTTTTCTCTGACCCGCAAGGTATTTTGCATATAACATGCGCTTTGGGCGATACCCTTCTTATTTCACACAACCATTACGAACAAACCAAATTCATCGTTTTGACTTTGGATACAATACTTCTAACCAAAAAAAAGATTAAGTCTATTGCTAACCCAAAGAAAATCCTTCCTACCGAAATCCCAATATTAAGCTGTTTTCGAGGACCAAACATATTGTCCACAACAGACTATATTTATCAGAGTATGTTTAATAATAGCTATTCCATCTTTATTGATGCCAATCGCATCAATGGAGTTATGAGCATGAAACTTCACATCGGAAAAGATAAAAACTTATGTATAGATTCTTTTGCTGAAATTAATTTTAATTACAGTAAGAAATTTCCTCAATTTATATTTATATTAGAAAGTCCTTTCCACTATATTTATGATAGCACTATTGATTTTGAAAGAGCAGAGATCAGCGATAAAGATTTTACTGTTGATTCATCATTTTATTTCAATGATAAGCTTTATTGCTATGTATCTTTAGATATAGAAGCCCCGCCCTCTTACACCAACAGACTAATGATCACGGCTCTATTAAATGTTTCGGATAGCCTTTTGATTGAACTTTCTTATAAAAGAAAATCTCTGTTTGGTAATGATAATATAAGAAATATTAGAGCAAATTTTGATGATTCTAAGCAAAATTTTCTTCTGCATGCTCAAAAATTTGATAGTTCCGTTTTTTCGGTATCATACAATAAAATATCACTGGTAAAAAACACCCAATCCAATAGTGAACCCTCTCCTGAAAAGGTTAAAATTAATGTTAATAATACTGAAGATTCAATATACATCAAATTTTATAATGACATTAGGTCTTTGAAAGATACTAATCTTAGACTCAAAGAGAATTATGATTTTATGAAAAATCTAAATGTAGCAATTGATACTTCTATTGTTAATATTGTAAAAGCCAATCACAGCAAGTTGAGTCAATATTATTACTTTGAAATGGAATTAGAAATACAAAAAGGAATTAACTTATCTCAGTCTAAATTTAAAGTATATGTCAATCATTCTGAAAATTCCTTTGATGAAATTTTACTCATAACAGAAAATGACACTTTGTTATACAACTTTAAAAGTGGTGATAAACTTCAAGAGTTAGGATTGGAATATTTTTATTCATATCCTACATTCAATCCATTTGCCTACCTTTTTGGACTGCTACATGGCAAGGTGTTTCTTGAAAAGAAAAACGGTCAGTCAAGAATCGTTCACGCCTATACGTCACAAGGTTATGACTACAAAGGCGAGGTTGTTTACGACGGCAATATGCCAATTCCTGCATCAATCACTGAGATAGAAACTTTTCAAGAATTGCAAAGAATTAGAAAAATCAACTTTGGCAATTTTGTAATGTTGGATTCAGGTTTTAAGGTAGATGAAGAGTATGTCTTAGAAAAAATGAAACAACGTTATGAGGACATGACACCCGCACTGGTTCTTAATGATTTGGTTAAGAATAGCGAAAAACTGACCGTATATTTCTACACTTTTAATTCATGTCCGCCATGCCAAATGTTCAAAAAATATATTACCAAACTAAAAAATGAGTTTGAATCGGGCTTTGATATAGTTGCCATTAATCCCATTGACCCTCATTTCAAAAAAGATGGTTATGATGGTATGCATTTGATTAAAAAACATCAAATTAACCCTGAGATAAGAAACAAGCTGTCCTGTATTTCATATCCAACCATCATTATAAGAGTTGGTGAAAAAGTTCTTTATTATGCTCAAGGATTTGATGAAAATATAAAACATCAAATTAAAGAGGTTGTATCAAGTTATTTCGACAATCTGGAAGAGTTTATGAAAGATTATCTGGGAGAGTGAAATGATTGTTTGGTACTTTTTGTTGTCAAAACTGTGATTGTAATCCTTATCCAATAATCAAACCCCTGTAAGTAAAAAGGTTCTAACAAAAAGATATTGCAGGTCGCTTCAAGCATAGAAAATACCGTTTGGCAATTGACATACGACTCTAAAAACAATAAACTGGTTACGGCTGATTACTATGTAGAGGGGAATAAATTTAAAGAAAAAAGAGAGTACACCTATGAGGGAGATACTTTGGTAAGATGCAAAATAACTCAGGGCGAATCAACTTTTGATCAAACGTGGCACTATAAAAACGGCAATTTGTATAAAAACATCTTCAGTTTTAATTCGGGGCCGAATCTGCTTGTCCAATACATAACTGAGTATTCAGACTTTGATACACAAAAAAATCCGTTTCAGACTTGGTAAACCCAGCCATCAAGAAACAACTACCGAAAATTTACATTTTTTGTTGATTTGGGAGGGGTTAAGACAAACCAACAAACAATAAATTATTCTTACCAGTACAACATCGAGGGCTATCCCACAAACCGCACTTCTTCACAAAACCAAACGCAAACCTACACATACGTAAACTGTGATTAGCAAACAATGATTGTCTTTAGACCAACAGCCCATCATTCAATCAAGATATAATTTTTATACTCACCTATTCTAACTCCCGTTAGTTTCTCAATTTGGGTGAGTAAGGCGTTTTTAAATGTATATCTTTTTATTTTCGTGTCGTATTCAAACCGCCAGTTTGCTTTTGCTATCCTTTCGGCCATCACTTTAGGGTGAGTCAGTTCAAAAACACGCAAAGAATCAATGTGCTTTTCGTATTCAAACTCGGTTTTGGCGTGTTGGAGTTCGCCTGTGTTCCAAAACTTCCAACTATGGTTCCACTTTTGGGACTGTTTTTCGGGCGGCCTCACCCAGCCATAATGAAATACCCTCGCGCCGCTGTGTTTGACGCGCAACTTTTGGTTGGGAGTTTTGCGGAAGCCTTGCGCATCGCGGTAAGAAAAAACGCCGATATTGGGACGAATAATCCTTATTTCGCGTCTGTACCACCTGCGAGAGTCGCCGTAATAGCGATAAGACCCATAGAAATGAACATAATCAAAAAGCAAACCTTCTACGCGCTTGTCGTCCTTGTATAGCTGCATGGCTTTGCGTATCAGGGTCGCATCGTCTTCGTGTACGACCTCATCGCCCTGGATATAGAACGCCCAATCGCTGTTTTTGTCGATGGCTGCCAGTGCTTTGTTGGTTTCGTCGGCCAGCACCCGGCCACCTTCTCTGAGGCTTTCGTCCCAAACGGTCTCTATGATTTTGATTTTGTCGGAGTCTATCGAAGCAATAAGTTCCCGCGTGTCGTCTTCAGATTTGCCTACGGCCACCACCACCTCATCGCAGAGCGGCAAAATGGAACGTATGGCCTCCACTATCGGAAAATCGTATTTGATGGCATTGCGGATGAACGTAAACCCTGAAACCTTCACTTTTTTTGGGCAAAACTACATTTTAAAGCCTAAGCCACAAAGTAGTGGACGGGATTGGTGCAAATTTGGGTTGGGAATACCGGCACATCAACATGCGATTTGAGATAACGCTCCAACAGTTCGGCGGCAAAATGCTCGGTTTCGTAGTGCCCAATATCGGCAATCATAATCTTGCCCTCGGCTTCAAAAAACTGATGGTATTTGAAATCGGCAGTCAAAAAGACATCGGCTTTTTGCGCCAAAGCAAAGGGCAAAAGCGATGCCCCGCTGCCGCCGCATACCGCCACCCGCCCAATTTGGGGTTTTAAGGCCGTATGGCGTATAACCTTGGTATTGAGCTGTTTTGCGCAATAAGCCAAAAAACGTTCTCCTTCCATAGGCTCAGGCAGGTCTCCCAGCATCCCAAAGCCGATTTCTTGGTGCTCATTGTCCAAAGTATGCACAAAATAGGCCACTTCCTCGTAGGGATGACTCTGCTGCATAGCCAGCAACACGCCGCGCTCTTGGTGTGCCGGAAAAACGACCTCTATGCGGCTCTCTTCGACCTTTTCAAGCTCGCCCGCTTGCCCCAAAAAAGGCTTGGCTTTGTCGTTGGGCTTAAAGCAGCCTTCGCCTTGCAACATAAAACTGCAATGTGAGTAGTTGCCGATTTGTCCGGCTCCGGCCTCAGCCAGCGCATCCAACACCCGATGCGCGTATTCTTTGGGCACAAAAACAGTGAGTTTTTTGAGTCTTCCGCGCTCGGGGGCTAAGGTCTTGAGATGGAGAAGCCCCAGTTTTTCGGCCAATATGGTGTTGATGCCCCCGTGCACACGGTCTAAAGGCGTATGCAAGGCATAGATGCAAATGTCGCTTTTGATGGCCTCGATGACCATCTTTTCGGTTTGGCTTTTGCCCGTCAGTCTTTTAATCCCCCCAAAAATAAGCGGATGGTGCGCCACAACCAGATTTGCACCGCTTTGCTTGGCTTCTTGCAACACCTCCATCGTAACGTCAAGAGTAGTGAGAACCCCGTAAATAGGTGTTTGGGGCTCGCCTATCAGAATCCCGCTGTTGTCATAGCTTTCTTGGTAGGCCAAAGGAGCTAATTTTTCTAAAATAGAAGCTATTTGAGCAAGGGTTTGCATAAATGATTCAAACTTTAACGCAAATAAAAAATATCGGCTTGCCTTTACAATATTAATTATTCAATATAAATCCTTCGGCTTAGGATTTGTTTGTCGCAAACCAATCGCGCCAAATACAAGCCCTGCGGAAAACTGTCTATCGCCCAACTGTGCTGACCTGAAAATTGGGTCTGCCATATTTTTTGGCCTTTGGTATCAAAAATGCTCAGTTCGGCAAGTGCCGGGCTGCGTGCGTACAGGCGTTTTTGGGCGGTAAAAAGCTCCGGTTCTTCTTGCAGTTCAGCATGGAGAGCCGTAATCTTGGTCAGGGTGTCTTTGTACAACCACTTGACTGCGGCAGGAAACTCGCTCCTCCAAAAAGCCTCGCTGTGCGTGCCCTGTGCAACGGTTTTGTAGAAGAGTTCTTTTTCTTGAAAGCCCTTATTCAATAGTTTGTCGTACATGCGCTTCATATTAGGCTCCATGCTGTCGTCTTCTTTGAGTCCGCAAAGAAAATACAGTCGGGATTCAAATTTTTTGCTTGCCGTATCGCTGTAAGTGTATATCTCATCGTTGAACCAAAAAGCAGGTGAAAAAATCCCCGCACGGCTAAACACGTTTTCATGCTTCATAATGGCATAGTGCGAAATCAACCCACCCAACGAACTGCCCATGATGGCGGTATGTTCGCGCTCGGGTTGGGTGCGAAACTGTTGGTCTATGTAGGGCTTTAGGGTTTGGGCAATAAAATCGAGGTATTGATTGCCCTGGCCGCCACCGTAGCGCGCATTGCTCCAAGGCGAGTACTCAGCCAACCGATTGCCCCCGCCGTTGTCTATGCCTACCACAATAATGGCAGGGCCGCCGGCATCCAGACTCTCATCCACGCCCCACTCCCCTGAAAAAGAAGTAATTACATCAAATAAATTTTGTCCGTCGTGCATATAAAGAACGGGATAGCGTTGGGTAGATTGGCGGTAGCCGGGGGGCAAGTACACCCAAATCCTTCGTTTGCGCGACAGTTGGGGCATGAAAAAATTGGGACTCAGGATGGCTACACTCGACGAGGCCGTACTGCCTTGGGTGCTGCCCAAATCCTCCCAACTCAAAATCTGAACCGTTAAGGTCGTGGCTGTCCTTGGGGCGGTGCGGTTGGGACGGAAATTGCCTTGCTCGTTGCCTTCTACGGTAGCCCAACTGCCGCGTGTGAACTTGAACTCCAAATCTTGGCTTTGGGGAGCGATGACAATGGAATAACGCCCGTCTTCGCGCTTTTTAAGCGTAAAATCGGGGTTGCCGGCGTTCCAATTGTTGAAGTTGCCCGCTACAAAGATGGTATCCTTCATGGGCGTATTGGAAGGGACGCGCTCAACGATAAGCTCGGTCTGGGCAACCAAAAAATGCGCCCACAAACAAAGTAATAGTATGGCTCTCAGCATAAAAAATTGAACTATTACAAAGATGAGAAAAAATTTATTTCGGTGCTATAAACAATAGGTAGAAAGCAAAAAATCTGCGAGGTCTCCAAAACCTTACGGGTTTCTGTAAAGAAACAATTCTATTGTGTAATATTAAAGTAAATGAAAATTAAATAACCACCAATGCACAAATTTTAATTCGCCTTTCATTCGTCAATTCGTGGTTTTAAAAAATATTAACCTATGGCAGAAATAATCTACAAAGAAGAATCTTACAAAATAGTAGGTTTGTGTATGGAAGTACACCGGCAATTGGGCAAGGGATTTTTGGAAATTGTGTATAAAGATGCTCTGGAATATGAATTTAGGCAAGCAAACATCTATTATGAGCGCGAAAAAGAATACAGCGTCAATTACAAAGGCATAATTTTACCCCATAAATTTTACGCCGACTTTGTAGTATTCGACAAAATAATACTTGAGGCAAAAGCGGTAAAAGCCCTAACCGACGAACATAATGCCTTGGTTATGAATTATCTGAAAGTTTCTACACTCAAATTAGGTCTTTTGGTGAACTTTGGCGAGCAGTCGCTAAACACCAAACGCATTGTATTGTAAAAAAACGGCATGGCTGTTTTAAGGGCGATGACGCAAATGGCAAAAAAGCATCAAATTTTTGGCTGAAAATTTCCCGCAAGTGATTAAAAAATTGGAATCAAGTTGGGTACTACCACCGATTTGTCTTGCATGTGGGAGACGGGTATTTGATGAAGACTTGCGTCATTTTTTTGTGAGCCTTGATGGGCTTACTTTTGCAAAATTTTAGATGCCAATGAACAAAATCGGCCTTTTTTATGGCAGCGACACGGGACAAACCGAAGAAGTCGCCAACTACATAGTGGACAAACTGGGAAAAAACTTGGTGGATATCAAAGACATAGCCACCGCCAAACCTTCAGATTTCAACCTCTATGACAAAATAATTTTGGGACTTTCAACTTGGTTTGATGGAGATTTACAGTCTGACTGGGAGGTTTTTTACAACGAGCACTTCAAAAAAATTGATTTTACAGGCAAAACGGTGGCTATTTTTGGTTTGGGAGACCAGTATGGCTATGCGGACTATTACATTGACGGGGTGGGTATTTTGGCGGAGACGGTCATGGAAAATGGCGGCGAGTTGATAGGTACTTGGCCTACCGAAGGCTATGAGCACACCGCCTCCAAAGCTGAATTGGAGGGTGGAATGTTTGCGGGGCTGGCTTTAGACCAAGACAACCAAGCCGATTTGACGTACAGCCGTTTGGATAAGTGGCTCGAACAAATCAAAGGTGAGTTTAGACTGAACTAATACCTCAGAGCGGCTTTGACCAAAAGTTTTTGGTGGGAGTTGCGAAAAGCAAACATGCCTGCTCCTGCATACTCTCCGTCTATATGGGCTGGGATGTTATCAGAAAAAACTTCTATGCTGCTTGCCTGTCGGTATTGAATGTAGGGTAGGCCTGTGTGCTTGCCTTTTTTGAAAGAAGCAATCAAAAAAGCCCGCTTCCACAAGGGCAAGCCTTCGACCAAGCTCATGTCCAGCAGCGAGTCGTTCAACGAAGCCCCCGGAGTGAGACAAAATCCTCCGAAATACCTGCCTGTGGCTACAGTGAGCATAAAAGAGTTTCCCTTGTACGATAGGGTAGGGCTGTGTATTTCAATGGTTTGATTGTTGTAATTTAGGAGCGTTTTGATCACCAAATACATATAAGCCATTTCGCCGCGTTTTTTTCGGTTGAGCATCTGTTGGGCTACCCGCCCGTCAAACCCTATGCCCACACCATTGACAAAAAGCCTATCGTTGCAGCTAAACAGGTCTGTTTGGGTGGTTTGGTTGGAAAGAGCCAGTTTGAGTTGCTCGTCCAACTGCTTGGGCAGCATAAAGTTGCGGGCAAAATCATTGCCGCTGCCCATAGGGAAAAGAGCCAAGGGAGTTTGGAAATCTTGCAGGCTGTTGACCACTTGGTTGATGGTGCCGTCGCCTCCCAAAACAAAAACAGTAGAATATGGCTTTTTAAGTTGGCTGGACAGTTCCCCGCTCTCAAAACTATCGGCTCGAGTCCAAAAAAAATCATGTTCTATGTGCCGCTCTTTGAGTTGTTGGCTCAAAAAAGTTGCTGACTGTTTTTTGTCTTTGTTGCCGGAGGCGGGGTTGATTACCAGTAGGATTCGCATGTGAGGGAGATACTTTTAGAGCCAAACAATTAACACGGTTGGCAATATAAAGTCCTCAACTTATCCCATACCAACCAACCAACAATTTATTTTGGTTACTCCAATTTCAAAATGGCCATAAAAGCCTCTTGGGGCACTTCGACTGTTCCGATTTGTCGCATGCGTTTTTTGCCTTCTTTTTGTTTTTCGAGCAGTTTGCGTTTGCGAGATATATCACCGCCGTAGCACTTGGCTATCACGTTTTTGCGCAGGGCTTTGATGGTTTCTCGGGCAATAATTTTTTGTCCTATTGCGGCTTGCACGGCGATTTCAAACTGTTGTCTGGGCAGCAAGTCTTTGAGTTTTTCGCAGATTCTTTTTCCCCAATCGTAGGCTTTGTCGCGGTGTACGATGGCAGAAAGTGCGTCCACTTTGTCGCCGTTGAGCATGATGTCCAGTTTGACCAGCGTGGATTCTTTCATGCCTATCAGTTCATAATCCAGCGAAGCGTAGCCGCGAGAGATGGTTTTGAGTTTGTCAAAAAAGTCAAAGACAATCTCAGAAAGAGGCATGTCGAATCTCAATTCGACACGGTCTGCCGTGAGATAGACTTGGTTTTTGAGTACGCCTCTTTTGTCCATGCAGAGCTTCATAATCACACCGATGTATTCGGCTTTGGTGATGATGTCTGCCGAGATAAAAGGCTCTTCGATGTAGTCTAATTTGCTGGGGTCGGGCATATCTGAAGGGGCATGGACGATTATTTTTTCGCCGTTGGTCAAATAGGCATAGTATTGCACGGAAGGCACAGTGGTGATGACGGTCATATTGAACTCGCGCTCAAGTCTTTCTTGGACTATCTCCATGTGAAGCATTCCCAAAAAGCCACAGCGAAATCCAAAGCCCAAAGCCACAGAGGTCTCAGGCTCCCAAACCAACGAAGAGTCGTTGAGTTGGAGTTTTTCGATTGAGGAGCGCAGTTCTTCAAACTCGGAAGTCTCTACAGGATAGATGCCCGCAAAGACCATAGGCTTCACGTCTTCAAAGCCATGGATAGGCTGTGCCGGATTGGAAACGCCTGTGATGGTATCGCCTACTTTTACTTCTTTTGCGTTTTTGATGCCCGAGATCAGATAGCCTACATTGCCGGTGCCAATCTCAGATTGAGGGATTTGCTGCATCTTTAGCACCCCAATCTCGTCGGCGTGGTAGTCGCGCCCGGTGGCAATAAACTTGACATGGTCACCTTTGCGGATTGTGCCGTTCATTACCCTGAAATACACTTCTACCCCTCTAAACGAATTGAAAACAGAGTCAAAGATAAGAGCCTGCAAGGGAGCGTTGGGGTCGCCTTTGGGTGCGGGTACGCGCTCGACCACAGCCGCCAAGATTTCTTGTATGCCGATGCCTTCTTTTGCGGAGGCCTTGATGATGTCCTCTCTTTTGCAGCCCACCAAATCCACCACCTCATCGCTGACCTCGTCGGGACGTGCCGCCGGCAAATCTATCTTGTTGAGAACCGGTATAATCTCCAAATCATGCTCCAAGGCCAAGTAAAGGTTTGAAATGGTTTGTGCCTCAATACCTTGGGCGGCATCCACCACCAAAAGCGCGCCTTCACAGGCCGCTATCGAACGAGAAACCTCATAAGAAAAATCCACGTGTCCGGGGGTATCAATCAGGTTGAGGATGTAAGTTTCACCTTTATATTGATAATTCATCTGGATGGCATGGGCTTTTATGGTGATACCCCTCTCCCGTTCCAAATCCATATTGTCCAGCACTTGGTTCATCATTTCGCGCTGACCGAGTGTTTGGGTTTGCTCTAAAAGCCTATCTGCCAAGGTACTTTTGCCGTGGTCGATGTGTGCAATGATGCAAAAGTTGCGAATATTCTTCATCTCAGGTGCAAAATTAGACTAAAAATATCTTACATTGTATCAGGGGGTTGAACTTTGAAACCTGCATGTGCAAAAAAATGAACTAAAACTTTTTTAATTTAGTGCCAAAAAAACCAAATGACGATTAAGATAAAATTGAGAGGATTTCGGAATACTGTAATAATATTGTTAGCATTTAGCTTTCCGTGCTTAGCCCAGCAGACATGGAAGCAGGACAGTGATTTCTCGGGTGCAGGAAGAGAAAGTGCGGTAAGTTTTGTGATTGAGGGGCAAATTTTTATCACCACGGGCAACAACGGCAGCACCCGTTACCGCGACCTTTGGCAGTACAACCCCGAAACCAAAACATGGACACAAAGAGCCAATATGGCAACGGTGCGCTCGGCAGCGACGGGCTTTGCCCTCGATGGCAAAGGCTATGTTACCACAGGATGGAACGGCAGCACCCGTTTTAAAGACACTTGGCAATACGACCCGGGGAGCAACACTTGGACTCAAATGGCCGACTTTCCCGGAGAGGGGCGCACGTTGGCGGTATCTTTTGTCATAGATGGCTTGGCTTATGTGGGGCTGGGAGCGACGGGAGGCTCTACGCGCTTGGGCGATTTTTGGGCTTACTCAGCAAATACCAACACATGGAAACAAGTAGCTGACTTCCGTGGCTCACCGCGCTCAGGGGCTTTCTCATTTGCCATTGACGCAAAAGGCTATGTAGGCATGGGCAACAGCGGGGCAAGTTTTTTGAATGACTTTTGGAGCTATGACCCCAACACCAACCTCTGGCAAGAACTCAACCGCATACCTGCCACATCCAGAGGCTCTGCGGCTGCAAGCGCAAACACTACCATAGGATTTATGGGGCTGGGTTCAAATGGAGTTACCAGATTTTCGGATATATGGCTATACACACCCGAAAACGACAGATGGATCAGGCAGGCCAACTTTCCTTCTTCGGGCAGGGATGGCGCGGTAGTCGCAATGTGGAACGAGGTACTGTATGTTGGTCTTGGAAACGACGGATTGCTGAGGGGTAAAGATTTTTGGGAATTTTCGGCTGATTGTCCTGTTTTTGCCATCGAAGCAGACAGCCTGCCGCCAGCCATCCAAAACACAGGTTACAGCCATCAGTTGAATGTCCAAAGCTCCGTTTCTGAGCCTTTTTGGGAGATAGTTTCCGGTGAACTGCCCCAAGGACTCTCCCTTGACCCCATCAACGGAATCATCAGCGGCTCAACCCAACAAATTGGCAGCTACCAAATAGAGTTGAAAGCCTCCACAAAAGAAAATATCATATTCCCTGACTTTTCCATTCAAGCCTCCTCCGCCAACTATCCTTTTGCCGAGCCGCCCCAAAATGCAATTGACGGAGATTTTTCGACAAAATACCTCAATTTTGACAAAACCAATACCTCTTTGACCATCAACACCGGAAAAAGGCACATCGCGCGTGCTCTTGAACTGACCGTTGGCAACGATGAACCCGATAGAGACCCTTTGTCGGTGGCGGTGTTAGGCTCAAACGATGGTCAAAACTTTACCACAGTAGATACCCTTACTTTTTACTGCCAAAGCACACGCCTTGTGAGCACTCGTTTGCCTATCAAAAATCCAGCGGCTTACCGGTTTTGGCGAATCGAGTTTTTGTCTGTTTGCAATACCAACAGAGCCAACTCTATTCAAGTGGCGGAAATACAACTCAAAGATTTGACGTGTGAGACCCGCAAAACCTTAAAACTTGAAGTCTTATCGGGAGGCAACTGGACAAAGCGGCTTGACTTGGGAGTGCCCCTGCAAGGGGCTGTGGCTTTTAGTATAGAGGGAAAAAGCTACCTGTGCACCGGAAAAACCGATGTTGCCCAAAAATCTGTATGGTGTTACGACGGCAAAGTTTGGACACAAAAAGCCGATTTCCCCGGCGCGGCGCGCTTCGATGCCGTAGGATTTGCTAATCAAGGCTTTGGCTATTTGGCCACAGGCACTGACGGCACACAGAAATTCAAAGACTTTTGGCAATACGACCCCTCAAAAGACGCTTGGACTCAAATGGCCGACTTTGGAGGCAGCGCACGAAGCGAGGCGGTGGCTTTTGTAGTAGAAAATGATTTTTTTGTGGGATTGGGAGATGACAACAGTTTGCTATCCGATTTTTGGAGGTACAGGGCAGGCAGTTGGCAACAAGTATCTGACTTTGCGGGTAGCGCAAGGCGGCTGGCTACCGCTTGGGCTATTGGCAATCAAGCATTTGTGGCACTGGGGGAAACAGCAAGCGGGCTTTCGCGTGAAGTCTGGAAATTTCAAGATGGCACTTGGACTCAAGAGCCTGATTTTGAGGGAGATGCAAGAAAAGCCCCTGTCTCATTTACTTTCAACAACTATGCCTTTGTTGGGCTGGGAGAAAATGAAAGCGACACACTTTCAGACTTTTGGCTCTATGACGCGCAGCAAAAGGCTTGGCTTTTGAAAACCCGTTTTCCCGGCCCCAAACGAAGCCGTGCCGTCGGGTTTGCATTGGGCGACAAGGGTTTTATAGCCACAGGAAGCCTGCAAAAAGACCTCTGGCAATACGATTTGAACTGCCCTCTTGGCAAAGTGATTGCTCAAGCAAAAGCCTTTGCGCTCAATCAAAATTGGCCATTTCAAACAACCTTTGAGCAAGAGGGGGCTGTTGGAGATGTGAACTGGCTGGCCTACAATCTTCCCTCAGGCTTGAGTTTAGATGCCCAAACGGGCATACTGTCCGGCTCAATCAAAGAAAGCGGGCAGCTACAAAGCCTGATTGTGGCAAAAAATGAAGATTGCGAACAAACTGAAGCCCTAACTTTTTCCGTAAGTTCCATAGGTGCTTGGCGCAAAGGCAAAGACTTTTTGGGGGCAGCAAGGGTTTCTGCCTCTGCTTTTGCCTTGGATGGAAAAGGCTACATATTTGGCGGTTTGGATAGCCTCAATATTACAAGGCGCGATTTTTGGCAGTACAACCCCACCAATGGAGCGTGGTTGCAAAAAGCCGATATGCCCTTAGGCAGAAGAAATGGTATTGCCTCATTTGCGATGGCAGGCAAAGCCTATTTGGGTATGGGACAGGCGGGATCGAGTATAAAAAATGATTTTTGGCAGTACGACCCACAAACCGATGGCTGGAAACAGATATCGCCTGCACCGATAGCAATTAGAAACGCCGTTTCATTTGTAATAAATAACAAAGCCTATTTGGGTCTGGGTTACGGCAATGATTATCAAATTTCTTCCTCTTTTTATTCTTATGATCCCCAAACCGATGTTTGGTCTTCGGTGGCCGGGTTTCCAAAGGACGACTTTTACAGCAGCTATGGTTCATTTGCCACCAAGCAATACGGCTACGTACTGGCCGACGGTTACTTTTACAGATACGACCCAACAACCGATAGCTGGCAAGAAAAAGCATACCCCCCCCAAATGACGGACACTTATTTTGAAAAACTTGTCCAGATAGAAAACACGGGGCTTTTGACTTATTTGGGTGGAAGCTGCATGTACTATGACGAAACCACAGACACATGGCTACGGAAAGCCAAAAACATAGAGGCAGTATCTGAATCAAGTTTTTTTAATATCAACGACACACTTTACAAGGTTTGTGGATCACAAAATGGCGTTAGCCGCAACGTTGCACAATACAATACCCGCTCAGATTGTGAAGTCGAAATTGCAACTGCCAATCTACCCAATGGTATTGCAGGGCAGAGTTACAGAGCAACTGTTTTAAAGCTAAATATCAATAGTTTGCCGGATATTATCTGGGAGGCTACAGGACTGCCTGAGGGTTTGTTTCTCAACAGTCAGACAGGGGCACTCAGCGGCACTCCCACACAAACAGGTACTTTTGAAGTTGGTATCAAAGCCTTTTATCAAGAGTGTTCGGGAGGCCAAAAATATACCATCCAAATCAGGGATGCCCCTATTGGGCTTTGGGTAGAGCGCGCCGGTCTCTCGCCGGATTTGGCAAGGCGGCTGGGTATCGGATTTGCGGCAAACGAGCAGTTTTTTGTTGGCTTGGGCAACGACGGCGCGCTCAAACAAGACCTATGGGCCTACAACCCCCAAACCAACACATGGCAAAAGCGCAAAGATTTTCCGGGCAAAGCCCGTGAGTCCGCTATGGCCTTTGTGTTGGACGGAGTGGCCTATGTGGGTGGCGGAAAGTCAGGCAGTGAGGTACTGAGCGACTTCTGGAGCTACCGCCCCTCAACCGATACTTGGAGTCAGGTGGCTTCTTTGCCCGCTGCTGTCGAGGGCGGGATTGGCTTTGCCGTGTTGGGGCAAGGCATTGTGGGGCTGGGGTCAGCAGGCAAATCTTTGTGGAGCTATTCCCCCCCGACCAACACATGGACAGCCCTGCGTAATTTTCCGGGTTTGAGCCGCAAAGGCGCATCCGTATTTGTCATTGGCGACAATGGCTATGTAGGGCTGGGCGACGAAGGCTGGAGATTTTTGAATGATCTATGGCAATACAATCCCCTGCAAGACAGATGGACACGCATGATGGATTTTCCATCGAGTCCGCGCGCCTTAGCTTGTAGTTTCAGTTTAGGGGAATATGGTTGGTTTGGGGGCGGTTTCAATGGCAATTTTTTGAAAGATTTTTGGCAATACGATCCCTACAACAACCAATGGCTTGAAGTGGCCGAATTTACAGGAACGGCGAGGAGCGGAGCTGTGGCGGCTGCCCTTGGCTCTTTTGCTTACTTGGCTACCGGAAATGACGGAAGGCGAAAAGCAGATTTATGGCAATACCGCCCTGCCGCTTGCAACAACGTTACCATTATGCCCGAGCGGCTGCCCGATGCCATCAAAGGCGTATCTTATGCTGTCCAATTAAAACAGAATACCTTACCCGCATCTTTGGCCAATTGGGAGATACAAGGATTGCCGGAAGGATTTTACTTTGACTCATACACCCAAAAAATCGCAGGTACAGCCCTTGTATCGGGCAGTTTCAATGTGCTAATAAAAGCACGACTGGGGACTTGCGAAGGAAAAAGAGAATATACCCTAAGAGTCAATGAGGGAAATTCCTTTTTAAAAACCCCCACTGCTTTGCCTGATGGGCTGCGAAGTGCCGCTGTTTTTGTGTTGGCAGACACGGCCTACATCGTAGGGGGACAAAAAGAAAGTGGTGAATTGAATGCAACGGTTTGGAAATACAACCTCCGCACCCAAACCGTTGTGGGTTCAAACGATTTTGTGGAAGCCGAGCGGATAGGTGCAGTAGGTTTTGCAATTGGCGAAAAGGGGTTTATAGCTTTAGGACAGAGCTACGGTAACTACCGCAAAGACTTCTGGCAATACAACCCCAAAACGGGAAAATGGACTCAGTTGCCGGACTTTGCGGGCAGAGAGCGCGCCTTTGCAACGGTGTTTGTGATTGATTCTTTGGCCTACATAGGCTCAGGGCAAAACTTAGAAAGCTATTTTTTGGGCGACTTTTGGTCTTTCAACCCCAAAAACAATCAATTTTTGAGCCTTGCACCTTTGCCTTCGCCCCGAAAAGCAGCGGTCAGTTGGGCTTTGTCCTCTAAGGGCTACGTGCTGGGAGGATACAGCGAAGAATTCTTTGGCTTTGACAATCCGAAGATTTGGGTATATTTACCAACATCAAATCAATGGATTTCAAAACCTTCACCCGCTTTGAGCCTCAGAAGAGAAGAAGCCACGGGATTTGTATTGCAAAATAAAGGCTACCTATCACAGGGTTTGGTGTTTGAAGATTTCGCATTCTATCCTGACAATAGCTTGTGGCAGTTTGATCCGGTAAGCGAGCAATGGCTTAAGATTCTTGAAGGGCAGATTGCAGGAATTGAGCCGCGCTTGGGAGCCATCAGTTTTGCCAACGACGAGTATGCCTTTATAGGTATGGGAGAGTTTAATCAAAATTATTACAGTGACCTCTGGAAGTTTAGTCCTGACTGCCCCTCCAACACCAAAATAAGCCCTGTTGCATTGCCTGATAGGGTTGCCTCACAGCCTTATTTTGCTCAACTTGATGCGGCAGGCCTCGAAGGGAACATCACTTGGCAGCTAAACCCCTTGTTGCCGCTCCCCGAGGGTTTGGAACTGGACTACCAAACCGGGATTATCTCCGGCACGCCGACTCAAAGTGGCCCCATTAATATTTTAGCAACTGCCACCAACGGCTTTTGCAGTGCAAGCCAACTTTTCTTCCCCAACCTAACCATTTGGAACGGAACAACATGGATGCCTGCCCCGCCCGACAACAGCAAAACCGCCGCCATCATCGCCCCTTACAATACAGACCTTCATGGAGATTTTACGGCTCAAAACTGCGTCAATCTCTCCAAAATTAAGGTAGCCCCTTTTACACAAATCACAATCAAAGAAAATTTAAACAATCTGGGTAGCATCTGTTCTCAAGGAAATATTCAAGCCCGGAGCCTACTGGGAAACCCCATCGCTTCTACCGCTTCACCTCTTTCACCAAGAGCCATTTCTGTCGAGGGCTACAACAACCGAGACAGTACGGCGACTCTCAATATTTCTTGGACTGCTGCCCAAAATGAAAACTATAAACTGGTCGTACTTAAAGCGGGCGCGCCTATAAATCCAAAGATGATTATAGACGGCAATATTTATGCAGCCAACCCCGATTGGCAAGGATTTTCAGACCAAATTGACGGTGGAAAGGTGGTTTATCAAGGCAAAGAAGATTTCGTTCAGGTCAGAAACCTGACCGGTCGTTATGAAAACTATTTTGCATCGGTTTTTGAATACAATATGCAAGAGTCCTGTGGGGCGGTGTATTCCAAGCCCGAAACAGCCCAAATCATCGCTGCGTTGCCCAAATCATCCTCGCTTACAAAAGTAGTAGCCTATCCCAACCCTGCCCAAAATACCCTCACCATCCAAACCCACCTACCCGCCAAAGGGAGGCTGCTGACCTTAGCAGGGGTTCAATTGGCTGATTTTGAATGTGAAAACCAAAAAGAACTGGATGTGTCAGGGCTGCCTCGTGGCATGTATTTGGTGGAATTGACGCACAAAGCGGGTAGAGAAGTCATCAAAATTACGCTGCAATGATACAGCCCAATGAAGAATACTTTATGCAAGTAGCTATTGAGCAAGCCATTAAAGCATACGAAGAGGGTGAGATACCGATTGGGGCTGTGGTGGTAAGTTCAAGCAAAGTCATAGCCAAAGCCCACAACCAAATGCAAAGGCTCAACGACCCCACCGCCCATGCAGAGATGATAGCCATCACCGCCGCTTGTGCTTCGGTGGGTTCGCGCTATTTGTCAGAGTGTACCCTGTACGTAACCTTAGAGCCTTGCCCCATGTGCGCCGCTGCCTCCCACTGGGCGCAGTTGGGTAGGCTGGTGTACGGGGGAAGCGACCCCAAAAGAGGCTATACCTTGCACCAGCCCTGTTTGTTACACCCTAAAACTCAGGTTGTTAGAGGAGTATCAAAAGCAAAATGCTTAGAGGTGCTGGAAACTTTTTTTTGGAAACTCAGAGAATAGAGTCTGTTATTTTACGCGCTCGTAGTAAGAGCGGTCGGCGGTATTGATTCTAATAAGTTCATCCTGCTCGATAAAAAGAGGAACTTGGATGCGTGCCCCTGTCTCCAAGGTAGCCGGCTTCAAAGAGCGGGTCGCGGTATCCCCCCTGATACCCGGCTCAGTGTAAGTAACCCTCAAATCAATAAACTGAGGCAATTCTACGCCCATAACTCTTTCTTTTTCAACAAAATACAATATAAACACCTCTTGCCCGTCTTTCATCAAATCTGCATCGGGCACCAAATTTTCGGGCACAATCATCTCCTCAAAAGTCTCCGAATCCATAAAATGGTAGCCGTAGTCGTCTTTGTAGGTAAACTGATGTGCTCGTTTTTCGATGCGGGCGGTTGTGATTTTTTCCCCTGCGTCAAAAGTATTTTCTATCACTTTGCCAGTGGACAGGCTCTTGAGCTTAGAGCGCACAAACGCAAAGCCTTTGCCGGGTTTGACATGTAAAAATTCGACAATCGAATACACATCGCCATTGAACTCTATACAAAGTCCGGTACGAAAATCTGCCGTTGTTGCCATTTTATATTTTTTGGCTCAAAAGTAAGATAAATCTATCAAAATCACAGCGGAAATTTTAGAAATGCCCAATCCAAAGCATTACTTGAAAGCCCAAACCGAAATTCGTTTGTCTGCACTGCCTGCCGCGAGGTACTTGCCATCGGGCGAAAAACTCAAAGCCAACACAGGCTTGCTGTGTTTGCTCCCAATACCCAGCAACTCAGCCCGAGAGGAATCCCAAATCCTGACTGTGCCGTCGCCTCCCCCCGAGGCCAACCAATCCCCATCAGGCGAAAACTCCAAAGCCTCCACATAGCCCTCGTGCCCGCGTATGGAGTAATCCAACTGCTCTTTGTCGGTATCCCAAAAGTGAATAAAACTGTCCCAACCCGCTGTTACTACCCTGCGAGAGCGAGATGAGTACGCAATGGCAAAAATATCTTTTTCATGCTCTTCAAAACTTCCTGCTTCACTTAAATCACTCATCTCAAAAAATTTGAAAACCCCACTTTCCAGTCCGCAAAAAAGCATCTTGTCGTCTTGAGAAAAAGCCACCGAGTTGATGGGACAATCTGCCTGCAAAACCGTCTGAGCAACAACATCACCGCGCATCAAATCCCAAACCTGCAAAATACCATCATTGCCGGCGGTAGCAAGCCAACGCTCATCACGACTCAAAGCCAACGAAAGATAAATCCCCTCCGAGACCCCTGATTCGAAAATAAGGCTCATGTCCCCAATCCGATAAATACGCGCCTTATTGCTGCCTACCAATAGATTACGGCCATCGTGCGAAAAACCCAAAAAATGAATGTACTCACCTTTTTGCCCCCAACCCACTCTTTTTTTGACGCTCTTAGAGGGGATGTCCCAGTAAATGAGCTGATTGTCCATTGTCTCAGGCTCGGCGTTGTTTTCGGCTGCCACAGAAAGCAAGGTTCGTGCGTCCAAAAAATGAACAGCCTCCACATAGTTGCCGTGCCCCTCCAACCAAAATTGGAATACCGGTTTTTGGGCGCAAATTTGCCTCTCCAAACAAAAAAATAGCAAAATGAAAAAGAAATATTTCATCGAATTGATATTGATAAAGACAATTTTGTACTTTGCTTCATACACTTATGCACAAAATAAAGAAGATTTTGTCCAATCCACACGCGCAATTTTTTCTGCCTATCCTTACATAGCCCTCAGAGACTACAAACCGGGTATGCGATTTGTAGTTTCGCCCATCAACTGGGACAAAGAAAATCAAACTATGAAAAATTTTTATATGGCTATCGAATACGACCCCAAAACCGGAAAACCTAATCAAAAAAGGACACTGCTTTCCCACAACCAACTCAGCGGCAAAGCCATCAAACTCATTGACATAGTAGAAAGAAGACCAAACGAAAAAGACAAAACTTACTTCGTTTTTGAAGTGCAAGGGCTTGACTTTTTGGTCGAGTACGAGCTTGACTTCCAACTCTCCAATCCCAAGCCACCCAAACAAACCGCCATCGAATACCTATGCTACTATGATGAGATTGAAGCCCTTTCGCAAGATTTGGTAGGTCGTCAGGTTTACTTGCGCGGCAACACCATACATTACTACGACCCTCAAAGCAAACAGCGAAAGAGCACCATGTACGGCAAGCGTTTTCTAACTGCCCGCATCGAAAAAGTGCTGCCTTGGTTCGGGGGAACCACCAAAATCGGTTACACCACCGAACAAGGCGACTACGGCGAAGCCGAAATCATCGTATCAGGCACAAATCTGTTTGACAAACCCAAAAATGCCCATCGTTACCAATTTGAACGGCATTTCTTGATGGAAAATCCCCGCTTCAACTTCGATGAGCCGACATGGAAGAAAATAGAAAAAGGGGAGCTCTGGGCAGGTATGACAACCTTGCATGCAAGGCTCGCCGCAGGAGAGCCTGACGAAATCTATCAAGTTGGGGATACAGAAATCTGGAAGTTTACAGACCGAAAACTTACCTTCAAAAACGGGAAATTGGCCAAATGGTAAACTACCTATCGGCAAAAATTTTCGCTATTTCTATGGAAAGATAGCTAAACTCGATTTTTGCGTTGGCGTTGCGCAACAGATGGTAGCGGCTCGCATTGAGCAGAGAAACAATCTGCTCTATCTTGGGAACTGTGAGCACCGAGCCAAATTTTTCTACAAACTCCAACTCTTGTTGGCGCAAGTGAGTCAAGACATTGGCGTATTTGGAAAGCAAAACCTCCCTCAAAATATGAATCGAGTAGTCAATCAATGCAATCTGGTTGGGTTTGGGTAGGGCACCAAACTCTTCGGCTGTCTCCACAATGACCCCAAAATCACGCTTGTAGGCGGTGCGCATCCAACTCTGAAAAAAAGGCATCATGCTGTCTTGGTCTGTTTCCTCCAACATCCTCAAAGCCTGAGCCATATTTCGCTGTGCCAGCATGGCCGTTTGGTGGGCAGTTTGCTCGGGGACTTGGTATTTTTGGGCAAGGATTTGCTCAATTTGGCTGTGGGTATAGGCAGGCACTTGGATTTTTTGGGTGCGCGACAAGATGGTTGTCATGATTTGGTCTATGGCATGGCTGACCAAAAGAAAAAGTGTGTTTTTGGGAGGCTCTTCGAGGATTTTTAGAATGGCATTGGCCGCACCCGGGTGCATCAACTCGGGCAAAAAAACAATCACCGTTTTGTATTTGGCTTCAAAAGCCTTCATAGACAGGGCTTTGGTGATATTTCTGGCATCTTCTCTTGAGATGGAAGGCTGTTTGTTTTCGGCCCCGTAAGCTGCTGCCCAATCGTTGAGTCCAAAATAAGGGTTCGACAAAAAAAGTTTGCGGAACTCAGGCAAAAAATTTTGACTCACCGCATCGGTTGATTTGCTGAATTTGGCGGTGGTGGTAACGGGAAAAACAAAATGCAAGTCAGGATGTACCAATTTGGAGAGCTTGTAACAAGAGCCGCACACCCCGCAAGCGTCTTGTGGGTTAGGGTTTTCGCAATTCAAAAAGCCAAAGTACGCCACTGCCAAAGCCAAGGAAGCCGTACCCTCACCGGAGTACAGCAGTTGGGCGTGTGCGACCGTTCCTTTGCGGGCAGAGTTGATAAACAACTCTTTAACAGACTCTGCAAAAGGTATCTGCGAAAAAAGCATGGGCAAATCTAAACAAGATTTATGAGATTGGCTTGTCTCTCAACCCCAAGGATTGGTAGCCCAAACGGTAAGCTCAGGAATAAATCCTCTGTCGTCCATCTCCAGAGCCGAAACTATGGCGTGGGCTATTTCTTGAGAACGAAGTTTGTTGGCTTCTTCGGGGCGTTCGATGCCTTCGGGGTCGCCAAAAGCCGTTTTGACTTCACTGGGGTTGATGAGCATGACCCTGATGTTGTATTTGCGAAGCTCATCTTGCCAGCATTGGGTCATGCCCCTAAGCGCAAACTTAGAGGAAGCATAGACCGTTCCCCTCGAAAAACCTTTCAAAGCCGCCGTAGAAGCAATATTGACGATATTGCCTTGGTTTTGGGTTTTGAAAATTTTTGCTGCCCGCTGCGCAACCATAGCTGCCCCAAAAACATTGGTCATATAGACTTTCAAAAAATCTTCCATCTTGACCTGGGTTAGCTCAACAAACGCTGCGCCGATGCCTGCGTTATTGACCAACACGTCAAGCCTGCCAAATTCTTTTTCTACAAAATCAAAAAGCGCATCTACGTCTTTTTCTTGGCCTGCATCGGCCACAAACGGCACAGCCCCAATCTCTTGGGCTGATTTGAGCAGCCGCTCTTCGTTGCGGGCGGTGATGATGACCTTTGCGCCTCGAGCGCACAAAAGCCGCGCTGTGGCTTTGCCAATGCCCAAGCTGCCGCCGGTTACCAATGCAATTTTATCTTTCAGTTCCATGAGATGCGGATTATTTTTTTGAATTAATTTTATCTAATGAACTTACATACCTGACCAAACTTCGCTTGGCTATGGGCATTAAAGTCTCTTCATAAGGACAAGACACGCTGACCGTAACCAAAAAAGTAGCCGGATTGGAATAAGACGAGTGCTTTTTAATCAATTCGGATTTGAGTGACTCGAAGGTTTGCAGCGGGGTTTTCTGAATTTCTTGTATAAGTTTGACTTTGATACCGCGCAAATTTTCACCGGCGGTCTCGAATATGGTGATATTATAGGCATACAGCCGGCTAACTGTTTGTTGGTATTGCGACAAGAAGAAAAATCCTTCCATTACATTGATAGACGAAACCCCAAGCGGTTCAACTTCAATTTTCTTTTCTACTTGCTCATAGATGCCATGCCCTTGTTCTAAAAGGTCTTTCACGCGAGGCATAGCAAAAGACACAATTTTTTCGACTTCCTGCAAAAACTTGGGGTCTGTATAAACGGGTTTGTACTTGATTTTGAATTTTTTAAGTTCATCCAAAGAAATTTCTTTGGGCAATGAATGGCTCAATACTTCTTTGGCTTCGGTGTAAGATTTTAGAGTCTGGAAATGGGTTTGCAAATCTGAAGTCAAAGGATACAACTTTTTGTTTTTCAGTTCTTTTTGGGCGTATTGCTCATAGGCCAAAAAGATATAACGCTTGTACTCATAATCGAGCAACCCGCTAAAAAACCAGTCTTTATCCAGTTGTTTCATAACACAAATTTTTGGGTCGAAATATTGAAAAGTTTTCTGAAAAAATTAAAATCTTGTTTCATTCACAATTTCACCATCTGCCATTTCCAACTGCCTGTCTGCCATGCGAGCAAAATTGAGGTTGTGTGTTACAATAACAAAGGTTTGATTGAGTCGGTTTCGTAGTTCTACTATCAGGCGGTTGAGTTCTTCGGTATTTTTTGAGTCTAAGTTGCCGCTTGGCTCATCAGCCAACACGATGGCGGGGCTATTGACCAAAGCACGTGCAATGGCCACCCGTTGCTGCTCCCCGCCTGATAGTTGGGTAGCAAGGTGGTTGTTTCTGTGGCTAAGACCGAGTATATCAAGAAGTTCTTTTGCTTTGCTCGCGGCCTCTTTCTCCGGCTTATCGGCTATTTGGGCGGGCAGCATGACGTTTTCCAGTGCCGTAAATTCGGGCAACAGGTTGTGAAACTGAAACACAAAACCCAGCTTCAAGTTCCGTACTTTGGCCAACTCCTTAGACGAAAGGCCCTGAACCATCTGACCGGCGATCTGCAAAGTCCCTGTGTCGGGTGTGTCGAGGGTTCCCAAAATATGCAGCAAGGTACTTTTGCCCGCACCCGATGCCCCGACTATGGAAACTATTTCTCCCGAACTAACGGACAAATCAATATTTTTCAGGACTTTAAATTCACCATAGCTTTTGGCCAACCCTTTGGCTATCAGTATCATTGCTTGATTTGGGTTTCTTCATATTTAGAAGGGCACTTGAGTAAAATTTCAGAGGCAATAAAAGTGCCGTCCTGTGCCACCCTGCCCTCCAACACGATTTTTTCGGAGCGCATGAAGTCTTGCATGGATGCAGGGGGATTGGCTATAACTTTGACTTGTTGCCCTTTTTCGTCTATAATGCTAAATTCCAATTTGTTGGGGTCTAAGGTGGGGTTGTAAACGACTCCTACCACTTGACCGGCATCGTCTTTGGTCAACTCTCCTACTAAATGGACTTTTGACTTGTTGCCTCCATCGGCCATCGCCAAAGCTGTTTGGTAATCAACATATTGACTTACGTTTCCGGTCGTTGAAATCACCACCGCAGCAGCCACACCCACCAAAATAACCAGAAAAAGATATTTGAGTTTCATTGGTATAATAAAATTAAAGCAAAATTACTACATATACTGCCCTTGAGCAAATGAAGTAAATAAAAGCAACACACCGCTTAAACTTTACAAAGAAACACCCTACACAATTACGGTATGTTATTTGAGAAGATTATTTCGTTTGCAAATCAAAAGTTAAAAAGCAAAAATTGATGCAAATGAATTTTATTTGTGAAAATATGCTCAACAAAAAACTCAGAAGATGAGGCTAATATACTTTTTTTCAAGCGTTTACTTCGTCCTTCTACAAGGATCGGTATGGGCACAAGTCTCAGGCACAATCACCATAGATGGAGGTAAAAAATTTACCAACAGCCGCGATGGCTCTGTAACACTTTCTATATCAGCGGTTAATGCCAATCAAATGATGGTTAGCAACAGCGGGAGTTTTGAGGGGGCACAGTGGGAGCAGCTCCAGTTCGTAAAAAAATGGCGGCTCTCTGCTTCCGCCGGAGATGGACTCAAGCAAGTGTATGCCAAATTCAAAGACGCTGCCGGAAACGTTTCAGAAGTAGTTGAAGCTCAAATAGAATTAGACAGACAACCTCCTACCGGCGGAGTTCTGGTCATCAACTATGGCGCGCAATACGTAGGTGCAGGACAGGATTACATCACTTTGGAGTTGGATGTGGACGACAAATTTGCTGTTATGATCAGCAACCGCAAAGACTTTTTGGGGGCCACTTGGCGCAAATTCGCTCCCAATATCAAATTGCCTCTTCAAGGAAAAGACGGCAAAGTAGAAATATTTGCCAAATTCAAAGACAAAGCAGGCAACGAATCCGAAACGGTCTCTTCTTCTATCATTTGGGACAAAACCCCTCCCCAAAACTGCTCATTGGAAATCAATAATGGAGACAAATTTACCCGCTCACGCAATGTCAAAATCAAATTCAAATGTCCTGAAGCCGCCCAATACATCCTCAAGGAAGGGAAAGGATGGACAAATTTTGAACCCGAAATAGACTGGGAACTCCCTGCAGGCGACGGGGTAAAAGAAGTATCTGCCAAATTCAAAGACTTGGCCGGCAACATCACCACCGATGCAGCAAGTGCCAAAATAATACTCGATACCACACCGCCTTCAAACGGATTTATTCAAATCAACGACGGTGCTGCCTACACCAACAAATACAATGAAGTTCACCTCAAATTGGCGGCCATTGGGGCTGATGAGATGATTATAGGGCTTGATACTTTTTTTACCAACATGCGCTGGGAACCTTTCAATAGCGTCAAGTCCAGTTTTGCGGTAAGCGATGTAGATGGCCTGAAAATAGTTTATGTCAAATTCAGAGACAAAGCGGGAAACATGTCAAACGTGTACGCCGATAGCATCTACCTCGACAGAACCCCGCCTGTGGCCAATGGTATTGAGATGGTAAACGAAAACATCGTTCTTACTCCTCAAACAAACCAAAAAGTCCTAAAAACCAGTTCCAAAAAAATAGATTTAAAAATCAAAGCAGACGGAGCGGAGTACATGAAAATCAGCAATGTCAATAGTTTTTATGGGGCTGCATGGGAAAAATACCGTGAAGACTACCCTGGTTGGGAATGGGGCAGCCAAGACAAAGGGAAAATCAACGTATTTGCTATTTTTAAAGATGCAGCGGGCAATGAGTCAAAAATTGTATCCGACTTCCTGATATTGGACAATGAGCCACCGGTTGATTGCAGCATTTATATTGACAACAAAAAAGAATTCAGCACCCACCCCGGCGGCAAAGTCAAGCTAACCATCAACGCCAGAGGAGCGGATTTTATGATGATAGCCAATGACCCTACCTTCAAAGGAGCCAATTACGAACCCTATCTCAAAGATAAAGAATGGACTTTGAGCGAAAACGATGGCATCAAAACGGTGTATGTCAAGTTCAAAGATATTGCAGGCAATGAAACCGAGCTTTTCTCAGATAATATTGTACTCGACAGGAAACCGCCCTACGAATGCAGCATCGTCATTAATAAGGGCGAAGAGCGCACCAACAACCCTGACAAAGTGGTCATACTCAGGTTGCGAGCCAAAGAAGCCCGTTCCATGCAAATCAGCAACTCTAAATCTTTTGATGGAATCCGCTGGACACCCTACAACGAAATGAACGTAACGCATACCCTTAGCGGCGACGATGGCCTCAAAGTGGTCTATGCCCGATTTATGGACGAAGCCGAAAACATCAGCCAAGCTGTAAGCGATACCATCATTTTGGATAGAAAGCCACCGACCCAAGGAAAAGTAGCCATCAAAGATGCTGAAAAATTCAACGGCATGACTGCCACCGACAAAGTACAACTCGAACTTTATGCCGAAGGTGCCGTTGAAATGATGGTCAGCAACAGTATTGATATGAAAGGTGCTTCATGGGAGCCTTACAGCACCACAAAGGATTGGACACTGGTAGGACAAGACGGACTCAAAACCGTTTACGCTCAGTTTAGAGACAAAATAGGCAATGTATCTACTTTGGCTTATGCTAGGGTGGGCGTGGACAGACAAGCACCCAAAGACGGCAAAATCACCCTATTGGGACAAGACCGCTTCGGCAACACAGGCACTAACTCAACAATAGACAATGCAAAGTATTGCACCAATATAAACAAGTATGTTACCGTAAGGGCTTACACCGATGAGGCCGACCAAATGTGGATTAGCAACAGCAAGGATTTTTCTGATGGCGGCTGGGAGACTTACAGTTTGATAAAATACAACTTCATACTGGCCGGAGAAGACGGCGAAAAAACGGTGTGGGCTAAATTCAGAGACAAAGCAGGCAACGAAACCAATCCTATCTCGGCTTCCATCACTTTGGATAGACAAGAGCCTTACGATGCCCAAATCATCATAGAGCAAGGCAATCCTTACACCCGAAGCAATACCGTGCGCCTTGAGCTCAAAGTATCCGATGCCCATGAGATGATTGTGTCCACTTCGCCTATTTTCTTGCCTCCTGCAAAATGGGTGCGCTATGAGCCTCAAATCAGCTACCAACTCACCCCGGGCGATGGAGAAAAAAGGCTTTTTGTCAAATACCGCGACAAAGCCGGAAATGAGTCCGCCCCCGCTGACGCACGGATTATTGTAGATACAGAGGCTCCTGTCATCAAATCGCTCAAGATAAACGGTGGCAAAACCTCAACCAGCAATACTACGGTAGAATTGACACTCGATGTACTGGGTGCGCATCAATTTATGATATCCAATTCTTCCCAATTCACGGGCGGGTATTGGGATGACTTTACTTCAAAACTCTCATGGAATCTTGAGCCCGGAGTTGGTCTGAAAGTGGTCTATCTGAAGTTCAAAGACTTGGCCGGAAACGAAACCCCACCACGCAACGTGAATATCACGTTGATTGATTAATCAATAGGAGACCGCACTTACAGCTTCAGAATGGGCTATCGCTATGATGTCGGGGCATTCATCCCGTGGTTATTTTATCTGCGACCCCATCAACGTATCTGTAAGCTACAAACATCTGATTTCTTCGGAATTGGGTGCATTTGTTCGGGGTTAAGCATCGGAAAAATTTCTATTGCTTAATCCGTATTGATTTTATTGCCTGCTATGGTGCTCTTTCAATGCAGTTTCACTGCAACCATATCAATATCTTCTTTCTTTTTAAATTTTATATGCCTCAACAATTTTCCTGTGCCTTGAAGTAGCTTTTTGGGGTCTTCCAAGTTAGCACCATGAAAAAAAACAAGATTTACAGAGTCTTTTAGGGGTTTGATGTAGCAGATTTCCCCTTTCATGTTTTTTTCTGTTCCAAAAGTTATCATCTTATCTGCATGGTCTATCCACATTTTTTGTCAGGCAAGATTTTTTGAGCAGTTACCTCAAAAATCAACTTTGCCGTATCCACAACTTGGGGTGAAAATTGCCCAAAAAATCTGCTATTTCTTGGTTAATTGTAAAAACGATATTAATTCTTTTAAAACAACAATAAGTCAACAAGCTGCTACTTTTTGACCAAAAACACAGGCACGACCTTTACTTTCATCAAACCGGACAAAACCGAAGGGTCGTTGTAAGCCAAGGCCTGTGCTTCAGCCGGTTCGTACGTTTTCAAAAAACACATCGAAAAGAAGTCTTTGTCATATTGTGGCAAGGCGGCGCGGCTCAAAATGACCGCTTTTTTGGTTTTGTATAGCTCTTTTATGTAATCTAAATGGGCTTGGTAGGCATTTTTGGCTTCTTGATGCCAGAGGCTTGAGTCTCGCATGGACTCAATAGGCTCAAGGATGTACACATAATAATCCACCATGTCCAAATCGGGCTGCTGTTTTTGAGAACCGCCTCTGCAAGAAGACAGCAATAACAAGAGAAAGATAATTTTCAATATTTGCATAAAGAATTAGTTAGTTCATAAAATTAAGTAAAAAATGATTATCATTACCAAAATATCAGCCGCTTTGTGCCATATTTAGAGCGTAAATAAGCAATGTAACGAATCAAATCGCCGCCTGCCTCCGACTCAAACTCATACTGAAAATCGGCTTCACTTTCATTGTATTGCAAAAAAGAATAGAAATAAGCGTTGTTTAAATTTCGTTTGGCAAATTTTTCCCTAAATTTAGGATGAAAATCTTGATTTCCGACAACCCATTCTTTAAACTCTTGCATCTTTTGTTTTTTTAACAAGGGCAAATCAACATCTTTTTTTTGGTATAAAGCATCAAGTTCTGTTGCAAAGCTGACTACTTTTCGGGTGTAGTTTTGTTGTGTTTGCAAACTGAGCAAATAGCTGCTCAGTTCGGGCGAATCGTTGCCAAAGTAACTTTGCAAGAACAACTTAGCCCCTTGCTGTCCTATGAAGTTGGCCAAATTTTCATTGTACTCGACGCTGTTTTTCAGGTAGATAGTCCCGTGCGTAAGTTCGTGGATGATCAGTTCGGCCAAATCGCCTGCCTCCAGTTCGAGCATCTGAGAGAGGATAGGGTCGGAAAGCAGTCCCAAGGTTGACCACGCGCTTACGGGGCGCACCAATGTATCGTAGCCCTCTTGGGCGAGTTGTTGGGTCAATGACTGTGCGGCGGCTTGGGAAAAAAAGCCTTTGTAGCTAAAAGACCCCACAACAGGAAAGTCCCAAGTTTTGGCTACCAGCCTATAAGGCTCACAGGCCACCACCAACCATAGCAGAGGCTTTCTTTTTTGGTCGTAAATTTTTGTGTAAGAAGCGTTTCGTCTTAATCCCAGCGTATCGAAGGCAAAATCCCTGATTTTTTTGATGAGCCTGATTTTGGCCACCTGTGCACTGTCAAAACTGCCTGTGGCGATGGCTTTTTCGACTGCTACCGCGCCCATAATCACCTGCAACTGGCCATAGCCCTGCCTAAGTCCGTAACTGAGGGCCTCAAAATTCCAGACCAAAAAAACGACTACGGCAAACAACGAGAGCCTAAACCCGACTTTTAAGGAATGGGGGATTTTTTTTTTTCGGGGTAGATGTGCTGCAAAGAAGATTTGGCAGGATGGCGCGGGATGACATGCCGGTAGTATTGCTTGATTTCTTCGAGGTCTTTTTCTTTGTCTCCGGTAGGGTAAAACATCCTCCCCAAGCCAATTTCTTTGCGGTAGTAGTCTATATGCCCCAATACCAGCGGGATACCGGCTTTGAGGGCGATGTGATAAAACCCTGTTTTCCAGTTGGGGTTTAGGCTGCGTGTGCCTTCGGGGGTGATGGCGATGCCCATTTTGTCGTGCTTGTCAAACTGCTCGGCGACTTGCTCCACCACACCTGTATTTTTGGAGCGGTCAACGGGTATGCCACCAAGTTTTTTGATAATATTTCCGTAGGGAGGTTTTAAGTACTCACTCTTTATGAGAAACTTACAGTCTGCCAAGCCCAAAAAACGCCGAGCCAACACCCCCATAAAAAAATCCCAGTTGCTCGTGTGTGGCACTACCAAAACAATGTATTTGGGGATATTGGCAGGAAGTTTATTGCCGATTTTCCAACCCATCAACCAAAGAATAGTTTTGTATAAAATATTGATAATCATAATTGTAAAATACAAATCAAATCCCGAATTTTCTACAACTAAGCACAAAAAAATCTATATTTGCGCTATGCAAAAAAAAATAACTTCTGCTCTAATTTCCGTATTTGACAAAACCGGTTTAGAGCCTATTGTGCGCCTGTTAGATTCAAAAGGCATAAAGATATATTCTACTGGCGGAACTTTTAGCTTTATTGAGCAACTCAATATCCCTGTAGCCCCGATAGAATCGGTAACGGGCTTTCCTTCGATTTTTGGAGGAAGGGTCAAAACCCTTCATCCTAAGGTATTTGGGGGGATTTTGTACCGCCGCGAAAACGAGTCCGACATCAAAGAAGCGGCTGTTTATGAAGTGCCTTCTTTTGACATGGTCATAGTTGATTTGTATCCTTTTGAGCAAACGGTAGAAAGCGGGGCTACCCACGAAGAAATCATCGAAAAAATAGACATTGGGGGCATTTCGCTCATCCGCGCCGCTGCCAAAAACTACCAAGACGTGCTGGTGGTGTCTTCCCGCTCTCAATATGAGGAAGTTGTCAATATGTTGGAAGAAAACCACTGCCAGACGAGCTTGGAAGACCGATTGGAATTTGCCGCCGCTGCCTTTGATATTAGCTCACATTATGATACTTTGATTTTCAATTATTTCAACGCACAACTACCGCCACAAAAGCATATTTTGCACTACAAAGAGAGCATCCGCGAAGTCAATTTTTTGCGCTACGGCGAAAACCCGCACCAGCGGGGGGCATTTTTTGGCGATTTGGGCAAAATATTGGAACAGTTAAACGGCAAAGAGCTTTCTTACAACAACTTGGTGGATATAGATGCCGCCATACAGTTGGTTGCAGAATTTGAGGCTACCTCAGTGGCCATCATCAAACACACCAACGCCTGCGGGGTAGCCCATGGGCAAAATATATACGAAGCCTACCAAAAAGCCTTGGCCGCAGACCCTGTTTCGGCTTTCGGTGGGGTCATTGTGGCAAACCGACAAATTGACTTGCAGGCGGCTCAAACCATCAACGAACTGTTTTTTGAGATATTGATTGCCCCTTCTTACCAAAAAGAGGCTCTCGAACTGCTCACCATGAAAAAAAACCGCATCATTTTACTACAAAAACCCGCCGAACTGCCCATTTATCAATATAAAACCTTGCTCAACGGGGTAATAGGCCAAGAAAAAGACCTCAACACTGTTACGGCCAGAGACCTCAAGTTTGTTACCAAACTCAGTCCCACGCCGGAGCAAATAGAGAGCCTGCTTTTTGCAAACAAAATTGTCAAACACACCAAATCAAACGCCATAGTCTTGGCAACCAACGGGCAACTGTTTGCCAGTGGCACGGGACAGACCTCAAGGGTAGATGCCTTGCGCCAAGCCATACACAAAGCCAAATCCTTTGGTTTTGACCTCAGACAGGCCGTTATGGCTTCCGATGCTTTCTTTCCTTTTGCTGACTGTGTCGAAATAGCCCATGCAGAAGGCATAAAAGCCGTCATCCAACCGGGAGGCTCTATCAAAGATAAAGACAGCACCGAATTTTGCGATGCGCATGATATGGTGATGGTTTTTACAGGAATTAGGCATTTCAAACATTGAACCCTTCCTCTTCGATGATAAGACCTTTTTTTTTATTCGTTATTGTCGCACTGATGGCCTGCGCCGGAAAGCAACAAGTTGATTTGATTGTCCACAACGCCGTCATTTACACCTCAGCGGATACCTTGCAGACTCGGCAAGCCATGGCTATCGACAAGGGCAAAATTGTGGCAGTTGGCATGGAGCAAGAAATTGTGGGCGGTTTTGATGCCGCACAAATGGTAAATGCCGAGCAAAAAGCCATAACAGCAGGGCTTTTTGATGCCCATTGTCATTTTTATGGGCAAGCGATTTTTTCGCTCAGAGCCGAACTGACGGGGATTGACTCTTGGGAGAAAACCGTGCAAAAAATGGTCGAGTTTGGCAGCCAAGGCTGGCTCAGAGGGCGCGGCTGGGACCAAAACCTGTGGACTCCCGCCGAATTTCCTGACAACACTCTGCTGGACAAGGCTTTCCCTGACAGGCCTGTTTTGCTCACCCGGGTGGATGGACACGCCGCCATTGCCAACTCCTACGCCCTGCAACTCGCCGGAATCACCGCCCAAACACAGGTAGAAGGCGGAAAAATTTTCCTCAAAGCCGGCAAGCCAACAGGGTTGCTCATAGACAACGCCGTGGATTTAGTAGAGAAAATCATTCCACCCCCTTCCAAACAGCAGCTCATAGAAGCCCTGTTGCGCACAGAGCAACAATGCTTTGCTTTGGGTTTGACCTCGCTGCAAGACATGGGACTTGATAGGGCTACGTTGGAGTTATTGGACAGTTTGTACCTTGCCAATACTTTGAAAATCCGATTGACCGCTTATGCCACTCCTGCCGACAGGCATTGGCTTTTTGCAAAAGGAAAAATAGAGCGCGACAATTTCAGGGTGATTGGCTTTAAGGTGTACGCCGATGGGGCTTTGGGTTCGCGCGGGGCTTGCTTGCTCGAACCTTACGCAGACGACCCCACCAACCGAGGCTTGATGCTCACCTCAAAAGATTCTATGCGGGTTTGGTTTGAAGAGATGCACCAAAATGGCTTTCAGGTAGCCACCCACTGCATAGGGGACAGCGCGGTGAGGGTTGTGTTGGGACTTTATGAGGAAATTTTGCCCTCTCAGGCGCGCTGGAGGATTGAACATGCCCAAGTGGTCAGCGATGCCGATTTGGACAAATTCGGTCTTTTGGGTATTATTGCTTCTGTGCAGCCCTTGCATGCTACTTCGGACGTGGGCTGGGCAGGCGACCGCTTGGGCGATAGGCTTCCCACCGCTTACCGCTACGGCGAACTGCTTGCCGCTGCGGGGGTGTTGCCTTTGGGCAGTGATTTTCCGGTTGAGCCTATCAACCCTATGCTGGGCTTTTATGCCGCTGTAAGCCGGCAGTCGGCGCAGGGTGAGCCTGCACAAGGATTTTTGCCCCATAACGCCCTTAGCCGCCATCAAACTTTGCTGGGCATGACACAATGGGCTGCTTTTGCGGCGCACCAAGAAAAAACACTTGGTACACTGGAAAAAGGCAAACCGGCAGATTTTGTGATTTGGGAACGGGACATGATGAAAATACCGATACCTGAAATAAGAACCGCAACGGTTTGGGCTACTTTTTTGGCGGGACAGAAAGTTTTTTCAAAAAATTAGCACATACAGGGTAAGTTTCCAATTCACTTGCAGAAAAACATATTTGCCAAAACAAAACTAAGCCTTATCTTTGGGCAAAACGAATATTACTCGTATGAACATCCATGAATACCAAGGCAAAGACATACTCAAAAAGTATGGTGTAGCCATTCAGGAAGGCATTGTCGCTTCTACTCCCGAAGAAGCCGTTGAAGCCGCAAAAGCCCTCAACCAACAGACCGGCACTACATGGTGGGTCGTCAAAGCCCAAGTCCATGCCGGGGGGCGAGGAAAAGCCGGCGGCATCAAATTGGCCAAATCGCTCGATGAGGTCAGCGAAAAATCCGCCCAAATCATCGGCATGACCATCCGCAACAACCAAACAGGAGAAGCCGGCAAACCCGTGCACCAAGTGTTGATTTGCCAAGATGTGTATTATCCGGGTGCCAATCCTACCAAAGAATTTTACCTATCGGTGCTCTTGGACAGGGCGACCAGCCGCAATATGATAGTCTATTCTCCCGAAGGAGGAATGGACATAGAAGAAGTGGCAGAAAAACACCCCGAAAAAATCTTTCGCGAGCACATAGACCCAAGGGTAGGTCTGCAACCCTTCCAAGCCCGCCGCATAGCCTTCAACTTTGGTTTGAGCGGCGAGGCATTCAAAAACATGGTCAAGTTCGTTACGGCCCTTTACACCGCTTACGAAGGAATTGATGCTTCTCTTTTTGAAATCAACCCCTTGCTCAAAACCTCCGACGACAAAATCATCGCCGTGGATGCCAAAGTAAACCTCGACGACAACGCGCTGTACCGCCAAAAAGCCTTGGCCGAATTGCGGGACAAAACCCAAGAAGACCCCATGGATGTCGAAGCCTCAGAAAGCGGCCTTAACTACGTCAAACTCGATGGCAACGTGGGCTGCATGGTCAACGGTGCGGGCTTGGCCATGGCTACCATGGACATGATCAAACTTTCGGGCGGAGAGCCTGCCAACTTCCTTGACGTGGGCGGCGGTGCCAATGCCCAAACCGTAGAAGCTGGCTTTAGGCTCATCCTCAAAGACCCCAGTGTTAAGGCCATATTGGTCAATGTGTTTGGGGGAATCGTGCGCTGCGACAGGGTAGCCAACGGAATCGTGCAAGCCTACCAAAATATCGGAGACATCAATGTGCCCATCATAGTGAGGCTACAAGGAACCAACGCCGAAGAAGCCGCCAAAATCATTGATGAGTCCGGCCTCAAAGTAACTTCTGCCATCCGCTTGACAGAAGCCGCCGAAAAAGTCAAAGCCGCATTGGCTTAAAATACCACGCCAACTACTATCTTATCAATAGCCACAGGTTCAAACCCGTGGCTTTTTTTATTAACCCGGATTACGAAATAGAAAATTTCTATTCCTTTGAGTACATACGCCCCATGCCGCAGGCATCACATGCTTGTAGCCTACGGATACGTTGATGGGATTCGACACTGCTGGGGTCTCACGCATCTGTAATGCCATCCCTACGGAATCAATATGCCCCCATAGGGATAGCTTATTCTCAACAAAAAACTGTAAAAACGGTTTCTCCCTATCGCTTGATATGGGCTGATCAAAGGCTTTGCAGTTGTTAATAATTCTTATCTTAATACTTAATACAGAACTT
>CAZRQL010000032.1:0-32450 GCA_964602415.1 uncultured Roseobacteraceae bacterium
GGGGGGGGGGGGGGGGGGGGGGGGGGGGGGGGGTGATAAACTTTTTCATAAATAGGCTTGGAAAAAAGCCGCTTGAATTTACTACTTGGAAAATAAGTATGCAAATTTTTTTAGTATAATTTTAGTATATAATTTTCCCCTGTGTATTACACTCAATTACGCCTTTCCCGATGCTTAAGCCCAAACAAATGCAGGCGATACCGTAGGCATCATATATTTGTAGCCCACGCTATGGGATAAGTGCCCTGAGACATAGCCCATTCTCAACGATTAAAGCCGTAAATACTGGCTTCCACCTATTGCTTAATCCGGGATAAAGCGTCATAACCATCCAAATACTTTACTTTTGTTTTTTTAACGATCATAAGGCATCACATGTCAAACTTCATAGATTACATAAGGGTATTTTGCAAATCGGGCAAAGGCGGGGCAGGCAGCCGACATTTTTTGCGGGAGAAATTTATAGACAGAGGCGGCCCTGACGGCGGCGATGGTGGCAGAGGCGGGCATATCATACTGCGCGGCGATGAGGGGCTTTGGACGCTATTGCACCTGAGGTACACCAAGCACTTGATAGCCGAAGACGGCCAATCAGGCGGCGGCAACCGCGCTACAGGCTCTCAGGGCGAGGATTTATACATCAACGTGCCACTTGGGACGATAGTTAAAAATGAAGAAACCGGAGAGGTACTGCTCGAAATCACCCAACACGGCGAAGAAAAAATTCTTTTTCACGGCGGTAAGGGCGGCTTAGGCAATGACCATTTTAAAACCTCGACCCGCCAAACGCCCGACTACGCCCAGCCCGGCGAGCCGGGAACAGAGGCATGGGTAGTCATGGAACTCAAAGTGCTGGCTGACGTGGGGATGGTGGGACTGCCCAACGCCGGCAAATCAACCTTGCTTTCGGTCATATCGGCGGCCAAACCCAAAATAGCCGATTATCCCTTTACCACCATAGTGCCGAATTTAGGAGTGGTCTCTTACCGCGACCACCGCTCTTTCGTGGTGGCCGATATACCGGGCATTATAGAGGGGGCTTCCGAAGGCAAAGGACTGGGATTGAGGTTTTTGAGGCATATTGAGCGCAACTCGGTTCTGCTCTTTATGATTGCCGCCGACTCCAACGACATCAAAGCAGAGTTTGCACTGCTGCGCAACGAACTCGCCCAATACAACCCTGAACTCTTAGACAAAGACTACCTGTTGGCCATCACCAAAGCCGATTTGCTCGATGCCGAACTCAGGCAGGAGATAGCAAAAGAACTCGCTGACATGGACTTTATTTTTATTTCCTCCATCACGGGATACAACATTGCAGAGCTAAAAGACCGTCTCTGGGCAAAACTCAAACCTGCAACAAATTAGCCTTCGCCTCACTCAAGCCTCAGGGCACGGATTTTTTTTAAAAAAAAACTTTTCCCCGATTGAGAAAAGTGTCAAAACACATTATATTGCAACAACAAAACTCAAAAGTGATTATGTCGAATTTTGAAAAGGTCAAATCCTATCTTGCCGATATGGGTTTTATCACCGTTTACGAAGACCAAGCCGAAGAGCTTGTGATTGTGGAGAAAGAAGACAGAGGCATCAAAAACCTCATTTTGGATTGCGAAGAAACGCTCCTTATCATCGAACAATTGCTTTTTCCCATTCATGGGGAGTCGCTGGAGATGTACAAATCTTTGTTGCAGAAAAACCGCGACATGGTTCACGGGGCTTTTGCTATTGATGCAGAGGGGCAAAACGTGCTTTTCCGCGACACCTTGCAGCTTGACAACTTAGACCAAAACGAACTGGAAGCCTCCATCAACTCTTTAGAGTTGCTTTTGAGCGAGTACTCAGACGAAATTATTGCTTTTTCAAAACTTTAATCTCAAATTGCTATGTCTATTTTCAAAAGATTATTTAGAATTGGTTCGGCAGAAGCCCATGCCGCTTTGGATAAACTCGAAGACCCCGTCAAAATGACGGAACAGGCTTTGCGAGAATTGAAAGAAAACCTCAACGAAGCCCTCAAAGGCCTTGCAGAGGTCAAAGCCATCGCCATCAAAACCAGACGCGACTACGAAGAAGCCAAAGCCAGTGCACAAGACTACGAGCAAAAAGCCATCCTCTTGATTAAAAGAGCCGAAACGGGTGCTATTTCTGTCGAAGAGGCCGACCGCTTGGCCACAGAGGTACTCAACCGCAAAGAACAAGCCCTCGAACGCGCCGCCGTAAACCTCAAGGCACTCGAACAACACGAGGCCGCCGTGGCCAAGATGGAACAAAACGTCCGCCATCTCAAATCTCAAATATCTACTTGGGAAAACGAAGCCAAAACCCTCAAAGCTCGGGCTACGGTAAGCAAAGCCACCAGCAAACTCAACAAGCATTTGGCAAACATTGACTCCTCGAGTACGGTCTCAATGCTTGAAAAAATGAAAGAAAAAGTATCCCAGCAAGAGGCTTTGGCTGAATCGTATTCGGATATGGCCAATATGAACCGCTCGGTGGATGACGAGATCAACAAAGCCCTTGGCCCCGGTGGTGGCTCAGGCGCAGACAAACTGGCCGCCCTCAAAGCCAAACTCAGCGGAGGCGACAAGCTGCTCGAACAATAAAGCTATCCAATACACAACAGCATGCAAATAGCCAAGGGTTTAAACCTTTGGCTGTTTTTATCTGCAGGCCGGCTAAACAATTGCACCATCGGATTTTCTAACACGGATTAGGCTTTAGAAAAGTTTCTATTGCATAATCCGTGTTTAATTTTTCACTCATTGATGAACACCTTTATAGGTTCGGCCTATCCAGTTTTTTCATTCTCATAAACAAAAAAACTTGCTTTCTACCAGCCTGCTGTGTGCCCGTATCGCCGCTTAGGGCGGTCATTTTTCCCTTGCCCGATGCCAGTGGAGGCCGACATAGAAGTTGCCTTCGCTGGTTGGCTCATAGCTCATGCCGATTTTGTTGCCTTGCGCCCGGAGCGCAAAAAGGAGCCAAGCAAAAGGGCAGTTTTCATAAAAAACAACAAACCCTCAAGATATCCTAAAGATTTAGTGTTTGCCGCAACTGCATTTTACTTTTTCAAACCCGTGGGTTTGTTCGTGGAATTTGAAGTTTTCGCTTTGGTTCCAGAGTTCCCAAAAAAACTTTGTGCGTGTTTTTTCATATGGCAAGAGTTGGTTGAGTGTGGCGGCATCGTACAAAAAGCCATTTACCATCACATAGCGGACGGTTTCGGTGTGGGCGATGGTGTCGAGAGGGTTTTTGTCGAGTACGATGAGGTCGGCGAGTTTTCCGGGTTCGAGGCTGCCGAGGTGGTCTTCCATACCTAAATAGTTCGCTCCGTTGAGGGTGGCGCATCGGATGGCTTGCAGCGGTGTCATACCGCCTTGCGCGAGCATCCACAGTTCCCAGTGCGCCCCAAGTCCTTGCAGTTGGCCGTGTGCGCCCAGGTTGACGCGCACGCCGGCATCGGCGAGCTTTTTGCAAGACTTTGAGGTGAGTATGTGGCCGTTTTCATATTCGGCATCGGGTACCATGGTGCGGTGTCGGGCGCGGCTGTCCACGATAGAGCGGGGCGTGAAGGTGAGCAGGCGTTCTTTTTCCCAGACGTTGGTTTTTTGGTACCAGTAATTTTCACCGTTTATTGAGCCGTAGTTCACGATAAGGGTGGGCGTATAGGCGGTATTGCTTTTTGCCCACAGTTGTACGACATCGTCGTATAGGGGCGCAATGGGGATATTGTGCTCTATGCCGGTGTGGCCGTCCAAAATCATGCTCATGTTATGAAAAAAGAACGAACCGCCTTCAGGCACGACGTTCATTTTCAGTTTTCTGGCGGCGGCAATGATTTGTTGGCGTTGGTTTCGGCGGGGCTGGTTGTAGCTTTTGACCGAAAAAGCCCCAAAGGCTTGGGTGCGGCGCAAGGCACTTTCGGCATCTTCCAAACTGTTGATGACGGCTTTGAAGTCTCCCTCAGCACCGTAGAGGATGATGCCCGTCGAAAACAGTCGCGGGCCTATCATAGCCCCGCTCTCTATCATCTCCGAAAGGGAAAAAGTCATCTCTGTGTTGCTGGAGGGGTCGTGGGTGGTGGTTACGCCATAAGCCAAATTGGCGTAAAAAGGCCAGTGCTTTTGGGGCTGTATGCCGTAGCGGAAAGTGCCCAAGTGCGCGTGTACGTCAATGATGCCGGGCATGATGGTTTTGCCGCTCAGGTCTATCTGTTTGGCGGTTTCTGGAATGCTTAGGGCTGTGCCTATGCTTTTGATTCGGTTGCCCTGTATCAAAATGGTGGCTTTCTCCAGCACTTCATCGCCTTTCATGGTGATGATGCGGGCATTTTTGAGGGCTATGAGTGAGGGAGTTTGGCTTTGGGTGAGGGGGTCTATTTCGGTGGGTATGGATGTGTTGAGTTCCAAACCTATTTTGATGCCTACCGTGTCGATGGCAGGGAGTTTTTTGGGGGCTTGGGGCAAAAAGTCAAAACGGTTTTTGATTTCGTTGCTAAAATACTGCTCTCCCAGCGTCCAATGGATTTTTTTGCTGTCCGCAGACCAGTGGAGCGATATTCCGGCATCGCGGGCTATTTGGGCAACAGGTACGGCGGTGGTGGTTGGGGAGAGTTCTACGGCTTTGCCGGTGAGGGGCATGGGGGCGATGTAGGCTTTGAAGAGCACCGTAAAAGCCACCCAGCGACCGTCGGGGCTGGGCACGATTTCGTTGGCGTGGCTGATGGAAAGGTGCTTGCGCTCGTCGCTGCCATCGAGTTTGCAAGAAAAATAGCCTTTTTCTATCTCTCCAAAGTAATTGCCTCCTGTTTGGTAATAAACTCGCTTGCCTTCGTGGTTGAAGCGCGGAAACTCGCCTTTGTCTGTTACAAATTCACTTTGCAAGGTGTTCAAGTCCAATAGGTATATGCCCGGGTCTTGGCAGTGAGCCGTTCCTTGGTAGAGGTTGCCTTCTTCTTTGAGATAAACTATTTTTTTGCCATCGGGCGAAAAGCGCGGCGTGCGGTAAATGCCCATTTGGCTCATCAGGGGCTTGAGTTCGCCTTTTTCGCGGTCGTAGAGTACCAAATTGCCCATTTTTTCGTCGCTCCACGAGACAAAAACTATTTTTTTGCCATCGGGCGAAAAGTCAGGCTCGTATTGAAAAGCCACTTTGGCCCGAACGTCTCTTTCGCTTAAGCCCAGGTTTACCGAAACGGTTTCGTTTGAAAGGGTGCGGCCATCGGCTGAAAGTTTGATAAGTACATCATTGGCAATCAGACGAGTAGGTTTTTCGTCAGGCAGTTCTTTTTTCCAAAGGTGACCCGCCGCATGAAAAACCAGCGTTTTGCCATCGGGCGAAGTAGTGGCGTTTCGGATGGCTTTGGCTGTAAATGTTGGGGGCGAAGGATTGCGTTTGAAGCGCAAAGCCTCTGCAACTTGTTGTTTGACTTTGACTTTGAAGGGGATGGCTTCAGTTTTTCCACTGGCGACCTCGATTTTTTGGATGCGGCCTTGCGCCCAAATGACGATAAATTTGTCGTCGGGTGTCCAAGAAAAGCCGGTGTACACTCCAAAAATAGCCCAAGCCTCTTGCTGGTCTTTGGATAGTCCGTCGAAGAGAGGCTTTTGTTCGCCTGTCGCCAAGTCCAGCACAAAAAGTACCGATTTCTCTCTTACGCGCCTAACGAAGGCCAATTTTTTGCCGTCTCGAGAGACTTGAGGGCGGCAGGCTCCTCCGGGACCTTGTACCACGACTTTGGTTTGGCCGTTGTGGCGGTCGTAGCGTTTGATGGTGTATATCTGTGAGTTAGGGTCTTTGTTGTATTGAAAAAATCCTCCGGGATAGCTGTCTTCGCTGTAATACAGATAGCGGCCATCAGGCGACAAGCAAGGCTCGTTGCTGTCTTGTTGTTCGTTTTTTTTCAGGGTGAGTTGGATGCCGCTGCCGCCGCTTCGGTGGTAGAGCCACATTTCGCCTGCTCCCAAACTGCGCTGCGAAGTGAAATGTTTGCGGGCGATGAGGTACTCTCCGTCGGGAGTCCAAATCGGGTTGTTTAGCAAGCGAAAGTCTTCTTTGGTGATTTGGCGGGCGTTGCTTCCGTCGCGGTTCATAATCCAGATGTTGTCGCCGCCGCCGGCATCGCCGGTAAAGGCTATTTCTTTGCCGTCGGGACTGTAGCGCGGTTGTACCTCGTAGGCCAGGCCGCTACGCAAAGGGCGCGCTTCTCCTCCCCCGATAGGGAGGCTATAAATATCCCCCAGCAAATCAAACGCAATTTCCTTGCCATCGGGGCTGACATCCAAGTTCATCCATGTGCCGGTTTCGGTGCTGAATTCCACCGTTTTGAGTGGTGCGGGCGGGGCTGAGACGTTCCAATCCGGTTTTTGAGCCGACAGCCAAAAAGGCAAAAAGAGCAGAGCAAGCAAGGTGTTTTTCATGTCAGAATGCGATTTTTGGCAAGTTAGAGAAATACTCATCATTTTTTACCGAAAATGTAACAATTATTTAACATAAAAAGCTTGATTTTCGATTTTCGATTTTCGCTCCGCACTAATGCAAAAATCTTTATGAAAAACAAAAACTTTTATTTTTTCTCCCTTGTTGCGGGCATGGTGTTTTATGCTTGCTCGCAGTATGCGGGTAGGGAGGCGGTGAAGCCGAAAGTTAACCAGCCTATAAATCAAGTTAATAATCAAATTTTAAACGACTCCAACTTTATTGCAGCAGTTTTATTATTAAAGCAGATTAAGTAAATATGTTTACCACAGAATTGGGATTCAACAAAAATTTCAAATATTCGGGCATTGTTAGATAATTACAATCATGACCCAAGTAATCAAAATGCCAATGAATTTTGCAAATCTATTGGTTTCGACAATTTAGCACATTATGATTATCTTATTATGGATTTAGATGATAAAATATCCGCTTTTTACTCTCATATCAACAGCAATCTATCCCTTTCAGAACAAATAAATCTTATCAAAAATTCGTTAGACTTGCTTCCACCAGAGTTTAACTCAAATCCTCTTGCCCCTGCTGAGTGTCTCGAACCAAATTATACTCAATGCACAAGTTTTGCTGATGCTGAGTATGAGGCAAGAAAGAAAAACGAAGGAGGTTCAATGGCTTTAACGCTTGACTGGTTGCTTGCTCTTGCTCATTGTAGTGCTACATTTTGTGATTAATTAAAAAAGTACCTTTATGAATATTTTATTTAAGATTTTTTTATTATCAGTTGGTAGTTCCCATTTTTGTTATTCTCAACAAAATTTACATCTATTTGATTTGGCTTCTGTAATGGCAGAGGATAGCATTGTTATCAAATCTTATGATAATTTCAATTTGATTTCTATTCAAATGTGGCAAAAACTAAGGTCATATAGAAATAGAGATTCAGTACTCAGGGTGATGTATGAATACAAAGCAAAATTGGACAAATCGCCAAAAGATAGTTTAATTGAAAACAATATAGCCCTTTTTCTTGGTTTTAAATCTGCATCCATTGCACAAAAAGTATTGCTTGAGCATGTTATTTTTGATAGTTTGGTCATAGAAAAATATAAATTAAATCTTTTGAGCGATAACCAATTGTCTGAATTGTATTTATTAGTTCCTCAGCAAATAAATGCGAAACATTTATCTAAAAACAGAGATACCTTGGAGCGACACATTCAGTTATTTAACCTAAATGAATAAATATTGCAGGTTTTTTTGAAAAAAGCCTATGCGTTGCGGCTAAGGCTTTTGGAAATGAATTTTTATATCCGAGACAATTTGTAATTTTCTGCTAAAAATAATGAATCTACTTTTAGATACGAAACCCATCGGCTAATCAATTGACTATCAGTTATTAAGTATTTTGTATTGAAAATGTAACAATTATTTAACATAAAAAGCTTGATTTTCGATTTTTGCTTCGCACTAATGCAAAAATCTTTATGAAAAACAAAAACTTTTATTTTTTCGCCCTTGTTGCGGGCATGGTGTTTTATGCTTGCTCGCAGTACACGGGCAGGGAGGCGGTGAAGCCCAAACAGGAGTCTGTATATCAAAATACTTCATTACCGCTTGAAGCCCTTTTGGTTATTGACCCTAACTACATTGCGTACATGGCCGTTTTGGACAATCCAAATTCCACATGGCAACAAGCTGTTGCCGCGCGAGACCTTGTGTTGGCAACTTTTGGAGGATTTGAAGGATTGACTGAGGCTCAAATCGACGCTATTTTCGATGCTTCTTTCGACTGGATGGACTCTGGAAATGGCAATCCTATTTTGATTCCATTGGCAGATCATTGTAAAAGTTGCCTCAAAAAGGCTGCACGAAAGTTTGAAAAGGCGGTTAAAGCGATAGCAAAAGACCCCTCAAATGCCGTAAGTGATTACGCCGCAGCCGAACTCGTTTATATTACTGAGGTTGGTGCTTGTTACCAAAGTGCAGCTTGCAACTAACTATACACCCGCCCGGTTGATAAAATTGGGCGGGTATTTAAAAAAATCATGATATTGCAAAAGTATTAATCGTTTCAATTAAAAACCATGCTTCAAAAGATAGTGCTTTTCTTTTTGTATTTTTCTGCTTTTACAGATTGTTTTTCTCAAACTAAAATCAAGATTACTTTTTTAGATGCGCATGATGCAAGCCCCTTACAGAGTGTTGTATTGTTAAATTCGTCAGGTAAAGTTTTATTTATATCTACGCAGCCAGCATTTGAGGAGATAAGCATTGATACCCTTGAAAACAACTTAGATTCAATGATTTTAATCGTACGCGAAGGCTATGAAAATACCCAATTGAAGCTAAGAAATCTTATTGATTTAGATACTATACTGCTAAATAAACAATCCAGACTACTGGATGAGGTCGTGATTAGGCAACAAAATCCGGGGGATATTTTTACCGAACTGTCAAAAAAATTCACCCAACAATTCGCTCAACATTATTCATTCCATGCCCAAGTTTCGGATTACCACATATCTAAACTCGATAAATTCGTTGGATTATTCAATTGTGAGATTGAGCTTAATTCTAAAAAAAATAAATTCGATAAGTTTCAAATTAAAAAACTGAAATCTATATCTACCAATCCTGAATTGCTTAATATTCGAATGGGTTTCTATAAATTATCTATCAATATCTTATTTTTCCATGAATACGGTCTTTTCAGAATTTTGCAAAACAATACCCTGTCTTGGGATTGGAGTCCGAGAAAGTCCTTGGAAGGACAAGATGAGATTTTTTCTGTTATAGAAACACCGGATGCGACAGATACTATTTTTATAGCTTTTGATATTACCAAAAATGAATTGGTAGCTGTTTCAAGGGTATATGGTAAACGAGATTCTAATTATTCTTCGACAACTAAAATTAAATTCTTTAATAAGAAACTGCCTTTGTTTTTAACCAATTACAGCAAGGGTCTATATGGTAATAATTTTATTTGCGATACTTCTTACATATTATTGTCAAAGCCAAATCAGCAAAATACGTACAATCAGGTATTTGATATTGAAAATAGAGGTAAATTTATTTTGAAATATCAAAAAAAACTTCAAGACTCTATATTAAATAATTTGTTAGACACATTGCTCAAAACCAATCAAAGTAAAGAAAATGGCATCATTACTTTAAAAATCAATTATCATCATAAACTGACTAATAAAAATAAAATTCATCGCGCAAGAGTAGTCTTTAATAAAATAGAGACAATAGATTTTGGCTCAATGTACCGGATTAAGTATGACGATAGAGATTATGAAACGATATACAACGGTAGTCAGGTATGTATATTGAGGAATCAAGTACTTAAAGTATATGATTATGAAAAGTACGGTTTGAGTCTGCGATACAGGGATTTATTTGAGCCTGTTACCCGGACGCAGCACTTTTTCTACACATACAGAAGTGTTTATGATAGCGTCTATTCGATAAAGGATACAGTTGTTGAAGGTAGGACTGTTAAAGCCCTTTTTTTTCAATGCAATGGTTTGTACAGGGATTTTAATACGTATGTAACCATTTATTTTGATTCGGTTGATTATACAATCTTGGGGTTGAAAGAAAGACAAGATTTGGAAAACGGTAATTATTGGGAGTCTTTTATCTGGGTTTTAGAATACCAATACAATAATCCCTCTTTCGTCAAATTATTTCATACACAATCTATCGCAAAGGGACTGAAAGTAAAATTTAAAAAACCGAGTTTTAAAGATAGAAAAAGATATAAATATATGAAAATTTTAGAAAAGAAAATTTTAAATAATCCTAATAAAAAATCTAAAAACGGCCTATTTGGTTCTTTGATAGAATATTTTAAGTTGGATACCTTTTCGCTAAATCAGTTTTTAAACAATACAGAATATATCGGCAAACAGCCAGTTGTAGGGGAGCATAAACTGAATGCCTATTTTTTTTGGTTTAATTCATGCTTTTATTGCAAAAAATTGTATCCTCTTTTGTTATCAATCCAAAAAGATTTTGGCAATAGAATTTTGTTGCACGGAATCAATACTGTTGATAAGATTGAGGAATTGGTAGAAGAGGGATGGAAGCCTTTGATTCCTTTTTCGGGGACTTATTACGGTGCTGATGAGTTAGATAATTTGCTGGGTGTAGAGGCCTACCCGACCATCATAATAGCCGAACCGAATGGCAATATTATTTACAGGGGTGTGGGATACGATGAGATTGACAAAGAACTTTACAAAGTTTTACAAAAGTATTTTAAGCAAAATGAGTGATGAAGGCAATCTATTTTCTTGTGTTTATATTTTAATATAAATCACCATCTGAGGGTTTAAATCGATAGCTATTTTTCAACTACTGCAATCCCAAATATAGCCAAATCATTGATTATCAAGTATTCATCATTTTTTAGCGAAAATGTAACAATTATTTAACATAAAAAGCTTGATTTTCGATTTTCTATTTTTGCTCCGCATTAATGCAAAAATCTTTATCAAAAACAAAAAACTTTATTTTTTCGCCCTTATTACGGGCATCGTTTTTTATGCTTGCTCGCAGTACACGGGCAGGGAGGCGGTGAAGCCCAAACAAGAGTCGGTTTACAAAATAGCGTCATCACATGCAGAAATTTTAGTAACTGATTCATTACTCATCAATTACTTTAATCTGACAGTATTAGTAAATTCACAATTGAGTGCTATATTTGCAAATATGAGTTCATCTGAAATAAATAATTATTATCAAACAACAGACGATATTTATGAAGTATTTTTGGAGGATACCACAAACAGCTCTTTAAGAGAATTAATGGCCTCAAGACTTGGTTTCAATTCCTACGGAGAATATGTTTCTTATTCAATTTCTGCATCTAATGCTAGAAATTATTTAATTGCGGGTTATAGTGGTTTTGTTGGCATGACAGAGAGCCAAATTGATGACATTATTGCAACAACAATGAGAGAAAGAGCTTTTTTAATTGGTTTTGAGCCCGCACCGGGCATGGGTAGCAGCAGGACAGATGGGTATGCTGACTGCATGGAAGGGGTCTTAAATGCTCTTTTAACATGTGAATCAAGAGCAAATAAGCATAGTAATAGACTCTTTCAACTTTGGCAGTGTGAAGTTGCCAGTTGGAAGGGTCAGAATGAATGCTGCGATAGTTTTCCCGCTGAATGTGAAGGTGATAACTGATATAATTTTACTAAGAGTTACCGCAAGTGCGTATGCAATTTTCCTACACCTAAGTAGATATGAGTCGTAGTTTATTAATTTTTTTGATATTAAACTGTGCAAGTAAATTATTTGCACAGTTTAACTATATTTATCTGTATGATAAAGATGAAAATAAACCTCTATATGGAGTGATTGTACTTGATTTTGAAACAGGTGATGTAGTATCAGTTTCAAATTACGAAGGATATATATCACTAAGGCCAAAGAACGAAAAATACTACCTATATAGATTTGCCTATTGTGATACACTTATACTATATGATGGATTTTTGGATAGTATTGGTATTTGTAAAAAATCTTCTAAATCAAATTACAAAATAATTAAGGACTTTGAAAAAAAATTAGCCTTAAATAAGGTGAAATATGGTTATAGAGAAATTATTTTATTGGTAGATACACTCAAAAAAGATACTGTATTTCAAGCCATGTTTATTGGTGAGCTTTTCCAAAAAGGGACAACAGAATACTTTAGCGAGTACTTTGATAATCTTACTCTAAAATATCCAATTTTCAGGTATTCAAATGCTGTCTATTCTATTGTAAAGTCAAAACCAAATTATGAAAGTTTTTATTATGATTTTTTTACCACAAAGAAGATGGATATTCTTTACAGAAAAAATGTGTTGAAAGATTACAGTGTAGAGAAAAAGAAAAAACTATATGGAAAACTAATTAATTCTGTACATACAAACAAGTTTTTTATAGAAAATTTTTTAGAAGACTCGCTTAAAGTTTCTCAAATCATATTGACTGAAGCAGATAAATCAATTACTGAACTTGACGATTGGACTAAAACTGTTTTTTGGGGAATTAATAAAAAATTATATCAAATGGAAACACATTCTATTAATCTACAGTTTATCAAGAACAAATTTGAAAACAATATTTTAAAATATGCTTATTCAGAAAGTTTTTTTAAGCATGTGTTTTCAGGCTCATCGCCTATTTCATTATATTTTTCGATATATTCAGAAATGGATGATGCCCAAAATTTTTATTTTAAGCATTCAAAATGGAAGAAGATTAGTATTAGTGAAGTTTTTGTTTCAGAAGTTGGAAATTATAATTACAAGAGTTTTAATGAGCAAAAACCAAAAGGTTATATCCGATTGTCAAATAATGAAATTGATTACTTTGAAAAAAATATTCCATTACCTTATTTTGTGAGAAAAAAAATCCTTGAGAATGAATAGTATGAAATACGATATGATAGTTTGACTGAAAACGATATAGCCCTTTTTCTTGGTTTTAAATCTGCGTCAATTGTAAAAAGGTTATTGCTTGAATATCTGATTTTTGACAGTTTAGTCATAGAAAAATATAAATTAGGTCTTTTGAATAAAAGCCAATTATCTGAATTATATTTATTGGTTTCTCAACAAATAAATGAGAAGCATTTATCAAAAAACAGATATAGCTTGGAGCGACAAATTCAGTTATTTAATCTAAATGAATGAATATTACAGCTTTTTTGAAAGTGGGCGGTGAAGCCCAAACAAGAGTCGGTTTGCAAAATAGCGTCATCACATGCAGAAATTTTAGTAACTGATTCATTACTCATCAATTACTTTAATCTGACAGTATTAGTAAATTCACAATTGAGTGCTATATTTGCAAATATGAGTTCATCTGAAATAAATAATTATTATCAAACAACAGACGATATTTATGAAGTATTTTTGGAGGATACCACAAACAGCTCTTTAAGAGAATTAATGGCCTCAAGACTTGGTTTCAATTCCTACGGAGAATATGTTTCTTATTCAATTTCTGCATCTAATGCTAGAAATTATTTAATATGGGTATTTAAAATAAACAAGTAAATTTATTGATTTGGGGTATTTAGAATTCTCAAGCGATATTCGCAGCATGAATTTGAGCATAAAAAAACTTATCATTTTCGGCTAACGAGTTTGCTATCCTAACCCAAATCACATTATTAATCCAAAAATTTACTTGATTATTCTAAATACCTATTTATTTATTATATGGTTTAAAAAAACTTCCTCGAAGATTTGCTAATGTCTCTAAAATAGTCAATTTCTGTGTGTTTGATGAGTTGTTCAAGGACTTGTTTGGGTTGGACTTCTAATGGCAAATTAATCAGAAAAGAATTTCCCGAGTCGGTGAGGCTCAAAACCTCAATTCCGGCGAGGTATTCGTAGATTTGCTCCCTGCTGAAGTTGCCCGATACTTCGATGGTATTGGTTTTGCGTTGGCTTCCCAGTTGGTCTATTGGGGCGTTGAAGATAATTTCTCCGTTTTTAATAAAGATTAAATTATCTACAATTTTTTCGATTTCGTGGAGTTGCTGCGAGCTTAAAATAATGCTGAGAGGGTATTTTTGCGATTGGCAGAGCAGTCTGAGGTCTTGCAATACGAGCAGTTTGGTATTGATATCCAAGTTGGCCAGCGGCTCGTCGAGTATGAGCAGTTTGGGCCTCCAGACCAGTGCCTTTGCCAGTTCAAATCTTAGCCTAAAACCGGTTGATATTTCTGACCAATAGGCATCTTCATAGCGACTCAAGCCCAGTCGGTGTATGATGTAATTGACGCTGTTGGCATTTTCTTGTCCATAAATACCATGATTGGCCGCCGAAAAGTGTAAGTTGTCTTTCAAAAAGCCATGCCAAGGTTCTATTTCTTGGGATATGTAAGCGATTTGATTTTTGTATTGATACCAGTTTTGTCCTTTGAGTCCAGGAAACTCGATACTGCCTGATGAATGAAGGATTTCTCCGGCTACGACCCTGAGCAAAGTGGTTTTGCCATTGCCGTTTTCGCCTACTACCCCCGTGAGTTCGCCCGCAAACAATGACAAATCAATTGGCCCAAGTTTAAAATCAGAGTTTTTATATTGCTTTACCAAGCCTGTGCAGCGACACACGGGGGCACCTTGCGGAGCAGGTAGTCTGGGTGTGTGCTGAGTGGGGAAATGGTGTACAGGAACTTTTGGCAGTCCGGTTGCTTGAAAATCAAGAGCGTCCAACAGAGCCTGCAACTCTTGCTGGATCAGGGCTTTGTCTTGGGTAGCAAGGTTATACTCTTTTCTAATTTCCAAAGCCTTTTGAAGCAGTTGGGGGCTATACTGCGCCTCGGTCAGAAAATCAAGCAACAGCCGCGTCAATAGGCTGTAATCTTGCTCATAAAGCAGTTTTTTGAATTCTGCTATTACGCTTTGGGCTACTATGTCGCGCTCGCTCATAAGATTTTAAAACAATAAGTATTGTTTAATTAATTTCAAAGGTATTTATAAATACCTGTTTTCCCACTTAAATCCGCGCAAAAACTCTTCGATTGTCATCTTGTTTCTACCCTCCAGTTGTACTTCCAACAGCTCAAGGGCGGAATCGGCTGTTTTGAGTGCCAAAAAAGTTTTCCCATCCGAAAAAAACAAATCCTTGTCGTTTTGGGAAGGTGTTTTTTGGCTTATTCGAGCGGCAAAAACTTTCAATGTTTTGCCATAAAAATCAATCCATGCCGCGGGGTAAGGCGCAAGTCCCCTGACAAAGTCATAGAGTTGCTTTGCTGTTTTTTGGGGATTGATTTGGCAATCCGGCTTGAAAATCTTGGGGGCTTGGGGGGAGTTTGCATCTTGCGGCTGCTCGATGGGTTGCACCCTCCCCCCAACGATAGCCCGAACAGTCTGGACAATGAGTTCCGCTCCCAACTCCATCAGACGGTCGTGCAAAGTGCCAAAGTTGTCATCCGAGTAAATGGGAGCTGTTTTTTGGGCTATAATGTTGCCTTCATCTATTTTGTCGTTGATAAAAAAGGTGCTTACTCCTGTTTGTGTTTCGCCGTTGATAATAGCCCAGTTGATGGGGGCTGCTCCCCTGTAAGCGGGCAAGAGAGAGGCGTGCAGGTTGAAAGTGCCCATAGGCGGCAAAGCCCACACTTGCGGGGGCAATTTTCTGAAGGCTACAACTACTTGCAAATCAGGCTGGAGTTCCCTTAGTTGGGTCAAAAACTCTTCGCTCTTGAGTTTTTCTGGCTGGAGAACAGGAATCCCTTTTTCTAAAGCCATTTGTTTGAGCGCGCTATAACGGGGCTTAAGCCCTCTGCCTGCCGGACGGTCGGGCGCGGTTACGGCGGCCACTACCCGATAGCCCGCTTGTATGAGTGCCTCAAAACCCGCACAAGCAAACTCAGGCGTGCCATAATATACAATTTTTGGACTCATCGGTCAATTTGGAGTTATGGGTATCACAGACACAAAATAAGTAAAACCGAACGGGATTGTGGCTTAAAAGATTGGTCTGAGTGCTCAAACGATTTGCTGCTAAAAATAAGTACGGTGCTGGGGTCGTTTTAAAATTATGGATATTAACCTTTTTTTGGAAAAAGTGCGCCAAATCACAGAACGCAACCCCGAACTCAACTACAAAGTGCGCTTTGATACACCCGAGGGAAAGATTTTTGTGGATGGTACAACCCGACCTAACAGGGTCTTACAAGAAGACTTGCCCGCTGACACGGCCATAGAGATTTCTCTGGAAGATGCTTTTAAATTTTTGGATGGTGAACTCAACACGAGTATGGCTTTTTTTACGGGCAGGCTGAAAGTACAAGGCAGTTTGGGTGTAGCCCTCAAATTGGCCGAAATGGCCAAAGGCTCACAGGGGTAATCATAATTTTTGTATCTTTGCAGGAGTTTAACAGTCCGATGAGCCAATTTTATCCCATAAAAATCAAAGATATAGAGCGTCAAACAGAGGAGGCCGTAGCTTTGAGCTTTGATGTTCCGCAAGAGTTGCAGCCTCAATTTCGCTACGTTCAGGGTCAGTATTTGACACTTCGCGCCATCATAAACGGGCAGGATGTGCGCCGCTCTTATTCTATTTGCAGCAGTCCGATAGAAGACGAACTAAAAGTAGCCATCAAAAAGATAGACGGGGGACTTTTTTCTACCTTTGCCAACGAGCAACTGCAAAAAGGCCAAATGCTTGAGGTTATGCCTCCGATGGGCAGGTTCTTTGTGGACAGACCCGCCCAAAACTATGTATTTTTTGCGGCAGGCAGTGGCATTACCCCGATTTTGTCTATCATCAAAACCTTGCTCCAAACCCGAAAAGATGCCCAAATCACACTTTTTTACGGCAACAGGGGTTTTCAGTCTATTATATTCAGAGAGGAGCTGGAAGGCTTGAAAAACAAATATTTAGACCGTTTTAGTTTACACCATTTTTTGAGTAGAGAAAGCCCGAGTGCACCGCTCTACAAAGGCAGACTTGACGGGGAAAAATGTGCGCAACTTTGCCAAACCATCTTGGATGTGGGCAGCGTAGATGAGTTTTATATTTGTGGACCCGAAGAGATGATACATTCTCTCTCTGAATGCCTTCAAAATCAAGGTGTTTCTCAAGACAAAATTCATTTTGAGCTTTTCACCTCGCCGCTGGGCAAATTGGGCGCAAGCAGCCGCAAAACGGCATCCGCGAATACCCAACCTGAGTTCGACTGTGAAGTGAGCCTGACCCTCGACGGCTACACGTACGAGTTCACCCTCAACTCCAAAGGCAAAAGTTTGCTCGATGCCGCCCAAGAAGCCGGTGCAGACGTGCCCTATGCCTGCAAAGGAGGGGTTTGTTGCACTTGCAAAGCCAAACTACTTGAGGGTGAAGTAGATATGGAAGTAAACTATGGCCTTGAACGCGACGAAATAGAAGCCGGCTTTATTCTGACTTGTCAAGCCCACCCCAAAACTCAAAAAGTAGTGGTGGATTTCGACTATCATTCTTAACGCTTATTGCATTTTATGTTTGAAAAACTTACCTTGGCTAAAAGCCACCTTCGCCAAGAGCGATACGAAGTTCTTTTGCCCCAAATACAAGCGATGGTGGCCAGCGAAACCAATCTGATAGCGGTTTTGGCCAATACCTCAGCGGCCATCAGGCAAACATTCGATTTTTTTTGGGTGGGTTTTTATCTCAAAGACAGTGAAAAAGAGTTGGTCTTAGGCCCTTTTCAGGGCGATATTGCCTGTACCCGAATCGGCTACGGCAAAGGGGTTTGCGGAACTGCTTGGCAGACCCAAAAGACCATCATTGTTGATGATGTAGAACAATTTGAGGGGCACATTGCCTGCTCTGCGTTGTCAAAATCGGAGATTGTAGTGCCCATCTTTGCTGAGGCTGAGTGTAAAGGAGTGCTTGATATAGACAGCATCAACTACAAAGAATTCAATGAGTTGGATAGATTCTACCTTGAGATGATATGCGGAGAGTTGTCTGTTAGGTTCTGAAACGGTTACTCTTCGCTATATGCCCAACCAACCCCTGTTTTCATATCCATAAGCGAAAGCCCCATTTCTTTGAAAAAACCTCTGATTTGATCTACTTTTGGGTAATCTTTTTCCGCTTTTGCAGATTTGTAGCTTTCCAGCGCAAAATCAATGGCTTTGGATAGGTTTTGTGGCCTTTCTTCTTTAAGTCCAAGTACCTGCTCAATCACATTGATATATGTTTGTATCATATTGTCAAACAACTCTTTGCCAAAAGCCCCCGAAGGAATTTGTCCCAAAAAACAGGAATTGATTTTTTTGAGCAAGTCAAACAAAGCGGCTATGGCTTTGGCCGTGTTGAAGTCGTCGTTGAGTCCCTCAAACACGGTGTTGATGATTTTTTGGGTACTTTCTATTTGTTTTGGGTCTAATTCTGTCGGTGTGTAGGTGAGTTTTTTGGCCACCACCAGGCCATTGATAAGTTTGCGGTAGCCTTTTTGTGCTGCCTTTAAGGCGGGATTGGACAAGTCCATGGTGCTGCGGTAGTGGGTCTGGAGCATGGCAAAGCGCAAGGTCATGGCAGAAAAAGCCGACTCAAGCAAAGGGTGGTTGCCGGTAAATAGCTCTGCGGGCAGCACGGAGTTGCCCAGCGATTTGCTCATCTTGGTCCCGTTGATGGTGAGCATATTGGAGTGCAACCAGTAGCGCACAGGCGGGTGGTCGTGCGCGGCGGTACACTGGGCTATTTCGCATTCATGATGAGGGAATTTGAGATCCATACCGCCGCCGTGTATGTCAAAAGTCTCACCCAAATACTTGGTACTCATAGCCGAGCACTCTATATGCCATCCGGGAAAACCCTCACTCCAAGGCGAAGGCCAACGCATGATATGGGCAGGAGTGGCTTTTTTCCAAAGGGCAAAGTCAAGGGAAAATCGTTTTTCGTCTTGGCCGTCCAACTCCCTTGTGCCGGCCATCAACTCATCGAGTACCCGCCCCGAAAGCAGCCCGTAGCGGTGGGCTTGGTCGTATTTTTTGACATCGAAATAAACAGATCCGTTGGACTCATAAGCGTATCCCTTGGCTATGAGGGTTTTGATGATTTCAATTTGCTCGATCAGGTGTCCGGTGGCTGTGGGTTCGATGGAAGGCGGCAAGTTGTTGAGTTCGTCCATCACACGGTGGAAGCTGTTGGTGTACTTTTGGACAATCTCCATAGGTTCAAGGGCTTCGAGACGGGCGCGTTTGCTGATTTTGTCCTCGCCCTCATCGCCTTCATCTGTCAAGTGCCCAACATCGGTTATGTTCCTGACATAGCGCACTTTATAGCCCAAAAACGTCAAATAGCGGTAGATTACATCAAAAGTAGTAAAGGTGCGGCAGTTGCCCAGATGCACTTCGTTGTAAACGGTAGGGCCACAGACATACATTCCCACAAAAGGCGGATTGAGTGGCTGAAAAAGTTCTTTTTGACCGCTTAGGGCATTATAGACTTTAAGATGATTTTCCATTGAGGAATATTTTAATTGCAATTTTAGCTAAAAAAACTTAGGCTTCATTGGGCAAAGGGCAGGTATTGGCTTGCAGCAAAACCGAGCTAAAGGGCCTGCTTTTGTAAAAACTATCTTCCACTAAAACAGGCTCTTCCAAAAACTCCATAGGTGTCAGTTGAGAGGTGTCAATGATTCTTTTCCAAGAATAGGGAGGCAACTGAAAAACCAAATCCTCATTGAAGGCATTGAAAATGAGATAAAACTGCTCGTCATGTAGGGGATCCACGATTTGGGCGGCGATGCTTCGGGAGTGGTAGGAGGTATCGGGATGGTTGAGTTGGATGCCGTGCCAGATGATATAGGTTTGGTCAAAATGTACGCCCTCTTTCCAATACTGATGTTGAGAAAATACAGCAGAGGATTGGACAAATCGGAACAATTTTTTGCAAAAAAGCAAAATGCCTTGGTAGTTTTCTACTGCCCTCCAGTCCATCCAACTGAGTTCATTGTCTTGGCAGTAGGCGTTGTTGTTGCCCTTTTGGGTGCGAAAAATTTCGTCTCCCATCAGCATCATAGGAGTACCTTGCGAGAGCAAGAGACTGACAAAGAAGTTTTTGGCTTGCTGTTTTCTGAGCCTTATGATTTGAGCGTCGTCACTTTCCCCTTCCGCGCCGCAGTTCCAACTTAGGTTGTTTGAGTGTCCGTCGCGGTTGTTTTCTCCGTTGGCGTAGTTATGTTTTTGGTTGTAGCTCACCAAATCGTGGAGCGTAAAGCCGTCATGGCAGGTGATAAAATTGATGCTGCGGGTTGGGTTGTGATTGACCTTGCCAAAAATATCTTTCGAACCTGTCAGTCTGTGTTGGATGAGCGGAATCGCTCCAAAATCTCCTCTCCAGAAAGCCCTCCAGTCATCGCGAAACCTATCGTTCCACTCAGCCCACTTGTCCCCTACAAACTTACCCATCTGGTAGAGGCCACCTGCATCCCAAGCCTCAGCGATGATTTTGGTGCCAGCCAAAACAGGGTCTGACTCAATCGCCCAGAGGATAGGGGGATTTTCGAGGGGATTTCCGCGCTCATCGCGCCCCAGCGAAGAAGCCAAATCAAACCGAAAACCATCTACGTGCATCTCAGAAACCCAATAACGCAGGCAGCCAAGAATCATCCGCCGCACCACCGAATGGTTGGCGTTGAGGCTGTTGCCGCAGCCGCTAAAGTTGAGGTACTCCCCGCCCGGGCGGGTGATGTAGTAGGTTTTGTTGGCTATTCCTTTGAAGCAAAGCGTGGGGCCGTCGTTGCCGTTTTCGCAAGTGTGATTGAAAACCACATCCACAATGACCTCAATACCAGCTTTGTGAAGGGCTTTGACCATGGTCTTGAACTCTGCTACCCAATCCAAAGGGTTGCTGCTCACGCAATAGCCCCCGTGCAGTGCAAAAAATCCCATCGGGCTGTAGCCCCAATAATTGGTTAGAGAAGGCGGGGCATCTTGAGGGTCGAACTGCTGAACAGGTAAAAGCTCTACCGCATTGATACCCAGAGACTGGAGATAAGGAATTTTTTCTATCAAGCCCAGAAAAGTGCCTTTTTTTTCTTCCGGCAGACCAGAAGAGGGATGCTGCGTAAATCCCCTGACATGCAATTCATATATGTAAGTGCGTGATTGCGTCGGGCGCACCAGTGGCATATCGCCCTCCCAATCGTATTGGGACACATCACTGACCATACACTTGGGCGCAAAGGCAAGATTATTGCCTTTCTCTTTGGCCTTTTGGCGGCTGTATTGAGGAGGTGCGACGATGGTTTTGGCGTAAGGATCTAAAATAAGTTTTTGATAATCAAACCTATATCGGGACAAGTCGCCTTTAGGCCCATCGATTCGGTAGCCGTACAGTTGTCCGGGTTTTGCCCCTTCTATTTTGATGTGCCAATAGTAGAAAGTTCGGTTGAGTTGGGTATCCAGACTAAAGATGTGGGTAGGCTCGCCTTGTGCGGCATCATCAAAAAATAACAAATCAACCTTTGTCGCTGCATTGGAATAAAGGCTGAAGTTCACTCCATCGCCTTCGTAAGTTGCACCAATCGGGTAGGGGCGACCTTTGTTTGCCTTCATGGCATAAAATTAAAAAAAACAGGCCAAAATTTGAAAAAACAAAACCCTGTTTTTTAGTTTTTGGCTTGTTTAGAAGTGGTTTGCACTGCCTTTCAATGGGCTGCTTTATGCAGAGCAAGCCTCACAGCTATCAGGGTCATCAAGCGAGCAAGCAATGGCTTCCATTTGTTGGTCTTGGGTTTTCTGAAGTTTTGAAGTATCGACCGTAAACTTAATGGCATCGGTTGCAGATTTGGTGCGCAGATAGTACATTCCCGTTTTGAGTCCTTTTTTCCATGCGTAGAAGTGCATAGAAGTCAGCTTGCCAAAGTTTACGTCTTGCATAAAAATATTGAGCGATTGGCTTTGACAAATAAAAGCACCCCTATCGGCTGCCATGTCAATGATGGTTTTTTGGCTAATCTCCCAAGTGGTTTTGTAGAGGTCTTTGAGTCTTTGGGGTATGGGCAGATTTTGTACCGATCCGTTGGCGGCTATGAGTTGGGTTTTGAGTTCATCGCTCCAGAGCCCTTCTTCTACCAAATCTTTGAGCAAGTGCTTGTTGACCACGATAAACTCTCCTGAAAGCACCCTTCGGGTATAAATATTGGAGGTGTAAGGCTCAAAGCACTCGTTATTGCCCAAAATTTGGGAGGTGGAAGCTGTGGGCATAGGGGCTAAAAGCAAAGAGTTTCTGATGCCGTGCTCGCGGATTTGTGAGCGCAACTGCTCCCAATCCCAACGTTTACCGGGTTGAACGCCCCACATATCAAACTGAAAGATGCCTTTTGACATCGGTGAGCCAAAGAAGGTTTCATAAGCACCTTGTTTTTTGGCCAATTCGCAAGAGGCGGTTAGTGCCCCATAGTAAATTGTCTCAAATATTTCGCGGTTCAAAGCCTGCGCCTCTTGGCTCTCAAAAGGCATCCTAAGCATCATAAACACATCCGCAAGTCCCTGTACCCCAATGCCTATGGGTCTGTGGCGCATGTTGGAGCGACGGGCTTCGGGTACGGGGTAGTAGTTGATGTCAATGATGCGGTTTAGGTTGCGGGTAACCACTTGGGTGATTTCAAATAGTTTTTGGTGGTCAAACTTACCGTTTATCACGTAGCGGGGCAGGGAGAGAGAGGCCAAATTGCAGACTGCCACCTCATCGGGCGAAGTGAACTCCATGATCTCGGTGCACAGGTTGCTGGAGCGAATAGTGCCGAGGTTTTTTTGGTTTGATTTGCTGTTGGCAGCATCCTTGAAGAGCATGTAAGGAGTTCCGGTTTCGACTTGAGCCTCCAAAATGGCAAACCAGAGGTCTTGGGCTTTGACTTGTTTGCGGTAGCGGCCTTCGCGTTCGTATTTTTCGTAGAGCCGCTCAAACTCTTGGCTGTGGCACTCGGCCAAACCGGGTGCTTCGTTTGGACAAAACAAAGACCAAACGTCATTGGCTTCGACGCGCTTCATAAATAGGTCGGGAGTCCAAAGGGCATAAAACAAGTCGCGGGCGCGAAGTTCCTCTTTGCCGTGGTTTTTGCGCAAGTCCAAAAACTCAAATATATCAGCATGCCAAGGCTCCAGATAAATGGCAAAAGCCCCTTTGCGCTTGCCTCCGCCTTGATCCACATAGCGAGCCGTATCGTTGAAAACGCGAAGCATGGGGATGATGCCGTTGGATTCGCCGTTGGTGCCACGGATGTAGCTCCCTGTGGCGCGTATGTTGTGGATGGCCAGCCCAATACCTCCGGCAGACTGCGAAATGAGGGCACACTGTTTGAGCGTGTCGTAGATACCCTCGATGCTGTCCTCTTTCATGGTAAGCAGAAAGCAAGAAGAAAGCTGTGATTTGGGTGTACCCGAATTGAAAAGCGTAGGGGTGGCGTGGATGAACCACTTCTCTGACATTAGGTTGTAGGTCTCTATCACCGAATCTATATCATTGGCATGTATGCCTACCGCTACCCGCATAAACATGTGTTGCGGACGCTCTATGATCTTGCCGTTGGTTTTGAAAAGGTAAGAGCGTTCTAAGGTCTTAAAGCCAAAATAATCAATCAAAAAATCCCTCTCATAGTCAATGGCCTCATCTAAAATGGCCGCATGTTTCCTTACCACTTCGTAACTTTCTCTGGAGATAAGCCCCGCCGGTTCGCCCGTCTTAGGGTCTTCATACTCATAGAGTTGCTTCATGGTATTGGAAAATGAAGCAGAGGTGGTTTTATGAAGATTGCTCACCGCAATTCTTGCCGCCAAATTGGCGTAGTCGGGATGAACGGTCGTCATCGAAGCCGCTACCTCGGCGGCCAAATTATCCAGTTCGGAGGTGGTTACCCCATCATAAAGCCCTTCGATGACCTTTCGGGCTACCATCACCGGATCAACATATTTGTCATTGAGACCGTAGCACAGTTTTTCTATACGTGCCGTGATTTTGTCAAATTTAACGCTTTCTTTGCGTCCATCGCGCTTGATTACCAACATACTAACCCAAAATTTAGCTTAATTTAGAACTGATACAGACCACAAATGTTTACAGATATTTTTTTTAAAAAAAACGCTGATTAAGGAACTAAATTTCAACTATCTGAAAATTAGCCGAAGGGATTGAGAAAAAATATACACCAACCCTAAAATTTAATTCTTCAACATTGATAGACGATTTTGTCAGCAACATTCATCGCCAGTTTTCACACTGATTTGCTAATATTATTTAACGAAAAAACCTATCACCAAACCCAACAAAATCAAATAATAAGCAGGTATTTTGCTGAAATACAACACTAAAAACGTACCAATCAAAATAATTAAATCAATAGGGGTTTTATCCAAAGGTATAAAAAGCAACCAAATAGCAGCCACCACCAACCCGGTGCTGGCCGCACTGATACCCTCTATCGAAGCCCTTATCATACGGTACTGCTTGATTTGCTCCCAAAAGCGCACCACAAAAAAAATCAACAACGTGCCCGGCAAAAAAATAACTGTGCCGACCAGTCCGCCCAATACCTCTCCCCAAATTCCGTAGGGCTTCATGGCCAAAACCGAAACATAAGAAGTGAAAGCAAATACCGGCCCGGGAACAGACTGAGCCACAGACAATCCCGTCAAAAACTCATCGGCAGTGAGGTACTTTTTGAACTCCACAAACTCGGTAAACATGATAGAAATCAACACCTGTCCGCCGCCAAAAACCAGCAAGCCGTTGCGGTAGAAGTTTTCCATCAGCCGAATGGGCAAATCGCGTGTCAGCCCGCCGACAGAAGCCAACAGCAAAAAGAGCATGAAAACGACTACCAGCCAACCCCATCTAATGGAGAGGTGTTGTTTGGCTTCGATTTTCTGCTGGGCACTGTACTTGTAGGTAGTGGAAAGCCCCCCAAGTACCAAGACGACCGGCAGAATATAAGGAGAACGAAAAAACAAAGCCAAAACAGCAGAGACAATGCAAACCCAAACTCCGGTTTTGGTGTTGAGCTTTTGGCAAAGCCTCAAAGCCGCAACCCCTACAATAGACACCCCCATAGGCTGCACAAACCTTGCAAAACGCATATCCAAACCTGCCTCCCTAAAATTTGCCGCTACGATAGCCAAAAAAGTCATAATCGAAACAGCGGGCAGCATCCAAACAAATAGCGTCGCAAAACCCAATAACACCCCGCCCCGCTTGTAACCTATGGCTATCAAAAGCTGGGTAGAGGAAGGCCCGGGCAAAATTTGACACAGCGCAAAAAGCTCGTTGAGTTCCTGATGGGTGAGGTACCTTTTGCGCTCGACCAAATGCTCCAAAAACACCCCGACGTGGGCCTGTGGCCCGCCAAAAGAAGTCAATCCCAACAAAAAAATATCTTTGAGAAAAACCAAATGGCGCGCCCGGGTGAATTTGCTCATAATCAGACGCTTGGTTCTATTTGGATTTTTACGATGCTATCCCCCGCCTTGATTTGGTCAATGATGTCCAAACCTGATGTTACTTTGCCAAATACGGTGTGTTTACGGTCTAAGTGTTGGGTGTTTTGGCGGTTCATGCAAATAAAAAACTGAGAGCCGCCCGTATCTCGACCCGCATGAGCCATAGAAAGAACCCCTCTGTCGTGGTATTGGTTTTGGCCATCTAACTCGCATTTGATAGTGTAGCCCGGGCCGCCTGTACCCGTGCCGCGAGGGCAGCCCCCTTGCACCACAAAATTGGGCACCACCCGATGGAAGGTCAGGCCATCATAAAAGCCATTCTTGGCCAGTGTTACGAAGTTGGCCACCGTAGCGGGCGCATCGTCATCAAAAAGTTCGCCCGACATAACACCGTGGTGGGTGTGAATTTCAAATTTGCTCATGTCTTTACTATTTATGCAAATGTATGGTTTGGCGAGTTTTTTTGAGCCTATCAACAACAAAAAAGACCTAATTTTGTAAATTCAAAGGGGTTGGGATACGAAATGTAAAAAACCTCTCTGTGAAACCCTCTAAATTTTTTAAACGCATCATTTAAGTCATGACAGCCGAAAAAATTCATTCTCTCAGTCAAGCCATTGATAAAGTCCAACTTTGGAAAGACCAAGGTCTGGAAGTGGTGTTTACCAACGGATGCTTTGATATTTTGCATTTGGGACATGTGGACTACTTAGAAAAAGCCAAATCTCTGGCAGACAAGCTCGTAGTAGCCCTCAATACAGACGATTCGGTCAAAAGGCTCAAAGGCAACGCCCGCCCCGTCAATCCCCAAGTCGCCCGTGCAAGGGTGTTGGCCGCTTTGGAATTTGTGGATTTGGTGTTGTTTTTTGAGCAAGACACCCCTCTGCAAGTCATCGAAGCCCTTTTGCCCGATATACTGGTCAAAGGCAGCGACTATGCCATAGACCAAATCGTGGGGGCGCAAATCGTACTCGACAACGGGGGCAAAGTGCTGACCATTGATTTGGTGGAGGGATACTCGACGACTGCCATTTTGGAAAAAGCCAAAGCCAATTGAGACCCCAACACCGCTTTGTAATTTTTGATGCCTGACCAAAGGTGTCAGAAGATAAAAACAACATTTCTTACAGATGAACAAAGAAAAATCCTTCTACTATCTAAGTTTTTGGTCAGCAAATAAACCTGAGGTATTGTTTATTTTTTATCTTGAAAAAAATGCATTTACGACAATTCAAAACCTTATGGTGCACAACGTTTTGATATGGGCTTTGTGCCTGTCAAGTACTTTGTCGGCTTGGGCGCAGGTTGATGTGTTGCAAATGCCCGACAAGACGCAAAGCATACAGATGGCCAATGATGTGATTTTGTCCCCTAAGCCCAAGCCCGTCATACCCAAAACCAGCCTTTCTTATACCCCCAAGCCCATCGCCCCCGACACGGCGGGCAACACCAAGGTAGAGTTGCTCCAAGCCCTTGAGTTGCAAGGCCGCAAACTCAAAAACGGCAGAGAGATTCGGGTCGTCATAGGCAACAAAGACAGAAGGGTCATTTTTCTGCACAACGGCGCACTGATTACTTGCGACAGCGCGCTGCATTTTCCTGATAGCAATTTTGTAGCCGCCTACGGGCAAATCGAAGTCAAGCAAGGCGACACTTTGACCCTCAAAGGCGACACCGCCTACTACTACGGCAACAACAAACTCGCTCAGGTGCGCGGAAACATCGAACTCAAAGATAAGAGCAGAACGCTGACCACCCGCTCATTGGACTACGACATGCACAGCGGAATAGCAGGCTACTACAACTACGGGCGGGTGGTAGATGACACCAGCGTACTGGACAGCAAAGTGGGGTATTACGACACGAGAAACAAAAAAATCACTTTTATCGAAAAAGTCAGCGTTTACAACCACCTAACAGGAGAAAGGCTCAATTCCGATACGTTGGTCTATGACTTGCAGAACAAATCCTCAGTTTTCAATTCCAAAACCTTCATCAAAACCAAAGACGGAACCATCGAAACGGCAGGCGGCAGCTACGACCCCAACACCTCCAACGCCGAGTTTACCCGCCGTACCTGCATAGAAAACCAAGAATACCGCATTTGTGCCGATTACATCAAAAACGACAAGGCCGCCCGCCTCTCCATTGCCAAAGGAAACGTGAGTTTGCACCAAAAACAAGATACCCTGTTTTTGTACGGCCAATCCATCATAAGGCAAGGGGATACCAGCAAAGTATTTGGCGAGCCGGTGCTCATCAAACCCTTTGGCAGCGATAGCCTTTTTATCAATGCCGATACGCTAATGGCCTTGAGCGACAGCGGCCAACAGTCCATCTATGCCTACCACAAAGTCAAAATTTACAGCCTTGACATCCAAGCTGTGGCTGACTCTTTGACCTATTTGCCGGCAGACTCCGTCTTTCAATTTTATCACAACCCCGCCCTGTGGTCGGGCAACAACCAACTCACCGGAGACTCAATTAGCATAACTCTGAAAAACAGTAAGATAGACGAACTCAAACTCAAAAAAAATGCCTTTATCGTCTCCAAAAATCCTTTGGGAGACTTTGACCAAGTCGGCGGCAAAAACATGACCGCCCGCTTCCAAAACAACTCCCTAAACCGCGTAAACGTGGACGGCAACGGCCAATTGCTCTATCACCTACTGGAAAAAGGCGGTTTGCAGGCCTTGAACCGCATGGATTGCAGCGATATGATTATTGCCTTTGCCGACTCAAACCGATTGGCTTCCCTTACGGCTTTGGTCAAACCCGAAGCCAAACTTGTCCCGCCTCACGAAATTGGTGAGAGCGACCGAAGGTTGCCCAAATTCGTTTGGCGCAATAGCGAACGCCCCACTCGCTTTGTGTTTGATGTGCTCCTAAAACGAGCTACTCTTGTCCAAGACCCTCGATTCTACGTGCCCGGCGGACAAAAGATTTGTGACAATCCCTTTTTCATCGCTTTTTCACAAGACAGCGTACTCACATTTTTGAAAGACAAAGCCAGCACAGAAGACATCAAACATCCTTTTTTTATTGAAATAATGCCTGACAGCTTAAAAATTGAAAAATGGGACAGTCTGAGGGGCTTTAATTTCAGGAAAGAGTTTTCCATTGCGGCGGCTTCGATAGAAGATGAATTTCTAAAATTCCGTTATGTGCTCGATAGTTTGCCTTTTGTGAGCCTGCGGGTGGGGCAATTCAAAAAAGTTGTCAAAATAGACATCCGCAGCAATGAAGAAATTGTAGAAAAACCCGAACTATGGTTTTGTGAGTGGAAGTACAAACCCGCTGTCCAATCAACATTGATGATACAAGAAAATAGGGAACTTTTGCAGAAATAGCACCATAATCCCCTCTTTAAATTAGAAAAATTTCTATCGCTCAATCCGTATTTAATTTTTTCTTGCATTAAACCCAAAAGAAATTCCAAACCTCATGCCTTCTTGGTTGGGTATGAAAAAAGCGTTCAGCGGAATGTTGAGCTTGCCTGAGCGAAAAGTTTTGCCTATGGCCAACACAAAACCGGTTCTGAGTTTGAGCGAGCCTCGGCTGTCAAGTCTCCATTGGGTTTTGGCGGTGGTGGTGTCGCTTTTTAGCGTCCATACACCTGCATCAAAATACCCTTGTGCCTCATTGACAAAGCCCAACGTTGGCCCCAAGGCAATTTCCCATCCGTTTCTGTTGTTTCTCAGGCCGTTGAGTATGGTCAAGCTGGGCATAAAATAGCCTTGGTCAACCCCCGTAATGATGGGAATAAATTCAAACAGGGCTTGGTAGTTGCCTTCGTTTAAGTATTGGGTTTCAAACTGATAACCGAACTGAAACATCACGGGGTTGGCATTGAAGCCCCCTATGTCAAGCGGTTCGGCGAGCCTTTGGGCTGTGCTGCCTGTAAACAAGGTAAAGCCCATTCTGGGGCCGTTGAGTTTGAGGCGTTTGGCGTAGGGTACGGTAATGGCAGATTCAAATTTTTGAGTATTGGTAAGCGTTTTGTAGAGGGCACTGTCTATCTGCTGGCCCAGCATGGAGCGAATCGTCATGTCAATCATCGCTTGGAGTTGCTCCTGAAGGTACTCAAACTCCAGTACCGACGATTTTTCTATTGTGCCACTTTTCACATCAACGATGCGGGTGCTCACTATTATTTTGCCGCTCAATTGCGAAATAGCTCCGGCGAACATTTTATCGGCATTGATTTTTTTGCCTATTTCCAGCAAACACAACTTGCCGTAGCAGTGTTCGATTCGGTGCAGGCTGTCTTGAAGCAAAAACTTGATGTCCTGTTTGTCTATGATTTCGTAGATGCCCAGTTTTTCTATGTTGTACCTGGCCATATTTCCGGCGTTTACGGAAGAAAAGCCCGAACCTTCGGTATTGAGGTTCAATACCCCTAAAGTGGGTTTGGTTTGGGCAAAAAGCCCCCCAAACGACATACATATCAGCAAAAATAAACCCCGTGAATCCATACTTATTTATGTTTTATTCTTAGAAACAGGTGCAACAAACTCTATTTACTGAGATTGAAAAGGCAATTACTTTATCCGATAAGACCTAATAAACGAAGTTTATTTTTAAAAAAACATTTCTTTTTAAAATCCTTAATGGTAATTAAACCATTTTTTCGATTAATGCAAAAAAGCTATTTTTTCTTTACCCTAATTCTGGTCTTGAGCGAAAATATTACCTGCATCACAGGATGTGTGGGGTTTGATCCCAATACTTTATCAAAAACTTTATCCTGACTGGAGTTCAAGAGCGGGGCATAAAAAACAGTAGGCGACTTGCGTGCTTCCGTGATTTTGGCAGAGGGAAGCCTGACACTGCTTTGAGGGGTGTAGGAGTTGTAACGCGGGGCAAGTATTTCGATTTTTTCGGCCAATGTCTGCGCCTCAGGAAGCAACTGATAGCCCAACACAACGTAGTTTTTCATTTTTTTCTGCAATTCGGCAATGGCCACCGCCCGCAAGCTGTCATAGATTAGGTTTGGCTGCTCCAGAAAGTATTCCAATTGTACAAAATCGTAAATCTCGTGCTTTGCGGCTATGGCTACAAGAGTGGGCAGTTGGCTTTCTGCTTGGATGGGTATGTGTAAATTTTGTTTGACTTCAAAGCCTGTGGGCGTTTCTACAAACCGGCGGCTAAATAGCTTTTTTTCTGCTTCCAATTCATAAACAGGCAAAATAGAAATAATATCCAAGTGAATGGCGGTTGTGTCCAGCACGCGAGCCAGCTCCCTTTTGAATCCCATAACGCGCTCAAAAGCAAAGCGCAAAGCCAAATCCAGCGTAGAAGCGGGCTGAGCGAGTGCAAAAACAGCTACATATTTGCTCGCCGGTATGTTGTAGAGGATATTGACTGCCAAAGTCATGGAAGTGTCGCTGTGTATTTCGGAAGAGAACAGGGCAGGGCTGTCAGAATTGCGCGTATTGAGTGCCCTGACATTGCCCGCCGCTTGCGCCATGGCAAAGCCCGTGAGCAAAGAAAAGAAAACGGTAAATAGCTTTGTCATAAATCTTTTTTATTCGCAAAAATGATTTTTTTATTTAGAAAATGACTTTAAGTTATTGAATGGCTTTAAAATCACTTTCGTGGGTGGTCAGCTTTGCCTCAAAGCCTCGACCAACTTGTCCAAATCGTCCAAGCCCGTATAGAGATGGGGGGTTATTCTGACTCCTTTGACAGCAGGCATGTCTATGGCAACAGTAAAAATCTTGTGATTGTCAAACAAATAATTGGCCAAGTCTTCAGGACTCAGGCGTGTATGGGCTACATTGGCAATGGCACAATCAAAAGAAGGGCTGTTGAAGCGAAGATGAGGAAAATCTGCAATTTTTTGAGTCCAATAACGGCACAAATACCTCAGACGCTCGTACTTGAGGCGGCTGCCGATTGCTTTGTGGAAAGCAATCGCATTTTCTATGGCCAAATGATTGGAACACAGTTGCGTTCCGTTTCTTTCAAACTTTCTGATGTTGTCTTTGGGGGTAGAAGCGTCGCCAAACAGCGGCCAGATGGCGGGTATTTTGTCTTTTTTGACGTATAGCATCCCGCTGCCCAGAGGTGCGCAGAGCCACTTATGCAAACTGGTCGCGTAGTAATCGCATCCCAAATCACTGATTTTGAAGTCCAAATGGGCAAAAGCATGCGCCCCGTCCACCCAGACTTCAAGTCCTGCCTTTTTACCGATTTCACAAAGCCGCTCAACGGGCAAAATCTGCCCTGTCAAATTGATGATGTGGGTAACGAGCATGGCGCGGGTCTTGGGGCCAATGGCGTTTTGGTAGCTTTCCACAACCTGCTCGGGAGTTTTGGGTAAAGCAATGGTCTTCAAGATAATACCTTCCCTTTCTACCCGCATTTGCAAAGCCTCCAACATATTGGGGTAGTCTTGGTCACACACAATCACCTCATCGCCGCGCTTCAAGTCGGTGCCCGCTATCAAAACATCCAGTGCCTCGGTGGTATTTCTCAGTAGGGCTATCTCTTCGGCTGAAACGCCCGCCAATTCAGCGAGCATGGCGCGGATTTTTTCCCTGTCTGCAAACTGCTCGCGGCGCATGTAAACGGTGTGCTTGCTATTGATTTGCTCAATCCTCTGCTGCCAAGCCACGCGGGTAGCAATAGGCATAGGACTGAAATAGCCATTTTCGAGGTTGATAAATTCCGGCGAGGGGTCAAAAGCCTCCCTAATAGGCTGCCAAAACGCTTCATCGCGGTAGCTGTCCGCTTGTTGAGCCGAGACATGAGACAAAAGCGGCTCAAGAAAACCCATTGCAGTCATAGTTGCCCCTATTTTAATAAAATCACGCCTGTGCATAAAAAACTTAGTTTACAAATATAATGAACCCGGATTACAAGGCATTCAAATATTTATTCAACCCAAATCAAGCAATAGGTAGAAGTCGGCATTTACGGCTTCAATTGTTGAGAATGGGCTATCGCTATGGTGTCAGCACATTCATCTCGTAGGGATGGCATGTTTATAGAAAACTTCATACAAGCACTACTCGGGCACGCAAGCCCCACAGAGGTAACCACCAAAAGCATT
>CAZRQL010000033.1:0-32371 GCA_964602415.1 uncultured Roseobacteraceae bacterium
GTGCCAAGGCCTTAATTAGGTGTTGTAAATATAGCTTGAGAATTCTAAATACCCATAATGTCAATTTTATTTACTCTCACCATTCCTAAAAGCACTGTGTTGATACATGTAATTTTTTATCAAAAAACTTACCAAAACCTTATCTGTTTGTATTACCCCTAAAATCTGATTGTTATGTCAAGACAAAAACTTACAAGGCGCAATTTCACGACCAAGTTATTGGGGGCTTCTTTGGCTTTTCCTTTGATAGAGGCCTGCTCTTCGTCTGACCCCAAGCCGGTCAATCCTTCGCTCCCTAAGGTAACCCTAACCTCACCCAAAGCAGGCGAATCCTTTTTGGTAGGCAGCACACTGAGCATCCGCTGGACAGCCGAAAACATCAGCACCTTGCAAATCGACTTCAGTTCCAACAACGGGGCTTCATGGCAGACACTGTTCGGCAATGTAGCGGCTTCGGGTGGCAGGTACGATTGGGTGTTGCCTAACACAGTTGCTGACAACTATAAATTACGTATTTTACACCCGACCAACAAAACCGTACTTGCGGTTTCCGACACATTTAAGGTAGTGGCTCAAGGTACCCCTATGGCCTCCTTTGTGAGTCCCAAGTCAGGAGACAGCTTGGTGGCCAATCAAGTTTTCAAAGTTGAGTGGACTTCTCAAAACGTTCAAAGCCTTGACCTGCTCTTTGCCTCCAACGGCAGCAACTTCGAGACCATCGCTTCCAATGTACCCGCTTCCCAAACTTCACTCGAATGGACGGTGCCGGCTTCAGAAACCTCCAACGCAAGGCTTCGACTCGTTGATAGCAGTTCCAAAACCGTTTTGGCCAATTCTGCCAATTTTAGTATTGTGGGCAAGACAGCCCAAATCACCAAACCTACAGCGGGACAAATCGTTGCACCGGGCAAACCTTTTGATATTACTTGGGTGAGTTTCAATGTTGCCAATATCAAAATAGAACTTTCGCAAGATGGGGGCAGCAATTGGGTAGTTTTGGCCGACAACCAGCCCGCCGTCAATGCTAAATACACTTGGGACGTACCCGCAAATTTTTCGGGCAATAACTTCAGAATTAGGCTTGTAGATAAAACAGATGCTAAAATACTTTCTACTTCAGGGGCTTTTAGTATCAAAGACTCTGTTCCCACAGCGAGTTTTACCGCTCAACCCGCCTCAGGGGAGGTATTGGCAGGCGGCGAAAAAATTGAGATCAAATGGACGGCATCCGATGTGAGCAACCTCAAAATTCAGTTCTCCTCCAACAACGGCAGTACGTGGTTGGATGTAGCCACCCGCACCGCTTCCGAAGGAATTTACACTTGGACAGTCAACAACCTAAGTTCTACCCAATGCAAGCTGCGATTGCTTGACGGGCAAGACAATAAAGAACTTTCCGTTTCCAATACATTTAGGGTCAGAGAAGCCAAAGAAGTTGATATAGCCGTTCACACAGAACTTGATACAGTGGGTAATTTGAAAGTGTTTAATAGCTTTTTTAGCTCAACCAATGTATCCGTACAAAGGACAGCGACCTCTACCTTTTTGATACACAAAATGATATGTACCCACCAATCTTGTCCAGTGGCTTGGCAGCAAAACAACGACAGGTATTTTTGCAGTTGCCACGGTTCTACATTTGCCAAAAGCGGCAGCGTAACCAATGGCCCTGCCTCTTCGCCTTTGCAGACTTATGAATACAAATACAAGTCTTCTGAAAACAAGGTATTTGTTTATCCTTCGTAATTAGGATTTATCAGTTTTTAAATCCTCAGCTTCTTCTGAAGTTGGGGATTTTTTTTAGCGATTGAGGTATTTTTCGATTACTTCTTTAGTTTTATTATACCCATTACTAATTCTTTTTTCGATGATGCTCTTATTGGCTACCAAAGGGTCATCTATTTCAGTTGAAAAGTCGGGCTCAATCAAAACATACTCAACAGGTTGTAACTTTTTAGGAAAGTGTACACTGTTCAAACTGTATTTTAAAAGTTCGTTGTTAATCTCATGTTTAATCTCATTTAAAGTGATAAAATCTTCTATATCTCTTTTTGCGATTTCGCCAATAGCTATATCTAACATAGACCTAATAGCGATATTGGCGATGTCTTTTTTTTCTGTGTCATGATGATATAAGTTTCGATTTGCAGCATTTAGTATAATTATTAGATGCGATGAATCAGCATCTAAATTATTCAGTATGTCTTGAATCGGGACTACAACTCTAAGACCCCCGTCTACGAGTTGTTTTAAATTCTCTTTTTTTGTATTTAAATTCACTTGCGGCGGATACAAAATTGGCATACTCATGGTTGAAATAAGTGCCTGAATAAAGTTTTCATCATCTGTGAGATCTGAACTTCTAATTACATGATATTTTCCATCGTTCAATGAGACCAAACCGCAAGAAAATAATGTGTCGCCAAAATCTTTTAAAGATACAGAGTTTTTTATTAGAGAATGTAGTGGATTAATATCTGCTAAGGATTTAAATTGAGCAAAGTTTTTACTAAATTCATTAGAAATTCTAAGCACTTCTTTTTCCCTAAATCGTTTTGAAAAAATAATTTTCAAAAGGTTTCTGTGCTTGATTTTATATTCTTTGAAAAAATATTTGATTATGGTTTTAAAATTAGTTTTGAAACTGAGTTGATTATTTTTAGATTCAGTATCTATAAAATCAGAGTTCATGACTGCTTTTGCGCCATTTTGCGCAATACAATTCCAAACCTCTTGAAGTTTTTCAATTTTATTTGCTCCTACAAATGCCCCGTTTATAGCACCTACTGAAACCCCAGCGATGTAATCATATTTCATTATATGACTTGTAGGGTTAATTAAGTGCCAATTCTCATTAAGAAATTTGATGGCTCCAAATTGGAAAGCACCTTTAAAGCCACCAGCACTAAGCACCAGACTATATTTTTTCACTACGAATGAGTTGCACTAATCAAATCAGAAAATGTTGATAAAAAACTCTTGACAGGAAACGTATTTTTGGGAAAATACACAGCATTACTAATTGTACTCCTTAAGCAATATCTTCACTTCTGTAATAAGCCTGTCCATGTCTTCGCGGTCTGTCCCTTGGTATATGCCCCGCACAATTTTGTCTTTATCCACCAAAATCACTTTATCCGAATGTAAAAAAAGATTGTTGGGGTCATTGGTTTTGGATACGGGCAAAAAATAGCCGCATTTTGCCAAATTGTACAACGACTCTCTATCACCGGTCAAAAACCTCCAATGGCTGTAAAGAGCTTGATAATTTTGAGCGTAAGATTCTAACTTTTCGGGGGTATCTGTCTCCGGATCAACGCTGTGTGAGAGTATGATTACATCATTCTGTTTGGCAAAAGCTGATTGTACCCTGCTGAGTTGCGAAGACATATCCAGACAGATATTGGTACAAGTGCTAAAAAAGAAGTTGGAAATCAAAACTTTACCTTCAAAAGTAGTCAAATTTACAGGGTTTCCTTTTTGGTCTATAAGATTGAAGTCAGGTATTCTGTGCCCTTTGACACTATCTTGGGGACACTCAGGACTTGACATCAAAGTGTACCGAGTCAAAACGCCTTGGGTTTCGTCATCTTCTATGATTTCGAGGCTGAATTTGTTTTCTCCAAAAAAATAAAGGAACAAAACTATAAAAGCCGGAATCACCAGCATAACGCTCAAAATTCCGACTTTTTTCATTGGCATCATATTTATCAGTTTTTATTGTCCCATGTATTTGCCCAGCGCGCGGGGGAATATATCACCGCCTTCTACCAGCAAAGCCACCAACAACCATACGACGAAAACAAGGGGAAACAGCACCGACCACTTCAAAGGTTTGACCTCGTGGCCAAGGTGCATAAATTCCGAAACTATGTAATAGGCTTTTACGATAGTAAGAGCCAAAAACAAGATGGCCAAAACCACTTTTGAAGTATTGAGCGTAAAAGCTATCAGGTACTCAACGGCAGTTACCAAAGCCAAAATCCCGGCTACTGTCCATATTTTTTTGATTTTTGCCTTAGAGCGTTCTTCGGCAGAGAGATTCATGTCGTGTGCCATATTTGAATTAGATTAGATAGAACAAAGTAAATACAAAAACCCAAACCAAATCCACAAAGTGCCAATACAGCCCTACTTTTTCGACCATCTCATAGTGGCCTCTTCTGGCATAAACTCCCATGACCACATTGTAGAAAATAATGATATTGATAACCACGCCACTCAGTACGTGAGTGCCATGAAAACCCGTAATAAAAAAGAAAAAGTCCGCAAAAGCAGGAGGGCCATACTGGTTTTTGACAAGGTTTGCCCCTTCAAAAAGTGTCCCGTCTGATAGCATGGTGGGCGTACCCGTCCCTGTAATGAAGTGAGTCCACTCCCAAGCCTGACAACCCAAAAAGGCTGCGCCGCCCACGATAGTCCAAAGCATCCACTTTTCAACTCCGGCTTGATCCATACGCTCACCGGCTTCCACCGCCAACACCATCGTAACACTACTCAATATCAATATGAAAGTCATCAAGCCCACAAATACCAAGGGCAGATAAGTGCCATGAAAGAATGGAAAAGCGTCAAATACCCTTTCAGGCACTGGCCAGTAGGCATCTGAAAACTTGAAGTCTTCACTCGCACCCGAGTAGGCAGGGTGCAAAAACCGAATGACTCCGTAAGAAATTAAAAGAGCCGAAAAGGTAAAAGCATCCGAAAGCAAGAAAAACCACATCATTAACTTGCCGTAGCTTGCGCTCATGGGTGAACTTCCACCGTCCCAGATGCTCTTTTGGCCATTGGTAACAACCGTAGCAGTACTCATCTTTTTTATGTTAAATTTTGCGCAATATGCTAATACAAGAGCCAAAAATCCAAATTTGGTTACGAAAAAAACAATAGATTATGAGTTTTAGCCCTCACTGCACGACAGTTTTTTAGAAACTGGAGCTTAAGTTGAACGAAAATCCATTGGTTGCGGGAACGATTCGGCAAACTCCACCCACACACAAAACCCCCTCGCGCTGTCTGCCGTAGCCAAAAGCAATTCGGGTAGTACCCCTAATAATGCCTGCTTGGGCTGAAATGAAATGTATGCGTTTGTCAGGGTTGTTGTTGCCCATGTTATACTCGTCGAAGATGGCAAAAAAGAACTTGGGGGATATGGTGTACTCCGCCAACACCATTGCCCAGTCTCCCCTATCTTGATCGGTTTTAAGGTATTGAAATTCAGTACGAATGGTATGTTTGGGCTTGATTTTGTATTGCAACTCTACGATGCCAATATTGGAAAAAATAGTGCCTTTAAAATCGGGGGCTACATCCACCACAACCCCGTTGTCGTTGAGTACCATATTGATATAAGTAAGGGTGTATTTGAATTTTTTGGAGACTTTTTTGGACAGTTCTATATTAAAATCTCGGTAAAAAGTTTCACTTCCCAAAGCAAAAAAGTCTGACTGATAGCCAATTATACTATCTTTTTGGGTTATGGGCGGCTTTTTGTCTATTGAGCGGATGTTTGAGAAGTTAATGGATATATCTGTGCCGTATTCGCCGCCCAGCAGCGAGCCTTTGGGTATTTTGTAGTTGATGTCCAATTGCAAAGCCATTTCGCCGTTGATGCTGGTGGCATAGGGATATAGGGTAGGCAGGCGGTAGGTGTGAAGTCGCGTGGATACAGGTAAATAGTTGATATCCAATACAAAAGCCTGCTGATTGCGGTCGCTTTTGAAGGACATATTGTCCAATCTTTTGGCAGAGAGATTGATGCCCAAGCCTTTTTGGCTGTATCCCAAGTTGAGCAGAAGCCCTTGACCATGCCTGTAAATGAGTTTATTGACCAAGTTGGGGTCATTGACTTTGTAGGCGTATTCTGCACTGAAACTATAAGCCCCCCTCAATATATTGAGTCTTGCAGAGCCGGCGGCGACGTTTTCGGGTAGTTTTAGGGTAGGGCTGTCGTCGCGTTGGTATTTGCTGACTATGCTTGCTCCCAAATTGATTTGTGTATTACTTTCTTTTAGTTTGTTTATCAATGAGTTAAGGTTTATATCGGCGTTGAGTCCCCTCACAGTTCCTTCCCCTACATCAAAAAAGAACCGCTGCTTGGCTATGAGTCCGCTGAGTTGCAGCCCTTCTACGGGTTTGAAGCGCACCCTGACTCCATCGAATGAGTTGTCAAACCCAAGTCCCCACTCCCAATAACCCCTCAACACCATACCGCTGCCAAATTGTTCGTAAAAGTTCCCAATTGTAACTTCCAAGTTATCAACTTTATAGCTTGCAAAACGGTTGGCGATGCCGCCCCCTTTGTAGCGCGAATCAAAGCCGGGAAGTACCGGATTGTAGGTTTCGTAGCGCACGCCAAAAGTAAAATCGCCCCTTGTGTAAGTAAAATTCGCGTACACATTCGAGGCAATTTTTTCGGGGACTTCTGCTGCACGAATTGAGGAATCGGACTTGTAATATTGAGCATCCCATTGGAAAAATCCATGCAATTCGCCCTGATCGGTCTTTTTTTCTTCTTGTGCCCATGCCAATAGGGGTAAGAACCATAATAGTATGATTGCGGTCTGGAGTTGTTTAGTCATTGGAATTTTTTGGCCAAAAATGTGATTTTTATACCGTATTTAAAAAAACAAGGCATAATTTTTGGTAATAAGTAAAAATTACTGATTAATCAACACATATAACCTGATGCAAGTTTTTACGATAGAGACCGGAAATTTTAAACTTGATGGGGGAGCCATGTTTGGGGTCGTGCCCAAAAGTATTTGGCAAAAGTCTGTTCCTGCCGATGAAAACAATATGTGCAATTGGGCAATGCGCTGTTTGCTTGTAGAGCACGAGGGACGGGTGATTTTGGTGGATACAGGCATGGGGTACAAGCAAGACCAGAAGTTTTTTGGATATTATTATCTGAATGGAGACGATACGCTCGAAAAGTCTTTGAACCGTCTGGGCTTTGGTTTTCAAGATATTACCGATGTTTTTTTGACACATTTGCATTTTGACCACTGCGGCGGAGCTATCAAAAGAGAGGGAGAGGTTTTGCTGCCCACTTTCCCCAATGCTCGTTTTTGGAGCAATCAGTCCCATTGGAAATGGGCAACCGAACCCAATGCCCGCGAGAAAGCCTCATTTTTGAAAGAGAATATTTTACCCATAAAAGAAAGCGGGCAGCTCAACTTTGTAGAAAGTACTGATTTTGAGGGTATATTTGAAATATTTTTTGCCAGCGGACACACCGAATCCATGATGTGCCCCATCATCAACTACAAAAACCACAAACTGGCTTATTGTGCTGATTTGCTGCCTTCTCATGCCCATATTCCTCTGCCTTACGTCATGGGCTACGATACCCGTCCGTTGGTTACGCTTGAGGAAAAAAAGATTTTTTTGGATAGGGCTGTTGAAGAGGAGATTGTTTTGGTATTTGAGCACGATACGCAAGTTGAGGCATGCACTCTGCAAAGAACAGAGAGAGGAATTAGAATGGATAAGATTCTCAGAATAGCTGATTTGTAAAAAATTATCAATACTTATCATAGTCAATATCATCATTTGCATTGCTATCCCGTTATACTTAAAAAATATCAAAATGAAAAAGTTTTTTGCTCTGATGTTGGTTTTGGTGGCTTTTGCGGTTTCTGCTTGTCATACCTATAAAGTCTGCCCTACTTATGCGAAAAAGTCTCAAAATCAGACTTCTCAACAGTAGTTTTTTTCTCACATTTTTCAGGGGCTGCCTTATTAGGTGGCTCTTTTGCTATTAGATTTGGTTTGTTTTATTTTTTGAGTCTTTGCTATGTTTGAATAATTCGACAAAGCCAATAGATTTGTCTCAAACAATTTTCATGTCCATACATAAAACTGATTCCAAAAAAGTTACGACCCACCGCCTTGCGGAAATGAAACTGCGCGGCGAAAAAATTACTATGCTCACTGCCTACGACTACACCATGGCCAAACTGCTCGATCAAGCCGGTGTGGATGTACTATTGGTTGGCGATTCGGCCTCCAATGTCATGGCAGGCAACGAAACCACCCTTCCCATCACATTGGATGAGATGATTTATCATGCCAAATCGGTAGTCAAAGCCGTCAATAGGGCTTTGGTGGTCGTTGATGTGCCATTCGGGTACTATCAAGGCAACTCTTCTGAGGCCTTGAGGTCTGCCATCCGAATTATGAAAGAGTCGGGGGGACATGCCGTCAAAATGGAAGGCGGCTCAGAGATAAAAGAGTCGGTGATGCGCGTACTCAGTGCCGGCGTTCCGGTGATGGGGCACTTGGGTTTGACCCCTCAATCTATCTATAAATTTGGCACTTATAGCGTCAGAGCCAAAGAGGAAGCAGAAGCACAAAAGCTATTTGAAGATGCCTTGCTCTTGCAAGATTGCGGCTGCTTCGCGTTGGTATTGGAAAAAATCCCCGCTGAGCTGGGGCTTAAAGTGGCCAAGAGTCTGTCCATTCCTGTGATAGGGATAGGGGCAGGGGCGGGCGTGGACGGTCAGGTGTTGGTCAGCCATGATATGTTGGGGCTTACCCAAGAGTTCAAGCCAAGGTTTTTAAGGCTCTACGCAAACTTGACTGAACACATCAAAGCAGCAGTACAGCAGTACAATCACGATGTCAAGGCAGGAGAATTTCCAAACGAGGCGGAGAGCTATTAGATTCCAAACCCTTCAGCAATACGGGCAATAAATATTTCAATCAGTCGGGTCTGAGCCAACACAAAATAGAAAATCAAGTTTCCCAACACCAACCCAATCACGATACCTGTCAGTAGCACTATATTGAGTCTTTTTCTGACTCGGCCTTTCCAGATGGCAATCAGTTGAGGGTCAGCCCATAGGTTTTTTTCCGCCAACACCATACCCGTGCCTCCTTTGGCTTCTATTTCGGCATTGAGTTCTAAAAGTCTCTCTTCCAGAGTTTTGATGGCTGTTTGCTTGGAGATGAGTTCTTCTTCTTTGGCTTTGAGGGTGGCTTCGTGTTGAGCGATAAAAAGATTGGTGTTGATGGAGGCAGCTTTTAGTTTCTCAAAGACTTGTATGAGCGACTGCTCGTCCAAAGGCAGATAAGGTGCTTTTTGTCTGTTTTCTTTTTTGCGGCGAGAGGTACGAATCGAAAGCGAAAGCAAGAAAATCAAAAAAGACAGCAACACGATACAAGCAGCAAATACCAAGAATATATTGTTTTCTGCAAAAGTTTGGATTTGCTCCCAATTCATTTCAATCATAAAAAAGATGGTTTATCTGTTATGGTTCAATAAAATGCTTAAAAAATCATGTAAATTTAATAATACAACAATTATAAGTACCTACGACTTAAAACTGTTTGAATTTTTCCCAATATGCTTCACAAAGGCTTGCTGTGAGCTGCGTGATGAAATAAGAGCCTGCGGTTGGGTCGCTGACTTTGTCTAAGTACGCCTCATCACAAAGTAAATTGCTGACATTCAAGGCTATTCTTCGTCCAAATTCGCTCTCCTCATGGGGCTGTACCCAAAGCATATCCACACCCCCAAAAACCGCCGAGACGGCTTGTAAGGAATTGGAAACCAATACTTCTTCTTTTGTTTTTCCCTCAATAGAAGTGCTGCCTAAGATGGCAATTTTTCCTTCAAAGCCCAATTCGGCTTTTAGTCCATTCACTAAGATTTTCAACGCTCTTATGTTTGCCATTTCCACAAAAAAACGATCTCCCAGTTCCACCCAGAATAATATGGAACTTTGAGGTTCATTCTCCATTTTCAAATAAGCCTCTTTCAAAGCCCAAGCGGTGGCTTGAACACGGTTTTGCTCCGAGTTTAATTTTATAATGCTCTGCCAAGCGTTGGGAATCAAGCCGCTTTTTTCTAAGACCACCGATTCTATGTAGTCCAGATAGATGGATTCCAACACTCGCGGATTAATATCTTTTTGAGCGGTGTTGTCAAAAATCAATCCCGATGCCCCGCTGTTGAGTGCTTTTAAAGCCATTTCGTTGGCTTGTTTGGGGTCTTTACAGTCTATTTTTGACAAATTCACCCAAGTTTCCGGTTTCCAATCCGGCAAAATTTCCGTGGCGGCTTGGTGGTAAATAGGGTCTAAATCAATACCTTCCGCAAGCCGAGTAAAGAGTTTTTCCGGCAGTTCATCGGTTTTGAGGTCTTTGAGGGCTTGTTGTTGCCAGTTTGGTTGCGGTTCAAAAATATCCCAGAGTTTCACGAAGTTATTGTTTTACAGCACAATTATACACTTTTCTAACCCAAAAAAGCAAATTCGTAAAGACTCTTTTTGGGTTTTATTTTGCTGATTGGGTTCACTCTTGGGTGCTTGTGTGTTTGCGTCTTTTTGTTTGCTGTCTAATTTTGCCCCAAACCCAGATCTATGCGCCCTTTATTTATCTTCGTATTAGTGGCTGTCAGCATGACAATAGGCTATTATTTGCCTCAACTTACTATTGATAATTCGCAGTTAAGGCGAAATACAAAAAAAATTTCCGATTTGCTTCGTATCATAGATGAGTATTATGTGGATGCAGTAGATGCGGACAATTTGACAGAGGAGGGTATTAAGGCTATTTTACACAAGTTAGACCCACACAGTTCTTATGTATCTTCTATGGATACCCAACTCGAAATGGCTCATATCAAGGGCGGTTTTGAAGGGATAGGGGTGAGTTTTTATATTTTTGCCGATAGCGTGGTGGTGGAAAATACGCTCCCTGACGGCCCTGCTCGGCGGGCGGGTATTTTGCCCGGGGACAGGATGATAGCCGTTGATGGTGAGCCTTTTTTTCCAAAAGAAACCCGGGAAGTGATAGAGAAACTCAGGGGCGAAAAAGGCAGCCGTGTAGAAGTAGAGGTATTTAGGCAGGCTTTGGGTGGCAGCCTCAAGTTTGCGCTTTCACGTGGTTCAATAGCCACTTCGGCAATAGAGGCAGCTTTTATGCTTTCTGATAACTTGGGCTACATCAGGCTTTCAAAATTCAGTTCCAACTGTTCCCAAGAAGTCAGAGAGCGTCTTATTGACCTCAAAAACAAAGGTATGACAAAACTCATCTTTGATGTTCAGGGCAACGGTGGCGGGCTTTTGGACCAAGCCATATTGATAGCCGATGAGTTTTTGACAGACAGCAAGCTCATTGTTTACACCCAAGGCAAAAATGCCCGAAACGACAGGCGTTATTTTGCCAAAAATTCGGGTGCTTTTGAGAATGGAGATATTTGGGTGCTTATTGACGAAAGTTCAGCGTCGGCTTCTGAGATTTTGGCCGGTGCGCTTCAAGACAACGACCGCGCTGTTTTGGTGGGTAGGCGGACATTTGGCAAGGGTCTGGTGCAAAGACCTGTTACTTTTGAGGATGGCTCCATGCTCAAAATTACGGTGTCTCGCTATTATACCCCCTCAGGACGCTGTATTCAAAAGCCTTACACCAGCCACGAGGCTTATTCTACCGATTTGCTAAAAAGGATTGAGACGGGGGAATACTTCCTCGCCGATAGCATCAAACACGACTCTACTCAGACTTACAAAACGCAAAAAGGCAGAATTGTCTTTGGCGGGGGAGGAATCTCGCCTGATTTTTTTGTGGCCAAGGATACTTCTTCTTACACGCCACTAATCGGGGAAATTTTTGCCAAGTCTATTGTCAGAGAAGTGGCCGCCCAAGAGGCCAAGCGTTTGCAAATGGACGAAAACACCTTCATTCAAAGCTATCAATTTGATAATTTTAAACTGCTTTCAAAAATAGCCGCACAAGTTGGCACCGATATGAGCACACTCAAGTCAATACCGCCCGTGCTTGCCTCCCAAATCAAAGCCCAAATAGCAAGGGTCAAATACGGCGAAGACGCATTCTACAAAGCCTATTTACAAAGAGATCCTGTATTTAATAAGGCTCTACAACTTTCCCGATAGTAAACCCATAAATCACAGTCTTGTACCCTCATAAGCCTCAAGTATTTAGACCAATTGGCACAAGTCTATCAAGGGATACTCCATACAGCATCGGGTTGTATTTAAAAACAATACAGCCCGATGGTATTTGTTGATTATTGAAAGGTTATTAATTGATTTTGTAATTGGGTGAAGCGAAAATTACAATCTTTGAATTTAAAATGCTGTCTTTGTTTTGCTATGCCATCTTTACAAAAATTAATAGATTTACATCTTAGGCATTTCTTCATATTCAAATAGACTAATAAAACTTCAAAATAAAATATACTAAATTAGCAACACCTTTGAAAATTGAATTTTATGCTATTTATCAACTATTTACAAAAATTATGTAACAAAAATATAATATTGAAGATTAAAATTAATATTTATGTAATGTGATGTAATATTTTGTTCGTCTTAATAAGATATTGAAAATCAATACTATTTACGGCAAATAATCTTAAAAGATATTCGTAAAATTTTTCGAGCACGGTCTAAGTCTCCTTAGGCATGTTTTGGAGAAGAATCTGGCCTATCAAAATTGATAATAAAAAATGCAGGCTATGAAGCCTGCATTGAGTTTATTCTAAATAGTGCCACAATTATAGATAATGTTATATGACTGAAAAATAGCAGCTAACTTACATTAAATTAATATGATAGCAATAAAATTTCAATAAATTTTAAAAATTTTCCTTCCTAAATACCATAATAGAAACTGAATAAAACCGATAACAAAAAAGTGATAAATTAAATTTATTCCCCAAATATCGTATCCAATAATCGGATTTAATATTCTATTAGAAAGGAACACAGATAAGCCCGCGTTAACAATTGCAGCTAAGTACAATAAATATTTTTTTGATATGTTTTCCATAGTTAGATAACGTTAGCTGATTTAAATAGTTTTAAAAACCATGATGATCCACCTATTGAAGCAAATATGGCAGAAATCGCACCTACAAGAAAAGCTTTTGCCCAATCTATAGAATGTCCATCGTACAAGTCAGAAGCGATTTGAGTTGCTATACCGCCTAAAATACCTAATAGATCAATTCCGACCCAAACAGATAAAAGAGCTGGTTGATTATTCTCATTATGGTATTCATCCCAATAATTGAGCGAATTTTTCTTGAGCGAATTTTTCGCAATTGACACAACACACCCTAATAACATTCCCTCATTTGAGGTGGTATCAATGGAATGATAAAAGTCATCAGCGACTAATATAGCCGAATTTATTTTATCAATAGTTTGTGAATAAGTCAACGAGGCATTTTTAATACTGTCAATAGAGAAATACAAGTTTTTCAAAATTGTATGTGTTGCTTGAGTTATTACCCCACTGAAAATAACTTATCAATTTTAGGCTTAGCTAAGTCATAAATATTGATATTTGAAGGATTGATGACAGAATTTTGATTGTAAAGAGGAAACTGAATTCTTTTGGTAATAGAATCAATTACAAGAAGTTTTGCCTGTGTTAATATAAGTTCGCTAAAAGGACCATCTATGATGATGTTGTAGGCTTTAAAATGCTTAAATGCTGAATCGTACATAGAAAGATTATCTACCGAATCTTTGAAATTCATGTTAGCATATGATATAAATTGATTATGCCAACTACCAACTTGCAAAGGAGTCGGGGTTGTTGATGCTGACAGTTGTTGAGAATGATTTGATTGCTGAGCTATGGGAATCTCATCATGTACTTGATACAAGGAACAAGCAGTTGTAAAATGTAAAACTGCTACGATTAATGCTAAATTTTTTGCGTTTTTAGAAATGAATGAAATCGTAAAATTAGATTAAAAAATGATTAAAAAAAAATACAACAGTCCCCAGCCAAAGGCCGGCGCAAATCATCTGCAAAAACACTCAAAGAGTCCCTGCCGGATGCCTGCGGCTTGTCGGGAGTCTTTGGGGCATCTGTTCTTGCCATCAATTTGATAGTGTAAAGATGATTCAGTTAACTGAAAAATAACTTTGAAAAATTAAATTTTAGATGATATATTTAATATATTGATAAAATTATCTTGACCAACGTAACATATGTAGTTTAAGTCATATGATAAAACAAAAAGACATGGACAAGGATATTTATTGTATATTTTATCAACTCCCTTTAACTTTATATTTAATTTTAATGAATTTAGTTTATCAATATAAGAAATGTAAAATTTATCTTTAAACCTGTATATTGTTCCTATTATTCCATTATTCTCATTTGAAGAGTGTATGGCATAATCTGAAAAAAAAGTCATTTTTGAAAAATCCACTTCTACTTTATATGTTCTATCTTCTATTTTATACACTTTTTCCTCCAAAACATGATATATTTCCGGTGAAAATACCATGCAATAGTATCCATTAATGTGGTTAAATGTTTTTAAGTTAAAATCATAGAGATTAAGTTTTTGGTTTAATTCAGGAAGTTTTGCTTTCCATGAACGTAATATATTTTCATTATTTCTAATAAAAAAGAATAAGCTATCTTTTGAGTTTTTATTTGTTGTTAAAATCATAAAATTATTGTTTTCCAAAGGAATTATTGAAGTGCTGAGTATTGAATATTTTTCATAGTTGGCAAAAGATATTTCTTGAAAGTCTAATTTTTCTTTTGAGTAATAAAATACATAGTATCCAATATTGGTAGATAATTTCTGTTTTAGGCTATCAGTATAATTTGTCGTATAGGTTTGTATCAAAAATCGAAATCTATTTTCTGAATACAAAAATGTATTAATTACATAGCTGAACTTGTAGCTTTCTTTACCCATTTTTTTTATTTCAGAAATGAGACTTGAAATATCAATTTCATCAACTTGATTGAGTTCATGCGAGTATTTAAAAATTTTTTCTTCACCTTTATTTAGTACATATACATCTTTTTCATAGGAAGTTATAGATATCAATTCAGGAATTACTTTAGTAGTATCTAATACTTTTCTTTCAAGTAAATTTACATCTATTTCAAAATTATACCTGTTTTTAGAGAGATATTCTAAAATATCGGTTAAATAAATTTTATCAATAATTTTAGATTTTTTTAAGTCATAGATAGTTAAAAAATCATAATTTAGTTTTTTAAAAAGGTTAGGGTCAATTTTTATTTTACAATTTACATTTTTAGGACAGATATCATTTGCTATTTTTGAAGCAATTTGATTAGACACATCATCGCTAAATACCAAATATATATCAAAGTATTTGGGTATATATTTCAGATGGTCATATTTTAATGTATTACAGCCTTTACAAGTAATTGGGTTAACTTTAATCATAAAGGATGGTGTAAAACTAAATAATGGTCTAACAAGTAAGAAAAAAAAGATAAATGTTAAGAAAAAATGTTTCATAGTAAGTTTTTTTAAAAAATAATTTTAAAGATGGTTCAACCTCTTTTTTTTGAGAGGTTGAATCAAAAGTATTTATTCACCTTCAAATGGTTCGGGAATACAATCAGAAAATGTATGAACTGTTTGACCTGGTAGAGGTACAGTACTATGGTTTCCTGCACTAAATGGAGGTATATTAGAAGCCTGTGTATTTATGATTACTTTAATTCGGCCATTAGATTTTATTTTGATTCTCATACACCAAGTATCTACTTCTGGATCACAAACAACCTCAAGCGTTGCTGTAAAAGTAGTCGCTAAAACGTGTGCTTTTCCGCGTATCTCAATAACTTCTGATTGAGGTAAAACAAGCGAAGCTGTTTTTATCTCGGAGTACTGACTTGAAAAATCTTGCGAATAGGCACTATGACCAAGTAAAATAAAAATTGATAACGTAGTCGTAAAGACCATTAAATACTTATAGTTGATGATTTTCATAAAATTAAAAAATTTAGATAAAAAAATTAAAAAAAATACACTCGTGTCCCCAACCAAAAGCCGGCGCAAATCATCTGCAAAAACACTCAAATCATCCCTGCCGGATGCCTGCGGCTTGTCGGGAGTCTTTGGGGCATCTGTTCTTGCCATCAATTTGATAATGTAAAGATAAGATAGTAAAGATGAAAATTGAAAATTGAAAATTGAAAATTGAAAATTGAAAATTGAATTTTATGCTATTTATCAAATATTTACAAAAATAATGTAACAAAAATATAATATTGAAGATTAAAATTTAATATTTACGTAATGTGATGTAATATTCTGTTCATCTTAATAAGATATTGAAAATCAATTATTTAATAAATTACAGGTTGTTCTGTATTTGAGACTTTGCTAAATTGCGTGCATGTTAAAGAACAAAATCCAAGCCTTGGCCGCTCAAGTCAAGCATGAAGTCATAGCCAATCGAAGGCATTTACATGCCCATCCCGAACTTTCGTTTCAAGAGTTTGAGACAGCCGAATTTGTTGCCCAAAAACTTGAGGATATGGGACTTAGGGTACAGCGCGGGGTAGCCCGGACGGGCATTGTGGCTTTTGTAGAAGGCCAAAACCCTGACAACAAGGTGATTGCTTTGAGGGCGGATATGGATGCACTCCCTATCACAGAAGCCAACCAAGTACCTTATCGTTCTAAGCGAGAGGGTGTTATGCACGCTTGCGGACACGATGCCCATACGGCCTCTCTGTTGGGCACGGCCAAGATATTGTCCCAATGCAGGCAGGACTTTCAGGGTACGGTCAAATTGATTTTTCAGCCCGGAGAAGAAAAAATCCCCGGCGGGGCTTCTTTGATGATTGAGGACGGGGTACTGCAAAATCCTTCACCACAATCTATTGTTGGTCAGCATGTTATGCCTTTTTTGCCGGTGGGTACGGTCGGCTTTCGGTCGGGTATGTACATGGCTTCTGCCGACGAGATTTACCTGATTGTCAAAGGAAAAGGAGGCCACGCCGCCATGCCGGAGGCTTGCACAGACAGCGTGCTGATAGCTGCTCATATCATTGTGGCTTTGCAATCGGTGGTCAGCCGCCGAATCAGTCCCAAAATACCGGCTATCCTCTCTTTTGGCAAAGTCATAGCCCAAGGGGCCACCAATATCATACCCAATGAAGTCCATATCGAAGGCACTTTTCGGTGCATGGACGAGCACTGGCGGCAAAAAGCGCATGGTTTTATCGCCGAGATGGCGCAAAGCACCGCCCAAGCCTTTGGGGGCAGTTGTGAGGTGGCCATCAAGAAAGGCTATCCTTTTTTGAAAAATGATCCTGTATTGACCGAAAAACTCAAAAATTGGGCTAAGGATTATTTGGGTCAAGACAAGGTAGTGGATTTGGATATTTGGATGGCTTCGGAGGATTTTGCTTTTTACACCCAACACCTTGCGGGTTGTTTTTATCGCTTGGGCACGGCCAATGAGTCCAAAGGTATTGTCTCAGGCGTGCATACCCCAACTTTTGATATTGACGAGGACGCTCTGGAAATAGGCGCGGGGCTGATGGCTTGGTTGGCTATCTGCGAACTGGCTCATCAATGAGGCGCGGCAAATGAGCAAACCAAAGTACCAAAATGCCGATGATAAAAAAGCTACCCAGCGCGAAAATGCTGTTTCTCATGCTTCCCGTCAAGTCCAAAATCAAGCCAAAGCTAAACGTGCCGATGGTCGTGGCCATTTTTTCGGTTACATCGTAAAAACTAAAGAATGAAGCAGTGTCAGCCGTATCAGTGGGCAACAATTTGGAGTAAGTTGCTCGGGCTATGGACTGGATGCCACCCATTACCGTACCCACCAGAGCGGCCAATACATAAAACCCTGTTTTTGAGCTTAAAAAGTAGCCCAATACGCAAATCATCAACCAAATAAATAGCATGGTGTACATGGCGAAAGGATTGCCAAATTTTCCGGCCACTCGTGCAAAACCCATCGAACCGACTACGGCCACCAACTGGATGATGAGCACTGTCATAATCAAGTCGCTGGTTTCCAAGTTGAACTCTTGTTTGCCGTACAAAGGCGCAAGCAGCATGACGGTCTGCACCCCCATACTAAAAAAGAAAAAAGAAAGCAAGTACCGTTTTAGGGTAGGCATACCCAAAATGATGTTTTTGACTTTGTTGAGTTCGCGCAGACCCTTCAAAAAATAGTCCAAGCCCACGGTTATTTTTTGAGGCTTGTCTTTGAGGTACACAAAAGCGGGTATTGAGAGCAATATCCACCAAAGAGCCACCTGTGCAAACGCCGACCTGACGGCTGAAACCTCTTGCGAAAAGCCAAAGGATTCATAATTTTGTATGACTACTAAATTGACAATCAATATAATAACGCTTCCAAAGTACCCCCAAGCAAAACCTTTGGCACTTACATCGTTCATACGCTCTTTGGTGGCTATTTCGGGCAAAAAAGCATTGTAAAACACAATAGAACCTGTAAAGCCCAATTGCGCCGTCATCGAAAAAAACACCCCGTGAAATATATTTGAGCCATCGAAAAAGTACAACATAAAACAACTCAAAGCACCCAAATACACAAAAAACCGCATAAAAGACTTTTTGTTGCCCCCAAAGTCTGCCATACCCGAAAGAAAAGGCGAGAGCACGGCAATGATGAGATAAGCCCCTGATACAGAATAAGAAAACAGCACATCATTTTTGATTTGCGTTCCCAAAAAAGGCACCAATCCGCCGCCTTCTGGATAAGCCGCTTGCGTTGCGCCCAAGAAAAACGGAGGAAAAATAGCCGTCGTTACAGTCAAACTGTAAGCAGAGTTGGCGGCATCGTAGCAGTACCAAGCCCTTAGCGTTTTGGGGTCATTCTTAATCATTTATGTTTGTTTATTGGCAAATATAGAATTAAAATTTTTGCCCTTATTTAGTGTATACCAAGATTTAAGTGATTTTTAAGATTTTAAGACTTTATTCAATTGATTTTCAAGTATTTAATTATACAAAAAATATAAAACCACTTAATTTATAGTATAAATAAATGTTTTCAATATTTTTTCTATATGAACCTAAAGCAGGTTAGTTTTGGCAAAAATTAAGATATGCTCAAAAAATTACTGACCCAAACCCTGAGCTATGGTATGAGCACGGTAATCGCGCGACTGATTAATTATCTGATTGTTCCGCTTCATACAGGTTATTTTAAAACAGAAGATTATGGCACTGTTTCGCTGTTTTATTCATATATCATCATACTAAACAGCCTTTATACGTATGGAATGGAAACGGCTTATTTCAGAATTTCTGTTCATAATTCTCAGGCACAGCGCACCGCACAGAGTTTGTTATTGGCTTCAACCACTTTACTTACATTATTGGGGCTTTGGTGGCAAAATGAGCGGCTTTGGTCTTATATGCTTTTTATTTTGGCTCTGGATACGCTTTGCGTGATTCCTTTTGCCCAATTGCGCCTAAAAAACAAAGTTTATCTTTTTTCCGGTTTAAAAATTCTTAATGCAGTTATTATATTTGGATTGAACTTGGTTTATTTTTACTTTGGATTTGCAAAAGGCTTATTTCAAGCCATAGATTGGGTGCTGGTAGCAAATTTGGCGGGCAGCGGGATAATTTTTTTAATTTTGTTGCCTTCGACCACAAAAGCGGGTTTTGGCATCAATTTGCCAATGGCTTATCAGATGCTGAGCTATGGCTGGCCGTTTTTGTTCGGTGGGCTTTTTTTTGCTGTCAATGAGGCGGGAGATAGGCTGATGCTCGAACTATTCGCTTCCGGCAATCCCAAAGAGCAAATAGGTATTTATTCGGCTTGCTATAAGCTCTCTATTTTTATCACGTTGGCTGTGCAAGCCTATAAGTTTGCGGCGGAGCCTTTGTTTTTTTCGGCTTGGGGACAAAAAGAACTTTATAGCCGCTCTATGACGCTGTTTGTGGCGGTTTGTTGCGCTATGATGCTTTTGGTTTCAGCCAACTCATTTTGGATAGCCCATATATTGATTCCCAATTCCGCGTATCATTCGGGTTTGGGTATTGTGCCTTATTTGCTGCTGGCCAATATATTTTTGGGTATGTATTACAATTTTTCGGTTTGGTACAAACTGAGCGATAAAACGTATTATGCAGCTTGGATTGGCTTTTTGGGGGCACTCATTACAGTGGCTTTAAATTATATTCTTATCCCTCACTGGGGCTATTGGGGCAGCACTTGGGCTACTTTGGTGTGCTATTTTAGCATGGCGTGGCTTTGTTATTTTTATGGCAAAAAGCATTATTATATAAATTATCAAATCAATCGCATTGTTATCTACCTTTTTTTGGCTTTTATCTTTTCTATCATTGCGCAGTACATCAAAATTTGGGGGAATCTGTTGCTGGTACTTTTTGTGATTTTTGTTTGGGTTTTGGAAAGAAAAGAATTAAAATTGATTAAATAATTTTGATTTTGTGCATTCGGATAATCTCTTATTTTAATTGGAAAAAATGAAAAAAGTTGCATCTTATTCACTCATGATTATATTTTTTGTAGGTCTGTTGTTCAACTTGGCAATGGTTTTGGGTATTGTTCCCTCGGCTATGAGTTGGGGCGGCAGGCTTCAAAGCCCAACACAGGAGCTGTTTTTTGGTTTGCTATCTGTTTTGGTCAATCTATTTTTTATTTGGACGGTTTGGAGTTTTATTAAAAATAAACCGTATTATTTGTTTTTTAAAATTATTTTTTGGCTTATGGCATTTGTTTTTGCACTCAATACATTGGGAAACCTAAATTCTCATAGCTTTTGGGAGAAAATATTGTTTACGCCGGTTACCTTTTTGGCTACTGTTTTTGCTGTGTCTTTAGCAAGAAATAGGCATTAGGTGGTGAATGTGGAATTGGCTTTAACTTTTGCGTCTTTTAATTGAGTATGAAAATCAGTGTTGTTTGGTTGAAGCGCGATTTGAGGCTGACAGACCACGAGCCATTGGCGGCTGCGGCTCGTGAGGGACTTCCCACACTGCTGCTGTACTGTTTTGAGCCTCATATACTTAGCTCAGAAGATTCAGACATCAGGCACGTCAGGTTTTGTGCTGAGGCTCTGCAAGATATGCAATTGAGTTTGCAGGAGCCTTGTTTGCTTGTTTCTCACAGAGAGGTGATAGAGAGTTTGGAGATTGTATCGGAATTTTTTGAGGTGGTGCACCTATTCAGCTATGAAGAAGTAGGCAACTTGCTGACTTTCAGAAGAGACAAGGCCGTAAAATCTTGGTCGAAACAAAGGGGGATTTTGTATGTTGAATTTGAGCAGAATGGCACTTTGCGAGGTCGCAAACACCGCCAAGGTTGGCAGGAAAATCTTGATACTGATTATTTTACCAACAAGATTGCGCAGCACCAAAATATCAAACCCGCAATCGTGCCCCATTCGTTGGTTGAGCGGCTTTGTGATGCGTCGTTTAAGACTTCCGAATCGGACGCTCGTTTTCAAAGGGGCGGTGAGAGTTATGCCCGACGTTATTTGCAGTCTTTTTTGCAGCAGCGGCATCATCAGTACTCGCGCACGCTGTCCCAGCCTCACGCTGCCCGCAGAGGATGCAGTCGTTTGTCGCCATATTTGGCTTTTGGGTGTATTTCTGCAAGGCAGGTTTATCAGGCTACTGTGGCCGCAAAAGGCTCTGATTGGAATATGAAGAATTTTTTGTCCCGCCTTTGGTGGCGGTCTCACTATATCCAAAAATTAGAAACCGATTTTCGTATTGAGTTTGAGCCTATCAATATGGCATTTCAGGGACTCAATCGCTTGTCGGAAGGCGGTATGCTCGAGGCATGGATGCAGGGACGGACGGGTTATCCTATGGTGGACGCATCAATGCGCTGTTTGCAGGCAACCGGTTGGGTCAATTTTAGGATGCGGGCTATGTTGGCTACTTTTGCCTCTTTTGGGTTATGGTTGGATTTCAGGCCATTGGCTCTGCATTTGGCCAAGTTATTTCTCGACTACGACCCCGGTATTCATTACCCCCAAATTCAGATGCAAGCCGGACTGACTGGCTACCACACCTTGCGAATTTTCAACCCCACGCATCAAATTCTCAAATACGACCCCGAAGGCGTTTTTATCAAAACATGGCTACCCGAACTCAGCCGAGTGCCTATGCCTTTGTTGGCAGAGCCTTGGAAAATGAGCCTCATGGAGCAGACTTTTTACCAATGCAGAATAGGCTATGACTACCCTGCGCCACTTGTGGATTATGAAAAAGTGCTGCCCATCAACCGCGATAGGTACTGGCAAATTCGCCAAAGCCCTCAAGCCAAAGCCCTTTTGCCCCGTATATGGCAAAAATTTTGCCTGCCGCAAGACATCGCCAAGTACAAACTTGAGGCCGACAGTTGTCGCTTCGAAGTTTGAGTCTTGCTTTTTTATTTATCTATATTCATCTTTGCGCAAACAATTAGGCAAAATGGACAGAAAACTGAGGACTCAAATAGGCAATTGGGTTGACCATCCCAAAGTACAAAAGTTAATCATATACTTAATTATAATTAATGCCATTACCATAGGCTTGGACAGCGAAGGCTATTTGCATTTGATGTTTGGCAATTTATTTTTTTATCTTGATGAGGTCATATTGGTAATTTTTGCGACGGAACTGACCCTTAAACTATACGCTTGGCGGTTTGATTTTTTCAAAGACGGCTGGAATACCTTCGATTTTGTTATTGTCTGCTTTTCTATTTTGCCTACGCCAGAATCTTTTGTTATTTTACGTACATTGCGCATACTCAGGACTTTGCGCCTGCTCAAAAAAGTCCCAAAACTTAGGCTCATCATTGATGCCCTTATCAAATCCATTCCCAGTATCGGCTGGATAGGCATGTTGCTGGTGCTGGTTTTTTATGTTTTTGCTGTGATTGCGGTCAATCTGTTTGGAGAGGCTTTTCCTCAGTGGTTTGGGGGACTTGGCCCTACTATGTACACCTTGTTTCAGATTATGACCCTCGAGAGTTGGTCTATGGGTATTGCCAGACCCGTTATGGAAAAATTTCCTTATGCTTTTTTATTTTTTATTCCTTTTATTTTAACGGCAACTTACACAGCACTCAATATATTTATTGCTGTGGTTGTCAATGCCATGAATGAAATACACAGCTACAATGAAAAACACTCCTTGTCATCGCAGCCCACATCTCAAAATTTTATACTCAATGATAATTTTTTATTGGAACAAAAACTCGAAAAACTCGAAAAAGATATAGCTGAACTAAAAGATATTTTACTTAAAAATCAACATCAAGCATACACAAACTCATCCGAAAGTCTATCAGTTCCTTTATCCAAAAATATAAAATAATCCAAAGAACAGGTTTAACATCAGAGCCGAAATCATGTTCAGGCGCATGGTATTCGAAAAATCGGCTTTTGTTTCGTCTTTGTAGCTAACATAAAACCACCAAGCAAAATAAAGCAATACCGGACTTAAAGCCGCAAAAAATAACAGGCTTTGCATGATTCCGCTGTATTTCCAAAAAAAGAAACCAAAACCGGCACTCGTTATGCCAAAAAAAACAATTGTAAAAATAAAAGTACCCCTGATTCCTAATAGCAAGCTAATCGTTTTATCCCCTCTTTTGCTGTCTTCTTCATGTTGGTAAATTTGGGTCATGGGGTACGAGCCAAAAAGCATGGCAGAAGCCAAAAGCGCTGCCAACCATGTTTTTCTGAGTTCAATGCTTTCAGCATCAAGGCTATATGCTACCAATAAGACCACAAAAGCCCCCTGAAACAGTACCACACTCAAAAGTCCTACGATGGGCATACTTTTCAGGCGAATAACAGGGTGGCTGTATGCCTTTGAAACCAGCCCATAGAGCAAAATACCCATAGCAACCCAAATACCCAAAAACCAATAACCCAAAAAAATGCCAATCAAATCCATCAATAGCGAATAAATGAGCAATTCTTTTTCTACTTTTGGGGGTGATTTTAGTCCGCCAATCGGCCCTTCATCGCGGTCGTAGTATGAATTAAAGCCATTGGAAGCAGGATAAATTAAAACATGAAGAATCAGAAAGAGTACCAAAAAATCCAGTAGGCTTATTTTATTTTTATCTGTTATCGAAACCGCAAATAAAAAGATAGGCATCAAAAAAAAAGAAAATGGTATTCGCAAATGCAAAAGAGTAGATTTTTTCATATCAGTTTACTTGTAAAATAAATTAAAAAAGAGAGCACCAATGCCCAAAAAACAGCCGCCACAAACATAGTGTAAATTACGGTTAGCCTTCGATTTTCAAAAGAAACAGCAAGTAGCGTACCGACTATTGGGCTGAAAAATATAGGAGTCAGAAATGCTGTTCCCCAAATCCCGTATTTACGCCAAATTTTTACTTTGAGCCTATTAGATCGGGAAAATACTTTTTTATTTCGCATCAATTTAAAAAATATGCGCTTTTTAAGATAATCCCCAAAATAGGTAAAAATAATCACGCTGGTCATCATTCCGCTTATGGTCAAAATCACCGTTGCGGCGAAAGGTAAGCCCCTTGCATAACCCAAAGCAGGGCCGAATATGAATTTCACGGCACTTGTAGCAAAAACCAACAAAGCATCAATAAAATTACTTGTTTGCATCTTGATTTTCGATTAATCCTACTTTTTCGCGCAGTTTTAGGCATTTAATAGTGGCGTTGATATCTGTTGCCGCCCATGAATAAAATACCACTGCCCGATGCAAGAACAAGAAAAATAGCAATAAAGACACAAAAGCAACCAGAACCCAATCCAAGTACAAAGTACTTATTTTGAAAAATACCAGTTTAATCAATGAAATTATGAAAAGCAATGCACAGGATAGTGCCATGTTGTGAGACATGCTGCAAAATACATTCCATATCTCAATATATTTGAAGTTTGTGGGGCTTAATTCTCGAATGAGCGCGTATTTTTCCGATATATTCAAATGGGTGTCTAAATCTTCAAATTTAAAATATTGCGGCCAAATTATTTTTCCGTATTTTTTGTAAATAAACCGCCCTACATTGTTGAGAGCAAAACCCAACAGATAGCCTACGGTCGCACAAACAGCCAATTGCGTGGTGTCAGGCTTCAATTGCAACAAATCTAAGGGACTCAAAAAAGTAGGATAAAATAATGCAAGAGATATAAGAATAAACGTTCCCGGCAGCGCATAAGCAAAAAAATCAAAGGCCGAACTAAAAATTTTATCCATTGAAATAAGGATTTAGAGCATCTAAAACCATTTTTGGGGTACGAACAGGGCGAAAAGTTTGTTTATCTACAAAAGCCAGCCAAGTATATCCCGTATTTAGAAGTTTGTTTTCCGGGGATAGTATTCGATAATCGAAGCGGATTTTGGCGGTCGGTAATTCAGGTATTTGGGTCTCTATAGTTAGTAGCTCATCGTATTTTGCAGGAGCCAAGTACTTGATATAACATTCTAAAACTGGCATCATTACGCCACTTTCCTCAATTTCTCTGTAGCTGATACCCAAAGAGCGCATGGATTCCACCCGGCCTATTTCGTAAAAAGCCGGATAATTGCCATAATATACAGTGCCCATTTGGTCGGTATGGGCATACCTGACTCTGATTTGTGTTTGAGAGCAGAACATTTGTTTATTTTTGGCAAAAATAACAAAAAATTATTAGATTTTGAATCAATTATTGGGACTCTCTACTGCCGACTGGCAAAAAATACAGACTTACCTCAGTGCTGAGAGGTTTTGGCTATTGGGGCTTGGATTCGGTTTGGGGATGTTGGTTTTGGTGGTTACGGCTTATCTGCTTTTTAGAGGTATTAAATTTCAGTTTCCTCGATATAATTTTAGGTTGGATAGGGTTGTTTGGTGGGTTTGGGGTTTTTTATGTGTTTATCGGTTGTTTTGGGCGGTCTTTTTGCCTTTACATATTGACGAGGCATTCAATTATGTTTTTCTGGTTTCAAGAGGCTTTTTTGTGAGTTGGGCTTTTTATCCCGGGCCAAATAATCATGTATTTTACACGATATTTTGCACATTTTGGACTTTTTTGCCTGCAAAAGCCGCCCTAAGAATTGGTTCTTTGTTGTTTTCAGCGGTTTATTCTTGGCTATTGGCTTGGTATTTGCAAAAAAGATACGGCCAAAAAGCAGCTATTTTTGGGGTTTTACTTACCTGTTTTGGGGAATATTTTACTCTTTATTCTGTGATGGGCAGGGGGTACGCCGCTCAAAATCTTTTTATTTTGTTATCTTTATTTGCTCTTATTGGCAAAATAAGTTCTGAAAAGATATTGTTGTTTTGTTTGGCTAATTTTTTTGGATTTTTTACGTTGCCTACTCATTTGTTTTTTTATATTCCTGCCTCAATTTATTTGTTTTTTAAAACAAAAATAAAAGATTTTTTATTGATTAATATTTTTGTATCGGATTTGGTTTTTTTGGCCTATTTGCCTATATTAGTTTTTAGCTCAAATACTTTTTTCAATAATGAATGGCTCAATTTGAAAGGATTTGACAATTTTTTATATTACTGGATTGATGCCTTAGGGACATATTACGAAGTTGAACGCTTGGGTTTTTTGTTATCTTTATTTATATTAAGCTATGCAGTTTATTTTTCAAAAAAAGATGAATTACTTTTTTTATATGTTTTGTTAGCGACTTCTTCCTTTTTGCTTTGTTTTTTATTTGACAAACAACCCTTTAACCGAACTTGGTTTTGGCGGATGAATTTAGAATTTATGGTTTGGGCTGTTTTTTTGTCAAAAAAACCAAAAATAGGCATGTATATTGTGGTTTGTTATGCGATGGTATTATTTTTTATTTTGCTAAATAGGTATTCAAAACATTCTGTTTATGATGATGTAGAGATTGCCATTGATAATATGTATCGTTTTAAGCCAAAATATGTTTATTCTCAGTTTGATATTTATCAAGTCTTTTTAAGACTTAAATACATTGTTGAAAAAGAAAATTTACTCCAAATTGATACGGAATTTGACAGTTTGAGGCATTATGATATGATGATATTGAAAAAAGGCAATAAATTTGCCACAGATACATTGGTATTTGAAAATAGCGAAGTTCAGATTTTTAAAACGCATTAATATATTGTAAATGAAGATTATAGTTCCAATGGCGGGTCGAGGAACTCGGCTCAGACCCCACACACTGACCACCCCCAAACCTCTGATTAAAGTGGTGGGCAAGCCGATTGTTCAGCGTTTGGTAGAGGATTTGTCCAAAATGGCCAAAGGTGAGCCTATTGATGAAATTGCTTTTGTGATAGGCGATTTTGGGGCGCAGGTAGAGGCTCAGTTGCTGGGAATAGCGGAGAGTCTGGGGGCAAAAGGCAAGATTTATTACCAAAAAGAGCCATTGGGGACTGCTCACGCCATTTATTGTGCCGAACAGTCGCTTTCAGGGCCGGTGATTGTGGCATTTGCCGATACCCTTTTCAAAGCGGATTTTGAAATCAAAGACCATTACGACGGTATGATTTACGTCCAAAAGGTGGAAAATCCCTCGGCTTTTGGGGTTGTCCAACTCAACGAACAAGGAGTCATCAGCGATTTTGTGGAAAAACCGAGGGAATTTGTGTCAGATTTGGCCATTATAGGGATTTATTATTTTTCTGAGGGTAGCTACTTGAAAAATCATATCAAATATTTGATTGACAATAATATAACTGCAAGCGGGGAGTACCAACTCACCACCGCCCTCCAAAATATGAAAAACGAAGGGGCAAAATTTGCACCCGGACAGGTGGAGCAGTGGTTGGATTGCGGCAACAAAGACATCACAGTGGAGACCAACGCCCGCTACATGGACTTTGTGAGCGGAGAGAATTTGATAGCCGATTCGGCCAAAATCAACGAATCGTTGCTTATTTTACCTGTTTTTATTGGCGAAAATGCGGTTATTTCGGGCTCGGTTATCGGGCCGCACACCTCGATAGGTGCGGGCACTAAAGTGGTCAATAGTGTGATAAAATCGAGCCTTATACAAGAAAATACCGAAATTTCGAATGCCGTTTTGCATGATTCGATGATAGGCAACTTTGTTCGCTACACAGGCAGGGCAAAAGATTTGAGCTTGGGGGATTACAATGTGGTCAAAGAATGATAAATTTACCTAAAAAATAGCCCCTTTGATAAACTGAATGTCTTAGAGTCTTGTCGCTTTAATAGTGATTTGAAAACTATTTGATGCTAAAAGTGTTTTTATTTAAAAGCGAATGATTCAATGAAAATATTTAGGATTACCTTATTGTTTGGATGTTTTTTTTTCAATGTTGCGCAAGCCCAATTGCTCTGGGAAATTACGGGAAAAGGTCTCAAAGAACCTTCTTACTTATTTGGTACAATACACATTGGCAACCCCAAAGTCTTCAATTTCACGGATTCGATGCAGATGTATTGGAGCAAATGCGATGTGTTTGCCGGAGAAATTAATCTTCTCAATATAAATGTTATGGACTTGATGCCCAAGCTCTACATGCCTGGAGATACTACGTTGGCTCAATTGCTGGACTCTGCCCGCTACCAAACCGTCAAAAAGGCTATTATGTCTAAGTTGGGTTTTTTTGCCATGTTTGCCGATAGGATCAAGCCCATTTATTTGACTTCTCTTTTTGCCGATGCTGAAAACCAAGCCTCTACCCAAAATCCCCCTTTGGATATGTACTTGCAGACTCAAAGTCGCAGCAACGGCCAAACCGTAATAGGCTTGGAAAATATATCCGAACAATTCGAAGCCCTGGATATGATTTCTTTGACTTCGCAAGCCGAAATGCTTTACGAGATGGCGGTCAATTTGGATACAGCAAAGCCTTCTGAATTTGAAGTTATGCTGGAAAGCTACCTAAAAGGTGATATTGAGGGGCTTTATACCAGCACCACCCAAAAATTGGATTCGGCCTCTGTCTTTACTTTACTCACCCGCCGCAATATCCGAATGTCCAATCGGTTGGCTCGGCACATCAGTGAGGGCAAGAAGGTTTTTGCTGCCGTAGGTGCGGCTCACCTTGCCGGTTCTGATGGTATGATAGCTCTGTTGCGTCGCAAAGGTTATTTTTTACGTCCTGTCGCTTGGAATCAAAACTAAATCAAGATGAAGCCTATTTTTTCATTGATTGTTTGTTGTTTTTTTGTGTTTGGCGCAATGGCTCAGAGAGTACCTCAAAATGATAAAATCGCCGCACCCGAAAAAGAGAAGGAAACTAAAAAGTGGAATACAGAAAATCTGTACTGGGGTGGCTGGCTCAATGCCCAATTTGGGCAGGTTACCTTTGTGGGTGCTTCTCCTTTTGCGGCGTACCGCTTCACTGAGAGGTTTTCAGGTGGGGTAGGGGCTACCTACCAATATTACAGAGATGCCCGTTTTTCCCCGACTTTCACTATGAACATGTACGGGGCAAGGCTTTTTGGGCGGTTTCACATCAGCGAAGAATTATTTTTGCATGGTGAATACGAAAACTTACTTTCCCGCTTTCAAGACAACAACGGCAATCTACTGGCTCGACAATGGCGCGGGGCAGCACTTGCCGGAGCAGGGTATTTGCTTAGATTTGGCAACAAACGCAATAGTGGTTTTTTTGTGATGGCTTTATACAATTTCACTTACGATGCCCGCAACAGTTTTTACCCTTCACCTTTTGTTTTGCGCACAGGTTTACAAATCTAAAATCTTGTTATTATGAGAAAATTATCGCTTTTTACGCTATTGACTGCCACGTTTTTTTATGCAGGCTGTGGCAGCAAATCAAGTGACCCTGCCCCTGCGAAGGTGGTCAAAGATTTCGGCACTATTTCCATGAGTACGGGGGCGCAAGTGCCCGAAGTGGCTCCCGACCGCAAAGAGACAGGCACTGCGACCATCAAGCTCTACGAAGACAACACACTGGAATTCAGTATTTCTGTCCAAAGTCTCAGCCCCAGTGACGAGCTGACCGTTTCACACATTCACGAGTCCACTACCTTGCTGGAGGCAGGGGCTATTTTGGTGGGTCTGGTGGACAACAACACCATCAAATTCAACGGTACAACTGCCTCAGGAAAGGTCAAGATCGAAGGTGCAAACGCTGCTGACATCATCAATAGGCTCAAAACCTCCAACAACCTCTACGTCAATGCCCACTCACGCGCCCACCCTGCCGGCTTGCTTCGCGGCAACATGCGCAAAGACATAGAACTGGCTCAAAATGTGCATCTTTCGCCCACTTTGGTCGTGCCGCCTGTACCCGGTAGCCGCTCTGAGCGCGGTGTGGCCATGCTCAGATTGGTAGGCACGAAATTGGCTTATCGCATCAAAATTGATAAATTGACCATCACCAATGACAGATTGACAACAGCGAGAATCCACTCTCCAAATACCGGATCGCAAAATGGTAATAGCTTTTTGGAACTTGGCGATGACAATATCAGACCTTTTGTTGTCGATAAAGAGTCCGGCGTAGCCACCCTATCTTCAGAGGTAAGTTTGACCGCCGATCAGAAAAGCAAACTTCTCAATGGAGATGCTTACGTGTTGATTCGCACGACTTTACTCACAAATGGGTTTATGCGCGGCAACATCGAATAGTTTTTTATCAAACCAATTTTTCAGAGCCACGGGCGGTTGAACCCGTGGCTGTTTTTTTATACGTAATCAAAAGCATAGCCTTTGCGGGCAATACAAGCGTCGGCTAATTTTCGGCGCATCTCTTTGGTATTGAGAGGCTCCGATTTGGTAAATCTTTTTAGCCCAAGCATCATTACCCTAAGCTCATCTCCTTTGACAAAAGACCCGATGGCCTCTTTTCCTGCTGTATTGACTTTGTCGGCGGCGGCAGCGAGGTACAGTTTGGCAGCGGTGATAAAATGAGCGGCAGACTGTTCGCCTTGGCTGTGCAAGAGTTTTTCGGCCCTAAGCAAAAGCGACTCGGCTACATAGACCTCAATCATCATATCGGCTATATTCATAAGGATTTCTTGCTCTGATTCGATGTTTTGCATGAAGACTTGGGCGGCTTTGCCTCCTATCATTAAGATGCACTTTTTTAAGCGATAGAGCAAATCTTTTTCATAAGCGAAAGACACAGCGGCATCGAAGCCCTCAAAAGAAGGCACGGACGTAAGCTCTTTTGAGACAGCCATAGCCGGGCCAAACAAATCAATGCTGCCCGACATGGCTTTTTTGAGCAACATGCCCACCATGAGCATGCGGTTGATTTCGTTGGTTCCTTCGTAAATTCGGGCAATGCGCGAGTCTCTGTAGGCGCGTTCCATATCGGCTTCGGCAGAGTAGCCCATCCCGCCGTAGATTTGCACGCCTTCGTCCACAACATAGTCAAGCACTTCAGAACCAATGATTTTAGCTATTGCGCACTCAATAGCGAACTCTTCTGTGCCTTTGAGTTTGGCATCGGTTTCGCTCATTCCGGCGGCTCTGAGTTCGGCGATTTTGTCGTCTATGTCTTTGCCCGCGCGGTAAGTGGCTGATTCACTGGCCAATGTTCTGAGCGACATTTCGGCCAATTTGTGTTTGATAGCCCCAAAATTAGCGATACTCGTACCAAACTGTTGGCGGTTGATGGCGTGGAGGGTGGCTCTGGTGATGACCTCTTTGCAAGCCCCTATAGTGGCTGCTCCGAGTTTGATTCTGCCGATATTGAGGATATTGACCGCTATTTTGAACCCATTTTCACGCTCAGAAAGCATGTTTTCCACAGGAACTGGACAATCGTTGAAAAATACCTGTCGGGTCGAAGAGCCTTTGATGCCGAGTTTTTTTTCTTCGGGGTTCATCGTAATGCCCGGAAAAGTGCGCTCTACAATAAAAGCACTCAAATTTTTATCATCATCTATTTTGGCAAAAACGATAAACAAATCTGCAAAACCTGCATTGGATATCCACATTTTTTGCCCTGTGATGAGGTAGTTTTTTCCGTCTGCCGATAGCACCGCTTTGGTTTTGCCTGAGTTGGCATCCGAGCCGGCATTGGGTTCGGTGAGGCAGTAAGAGGCTTTCCACTCGCCCGTAACCAGCTTGGGCAAGTATTTTTTCTTTTGCTCTTGGTTGCCGTAATAAAAAATCGGCAGCGTTCCTATTCCTGTATGCGCCCCGTAGGCCGTCCCAAAAGACCCCGAATCGCCCAGCATGTCGGCCATGAGCATCGAAGTAGTGATGTCCATGCCCAAGCCTTCGTATTCCGTGGGTATGGATACGCCCAACAGCCCCAGTTGTCCGGCTTTTTCGAGCAGGGAGGGCATAAAGCCCTCTTCCATGCTGTCCATGCGTTCGATGTGCGGCGTGATTTCGGTACGCACAAAGTCGCGGCAGGCTTGCGCCATCATTTTTTGCTCCTCCCCGAACTCTTCGGGGATGAAAATTTCTTTGTAGTCACAGTTGCGAACCACAAATTCTCCACCTTTGATTTTTGACATTTGATATGATTTAAAAAGGTGAGATTCTTATGCGCTTCGCACAAAGCAAGGCGCGTAAGTGATCTCAGGTCTAAATGTAAAAACTTCAATTTGAAAAAACAAAATTTTATCGAAATTTTGAGAAGAGTTTGCTAATTGTACCAAGATTTAAGTGATTTTTAAGATTTTAAGGATTGATTCGCTTGATTTTCAA
>CAZRQL010000034.1:0-30562 GCA_964602415.1 uncultured Roseobacteraceae bacterium
TGATTTTCAAGGATTTAATTCTAAAAAAATATAAAACCACTTAATTTATAGTATATATTAATGTAAAAAATTTATTTAAAATTGTAAAAAAATCGCGTTTTATGTATGCTCGAATCGCGCTGCTGGTGATATTTTTAAGCTGTAGCGGCACCAAAAAAGAGACCCGAGAGGATGCAGAAGACAACTCTCCCCAATGGCAAGTCAGAATTTTACAAAATAGCGACAGCAGTTTTGGATACGAAATTTTACAAAATGGGCAAACACTGATCCATCAACCTATTATCCCTGCCGTCTCCGGCAATCGGGGTTTTGGCTCTGCCCTCCAAGCCCAAAAAGTAGGTACATACCTCATTGAAAAGCTCAAAAAAAATATCATGCCGCCCACACTTACCGAAGAAGAGCTTGATAGCTTAGGAACTTTGTAAATTAATTTCTGTAATAAAACTTCAGAACTACATACATTTGTAGCAAAATAAATTGGATTTTAATGCCTCTTTCGCATATATCTAAAGAAATCTGGCAACCGGAACTTGAAAAATCATCCAAATTTTATCATGTGAACGGTGCTTGGTTGGCGGTTATTTTTGACCCTATATTCGGAATCACCGACTACCTCAATATTCCTCATGCTTGGCAACATATCATGGTATTTAGGCTTACAATAGCTGCCATTTGCTTGACGGGCATTTTTTTGTACAGAAAATACGAATTTAGCAGTTTTTGGATTGTCTTAATTCCTTTTCAACTTATCTCGATCCAAAACGCTTATACTTATCAATTTTTGCAGCCTGAGCAATTTACCGGACATACGCTGAACTACATTGCATTGCTCATAGGTGCGAGTCTTTTTGTGGTTTGGGAGTGGAAATATACAGCCATGGTCATGGCTACCTCGGCTGTGGCAAATGTGTACTATTTTCAGACCAACCACCAACTGAGCCTCAAAGAAGCCATGGTGGACGGCGGATTGCTCCTTATTGTGGTGGCTATTTTTACTTTTCTGCTCATAGAGTTCAGGTACAGGCTGACCGTAAAAGAGCTAAAAGCTCGCTTGGCACTCCAAAAAGCCAACGAAAAACTCGAAGTTCAAAAATCTATCATCGAAGAAAAAAACAAGAGCATCACCGACAGCATCCGCTACGCTTCCAGAATCCAAAAAGCCATGTTGGGCGAGGTGGAGGTCAGCAAAAATCTTTTCTCTGAGGTATTTGTGCTATTTCTACCAAGAGACATTGTGAGCGGCGATTTTTACTGGTACTTTATGATGCCTGACGGAGGCAAAATCATAACAATCGCCGACTGTACAGGGCACGGCGTTTCAGGTGCATTTATGACTATCTTGGGGCATGCCTACCTGACCGAAATCGTCAAAGGACAATTCATCAGCGACCCGGGGCAAATTTTACTCGAACTCGACAAAAAAATTGTTTCCACCCTGCAAAGTCAAACTTCTGATTCTGGGGTAAATGACGGTATGGATGCCGTTGTTGTATATGTCAAAGGCAATCAATTGAAATTTGCCGGTGCCAAAAACCCTCTCTACTACTACCAAAACGGACAAATCAACCAAATAAAAGGCAGTCGCTTTCCCATAGGAAGCAAGCAGTTCCAAACCCCCAAGTCTTACGAAACCCACGAAATAGAATGCCAACCGAGCGATGTGTTTTATCTTTTTACTGATGGATACGCAGACCAATTTGGGGGAGAAAACAAGAGCAAATACATGATAAAACGCTTCCGAACTTTACTGGAATCCATTGCTAAGAAGCCCCTGAGCGAACAAAAAGCCATTTTAGAACAGGAGTTTTCGGCATGGAAAGGAAGCAACCAGCAAACAGACGATGTGTTGGTGATGGGATTTAAAATTTAAACAGTCTAACTTAGCGCGTAAAGGTCATTGGAAAAATTAAAAAAACAAGGCTGATTTGTTTGCCCTAATTTTAATTTTTCGTCTTCAAAATACATCTACTCTACAATATGACAAAGCACCCTTTTCAATATTGCGAAAGCCTGACCCAATACCATCGCCGTCAAACCATTGAAGTCAAAATCGGTGAAGTGGGCTGCGGCGGCAGCAACCCCATACGTCTGCAAACCATGACCACAGTGGACACCATGGACACCGAAGGCTCTATCCAACAGTCTATTCGCTGCATAGAAGCCGGTGCAGAATACATCCGAATCACCGCCCCCGGCATCAAAGACGCTCAAAACCTCGAAAACATCAAAAAAGGACTGCGCCAAAGAGGGTACCACACCCCACTGGTGGCCGACATCCATTTTACCCCCAAAGCCGCCGAAATAGCCGCCCGAATCGTGGAAAAAGTCAGGATCAACCCGGGCAACTATGTGGACACCAAACAGTTCAAATTCATAGAGTACGACGATAGCAGCTATGCCGCCGAGCTTGAAAAAATACGCGAGCGTTTTGTGCCCTTAATCCAAATTTGCAAAGAGTACGGCACCGCCATGAGAATCGGCACCAACCACGGCTCGCTCTCCGACAGAATCATGAGCCGCTACGGCGATACACCCCTCGGTATGGTAGAATCTGCTCTGGAGTTCATCAGAATTTGCGAAGAGTACAATTACTACAACTTGGTGGTATCCATGAAATCAAGCAACCCCCAAGTAATGGTGCAAGCCTACCGTCTGCTGGTTCAAAAACTCGACGAAGAGGGACTAAAGCCTTACCCTCTCCATTTGGGGGTAACCGAAGCCGGCGAAGGCGAAGACGGCAGAATCAAATCTGCACTGGGTATCGGCACTCTACTCGAAGATGGACTGGGCGATACGGTCAGGGTTTCGCTTACCGAGAAGCCTGAATTTGAAATCCCTGTGGCGGCGGCTCTGGTCAATCGCTATGCCAACCGAATCGCATCGCCTATCCCACCGATTGAAGTTACCCCATACAACCCCTACCAATACAACCGCTACGAGTCCAAACCCACCGCCAACTTTGGAATCGGATTTGTTCCGCGCGTGATAGCCGACTTTTCGCAAGTGGAAATCACTGACATGCAGGACTTAAAAGCCGTTGGGCACTTCTATCTGCCCGAACCCGACAAGTGGGCTATGAACGACCAAGGCTGCGACTACCTCTACAGCGGTACTCGACCCGCCCCTTTTATGTTGCCAAACGGCCTAAAACAAATCTTGGATTACCCAACATGGCTGCAACAATCCGACAAGACCAACAACCTGCCGCTTTTTCAGGCCGAAGACTGGCTCAAAGAGTCTAAGACCCTACACCCAAGCCTCAACTTCGTCAGGTTTTCAATCCGGCAATACAGCCAAGAGCTGATGCAAAGCCTCAAGCAGCACGGCGACGTGGTATTGATAACTCACACGGACAACTCTCTGGCTATGGCCGAGTTGAGGAGGCTGTCAATCGCTTTGCGCGCGGATGGTGTTGCTGCCCCGATTGTGTTGGAATCCAATCCATCAGGCGATTACACAGAAGACCAACTCCAACTCTACACCGCCACCGATTTGGGCGGTTTGCTCATAGACGGCATGGGCGATGCGGTCATGATTCGCCTGAAGGCCTCAGAATCGAAAGAAGCAACCCTAACACAAGCCAAAAAACTCAATAGCCTCGCTTTTGGTATCTTGCAGGCTGCCCGCCAGCGTATGACCAAGACCGAATACATCTCATGCCCTTCCTGCGGACGCACCTTGTTCGATTTGCAAGAAACAACGGCCATGATACGCCAACGAACCGACCACCTGAAAGGCATCAAAATCGGGATTATGGGCTGCATCGTCAACGGCCCGGGCGAAATGGCCGATGCCGACTACGGATACGTAGGGTCGGGGCGCGGGCTTATTACTTTGTATAGGGGCAAAAATGTGGTCAAAAGGGCTGTGCCCTCCCAACATGCCGTGGACGAACTCATCGAACTCATCCGCCAAGACGGAAATTGGATAGAGAGAGAATAAAAATGACCAACAGCCCCACAGAGGCGTTATCATAATCGCCCCAAAAAAATACAGTAGCCTTACAATCAAATAGCCACGGGTTTAAACCCGTGGCTATGGCCCCGCCAATCACAGCCCCACAGGGGCGGCAGCACAATAGCAATGTTTCGCTCCTACGGAATTGAAACTATACCACAGCCCCGAAGGGGCGTTATCATAATAGCCCACCACGAGCACACTATCCACAGCCTCGCAGAGGCGACATCGTAATACCCCAAAAAATACCGTAGCCTTACAATCAAATAACCACGGGTTTAAACCCGTGGCTATGGCCCCGCCAATCACAGCCCCACAGGGGCGGCAGCACAATAGCAATGTTTCGCTCCTACGGAATTGAAACTATACCACAGCCCCGCAGGGGCGGCAGCATAATAGCCCACCACACCATCCACAGCCTCGTAGAGGCGACATCGTAATAAAAACACCGTAGGGTTGAAATCAAATAGCCACAGGCTTACACCCGTGGCTATTTGAAAAATCGTGCAACTCGTTATTTCTAAAACTTCACCCTGCCCCTGTTGATGAGTTTGGTAACAGAGCCTTTCAAAGTAAGCGTACCAAAATTGGTGAGTGTACCTTTGACCGTGCCTTGTATGAGAGCCGTTGCACCGGCTTCTACCGTGATGGGGGAGTCGGAAGTAAGTATTTTGCCGGCAGGCAGCGTAAAGTTTTCTCCTGATTTGATTACCAACTCAAAGCCACTTGGCACTTCATAGTTGCCGTTGCCGTCTTCTGGAAGTGCAGGAGTCCATACGCCATTTTCTAACGTGTAGGTATCGTCAGATTTACCGGATACGACAAATTCAAAAATCGGATGGTTGGAAGCATCGCTGGATATAGATACGGTATCGTAGAAGGTGCTTTTTGTGGTAGGCGAAAATTTGACGACCAAGTTGGCTGAGTCTCCGGCAGCAACCGACGAAGGCGCAGACTCAATGGTAAATATGCTTGCGTTTTTGAGATTGACAGAAGACAAAGTGAGCGTCCTGTTTCCTGTATTTTTGACCTTGTAAGTTCTGCTTGAAGAGGTATTGATGGCAGTAACGGGGAACAAGGTATAGTCAGTAGCAGACACAGAGGTGCTTCCTGCTACAATGGCTTGGTTGTTGCCCATAATGGCGACATCAGGGTTGGGTATATCCAAGACCAGTGGCTCTGAGCGGAATTTTTGGAGAGAAACTTGGGCTAAATCTTTGGCGCGTTTGGCATCACCATAGAAATCTGTATCGCCATTGTCAAACAGCAATTGTATGGTTTGACCGTTCCAAGTATCAAAAGTGCCTGTCGGCAATTCAACAAAAGACTCCAAACTGCCCATATTGCCACCGCCTGTGAAGGTAGTGGTACTCAAGTCGTTGTTGAGAGCAATTGGCTGGTCTGCGGGGTTTCCACTCCAAGCATACAGTTTGAAATTTCCGCCTGAGTTGGCGTTGCCTGCCAAAATCAAGCATCCTTCGTCGTTGCACTCAATAGAGCGAATGCCCCTGCCACCCAAATCCAGTAAAATAGGCTGCCCAAAAGTGGCTGAGCCTGCCGTTCCACCTGAAGAGTTCAAGATGGTGGTGAAATTGGTGATGGGGACAACCAATGCTTTAGTTCTGTTGGCAGCGGGTGAGATAGGGGCGCGGAAGCCCAAGTATGCGGTTGTGGTGCTATTGGGGGCGATGGTGAAGCCTTCGATACTGAATCCATTGAGCGAAGGGCTCTCAGGAACCACTCCCGCTGCTGCGCTGGCCTGCAAACCAAAGTAATCTGCACCCAAGCCGTGTGCATTGGAATTGTCCCAAGCCCCCAAATCGGCTGCCAAGTGGCGGTAGTAGCCTCCAAAGCTCAATGTTGTGGCTGCACCTGAGCCGCTTACCGTAGTGGAGAAAAGTCTTTCGCGGTTGGGGTCGTCGCCGCCGCCGCTTTTATTGCTATGTGAGCCAAGCCAATAGATTGTATTTCCCACGCGGGTAGAGGCTTCAATATCCACTTCGTCAGTAGGTGTCAAACCTACCGATGTGGAAAAGTCAAACGATGTCAGAGGCAAGCCGGAGTTTTTGCGTTCGAAGATACGGATTTTTTGGTCTTCGTCATCGCCCACAAGCATATAATCCGCATCAATTGCAATTGCGGTTGAGGCATCTGCCTTGCCGGCGTGGAAGCGGCTGCTGCTCATGGCCGCATCGGAAGCAGCGTATTTGAAAGTGTATTCAGAAGACAACACTCCATCGGTAACGGTTAGGGTGATGTCTGCATAGCCTTTGGCTGCTGCTTCGATTTTGATATTGACGTTGGCTGTTCCGCTGCCCGATACGGTGATGTTTGAATTGGGAACAACGGTTGTGTTGCTGCTTACAGCCGTAACCGAAGTCGTTGCTGCGCCCTGCGGGTCAGTAATGGTAAAGTGAATGCCCAAAGTGCGTGCAGGGTCTGTGGTGTCGGTTGTGCCTACGGTTGCAGTTACGGAAAGCAAAGAGGCTGCCCCGCCATCCAACAAATCGGAAGTAGCTGCGGCATCAAAAGCGATGATGGGAGTATTGGGATCAACATAGCAAGGGTCGAATGAGACAGTTGCAAGTGTCGAATAGCCGGGAGAACCTACATCGCCCGAAGTTGAAGCGGCAGAATTTTCTGCGTCGCCGACGGTGGAAAGAGTCCACTGGTTGGCGGTATTGTTGCCCAAGGCAGCAGCCGAAGGCCAAGCAGATGCCCTTTGGGTGCGAGGCCCATTGACAGGGGCTGCGCCCTGGTCGTTGTAGGTCAGGCGGTCTTGCAACACATTGGAGGCATCATAGATATTGATTTCATCGCTTCTACCCAACAGGTTGCCTGTTCCTCCCAAAATCTTAACTCCATTACAAAGTGCCCAGTCGGTTCTAAAATCTCCGGCCACTCCCTCAACCAATAAAACCGATTCGCCCGCTTTGACCGTGCCCAAGCCGCTGAGTGAAAAAGATCCGGGAATCCTTGCGTTGTCGGAGTAGCTCCAACCGGTCATATCTACGTCTATCGAGCCGACATTGGTCAGCTCTACAAACTCCTGCCCGTTGCCTGTGTACATGTACTCGGTAATCCTTATTTGAGGAATCGGAGCATCGTTGTCTGCGATGGCCACTGATATTGAAGCAATGGTAAGGGCATTGTAATCTGCATCTAAACTGGAACTACTGTGATCGATTGTTCCTGTATGGCTGCCTTCGACATTGGTGTCGTCTATGGCCGAAACGGTAACAGTCTGAGGAACGTTCCAGTTTGCGGTTGTAAAAGTCAAAGTAGTAGGCGATACAGCCAACTGGGCATCAGGGCTTAGGGTGATGGTTACGTCTGCAGTGGGTTGGGTTTTCAATCTTATCGTGTAGGTATCATCCGCACCTCCTTCAGCCACTGAAGTTGAACCGCCGGATTGGAGTACTTGCAAGCCCGGTTCTATGAAATACAAGCCCGGATTGGCTACCACACCGCTGCTGTTGGTGTACGAGAGTTTGGCATCGCCCACCGTTGAGAGTACCCAGTCGGTAGTGATGGGGGTAGTGCCCAAAACCGAAAGGGGTGCCCAGCCGCTTGCGTCCTGTGTCCTAATCGTACCCGGATAAGCAACATCTCCATAGGTTAGGCGGTCAACAAGCGTGTTGGTATTGTCGTATAGATTGATCTCATCGTTTCTACCTAAGTTATTGGTCAGTCCGCCGATTACTTTTACCCCTGAAGGCAAACCCCACGAAGCGATAAAAGTCGAGGCCAAGGCTTCGGTCAAAATAACCGATTCACCGGGCTGCACCATACCAAAAGCACTCAAGTCTTGGCTACTGGGTGTGCGGCTGTCGTCGTCAAAGCTCCATCCTGTCATATCCACAACAGAGCCGCCAACATTGGTAAACTCGATGAATTCGCCCGGGTTCCCTGAGTACATGAACTCTGTGATGCGCATTTTGCCGGGGGTGGGCTGCCCTGAGACGGTTACCATGTCAAACCTCCAAGCTCCCCTGTTGTAAGTAGAAGTGGTGGTAGCCGGTGCATAATCCGCTCCATCAAAAGCCGCTACAAACTTGAAAATCACCTCATCAATATCATCGACATCAGTTATGGAACTCAAATCGGCCATTTGGTTCAAATACCACTTATTGCCTCCGTTGAAGGTATAAGTATCGAATTCGGTATAAGTACTGCCTCCATCAGTAGAATACATCAGTACCATGGTATTGGCTGAACTGGCAGCAGGACGAATGTCCCAAGAGAGTTTGATTTTTTCAAACCTTTTGGTGCTGACCTTAAAAGTTACCCCTGCTGTTTTGTCTCCCTGACCGGCGAGAGGAAAGCGGGTGATGTTCATGCCCGTATTGTCAGAAGCAATACCCGGATCTGTCGAACCCCCATTTGTCTCAGCAGAGCCAAAACTACGGTTTGTGCCGCCAACCAAACCGGTGGATCCTTTGCCCGTAGAGGGCAGCAAACTGCCTGTGTTCAATAAATTGTCTTGTGGATTGGAATTGAAATCCCACTGCGTGATAATGGTTTGCGAAAAAGCCATTTGGCTGACTGCTACGCCCATAAAAACACCCAGAAAAGTGCTTTTAATTCTCTGAAAGAGAAACGTTGTGAATTTTGTGTTCATTTAATATTTATTCAAAAATATTTGTAAAAATAAGTCTATTCTTAAAAAAAAAAAAAAAAATAAAAAATATTTAGCAGCTATTTTCAAGAGTGATGAAATATGAACAATGGGTTAATTTTTTGTAAATAAATAAGCAAAATTTAACGAATAACTTTATTGGATTTATTAAAAAAAACTTATTGCTTCTCTGCAAATTAGACCCGAATTGCACAATTTTTTGCTTGACCCCGAACAAATACACCCGATGCCGTAGGTATCACATGTTTGTAGCCCACGCATGCGCTGATGGGATTTGACCCCGATAGGGCGCACACGTGGGGCAATACCGTTTTTCTGACACCACAGCGATAGCCCATTTTCAACGATTGAAGGCGCAAATGCGAACTTCTACTAATCCGTGATAAAATTTGTGTGCTGAGGATTGGGATTGGGGTTTCTGAGACATTTAATTTAGAAAAACGGCTCTATTTGCTTCAAATACAAATATAATTTTTACCTTTTGTGCCAAAATTGATAAGAGTATGAATTTTAAAGATGTTTTTATTTCTTACGGTAGGCAGGAGAGCAAATTTTTTGCCTCTAAACTGTATCAATCTCTTATCAAACAAGGGCTTGATGTTTGGTTTGATCAAAACGACATCCCTTTGGGAGTGGACTTTCAGGCCCAAATAGACGAAGGCATCGAAAAAGCCCACAATTTTATATTCATCATTTCGCCGCACTCTATTCAGTCACAGTATTGTTTGAAAGAAATCATGCTGGCCATCAAAAGAGGCAAAAGAATCATCCCTATTTTGCACGTAGAGCCGACAGATAATTTCGATAAAATACACCCAAAAATCGCCAAAATCAACTGGCTTTACATGCGCGAACAAGCTGACCCGAATCTGCCGCAAAGCGAGTGGACGGCCATAGACGACTACGAATCAAGCCTTAAGAACCTGTTGGCCATATTTGAATTTGAAAAACAATACGTAAAAGAGCACACAGCACTGCTCGATAAAGCCATCCGCTGGGAAAGAAACTCCAGACCAACCGAACTGCTGCTGGTAGGCCATGAAAGAGAAGCCGCACAGCACTGGTTGCAAAAAGAGTACCTGCACTACCCCTGCGAGCCAACCGCCCTACATACAGAATACATATCCGAATCCAAGAAAAATGGCGAAAACCTGCAAACCGATTTATTTTTCTCTTTTTCGGAGCAAGACAACAAAATCAAAGATGCGGTTTTGCAAGCCCTAAACCGCCGCTCTTTTACTGCGTGGACTCACAAACGCGATATCCAAAAAGGAATCGAATTTGAAAAAGCCATCGAAGAAGGCATAGAAAAAGCAGACAATTTGCTGTTTTTTATCTCGCCCGACTCAGTGGTCTCAAAGTGGTGTCTCAAAGAGCTTGACTATGCAAAAAGCCTCAACAAAAGGATTATTCCCCTGCTCATAGAGCCTGCCGACCATATCCCCCCTCAGATTCAAGGACTTCAATACATAGACTTTACGGACAATGAACTGAAAAGAGCCGAAGAAGGCTTGGATATAGGGATGGTTGTTGAGAAACTGCACAAAGGACAGGCAGAAAATACGGCTTTTCTTTCCAAAAACGAAAAATCTGATTTTGAGAAAGATATCGACGAACTGATTGGCATCTTGCGCAAAGACCAAGAGTACCATTGGCTGCATAAGACCCTGCTGGTACAGGCACTGCGCTGGCAAAACCAACAAAACAACCCGGCACTGCTATTGAGAGGCTTTAACCTTGACAAAGCAAGAACGTGGCTGGATGCCAACAAAAACAGACAAATTTATGCACCGACAGATTTGCACGTAAATTTTATTGAGCAGTCCGGAGCATTGGTAGGCCAACTGGAAACAGAAGTCTTTATTTCTTACTCAAGAAAAGACAGCGATTTTGCCCGAAAACTCAATATCGAATTGCAAAACCAAGGCAAAACCACTTGGTTTGACCAAGAGTCCATTGCCGAGTCAAGCGATTTTAAAACTGAAATATTCAAAGGCATTGCCTCAAGCGACAACTTCTTATTTGTTATCTCGCCTGACTCTGTCAGGTCAATTCATTGCGAAGAAGAAGTGGATTATGCGGTCTCTCTGGGAAAAAGAATCATAACAGTACTGTGCAAACCCACCCCGACCGAAGACATTGCGCCCTCCCTGCTCTCTGTGCAGTGGATAGATTTCTACAATCAAGGCTTTGAAAAAGGATTTTCGCAACTGTTGCGAGCCATAGACATTGATAGAGAGTACGTTTCGACCCACACCAAACTCTCCCAAAGGACGCTGGAATGGCTCAACAAAGGCCGCCTTGAGGACTTGCTGCTCAGGGGCAAAGAACTCCAAGATACCGAACACTGGCTCGAAACCGTACAAAAAAAACCCGCCCCTACACCTGAGATGATCCAGTTTGTGCAAAGAAGTCGAGAAGTGTCTGATTTGCAAGCATCTAAACATTACAAAGAACAGTTTGAAAAACTCACATTGCTGGAAAGACAACAAGTCGTAGAAGACTCATTGGCGCGAAAAGAAAACTCCCGTTTTGCTTATACCTTGATTTTTGGGGCTTTTACGTCTTTGCTGGTGTTAGGACTTTTTCTGACCAGCGGCGAAACCTCTCTCAAAAACCAAATGCTGGAGCTGGGGTATGGGCTGTTTGCAGCTTTCTTTTTTGCCCTTATGCTGGTGGTCAATGCCGTTTTGTTTTACCAACGCTTGATGAGACGCGCCCAAAATTACTACCAGTCTTTGATGCTGTTGGCCACAGAATGGAAAAGTGGCAATCCGGCGGTACTGCTAAACCAAGCCGAACTGAAAATAGCCCGCCGATGGATTGAAAACTTTGTAAACAAGAGAAAGAAATTCAAACTGGCGCAGATTCAGGAGGAATTCTTGCGAGAAAGCGAAAAAAATCCGGCTCAAAAAGGCAAAGCCCGCAAAAAGTTCCAGACTGAAACCGAAACCATCCGAGCGCAACGAAGATTTTACAGGAGAATTTTATTGAGCACTCTGGCATTTATGGCCATCAGCTATCCTTTTTTTATCATGGAAGATGCCCCCGTATTGGGCTTTTTGATTCACAACGCTCTTAGTTTGTCTCTGCTGGGCGGTGTAGGGCTGTATATCAGAAAATTGGCAAAAAAATACGAAACCCTTGAAGCCCACCAAGAAATCAGCCGATTGGCCACGCTTTGGGAACTTTGCAACCGCGACAACAATCTTTTGATAGAAGGCTTTTTATTGGCTACTGCCCTTGAATGGCTGCAACAAAACCCAACCGAACTTACAGAGGCCGAAAAAGAATTCATCACCCAAAGCTATCAAGCCTACAAAGTCCAACATCCCGACAAAGAGCCTCGTTATGTGAGCCTGTTAGATAAGTTATTTACTACCAGAAACTTGGTAATTGCCATTGTCTTGTTGATTGTAAATCTCTTGATTTACACTACCTACCTCAACGATTACAAGCCACAGCCGGTATTACCGGAAGTTCAGCAGGACACAACCACAGATTTTATTGACAACCAAGAAGATAGTACAACAAACCTTGAGACGACAGAGTAAGACTGCAAGCAAATGTTTCATGCCTTGGGGCTTATCTCACTAAATTTTTGCTTGAGAAAGCGAGCGGTATGGTTGTTTGTTAGCTTGAGCATGTCTTCCGGTGTGCCTTCAAAACAAATATACCCGCCTTGTTGTCCACCATCGGGGCCGAGGTCTATCACCCAGTCGGCTGTTTTGACAACGTCCATATTGTGCTCGATGACTATCACTGTGTGCCCTTTTTCTACCAAGGCGTTGAGAGCCGTCAATAGCTTGGATATGTCGGCAAAGTGCAATCCCGTTGTTGGTTCATCGAAGATAAAAACCGTTTTTCCATCCGAACCGCCCTTACTTAAAAATGAGGCCAGTTTGATGCGTTGGGCTTCGCCTCCTGATAGAGTAGAGGAAGACTGCCCCAACTTCATATAGCCCAATCCCACTTCTTGGAGGGGCAGAAGTTTATCTACTATTTTTTTCTCGTTCACCAAAAACTCAATGGCTTCATTAACAGTCAAATCAAGCAGCTCCGCAATGTTTTTGTCTTTGTAGCACACCTCAAGCAAATCATCTTTGAACCGTTTGCCTTTACAGGCTTCGCAAGTGAGGCGAATATCAGCCATAAACTGCATCTCAATGGTAACGATTCCCTCGCCTTGGCAAACATCGCAACGTCCCCCGTCCACATTGAAAGAAAAAAGGCCGGGTTTGTAACCTCTCTGTTTGGCAAGGGGTTGGTTAGCATAGAGTTCTCGAATTAGGTCATAGGCTTTGATGTAGGTAATGGGATTGGAGCGCGAAGTTTTGCCTATGGGTTCTTGATTGACAGACTCCACATGGGTTACTGAACCTTGTGGGATTTCGATACCATTGTACTTGCCTGTGGCTTCAGCCGTCGAAGAGCCTGTTGCTTTTTGGAGTGCAGGATACAATATTTTGCCGATGAGGGTAGATTTGCCGCTGCCGCTTACGCCCGTCACACAGCACATGACCCCAAGCGGAAAACGTACTGTCAAGTCTTTGAGGTTGTTTTCTCTGGCTCCTTTGATGGTTATGGCTTCGCTCCAAGCCTTGCGCCTTGAGGGAATGGCGATTTTGTCTTGCCCCGTGAGAAATCGAAATGTGTGGCTGTGTTGGATGTCATGGCTATTGGGCTGCATTTTTCTACCCTGCGGATCTTTGAAAAATCCCTTTTTTGAATCAAAAGAGCCTTGCAGCATCAGTGCGCCGCCATTGGCTCCCGCATCAGGGCCTATGTCAATGATTTGGTCTGCCGCCAACATGATTTCTTCTTCGTGCTCCACCACTATTACCGTGTTGCCCAAGTCTCTGAGTTCCTGCAAAACAGTTATCAGATTGCGGGTATCGCGGGGATGCAAACCAATGGATGGCTCATCCAAGATATACATAGACCCGACCAAAGCACTCCCCAGAGAGGTTGCCAGCTTAATGCGCTGAAACTCACCTCCCGAAAGGGTGGAAGTCAGACGGTTCAAGGTCAAATATCCCAAGCCTACATGATTGAGATAGCCCAGTCTGTTGCAAATTTCCTTAATCAAACGATTGGAGACTTTTTCCTCAAATTCGCTGAGGCGAAGTCCCGCAAAAAATGCTTCTAACTCTGTAATAGGCAACAGCACTAAGTCAATAATAGATTTTCCCCCTATTTTTACATAGTCTGCATCAGCCCTAAGCCTTGATCCCCTGCACTCGGGACACATTATTTTGCTGCGAAACCGCGAGAGCAAGACCCTATACTGAACCTTATGCAGATTGGATTCTATGTATTTGAAAAAAGTATTGATACCGGAAAAATATTGATTACCCTCCCAAAGCAATTGCTTTTCTTCATCGGTGAGCAACTCATAGGAACGATGTATAGGAAAATTGAAGTTGATGGCTTTTTTTATTAAGGGTGTAAGCCATGTTGTTCTGAAGGTATCACCCCGCCAAGGGGCTATCGCTCCGCCAAAAAGGGAAAGACTTTTGTCGGGTACGACCAAGTCGGGATCTATACCCAACACCGTACCAAACCCATCGCAGCGTTTGCAAGCACCATAAGGATTGTTAAAACTAAACAGGTTGATGCTGGGGACTTCAAAAATCATCCCGTCAGCCTCAAACTTATCCGAAAATTTGTGCTGTGTGGGCGCACCTTGCTGCGGGTAAAGCTCTATCAGGCAGGTGCCCTCTCCTTCAAAAAAAGCTGTCTGAACGCTATCCGTTAAGCGAAAAAGAGTATCCTCATCGTTTTTTACGCTGTTGCGATCGATTACCACAGCCATAGGCTCTGAAGTTTTTTTCTTGCCCTCGCCCAACTGCAACACAGCCGAAACGTCTTTGGAAAGCAATTCTTCTACCAAATACACGTGCTCCCCTTTTTTGACACGGGAAAAACCTTTTTGCAACAAAATTTTAAGCTCCTCTTCCAAAGAGCGATCCCGTTTGAACAAGGGGCAAAGTACCAAAAACTTGGTTTCTTCCGGTTGAGACATCACAAAATTAACCACATCTTCGACGCTGTCTTTGCGCACCTGCTTGCCTGAGACAGGCGAGTGCGTTTTGCCGATACGGGCAAAAAGCAATTTCAGGTAGTCATAAATTTCGGTGGTAGTCCCTACGGTGGAGCGGGGGTTGCGGGTATTGACTTTTTGCTCTACCGCAATGGCCGGACAAACTCCGCTAATGTAATCAACATCAGGCTTTTCCATGCGTCCCAAAAACTGTCTTGCGTAAGAACTCAGGCTTTCGACATACATGCGCTGGCCTTCGGCAAAAAGGGTATCAAAGGCCAAAGAAGATTTGCCGCTTCCGCTTACCCCCGTGATAACCACCAATTTATTGCGTGGTATGGCTACCGTTATGTTTTTGAGGTTATTGACGCGCGCACCTTTGACTATAATATGGGTTTTGGGGCTATGCGTAAGAATGTTGTCGGACATGATAAAATTTTGCAAACATAAACCTAAGACGGTACTTAACGTAAGCGAACCGAATCGATATGAATCCTCATCGGACTTTTTTATCAAGAAATATGACTACAAAAACTCCCTAAGCACGCTGTAAAGAGAATAAAAGACAGCCGCTACCGTAAAAAAAGCAGTAAAATAAGGCTTTTCGGTCTGCCACACCCTATCGAGCAACAAACCCAACAAAGCCCCTGCCAAGATGATAGAAAACATTTTGGTAGCAATTCCTGCCGCTTGGTTAGACGGCTGAGATGGTTGTTTTCTCTTTTTTGGGCTGGCCATTGGAAACAGACGTATTTTCTGCGTTCATCTTGCACATGCCGTTGAAGACAGCCCCCGACTCAACCACCAATTTGTCAGTATAAATGTCGCCTTTTACGATGGCAGTAGGCCTGAGTGTCAGAGTTTCTCCAATCTTGAGCATGCCGATGACCTCACCTTCGATTTCAGCGTTTTGAGCTATAATGTCGCCCTCCACTTTGGCACTTTTGCCTAAATAGACTTTTGATTTGCTATTGATGTTGCCCAAAACCCTGCCGTCCACTCGTATCAGACCTGAGGATTCTATGTTGCCCGTTACGGTTGTGCCGTTGCCGATTAGGTTGCTGTTGCGCACCAAGTCGGCCTCATCAGATTTTTCAGTTTTGCGGAAAAGAGCCATATTTTTCTCAATTTTTTCAAATATAAAAGCAAAAACTTTTGCCTATTTACCAACGCAAGTTAAAGCAAAAACTTACATCCAAAAAAATTAATGCCTTTTGTCTTATATTTTTTTCAACCCAAAAAAAGTTATTGAGTAGAAAGCATTTTCTATTGCAGGAATAAAAACTCCTGTGGGTCAATGGGGTTGCCATCGAGCCAAAGTTCAAAATGCAAGTGAGGCCCGTCGGTTTGTTCGCCTGAGTTGCCTATGATGGCGATGATGTCTCCTGCCCGCACCACGTCGCCGACTTTGTTGTAAAGTTGAGAGTTGTGCTTGTAGATGGATATAAGTTGGCTTTTGTGCTGTATGGCTATCACAAGCCCCGCGTCTTGTGTCCAAGATGAGAAAATAACGGTTCCATTGGCAACACAGCGAATCGGCTCATCTTTTTTGCTGACAATGTCAATGCCATAATGATTTTTCTTAATATTAAAAGGGGTGGTAACTACGCCGTCAAGAGGGGTAAACAAGAAAAGAGATTCAAAGTCTGTACGGGCTGCATTTCTACCACCAGCCATAACCCCTTCGTTTTCAGATGATTCAAATTCTTTTCTAAAAGAGGCATCAACCGGGCGGGCTTTATCGAGATTGACCTCTTGGGCTGAAACAACTGAAGGAGTGCTTTGGTTTTGTACGGTCTCATTAGATTTCCCCTCCAATATTTTTCTGAGGTTGGCTTGATAAATGTCTCTGGTAGAAAGCTCATTTTCAAGGGAATCTATTACTGAGCGCATCTCCAAAAGTTGCCTGAGTTGTTGGCTCTCGCTGTAGTTGGGGTTGAATCGGCGCGACAAAATGCCCGTAATGAGCAAAAAACTCAACATAAAAAGCACAACAAAAACAATGGTAAGAGCGGCTATGATTTTGGCCAAATTCAGATTGAGTGTAAACTTCTCCTCGAAGGTTTCTTCCTCTCTGACTATGAGCAAATAACGCTCCGTAAGCCTGTCATAAACGGTTTGGTTCTTTTTCAAAACTCAAATAATTTTGGACAAAAATAATAAAAATCAAAGCCAATCTGAGCAAAACTAATTTCTACACACAGCCACCTGCGAGGCTTGTTCAAACCACCGGCTCAAATCTTTTCTATTAGGTAACAAATACAAAATCATCTCAAAACAAAAAGTCAAAGTGCTTTTTTGTGTGCCGTGTTTTATACTTTTGCACAATTAATTTGGTCGCGTAGTACAACGGATAGTATGTGAGTCTCCGGAACTCAAGATCCAGGTTCGATTCCCGGCGCGACCACTAAATCACTTGATTATGAAGCAGTGGCTGTGGTTTTTATTTTTTAGAATCCAAGAAAAAATAAAAATACAAGAGCAAGACTATGGCAACAAAACCGTAGAAATGGCAGACCTCATGCGCAGCAATGGCAAAATTTATGTAGTGGTTGCAGTGATTTTGACTATTTTTCTGGGACTATTGCTGTATTTGGTTCGCTTAGAGCGTAAAATTGCTAAGTTGGAAAAACGTAAATAATGGTAGAAAATCTTCAAAAAAAAATCTCTCAAGCCCTGCAAGAGCACTTTGCCCTTTCTGACCAAGATATTGAGTTGCAGCCCACCCGCCCCGAATTTGAGGGCGACTGGACTTGGGTTGTTTTTTCGGTGGCCAAGCAATTGGGCAAAAACCCCGCCCATATTGCCGAAGTAACAGGAAATTACCTGCTTTCAAATAGCAAGGAAGTACAGGCTTTCAATGTAGTAAAAGGCTTTCTTAATATTGTGTTGGATAAAAGCACTTGGGTAAGTAAACTTATCGAACTACATGAAAACCAAAGTTTGGAAGTTTTGCCCAAAACCGGCAGGAAAGTAATGATAGAATTTTCCTCCCCCAACACCAACAAACCCTTGCATTTGGGACACCTTAGAAATAATTTTTTGGGTGATTCTTTGGCACGCATCCTAAAAGCGGCAGGCGACGAAGTGCTCAAAGTCAATCTGGTCAATGACAGAGGGGTACACATCTGCAAATCCATGTTGGCCTACCAACTCTATGGCAACAATGAAGAACCCTCACCGGCACTCAAAGGAGACCACTTGGTAGGAAAATATTACGTGCTTTTTGACAAACTCTACCGCAACGAACTCAAAGAACTCATCGAATCTTACAAGGCCTCGGGAGCTACACAAACCGAAGAAGAGCTGAAAGAGAAAGCTGAAAAAGAGTCTGTTATGCTCAAAAAAGTGCACTCCATGCTCAAAGACTGGGAAAACGGCGAACCCAACACCCTCGCACTGTGGAAAAAAATGAACACTTGGGTGCTTGAGGGCTTTGAGCAAACCTATTCCAACACAGGCATTTCTTTTGACAAATACTACTATGAGTCAAATACTTATCTCTTAGGTAAGAATATTGTAACAGAGGGACTTAGCAAAGGTATTTTTTTCCGCAAAGACGATGGCTCGGTCTGGATTGACCTAAAAGAAGAAGGATTAGACCAAAAGCTGTTGCTCCGCTCAGACGGCACTTCGGTGTATATCACCCAAGATTTAGGTACAGCAGACATGAAATATGCCGACTTTCCTATGGATATTTCTATCTATGTGGTTGGCAATGAACAAGATTATCACTTCAAAGTATTGTCTTTGATTTTACAGAAATTAGGCCGTCCTTACAGCAAAGGGGTACACCATCTTTCTTATGGCATGGTAGATCTGCCTACCGGCAAAATGAAATCAAGAGAAGGCACAGTAGTAGATGCCGACGATTTGCTCAACGAAATGGTACAAACCGCCAAAGTACGTACCCAAGAACAGGGAAAAACCGAAGGCCTAAGCCCCGAAAAAGCCGAAGAACTTTACAGGGTGCTGGCTCTGGGCGCACTCAAATATTTTTTGCTAAAGGTAGATCCAAAGAAAAGAATGCTTTTCAACCCAGAAGAATCAGTTGATTTCCAAGGCAATACAGGAGTTTATATTCAGTACAACCATGCTAAAATCGCTGCCATTTTGCGAAAAGCAGACCTTGAAGGCATACAAATAGATGTACAAAGTTTAAAAAACTATCAAACCCCTCAATCTACTGAAATAGAAATTATCATGATTTTATCCCAATACGAAGAAAAGCTCAAAGAGGCTGCACTCGCCATGAGTCCGGCTCTGATAGCCAATTATGTATATGGACTCGCAAAAGCCTACAGTCGGTTTTACAGTGAACTCCCCATCTTCGGGGTTGAAGATACTTCTGCGCTCCAATTCAGGATTTTACTTTCCAAACAAACATCCAAAATCATCAAGCACTGTTTGTTGCTTTTGGGAATCCATGCGCCGGACAAAATGTAATGAGATGAAAAAACCGATATTCATTTTATTTCTATTGATGGCTTGCCAAGGCAATAAAACTTCCCTCTTGGAGGAAGCAAATAAAAACTACCTCGAACAAGACTTCAAAGCCTGTCTGGAAAAAGTAGAAGACTACTTGAAAAAAAATCCCAACACGACTGAGGCTATGTTGCTAAAAACCAAATGTTTAGTAGCGATAGGCAACTTTGAAGCGGGGCTTGACATGGCCGACAAAACCATCGAGCACGCCCCAAATTTTACAGACGCATACCTCTTCAGAGCCAAACTCAGTAGTTCGATTATGGACTTTAGCACAGCCTTGAGCGACTTGGAAACCGTGTTGAAAGCCCGTCCCAATGACAGAGAGGCTTTGTTGCTCAGAGCCAATGCCTTAAGAGCCATCAACCGCTACCAGTCTGCCTTGCAAGATTTCAACCAAATCATAGGTCAAGACAACAACGACCACGAAGCTCGAAGGGGAAGAATGGCTTTGCTTATCAAAATGGAACTATTTTCCAAGGCCATTGAAGATTGCGACTACTTGCTCGAAAAACTCGGAGAAACCCCCGAAATACTCAATGACAGGGGTTATCTTTATATGAAAATGTCAAGTTTCGACAGCGCACTCGCCGATTTTGAAAAAGCAGTGCTTTTGCGACCGGATGACAGCACTTCCACCAATAGTGCCCTACTCTACAACAATATGGGTTATATTATGTACCAAAAAAAGCAATATGACCAAGCAATAAATCTGATAAAAAAGTCTATTGAAATTTTACCCGAAAACTCTATGGCTCATTTGAACCATGCGCTGGTCTGTTTTGCTACCGGCAAGAATTCACAAGGATGCGAATCCCTAAAAGCAGCCCAACAATTGGGATATGAATTGATACATGGGGATTTGGTAGATAAACTCGCAGACCAAAACTGCAAATAGTGTCAAATAAACCTTTCACAGAGAAAACCGTTAAAAGAGATTGTAATTTGAATTTCAATAAAAATTTATGTGTGGTATAGTTGGTTATATAGGCCCAAGAGATGCCTACGGCATTCTCATAAAAGGACTCAAACGCTTAGAGTACAGGGGTTATGACAGTGCAGGAATTTCTCTTCTAAATGGAGACTTGCACATTTACAAAAAGAAAGGTAAGGTCAAAGAGTTAGAAGAGTTTGTTGCTGACAAAAACGTACACGGCAAAATCGGCATAGGCCATACCCGCTGGGCTACCCACGGCGAACCCAACGACGTAAACGCCCACCCCCACCTCTCCGGCAACAACAAACTTGCCATTATCCACAACGGCATTATAGAAAACTACGCTTCTCTCAAAAAAGAACTCATAGCACGAGGGCATTCGTTTAGCAGTGAAACCGATACAGAAGTTCTCATTCATTTCATTGAGGACATACAGCAAAACAACAACTGCAACGTGGCAGAGGCTGTGCGGATTGCTATGACCCAAATCGTTGGGGCTTACGCGATTGCTATTTTGTCCAAAGATGACCCCGACCAAATCGTAGTGGCTCGAAAAGGCAGTCCGCTGGTAGTGGGGATTGGTGAAAACCACCACGAGTTTTTTATTGCCTCCGATGCAACACCCATCATTGAATATACCAAAAACGTGGTTTACTTGAATGACGAAGAAATAGCGGTCATTAGGCGCGGTTCTATGATAGTGAAAAGTTTGCAAGATGTGGAAATGACCCCTTACATCCACACGTTGGAGATGGAACTCGAAGCCATAGAAAAAGCCGGCTATGACTCATTTATGTTGAAAGAAATCAATGAGCAACCGCGGTCAATAAAAGATTGCATGCGCGGAAGGTTGATAAAAGAGCACAACATGCTGGTATTGGGTGGAATCAGGAACTACCTGGAAACGTTGAAAAATGCAAATCGAATCATCATAGCTGCTTGTGGAACATCTTGGCACGCAGGATTGGTAGCGGAATATCTTTTTGAAGAATTTGCCCGCATTCCTGTTGAAGTGGAGTATGCTTCCGAGTTTCGCTATCGAAACCCTATAGTGGGCAAAGGGGACGTTATGATTGCCATATCCCAATCGGGAGAAACCGCCGATACGTTGGCAGCCATCGAATTGGCTAAGTCCAAAGGAGCGGTAATCTTGGGGGTTTGCAACGTGGTGGGATCTTCGATAGCCCGCGCCACCCACGCCGGGGTTTACACCCATGCCGGACCTGAGATCGGGGTGGCCAGTACCAAAGCGTTTACGGCTCAACTCACCATTTTGACGCTGATGGCCATTCTGCTGGGTAAAGAGCGCAATGAAATTACCCAACGCCAATACGATGAGCTGCTTGTAGAAATGGATAGCATCCCGTCTAAAATAGAAAAAGTACTCAAACTCAATAAACACATTGAAAAGATCGCGGCACAGTTCAAAGACGCAAGAAACTTCCTGTACTTGGGCAGAGGGTTCAATTTCCCTGTTGCACTGGAAGGAGCACTTAAACTAAAAGAAATCAGCTATATACACGCAGAGGGCTATCCCGCCGCCGAAATGAAGCACGGCCCCATCGCACTGATAGACGAAGAGATGCCTGTGGTATTTATTGCCACACACGACAGCTCTTACGACAAAATCGTCTCTAACATCCAAGAAGTCAAAGCCCGCAGAGGCAAAGTCATTGCTATTGTAACTGAGGGCGATGCCGCTGTCTCAAAAATGGTGGACTACGTTATAGAAATACCTGCAACCCACGAAGCCATGGTACCCATGCTTTCGGTTGTACCCCTCCAGTTGCTCGCTTATCATATTGCGGTCATGAGAGGATGCAACGTTGACCAACCCAGAAACTTAGCCAAATCCGTAACGGTTGAGTAATTTAATAGCCCCAAATCACACAGTTTGGGGCTATTTTATTGCCAAAGTGTTTTGAAATACTGAGCTGCTTTGAGCATACGGCTGCCATACCAAGAAAACATTTCTCCATCTACCAGTTGAACCTTGCTTTGAGGGCAAATCTGCCGGATTTCTGTTATGTTTTTTTCCTTAAACGGATAGGGTTCAGAAGACAACAAAATGTATTCAGGATTGAGTTCTTGCATTTGTTGAGGGGAAATTTGAGGATACCTGTCGTGTTTGCATAGGTTTTCAAAGCCCGCCTTTTGCATCATTGATGAGATAAAAGTATCTCTACCGGCTGCCATAAAAGGCTTGCGCCAAATCAAATACAAAGCCTTTGCGCGTACAGACCCATCCAACGCATTAAAACTGTCTGTTATTTTTTGTATCAGCCAACTGCCGTCCACAGCGCAGACCTCAGCCACTTTGTCTATCATATCGAGTGCTTGCCCAACAGTTGAAACATCGCTCGTCCAGACAGAAACCTTTGCTCTGAGGGTTTCGATGCCTTCTTTGGGATTTTCTTCTTTGTTTGCCACAATCAAATCCGGCTTCAGTTGGAATATCTTTTCTACCGAAAAATCTTTTGTACCCCCTATTTTTTGTATTCTACTCGTAAACTCTTTAGGATGAATACAAAACTTAGTAACTGCAACAATTTTTTCTCCAAGCCCCAAATCAAAAAGCAATTCTGTCTGAGAAGGCACAAGAGAAACAATCCGTTGAGGAAAGGCATCCAATGAGACCTTGCAACCTATTTGATCGACAAATATTTTATTCATGGAAATTGCTAAAAAAACCCCGCTTATTGGGCGGGGCTTTATGAGAGTTTACTTTTTCTTTTTCTTAGCAGGTGCTTTCTTCTTTTTCTTTTTGGCTGCGGCTTTTTTCTTAGCGGCTGCGGCTTTTGATTTAGAAGTGGCTGCTTTTGATTTGGAGTCTTTGGTGGCTTTTTGAGTAGATTCCTTAGCCTCTTTGGCAGTTTTCTCGCCGGACTCTTTGGCTTGCTTAGCAGGTTTTTCGGCTTCTTCCTTAGTGGCTTTGCCGACTTTTTCAACCTTCTCTTTTCCTGTTTTTTCGGCTTTTTCGGCACGTTTGGCGGCTTTTTCGGCTTCGCGTTTGGCGCGTTTTTCGGCGGCTACACGCTCTTCCTCTATCTCCTCGGGGCTTTTGTTGATAGTGGCAGGAACATAAATCTGCTGAGCCTGAGCAATTTTGATGTCATCGGTGGCTTTGAGTTTATTGATGAGCGTGATGCGATAAACCCCTGTTGCTGAGGCTTTAAAGCGAAAAGTCGCTCCTGTTGTGTCCTCGTAAACAGTTTGGTCGTCATAAGAAAGCCTTACAATCAGATTCTTTGATTCCAATTGATCGGCTGCATAACGAAACTCATAAACATTGGATTCAGTCATCCAACAATTGTACTCATACTTTGGAAGGCTGTCAAGCAAAAAAGTCTTGAACTGAAAAATTGAGTCCTCATTGCCCAACAGGTGGGCAGGAGTGGCCTTGGCGGCTGAAAAAAGCCCCAAAACCATTACAAGAGTAAATATATTTCTCATAATATTTTGATTTTTAAGTAAAAAAAGTAATTATTCTAAACCTTGTACCTCTTTGATAACAGTATCGGTTGGGCTGACAGACAATGTCTCTTTGGTGCCGGATTTTCCGGTATCGCGGTAAACCATTCTGCGTTCGGTATTGAGTGGACTTTTGCCAAATAGGTGCACTTCAACACGGCGGTTTTTCTGACGACCCTCGGCGGTACTGTTAGTGGCCATAGGTCTGATTTCGCCCCAACCAAATGGGTGAAGTTTTTCACGCCTAATACCCGATTTTACCAAATAGTCAACGACAGCTTGAGCACGAGCCTTAGACAGTGTAACGTTGTAGGCATACGTATCTACGCTATCTGTATGCGCATCGATTTCAAATTCAAGCGAGTCGGGCAAAGCCTTGATACTGTCCGCCAGAGCTTTCATAGTGCTAAGTGCCGGCTTGGTGAAGGTAGCTTTGCCAAACTCAAACTTGATGCCTGTGGCATCAAACTTCCAGTCTTTGAAAGCAACCGGAATCTCGACAGGTGGCAAAGGATCTTCTTTAGGTTCGGGTTTAGGCTCAACAAAAGCTATCAGGGTGTCTATCTGAGGCTTAGGCTCAACAAAAGCAATAAGCGTGTCGGGTGCAGGCGGTTTGGGCGGCTCAACTTTGTCACGACTCCTGATAGTATGGTACAAACCCACCGAATGTTGTAAAAAAGCGGTAGCATTTTCTACACTGGGCACGGCGTTGTAGGAAGTTTGGAAATGCAAAGCAAAATCCCGTTTGAACCAAAGTTTAAGACCTATACCACCAGAATAGAGCATGCCTCCGGCTTGACTAAATACATTGTAGCCACCGCTGGCAAAAAGATATGGGTCAACAGTAAAAGAGTCCGACTTAACCAAGCTGGAAACTATTTTGTACTGAATCCCCAAGTCCCAATCCAAGAAGTTTCTCACTCCCGCAGGAAGCGAAACTGCCGGAATATTAGCATTGTCAAGGTTGGCAACTGAGGCAGAAGTAAACGCCACAAAATGCCTGTTGAGATAACGACTTACGGTGAGTTTGCCTCCCCGATTGAAATTGCTTCGGTCTAAGGGAGCCGAGCCACTTCCCGACGCAAGTGCCGAGTAGTCCACAAAGTCTCCTGACAGCCCCAACCCCCATTTCCTTGACTTGGTCTGAGCCAAAATCACCGTAGGAGTCAGAATAACTACCAGTAAGACCAATCGTAGTTTTTTCCTCATAATTAATGTTTTACGTTTATCAAATTCATAAATATAGGTCTCAATTTAAGGCAGCCGAAATTCGGCTGCCGGGTTAGGTAAAGTGAACAGTGGAAAGGCATTCATTAAGTGCTTCGCTGCAATTTTGCTAAACAGTTTTCTAAAAACAAAAAACTTTGACATAATTCTTAGTAAAAATAGTCTTTTCTTGTGATTTATCGTGTGCCAAATCTAAAATCGAATTTGAATCTGAGGTAACACCCGTGTGAAATTTTCTGTCGGTCTTTTACATAACTTATTTATACACAAATAGATAATTGTTTTATCTTCGACCAATTTATTGTGCAAAAGTTCTAAAGAACCTTCTGTTTCTCCTCCAAGCAAAACCATATTGGCCGCGAAAATTTCTCGAGAAATTTGGGTATGGATTTTTTTCCAGTCTTTACCGACAATAGCGATTTCATAGAAAGGGAGCACCCGTATTTGCAATAAATTGAACCAAGTAGAGTAAAGAGACGGGCTTTCGAGAGTGGCTTTGAGCATCTCATTGGACATGGCATGGGAATGAGCCAACCATTTCTCGTGGTAGAGCATGGTCCCCAGCAAAAAAAGATTTTTGGCCATGACCGAATTGGTTGAGGGCAAGACATTGTCTATCAAATCGATACGACGGCTAAAGAGAGCCGCATCCAGTTCAGAGGTGTAGTAAAACAGTGGACTCTGCTTTTGCTCAAAATGCTCAAAAACGTACTTAGTCAACTCTTTGGCATCCAAGAGCCAAGACTCATTGAAATCTGCCTGATACAAAGCGATGAGTGCCTCAATCAAAAAAGCGTAGTCATCCAAAAATCCATTGACCGAGCGTTTTTGTCCTGTTAAGGTGTGATAAAGCCTTCCGTCCGGCTCACGCATCTCGTTGAGCAAAAACTTGGCGGTTTTCTGGGCAACTTGCAAGTATATCTCTTTACGAGTTGCCATATAAGCATCAACAAAACCTTTGATTGCCAAAGCATTCCATGAAGTCAAGATTTTAATGTCTTTGGCAGGGGCTATCCTTTTGCTGCGGATTTCGAGCAAAATCTGCCTTTGCGAGGCAAAGTATTGGGGCATACTATCTTCCTCCAATCCTCTGTCTTTAAAGGATTTGGGTAGCTCCCAACTGAGTTGAAGAATATTGTTTTCGGGTTGCTTGACACCATACAATTGGCAAAAATCGCTTGCTTTATCGCCCAAAATCGCTTCAATTTCAGACTTTTGCCACATGTAATAAGCACCTTCCTCGCCTTGGGTTTGGGCATCTATCGAGGCATAAAATCCGCCATTTTCTCTTAGAAGCTCATCAAGCAAAAAATTGGCCGTCTCTTCAACGGTTTTGAGGTACATGGGCTTTGCGGTGAGTCTGTAAGCGCGGCTATACAGCGACAACAACAGGGCATTGTCGCAGAGCATTTTTTCAAAGTGTGGCACTCTCCAAGCCCTGTCGGTAGAATAGCGCGAAAATCCTCCACCCAATTGGTCGTAAATGCCGCCTTTGGCCATTCTGTCCAAAGTAAGAGTCAAATATTTTAGGTCGTTGCTGTCTGCTTTGGCTATACAATAATCCATCCAAGACATCCAATGCCCTGGAAACGGGAACTTTTGCTCTTCGTTATAGCCTCCAAAGATTCTGTCAAAAGAATTTTTCCACCGGTTGGCGGCCTGTTGCAAAGACGTGGCCGTGAAGTTGATATCGGAGGTTTTTTCGATGACCGCTGTGGTTTGGAGGCCTTTTTTTACGGCTTGGGCTTGTTTTTCGAGCCTTTGGCGGTCATTTTGGTACAAATCTGCAAGTCTTTCGATGACCACAATCCACTCATCTTTAGGCAAGTAGCTTGTTGCATAGATAGGAGTGCCATCGCTGAGGGCTATAATATTGAGTGGCCAACCGACTTGTTCGGTCAGCAAGGATGCCGCCTCAATATAGATTTGGTCAATATCAGGACGCTCTTCCCTATCTACCTTAATATTGAGAAAGTTGCGATTCATAATAGAAGCCACAGCCGTATCGGAAAAACTTTCGCGCTCCATGACATGACACCAGTGGCAAGATGAATAACCAATACTGACAATCAATAGTTTATCTTCTTCTTTGGCAATTTGAAGCCATTTCTCTGACCATGGTTTCCAGTCCACCGGATTGTAGGCATGAGAGAGCAGATAAGGACTGGACTCATATATTAAATCATTAGATTTCTGCTCTTTACGATTTTTAGTAGTACAACCCAAAGTAAAAAAGACAAACAAAAACCAATAAGCTATATTTTTCATGAAAGTTTTTTACACGTCTAAAGCTAATGACTTGTCTGCAAAAAAACGAGAGTTGTCTTGAAACCAAAAAAGCATCCCCGTTGTGGGGATGCTTTTTGTGAGATAGTAGATTGAAAAGATTATTTCTTCAATTTCTTTGCGGCGTATTCAAAGGCATACATCATTTCTTGGGCTATGAGTTTGCAAGTGGCATCGTAACTGGCTGTTTCTGTGGGTTTTTCGTCATCTTTTTTGGGATCGGTGTAGCTGTGCGAAATTCTTTTCTCCGAGCCAAAGACCACTGGACAGCCCTCATCAGCTTGTGAACAAACCATAATGGCGCAAAATCCATCTTTTGGGTTGAACTCATCGGAATATTTCTTTGAAAACATGGTCAATGTTTTGGCCTCCGGAGCAAATTTGAGCGTATAGCGGGGATTGTTTTCTTGTCCATCGCTTGTAATATCGAATCCTGCACGCTGCAAGGCAGCAACTGCACGAGGATTGAATGCGGTGGCTTCTGTGCCCCCTGAGTAAGTTTCTATCATTTTGACATCCAACCCTTTGTAATGAGCCGCTGCCATTGCCCATGCCTGTCCAAACTGGCTGCGGCGAGAGTTGTGGGTGCAGATAAAATTGAGTTTGGCAACTTTACCGGCTTTGAGCTTAGTCACAACAAAATCACCGAGTTCTTCAAGAGTTTTTTTACGCTCTTTTGAAATTTCAGCCTTAGGGAGTGCCTTACAGTATTTGTCCAGGTCGGGCAAAAGTGAGGCAGAATTAATGGTAAATGCCATTGCAAGAAAAACGATTAAAATTTTCATATAAAGTAAATTAACTTTTATTACTTAAAAAAATTAAATTGAATCAACCCCGCTGAGCCTGTATAGGTACTCTTCGGAATCTAAATTGAATTGCGGGAAATGGATTTTTACAAAGCGTTTTTTTGGAAGCTACTCTATTGAAAATCATCATTTTTCACTACATCCAAATCATCATTTTCAAACTGAGATAAGACTACAAACTATCTTTTTCACTTATCATCAGACAACCTGAATATTTTTTACAAAATACCCTTGCAAATATGAACGCAAGAAAAGCGAAATATAAACATTTATTGAACTTTTATTCCTCAAAGCACAAAAGGATGAAAAAAATTTGGAAGTAAGAAAGCGAGCAATTACTTTTGCGAATAATTTTTAATTAATCTAAATAAAAATAAATGAAAAATCTATTTTTCTTTTCCTCCCTTCTTTTGGGAACAATCATGTTTGAGTCCTGCAACAGCGATTCGGACAAAACGCCAACACTTACAGTGCCTGCTACTTATGATGGTTCTGGTTTTCAGAGCAATACCACTTCTGAAAAGGCTATTTTATCCGAACTGAAAACGCTGGTGGACGAACTGAAAAAAGGCCGAAACGCGGAAAATACCCTTTCTGAGGCTGTACTGTTGGGACTTTATGACGGCAAGACACTCAAAACCCAAACAAGTTCTTATTACCAGTCTGTGGTAACGGATGCACTAAAATCTGCTGCCTTAGCAAGCGGAAAATCTTATACTCCCTCATCGGAGAGTACAGGTGGAGTGCTAAACGGCTATCTATTTGACAAAAACGGTTTAGAGCCTGAACAAGTGGTAGAAAAGGGTATGTTTGGGGCAACGTTGGCGAGAACGGCTTTCGCCATCTTAGACCAAGAGCCTATCTCGGCTGCCAATGTGGACAGAGCCTTGGCCGCTTTGGGTGGAAATCCAACTTTTCCCAATACCAACACAGCCGCCCCGGGCAGAACACCTGACAGCTATTTGATGACCTACGCCGCCCGCCGTAGCGATACCACTAACAAGCAAAGCCTTTACAATCAACTAAAAACAGCTTTTATCAAAGCGCAATCGGCTTCAAAAAATCCCTCAACCTTTGCTGCTCAATATAAAGAAGCCCGTGCGGAAATCAAACTCACAGCAGAAAAAATCAACGCCGCCACGGTAATAAACTACTGTTTTTCAGTTATCAATACCATGAGCCAAACCAATCCGACAGATGCACAAAAAGGCAGTGCCTTGCACGCCTTAGGCGAATGTGTGGGCTTTACGCATGGCTGGAAAACCATAGCTGGCAAAAAAATAACTGATAATCAAATAGATGAACTTCTTGCCTTAATGAATGCCCCCAACTCTTGCTATCTTTTTGCCACTAAGCCTTTTGAAAACCTTCCCAAACTCCAGCAGGCTGTTGACAAACTAAAAGCCATCTACGGCTTCACAGATATTGAGGTGGAATCTTTCAAAAAGAATTGGATAAACGAACAAAAGCGATAACATTTACAATAAATTTCTAAGAATTTATGAAAAAAGTAACCCTACTTTCGGTAATTGTGAGTTTGATTTGTGCCTGTGGTTCTTCAAGCGAAGTAGGCTCAGGTTTTGACAGAAAAACGATGTTGGCCATGTACGCCGATGAGTTTATTATCCCTGCATTTACAGAATTTAACCAAAAGGCCACCGAACTCAACACCGCCATTCGCAGGCTCAGCTTCCAACCCAATGAGTCCAATCTCAAAAATGCAAAAGCAGCTTGGGTGTCTTGCTACGGTTCTTGGCAGTTGGCAGGGGGCTTCAATTTCGGCCCTGCCACAGATCAGTTTGGAACGTTGGAGCAAAATATTGGGCTTTACCCCGTTAATGCCGAGAAAATAGAAAATTTTATCTCAGCCTCAGATACTTCCCTGCAAAACTTTGACCGAGACTCCAGAGGCCTTTTGGCGGTAGAATATCTTTTGTATTCAAAAGACGAATCAGCCACCATCGAATCGCTATCCGGCAGTCGGGCAGCCTATTTGCGAAGCATAACGGCAGATGTAGCCAACAGGGTGTCAAAGGTGGCACAGGGTTGGAACAACTACCGCGAGACTTTTGTAAGTTCTGCCGGTACGGATGGCGGCTCTTCGGCTTCTTTGCTGTACAACAATTTCGTAGGAAACTATGAAGCCATCAAAAACTTTAAAGTTGGACTGCCTTTGGGCAAGCGACCCGGCCAGCAAAAGTCGGAACCGGAGCGCGTAGAGGCCTATTTTAGTGGTTATTCTACCGAAATGATGCGCAAAAACTTTGCCTCGATAGTAGCACTATGGCAAGGCAAAAAAAACACAGGCTGGAAAACATACCTTGAAAATGTAACGGGCGGGGCAGAACTAATCAATGCCACGCTACTGCAAATCAACGCCACACAAACCGCAATGGATGCTCTGCCTTCGGATGTGGCTTTTGCTGAACTTTGCCGCAAAGGCGACCAAAGAGCCGAAAACCTGCACACCGAACTGCAAAAGCTGACCCGCTACTTCAAGAGTGATATGTCGTCCCTTTTGGGTATTGCCATCACCTACCAAAGCGGCGACGGTGATTAAGTTAGATGACAAGAATTTTTACACGCCTTCTCAATGCTTTTTGGGAGGGCGTTTTTTTAGCTTGGTATCAATTGTATTTTGATGAGGTGCTCAAAAAATTATGCGTAAGTTAAAATCGCAATATCAATCGGAAGAGCGTCGTGTAGGGGAA
>CAZRQL010000035.1:0-29854 GCA_964602415.1 uncultured Roseobacteraceae bacterium
AATCAAGCGAATCAATCCTTAAAATCTTAAAAATCACTTAAATCTTGGTATAAAAATAAGAATTCTTACATCGGTTCTCATTTTTTTTCTTTGTTTTTTTGAATTGTATCCGTCTTGTAATAAATTTGTATTTAGTTTGAATCTAAATAATTGCATTTTATTATTAATGTCCTAACCATCAGACAAAAATGACCGAAAATAATGTTTTAGAAGAATTTACTTCCAAAGAATACGAACATGGCTGGTCGGTTGATTTTGAGACCGACCAATTGCCCAATGGCCTGAGTGAAGAAATAGTCGTTGTCATTTCTAAGAAAAAAAACGAACCCGATTGGATGACACAGTGGCGGCTTTCGGCCTTCAGAAAATGGCAAACCATGCAGTCGCCTCAGTGGGCAAACGTCAAATTCCCCGAAATTGATTATCAGGCTATTTCTTATTATTCTGCTCCAAAACAAAAAATAAGTCCCAAATCTCTTGATGAAGTTGATCCTGAGCTACTTCGCACTTTTGAAAGATTGGGGATTTCTCTCACTGAACAAAAGCGACTCACGGGAGTGGCAGTGGATGCCGTAATAGACAGCGTTTCGGTGGCTACCACTTTCAAAGAAAACCTCAAAGAACTCGGTATTATATTTTGCTCGATGAGTGAAGCCATACAAGAGCATCCCGAATTGGTCAAAAAATATATTGGCTCGGTTGTCCCCGTGGGAGACAATTATTTTGCAGCCCTCAATTCAGCGGTTTTCAGTGATGGCTCGTTTTGCTACATACCCAAAAATGTGCGCTGCCCGATGGAACTGTCCACCTATTTCCGCATCAACGCCTCAGGAACCGGACAGTTTGAACGCACGCTGATTGTGGCCGACGAAGGCTCTTATGTGAGCTACTTGGAAGGCTGCACAGCCCCCCAACGCGATGAAAACCAGCTTCATGCCGCTGTTGTAGAGATATATGCCGCCAAAAATGCCGAAGTTAAATACTCCACCGTGCAAAACTGGTACCCCGGCGACAAAGAAGGCAAAGGCGGGGTGTACAATTTCGTAACTAAAAGAGGAATTTGTTTTGGCGAAAACTCAAAAATATCTTGGACTCAGGTAGAAACCGGTTCGGCCATCACATGGAAATACCCCTCCTGTGTGCTCAAAGGCGACAATTCCGTGGGTGAGTTTTACTCGGTGGCCATCACCAACAACCACCAACAAGCCGACACCGGTACAAAGATGATTCACATTGGCAAAAACACCCGCAGCCGCATCATTTCCAAAGGCATATCGGCAGGATTTAGCCAAAATAGCTACCGCGGCCAGGTCAAAGTCATGCGCCGCGCAGAAAACGCCCGAAACTTCACCCAGTGCGATTCGCTGCTTATGGGCGACAGATGTGGCGCACACACTTTTCCGTACATAGAGGTAGAAAATCCCACTTCAAAGGTTGAACACGAAGCCACTACTTCAAAAATAGGCGAAGACCAAATATTTTACTGCAACTCTCGCGGAATAGATACAGAGTCAGCTATTGCATTGATAGTCAATGGATACTGCCGCGAAGTGTTGAGCCAACTACCTATGGAGTTTGCCGTGGAAGCCCAAAAGCTTTTGGCTGTGAGCTTAGAGGGAAGCGTGGGCTAAATCGGTTCGCTATAAACCACTGCAAGCGTAGTTTGTCCAACGGCTTTGAGGGTTTTGGCAGACAGTTTGTCATACGTATCGCTTACTTTGTGCCAGTGTGGAAAAAAGGTTTTACCGCTCTTTGTTCCATGTTCGATGATGTCAATCATGGGAATACCGGCAAACCTCGAAACAAAAATATGGTCATCGGTGATTTCCAGATTGGTTTTCTTTTTGACAAAAATATGCGAATACCCCAAACTCTCGGCTGTGTTCCAGACCAGCTCACAAATCGAGGGGGCAATTTGGTAAGAGTATCCTTCGTAATAAAATTCTGCATTTTCTGCTCCCACCATATCAAACAGGATGCCGTAATAAGCCTGATAGTTGGGTACGTGCTTATTTTGCGACCAATATTGTGAACCCAAGCAGTAAGTTACCTTGTCATTGCGGCTGTTGGCAAACTCAGGCTCGCCGTAGTCTTCGATATCAAAAAATATAAAGTCAAGCCCTACGGTAGGCAGCGTCTGACTCCTTTGTATGGCGGCGGCTACCTCCAAAAGCACCGCGACCCCACTTGCGCCGTCGTTTGCACCTTCGATAGGGGTGTGGTGGTGCTGTTCTTGGTCTTGGTCGGCATAAGGTCTTGTGTCCCAATGTGCTGCCAAGAGTACGCGCTTTTTTGCATGGGGGTTGAGGGAGGCAAATATATTGCGCCCTTTGATAGACTGTTGGTTATATAGTTGCGTATCAAAATATTGTTCAACTACTTGCGCCCCCAGTCTTTGCATGGTCGAAATAATGTAATCACCGCAAAAAGCATGGCTTTGGGTGCCCGGCACACGAGGCCCGAATTCAATCTGTTTTTTGCAAAAAAGAAGGGCAGAATCTCCATCAAAAACAGGTACAGAGACATCCAACCGCTGAACAGCCTTTTTATTGACTTTTTCTTGAATTTTAGGCTTACATGCCCAAAAAGAAACAACTATAAGCAGAACAAATTTATACATGAAGAAAATATTAAATGAGAATTATTCCAAAATTTTCTCCCCTGCCCTGATGGGTTGAGTAAGCCGATTGGCCGGTGGGGGTTTGGGACAATCGTAGCCGTCCGAATAGGCGCAATAGGGAGAGTAAGCGCGGTTGAAATCAAGTAAAATAGTTTGGTTTTTGGGTTCTTGGCCGTCAAGATAACGCCCCCCTCCGTATGTTTCTATGCCTGTGGTGGAGTCGGTAAAGGGGATGAAAATATGTCCACCTTCAGCAGCATATATCTCTAAGGCCGCCGGCTGACCGCTTAACTCAAAAAATGCTTTCCCCAGTACCCTGTACTGTCTAAATGCCCCCGTAGAAGTAGCTATTTCTATGAGTGAATCGGTGAGATTGGGTACAAATTTGGCCTCTATCCGATAGCTAAGGTCAGCAGGATAATAGTTTAGACCTTTGAAATTGGCTCTTTTGTCTTTTGAAAGCGGCGAAGCTGACGAAGCAAACTCTTTGTCTTTCTGTTTCCTTTCTTTCATCAAAGACTTTGTATAGTCGTCTCCGGTATCATAAAGGGAAAAAAAACTGATTGCCAAAGCTCCGGCGAGCAAAAAATAGAAAAAGTGCTTTGTTTTCATGGCATCTTAGCGTCTGCAAATTTAATTCCAATGTAATCTAATTGTTCAAGTGTGGGAAATGATAATGGCTTAGACCCGCAATTGGCTTTTCTATAATTCTGCCCACATTGATATTTAGGTGATTGGCAACCCTGAGCAAAAGATTTGAGAACCTAAAAGCCACTCCGCCCACAAAATGTACCTTGTTTCCCTCAGCAATGGGTTGCACCCTTTTGAGCAAAAAAGCCTCAAAACTCTGCAAAACGATTTTTGTCAAGTACGGCTGCTCAATATTAGCCAAGACAAAAGGAACAAATCCCGCCAAAAACTTTGCAGGATTAGGCTCACTATAAACACTTTGCAGTATGGCGGCACGGTCGAGACCAAAGCGGTGGTTGAATAAATCTAAAACAGGCTGCGGGAGTTGCAGCTCCAAAAAATCAGCTATCAAGTGTTTGCCTATGTCAGCCCCTCCCCCTTCATCGCCAAACCAAATGCCATTGGAAGGGGTTTGGTGCGTTATTTTTTCTCCATCAAACAGACAGGCGTTTGATCCTGTGCCCACAATGCAAACCACAGCTTCTTGCTTTCCCGCCACGCCCCTTGCTGCTCCCAGCATATCACTTTGAACCTCAATATATTGACAGCCAAAAAACTCATCGAGCCATTGAGTAACTTTGCGCTGCTGCACTTCAGTACCACAGCCAGCGGAATAAAAAAAAATTTTCTCTACCTCTCCCTGAATTTTAAGTTCCATTAGTTGGGAAATAAAATATTGTTTATCAATATAATAAGGATTCAAACTGTCTGTTTTGGCTTGCCTTATGCCTTGGGTTTTGTCCCAAATCCTCCAATCGGTTTTGCTCGAACCGCTATCAGCTATCAATATCATTTATATTTGCTGCTATTAAAACGGCAAATTAAAGTGAAATTTGACCTACAAAACGAAGAAAAGCTGCTTGAAGCCATCAAAAATGGAGACCATGAAGCGTGGGAGTTTGTAACCAGACAGTTGTATGTGCCCATTTACAACTTCATTTTGAGTATTGTGCGCCACAGCGAAAACGCGCAAGAATTGGTTCAAGACGTATTTATGAATTTTTGGCTCAAAAGAGACCAAATCGTGATAACTTCTTCTTTGCGATCTTATTTGTACCGCGCTGCCCGCAACCATAGCCTCAATTTTTTGAAGCGGAGTAAATTTGAGACCAACTACCAAAGAGGTGTGGCACAAAGTTTTGTATCTTCCAAAAATGAGACTGAAGAGCGTTTCAATTACAACCAATTGGAAAAAAGTCTCTCAAATGCCATTGAAGCACTTCCTCAAAAATGCCGCGAGGTGTTTTTGATGAGCCGCTTTCATGATATGAGCTACAAAGAAATAGCTGAGACGCTTGATCTGCCCATTCGTAACGTACACTACCTCATAGGCTTGGCACTCAAAGAGTTGAGGGAAAAGCTCAAAGACTACAATCCCTCAGAAAGTGAGTTGGTATCCTGGATATTAGTTTTGTATGGGTTGGAGAATTTATTTTTTGATTTGCTTGTTTGATTGCAGAGTGTGAAATTTGCGGTTGTTGTGCGAGAGTAGCTCAGTTGGTAGAGCATCAGCTTCCCAAGCTGAGGGTCGAGGGTTCGAGCCCCTTTTCTCGCTCCATGCGGAAGTGGCGGAATTGGTAGACGCACACGTTTCAGGTGCGTGCGGCTTTGCGGCCATGCGAGTTCGAGTCTCGCCTTCCGCACTAAAGACCGAGCTTGCTCGGTCTTTTTTATGCCAGTTTGTCATTGGCTTTATCTTTGATTATTTGTTGTAACTTAATTTTTGATTTATATGGCAAAATCAGTTTTAATCACAGACGGCAACTTTGAAGAGGTTGTTATCAACTCAAAAACCCCTGTATTTGTAGATTTTTGGGCTACTTGGTGCGGGCCTTGTATTGCTATGGCCCCTGTGGTCGATCAAATGGCCACTGACTACGAAGGCAAAGTGGTCGTGGGCAAACTTGATGTGGACGAAAACCCCGATGCGGCTGCCCGCTTTGGTATTCGCTCAATCCCTACCATGCTCATTTTCAAAGATGGAAAAGTCGTGGATAAGGTCGTGGGTTCTGTACCCAAATCAGAACTTGTCAAAAGATTTGAAGCGGCTTTGAACTAAAAATTGATTCTAAACTTTCAGAATCCTCATTGCATGCAGTGGGGATTTTTTATGTTGTAGATGACTGTCTTACGGGTATAGTGATAATAAATTCACTGCCTTTGCCCTGTTCACTTTCTACTCTAATGCTGCCTTTGTGCCGCTCAATGATTCCGTAGGTGATAGAAAGCCCCAAGCCTGTTCCTTGCCCAACGTCTTTGGTGGTAAAAAAAGGCTCAAAAATTCTCTCAATCATCTGTGCATCCATTCCCTTGCCCGTATCCCTGACCCTTATCTCTACGTTTTCGCCCAACAGTCGGGTAGATATGTACACATCTCCTCTGTCTTCTATGGACTGTATCGCATTGGTTATCAAGTTCATAAATACTTGATTGAGTTTACCGGGCAAACATTCCACCGGAGGCAATTCGGCCAAATCTTTGTGGATATCAACCCGATTTCTGGTGATGCTTTTGAGCAAAGACAAAGTTGAGTTGATGCCCTCATTGATATCGGCTTGCTTAAAATTGTCTTCGTCAAGTCTGGAAAAATTTCTAAGCCCGATGACAATTTCTTTGGTTCTTTGCGCTCCCTCCTCAATACCGATGGTAAGTTGCTCAATTTCCGAAAGCAAGTAGTCGATGTCGTATTGGAGGTACAATTCTCTAAGCTGCTGCGAGGAAAGTGTGGCTTGTTTGACTTGGGCAAGGAGTTTTTTGATATCGTCCAAATCTTTTTTCAAAGGGCTGATATTGGCAGACACAAAATTGATGGGGTTGTTTATTTCATGGGCAATGCCTGCGGTAAGTTGTCCCAAAGAGGCCATTTTGGCAGCTTGTATGAGTTGGGCTTGTGTTTTTTTGAGTACTTCATAGGCTTCTTCTATCCTTGACTTTTGCTTTTCTATTTCGTCTTTTTTGAGTTCGAGTTCAAGGTTTTTTCTGCTCATTTTGCTGTTTATGATTGTCATTTCGCGGTTTTTGGTTTCTATCTCAAGGTTTTTCTCTTTGAGCATGGCCACCGTTTGGGCAATCTGATAATTTTTCCTTTTGTCTCTAAAATAAAAAATCAAAAAAATGACCAGCAAAGACAAAGAAACCAAAAACCCGATGATGCCAATGAGTGCCCAAAGTTGCTGGGCTTCGGCTTCTTTTTGGGCTGCTTGCTGACTGGCTTGGAGTCTTTCAAACTCCAAAGCCCTGAGTGCGCGATTCTTGCGCTCATTTTCAAGGTCGGCTTTTTGAAGCAGCCGGTCTTTTTCAAGTTCTTGGATTTCTCTCTCGCGTCGGGCGGCAAGGTATTTATCCGATTCCAATTGGAGTTCATTGCGCAGTTTGGCTTCTTCCAATGCCTTTTCTTTGATCTTGGCTTGTGCCAAAAGGTCTTGGGTGCGAAGGTTTTGTATTTCTTTTTCTTGGTTGCTAATCAATAAATTTTTGTTTTGCAATTCAAGTTCCGCGCGCTTTTCGCGTTCCAGAAAAAGTTTAATTTCCCTATCTTTAAGTTCGTCTTGGTTGTATTGTGATTGTTCGGCGGCTTTGATGCGGGACTCATTGGCAGTATCTTCGGTCTGTAAGTACCTTTTGTAAGACTCCAAAGCGGATTTAAAATCTCCGGCAGCTTGTTGTATTTCAGAGAGTAAGAGATAGGCTTGTCTGACTTGGGCACTATTTTGTGAGTGAATGGCTGAGGCCAATACTTTGCGGCAAAGTTGTTCGGAAGTGCCCAGATTGCCGTCTTGAAGTTGGATAGATGCCAAAATAAGGTCTATTTCGAGTAGCTCGTGCGACAAGCGGGAAGATTGGGCTAAGTTTTGTGCCTGTTTAAACACTTTGAGCGCAAAAGGATCGCCCAAGTTTTGATGGCTCACACCGATGTTTATCAACACTTTAATCAATGAAAGCGTGTCGGCATTGCACAATTGCATCAACTGATAAGCCGCACGAAAGTTGTCCAATGCTCCGCTGTAATCTTTAAGTTGATTCAGGGAATAAGCATAATTGTTTAGTGCATGGGCTACGGCGCAAGAATCGCCCATCCGCCTGAGCACCTTGAGCATTCTTTCATTGTAGAGCTTACTATTTTCAAAATTGCCCAGTTTGGATTGCACATCCACCAAAAGTTTAAGGTTTTGCACCATTGCAGGAAGGTTTTGCCTTCTGGTTTGGTACTCTAAAGTTTTTTTTAAATAGTTTGTCGCTTCGGGGTATTTCTTAAAATCAATATAAGAAATGGCCAATTTCTCGTGCAGTTCTTGGAGTTTTTCGGAAGATGGATTTTTATTGATAGCCTTTAAAACTTCCAGGTAGTAATAAATGGCTTGAGAATAATTCTTGTTTTCTCTATAAAAATCACCTATTTCAATTTGCAAATCAAGTGCCCCCGATTTACTCTGACTCTCTTCTAAAATCCGAAGGGCTTTGAGGTAAAATTTGAGTGCCGATTCAAAGTGATTTTCTTGCCTGTTTTTCTGCGCATTGGCCAATAAAGAATCAAAACTACTTTGACCCTGGCTTGTACCAAAGAAGCAAAGAAGTATGACCATAGACCACAAGCAATTGCGCATTAAGATAGCTATTAGCAATTTTGAGGCAAATTAACGAAATCAAACTGATTCGTTGGAGTTGTTGGAAAACTATTTATCCCTAACTTTGTGTCCAATAAGATAAATTTGTAAAAAAAGAATCAAAATGTCCACACCAATACAATCTCAAAGAAACAATAAAGCAGTTATTATTGTGTTAGTTATACTTTTGATAGCTTCTAATGCAGCATGGTTTTTTCAAGGTAAAAAAGAAAATTTAAAAGCAGAGGAGAAGTACCAAACAGTTGAAACAGAGCTGATAACCACCTATGCCAAATTAGATTCAATATCAAGAGAACTCAACACTAAAATTGCTGAAATTCAGCAGCTTGGCGGTAAAGTGGATACACTTTTGCAAATCAAATCCCAACTGGAAGCAGAGAAAAAGGGACTATTGAGTGGCAAAAAAGTCAGTGAAGCCAAATACACCGAGCTTAAGAGCAAAATAGAGGGCTATGAAGTGCTGTTGGTGCAAAAAGACACAGAAATAGCAAAACTGCGCGAAGACAATAGCTTTTTAACCAAAGAAGTGCTGGCTCTGAAAAATGATAAAGTTGCCAAAGAAGATTCTTTGCGTACCCTCCAAATGCAAAAAGGAGAAATGACTGCCGTGCTCAAAGCCGCTGCCAGACTCAAAGCCATAAACTACAAAATAGTGGCTGTCAGTGAAAAAGATAAAAAAAGAGATGGTAGTGAAACAAAAAATGAATTCCGCCGCAGGCAAGTGGAAAAATTGGAATTTAGCTTTAATATTGACGAAAATCCGGCTGCCAAACACGGTACCAGAACCATTTATATGGAAGTAAAAGACCCCGATGGCGCAACCATATTTGACAACACAACTATAGGAGCCGCTACCTTCAGGTACGAAAACAAAGATTTGTTTTTTACCGCCTCAAAAGAAATAATCTTCGACAACACCAAGCAATTGGTTCAATTTACTTTGGTAAGGAAAGGAGAGTACAAATCAGGAACTTATACAGCTACTTTTTACTGTGATGGTGCAATCATAGGAAGCACTCAATTTATTATCAGGTAAAAAATAACCATGACAATTAATATTGCCATATTAATTAAATATTGCTGTAATTTTTTATCTTGAAAAGAAAAAGTCAAATGTCCTATATTCCTTATTTGATTGCAGGTTTGTCTTATCATTCCATCAATTAGGTTTTTGTCGAAAAAAATAGCTATGTGTGCGATTACATAATGTATTTGTGCAAATAAGTTTATTGCCCTATCTAATATTCTTTTATCGGTATAAGAAAATATTTCAGCCGTTTTAACAAAATACCGAGAGGTATATTTATAAGAATTATTAAAATAAAAAAACTCTTTTAACAAGCCAATATCAAGAAAAGTGTTCCTAAAACGATAGGCAAATGCCATTCCAAATAAAAGACTCAAAATAGAAACAATAAAACTTATTAGGTGTATTTCTAAATTTAAGTTCCACCATCCTACCGACAAAAAAGCCAATATTGCTACAATTACGCCCATCCAATTTAAAGATAAATTTGAGGTTATTATATTGACTTGTTTGTTGTTGCTCCATAGTTTAAAAATAATCCTGAAGCTGTAAAATGCAGTCAAACAAGAAACTAAAAACAATAATCCGAGTGTAAAAAAGTCTTTTGCAGCCGCTTCCACAATCATTTCTTTGCTAAAAAATCCGGATGTAAGTGGAACTCCGGCCAAAGACAAGGCACAAACAGAAAAAGAAAGCCTAATCCATGGATAATGGGAGGCAATTTTTGAAATATTGTCAATATCTTGGGCTTGTTGATCCGACAAATGATGCAGCGCAAAAATAAAACAGCCGGCTGCCAAAAATAAACCCGCCTTAAACAAACCATGCGCAAGCAAATGCGCCAATGCAGCCTCATTTGCCAAAAAACCTACGGCAAAAACCATCAAACCCAACTGGGAAATGGTAGAGTACGCAAGCAATTTTTTGATGTCGGTTTGAAAAACGGCTGTCAATGCAGCCAACAAAGCCGTAAATAAACCCAAATAAGCCAATACCAAACTTTCGCCCAACCAAGGTGAAACCCTAATGGCCAAATACACACCCGCCGCCACCATAGTAGCTGCGTGAATCAGCGCGGAGACAGGGGTTGGGCCTTTCATGGCATCAGGAAGCCAAATGGACAAAGGCAACTGGGCAGATTTGGCAACCGTGCCCATCACAATAAACCATGCCCACCAAACCGAATCAACCCCCGCCTGAGGATAGTCCCAAGAATTGGTATGGATATATGCCAAAATAATGCCTGACAATACACAAACATCGCCTACCCTGTTAATCAAAAAAGCTTTTTGGGCTGCATCGCCTGCCAATTTGTCCCTAAACCAAAAACCAATCAACCAAAACGAACAAACACCCATCCACTCCCAAAAAACATACAATAACAACAAATTCTTAAAAACCAATAAACCATTCATAGCCCCCAGAAAAAGAGACAAAAAAGCAAAATATCGGTTTTGAGAATCACCAATATAAAAAACTGAAAAAACAATAACCAGTAACCCAACTATCTGAACAAGGTATAGAATCTTTAGAGAAATAACATCAATGTGCATATTTACCGACAAGTCCAAATCAGCCACCGAAAACCAGACCCAAGATGCCGAACGATTGGTAAAAAATAAAACCAATAAACAGCTCAAAACTGACAATAAAGCCGGAAGAAATACCCTTTTTGGAGGCGCAAATAAAGAAATTGCAGAGGCCAAAATGGGTAAGAAAAATAATAAAATAATTAAATTCATTTAATAAAATTATTTTAAAACAAATAAGAATTAAACAATCAATAATTTATGAAACACATTGCCAATTTGATAAAAAACCTACTTTTGGAAATACAATCTTTCACCACATCATACTACCCCTGAAAATTTGACTTACAAAACGCATGAGAACATCGGGGTCTTGTAAAACTGCGAAGGCGATACCAAAGACCGAACCAAAAAAATGAGCATAATGGTCTATATTGTCACGGCTTTGTTGGGCAGCGTAATAACTGTAAATCATATAAGCCAACCCAAAAAACCAAGCCGGCATTTGAAACATAAAATAAAGCGAAATTTTGGCGGTCGGATAATACAATATGGAAACAAAAACCACCGCTGAAACCGCCCCTGATGCACCCAGCGAGTTGTAGTAGTGCGAATGGCGATGGCGTAAGAATGAACCCAAATTTGAAAAAGGCAAAGCCAGAAAATAAAGAAAACCATAAGAAACTGCACCCAAAGTCGCCTCCACCGCTCTGCCAAAAGAATACAAAGCTATCATATTGAAAGCCAAATGGATATAGTCAGCATGAACCAGTGCACAAGTCCAAATTCTCCAATACTGCCTCCTGTGCTCAACCTCATAAGGGTTGAAGGTCCAACGAGACTTTTGAACCGGATCGTTCATGTATATCACGCTCACAATTACAGTAACAAACACAACCAAGTTGTTGACGTTGATGCTTTGAATTTCACCCATAAAATCAGATTCTACAAAGCAAATGTATGCAGTATTTTTGGCAAAATGATTGTGAATATAGTGGGCTATACTAACCGGAAAATGATAGTATAATCTAAGTATCTAAAAAACAATGTATTGATTGAAAAAATTCTAATCCGAAACCCTGACAAAATTTCAAAATGCGACAAACTGACATACATCTGATTTTTCAACAGCTTTCTCAAGCTGAGGACGAAAAAGACTCCAATACCAATTTAGATTCACAACATGTCCAAGATTCTGATGTAAAATTGCCGGAAGAAGCAATGATGCCTCTGCTTCCTTTGCGCAACATGGTGCTTTTCCCCGGCATCATCACTCCCATCAACTTAAGCCGCCAAAAATCAATCAAATTGGTCAAGGACGCTTACAAAGGCGAAAAAATGGTCGCGGTTTTGACACAAGCCAACCCCGCAGAAGACGACCCAACACCTGATGACGTGTATAAGGTTGGCACTATCGCGCGCATTATCAAGCTATTGGTACTGCCTGATGGAAGTACAACCGTAATTGTGCAAGGAGAAAAACGCTTCCGCCTCAACCGTATCGTGCAAGACAGTCCCTATTGGACTGCCGAAGTAAGCATTTACCATGAGGAGATTTTCTCGGGCGAAAAAAGCGAAATCAAAGCCCTAACGCAGTCGCTAAAAGAAACGGCCTATAGAATCATCAAACTTAACCCTGAAGTGCCTGATTCTCAGTTTTCTTTTGAGAGTATAGAAATGCCTTGGCTGCTTGTTTATATCCTTTGTTCGAGCATCAATGCAGAATTGTCTCAAAAACAAGAACTTCTTGAACTTGAAGATGGCTACGCAAGAGGCTTGAAGCTATTAGAAATTATGATGAAAGAGGTTCAAATCCTTGAAATCAAATACGAGATCCAATCTAAAGCCTCATCTGACATAGACCAACAGCAAAGAGATTATTTTTTGCGGCAGCAAATGAAAGTGCTTCAAGATGAGTTGGGTATGGAAGGCGGCGAGCGAGACATAGCCGAATTGCGCAAAAAAGCCGAAAACAAGCAATGGCCTGAATACGCACGCAAATACTTTGAAAAAGAACTTGATAGGGCATCAAGGATTCATACGGCTTCGCCAGAGTTTGCGGTCATGGTCAACTATTGTGATTTTTTGGTTGAACTGCCCTGGGATGAATGTACTGAAGATAACTTTGATTTGCGACACGCAGAGGAAATCCTTGATAAAGAACACTTTGGCCTCAAAAAGGTAAAAGAGCGAATCATAGAGTTTCTCGCTGTGTTGAAGCTGAAAAAGTCTATGCGCGGCCCCATTCTTTGCCTGTACGGCCCTCCCGGGGTAGGAAAAACCTCGATGGGAAAGTCAATTGCGCAGGCTTTGGGGCGCAAATACGCCCGCATTTCGTTGGGAGGACTCCGGGACGAAGCCGAACTTAGAGGACACCGAAAAACCTACATTGGGGCTATGCCCGGCAGAATCCTGCAAAATATCAAAAAAGTAGGCGCGTCAAATCCCGTGTTTGTACTGGACGAGATAGACAAAATAGGCAATGATTTTAGGGGAGACCCTGCCTCGGCTCTACTGGAAATACTTGATCCTGAGCAAAATAATACCTTCACCGACAACTATGCCGAAGTGGAGTACGACCTCTCGCGGGTGCTGTTTATAGCCACCGCCAACTCACTGGACACCATCCACCCCGCCCTGCGTGACCGCATGGAAATCATCGAAATCAATGGATACACACAGGAAGAAAAAATTGAAATAGCAAAAAAACACCTCATACCCAGACTGTTGGAAGATCACGGCTTGAGAGAAGACCAATTCAGCATCCAATCGAATGCCATCTCAAAAATCATCTCAGGCTACACCCGCGAGTCAGGAGTGAGAAACTTGAACCAAAAACTCTCCGCTTTGGTGCGCAACACAGCCAAGGCCGTGGCCATGGAGCTCGAATTGCCCAAAAAGGTAACGGCTGCAAAAGTCGAAAAAGTATTGGGTGCGCCTTATTTTCAGGAAGATACATACCAAAACAACGAAGTAGCCGGTGTGGTTACGGGCTTGGCTTGGACTCCGGTAGGGGGCGAAATTCTCTTCATCGAAGCCACCCTTTACAAAGGCAAGGGCAGACTCACCTTGTCGGGGCAATTGGGCGACGTGATGAAAGAATCAGCTTCGGCGGCTTTGTCGTTTTTGAAGGTGAACCACCGCTATTTATCGCTGGATTACAGGGTGTTTGACCAGTACGATTTGCATATACACATCCCTCAAGGAGCTGTGCCCAAAGACGGGCCTTCTGCCGGCATCACTTTACTCACTGCCATGGCATCGGCCTACACACAGCGAAAAGTAAAAGAACGCCTGGCCATGACCGGAGAAATCACCCTGAGAGGGAAAATTTTGCCCGTAGGGGGAATAAAAGAAAAGTTTTTGGCGGCGCGTCGCTCCGGAATCAAAGAAATTATTGTGTGCAAAAGAAACCAAAAAGATGTTGAAGAAATTGAAAATCAATACCTTCAGGATTTGGTCATCCACTATGTAGAAACGGCTGAAGAGGTTATCAAACTGGCTCTTTTGCCTGAAAAAATAAAAAAGCCCATCACGTTTGAATTTGATAAAGAAACAGTGCAACAATAAACTGCCGGAAGTCAATTTTTTTAGCTTGATTATCAAGTTTTTTAGTAAATTTGAGGTTTGAATTAAAATCCTATGCTCAACAGAAGAATTCTTAGGATAAAAGCCATGCAGAGTCTTTATGCTTTCAAACAGGCCGAAGAATCTGACATCCAACTTGCTACCAATAAACTCAAAGAATTTTACCAAGACAAACTTTACATCGTTGGGCTTGATCAAAAAGAGTTGATTGACGATGAGAGCCGCCGCGCATTGGAATACTTCAGTGCCAGAGCCCAAAATATAAGGACTTTCCGTCCTCAAAGTGCTGCCCAACATTCTCCTGAGGCTAAAGCTACGGAAATTCTTTTATACTTAAAAGATTTGGTTGTCAAAGATTTACAACATTTCCGCGAGCGCATGATATATGAGGTTGAAAAACTGAATATATTCTATATCAAAGTTTTATCGCTGATAAAAGAGCTTGGGGATGCTGCATTGAGGGAAAAAAAGAGGCGCGACGGTTCTAACATGTTGGAGCCTTTTGATGCACGGTTGGAAAAATTTATTGACCACCCTTTTTTGCAATTACTTAGAAATGATGAAGATTTTAACCTAAAAGTTAGAAATCTAAAAATCCTATGGGATCAAGACCAAATACAAGGCTGGTATAAAATACTCAAATCATCTCCAAAATTTCAACAATTCCTAACCGACGAACACGTAGAAGATGACTCTGAGGTTATCAAAGACATTATCCGTGATTTGATTTTTTTAGATGAGTCATTTTTCAAATTTTTTGAACAAGTAGACCTGTATTGGGCAGAAGACAGAAGCGTCATCAGAACTTTGTCGCTCAAAACTGTAAAAGAGGCATGCGAAAATAAATACTCGAAAATTAAGATTTTTTCTCTTTCCCGCACTTGGGAAGAAGACAGGCAGTTTTTTATCAAGCTATACGACTTATTTGCAGAGCAAGAAACTGAAAATGAACAGATTATATTCAAACGACTTCAAAAATGGGACAGTGACAGGGTGGCACTGCTGGATAAAATTATCATGCTTTTGGCCATTACGGAAATAAGGCACAGCCCCAGCATTCCCATAAAAGTATCTATAAATGAATACCTTGAGATTGCTAAGTCATACAGCACTCCCAAAAGCTCTCAATTCATACACGGAATACTCGATGCGGTGGCAGATGACCTTGTCAAATCAGGATTGGTGCGCAAATCGGGGCGCGGGCTGTTGGACAACCGAACTGCTTAGTTGAATTATTTTTGATTCTACAAAACTTTAAAAACTTTGCCCAGACACCAAAGAAACAAGATGCCAAACAGTTTTAATAGGAGTAAATAATTTGTTAAATTTGCAAAAAAATTCAAATGGAAAACAGAGGTAGCAATTTGAGTACAATACTCACCAGTCTTTTGATAGGAGCAGCCGCCGGTGCTGCCATTGGAATTCTTTACGCGCCCGACACCGGAAAAAATACAAGAGATAAACTCGCATTCCAAATTGATAAATTGCGCGAAAAGCTTCAAGAAATACTCAAAGATGCGCTGAACAAAGAACATCAAGAAGAAAACGCCGCAAAGACAGAAGGTGAAAAAGTAGTAACCGAAACAGTCATGCAAGTCGAAAAACTCATCTCAGAAGTAGATGCGCTTCAAAGCAAACTAAAATCCTCTAAGTAAACAGAAATTTAATATTATATCCATGAATAAATACGCTTTCCTTGCCCTCGCATTGATAACCGTGTGGTCTTGCGGCAAAAATGAAAACAAATCAGAAGTACAACAAAACCAAGCCAATGAGTCCGTTGTAAGCACTCCCGCCGGTGAAACCTCACAACTGCCGGCTGCCTCTGTTAGTGAAAACAACGACCAAATGGTTTCCTCATCATCGGTTGCCGAACAACCAAATACAGACGGCAAATCCGCTGTTTTGACATTTGAAAAAACTTCCCATGATTTTGGAAAAATCAAAGCAGGTGAAAAGGTCAAACACGTTTTTAAGTTCAAAAATACAGGGGACGCGCCTCTGATGATTACCAAAGTAAGCCCTGCTTGCGGCTGTACCGCCCCTGAGTGGACCAAAGACCCTGTGCCTCCCGGCGGTTCGGGATCGGTTACCTTGGAATTTGACTCACAAGGCAGAAGCGGCGTACAAAACAAAACCGCCAGCGTTGAGTCCAATACCAAAGGAGGGCAGGCCATCATCCTTTCCTTCAAAACCGAAGTCATGGAACTCTCAGACGGCCCTATCAAAAAATAAACATGCACATCCTACTCCAACAAGGCAACTCATCAGTCCAAATCCTCTTTCTCCTAGGGTTCATTGTTATTTCCTTTGTTTTTTTTATACTGCCTACCCAGCGCAAACAGAAAAAGCAAAAAGATTTTTTGAAACAACTGAAAAAAGGAGACAAAGTAATCACCATTGGCGGATTGCATGGCAAAATAGTTGATGTCGAAGAAAAGACCGTTACGCTTGAAGTAGATAAGGGTTTCCGTTTAACTTTCGACAAAAGTTCAATATCTTATGAAGCCACGGCGGCTTTGGAAAATAAATAAACCCAAAAAGGTACCACCGGGAATAAAAACCGGCTGGTATCTTTTTTATTTCTATCTCAAATCACAAGATTGGAAAACAATTGCTTGGTGTCTTGCGGTGGCCACTGTCTTTTGGCTCTTCAACACATTGAGTCATCAGCACACAGCCACCATTTATTTCAGACCCGTTCCCTTGCTACCCAAAAGCGATTCAACCCTTGTGAACATTGCCCCCGAGCATGAAAAAATTGGCGTAAACGTAACAGCAGAAGGGTGGAAACTCTTGCCTCAATACTTGAATCTGGAAACAGAGCAGATTGGCATCCCCATCGAATCAATAGGACAAAAGAAATTAGTTACCTCTCAGCAAATTGTACAGTTGATTGGTGAAGCCCACCCTGAATTTAAGGTAAATTTTGTGCTTAAAGATTCTTTTAGCTACAACTTTCAGTACTTTGTCAGCAAAGAACTCACTGTACAACTTCCTGCTCCAAATATCTGGATTTCGCCCGGTGCGCTTATCATAAAAGAACCTCAAATAACCCCAAAAACCATTAAGGTACAGGGCGCAGAGCCTTTTTTGAACCTCATATCCGATACCATTGAGATTCAAGTCCCTATGAGCAACATATCTCAAAACTTTGAAGGGGGCATGCCCCTGAAAATACCCGACGTGCCACACTTAAGTTTTTCGCAAAAAGAAGTCAAAGTATCTTTTGAGGTGGTTAAGGTAAAAAGAGTTGAATTCGTTTTTTCGATAAAATGGAAAAACATTCCAAAAGATACCAAAGTTGAGATAAGCCCGGGTTTTGGCCTGATCAAAGCCGCTTACAGAGAAGAAGATACAATTGATGCAGGCAGATACGAAAGCATAACCTTGGATTTCAACGACATTAATCTGCAAACGATGAGCATCAAGCCTACCATTTTTTTGCAGGATGAGGCTCTTGTGTTTAAGGTCTTGCCGGCTGCTTTCAAAGTCAAAATCACTGAAAAATCTACTCTTGTCAAGTAGTTTATCTATCGGTTGTTGCAGATATTTCTTATTTTTGCAATATGATAGAAGTTAAGGGCTTACACAAATCATTTTCCGGCAAAAAAGTACTGTCCGACATCAATATAACTCTCGAGCAGGGCAAAACGAATATGATTATCGGGGCAAGCGGAACCGGAAAAAGTGTGTTGCTCAAATGTATTGTGGGGCTTATCCCCCCCGATCAGGGAAGCGTACTGTTCAAAAACCGTGATTTTTATGCTTCAGACCGCGATACCAAAAGAGAAATCCGCCGTGAGATTGGGATGCTTTTCCAAGGCGGGGCATTGTTTGATTCTATGACCGTCTATCAAAACACAGAATTCCCCCTAAATATGATGACCAAGATGTCGGCTGCCGAAAAAAAAGCCAGGGTCGAATTTTGTTTGGAAAGGGTCGGGCTTGCGGCGGCGGCCTCCAAAATGCCCGCAGAAATCAGTGGAGGGATGAAAAAACGAGTAGGTATTGCTAGAGCCATCGTTATGAACTCACAGTTTTTGTTTTGTGATGAACCCAACTCAGGGCTTGACCCCAATACTTCCATCAAAATAGACAACCTCATAAACGAAATCACACACGAATACAACCTAACAACGGTTGTGGTTTCCCACGACATGAATTCTATGATGGAAATAGGAGAAAATATATTTTACATGCACCAAGGAAGAGTCGTTTGGAACGGCTCAAACGAGACCATCATGGAAAACAACTCACCCGAACTGCAAGAATTTATCTTTTCAAATAATTTGATGAGAAAATTTTTGAGTGAGTACAAAAGAGGCCAAATTTGAGCATCTCAGCACAGATTGGTTAGTTGGCAAGAAAAATTGTAGAAAGCTACCTTTGCAACCGAAGACCAACGCACTTGCTAATTTCGTTGTCAAAAAATAAATTATTGTTATGAAACTTTTTTGGGCATTGCTTCTGCTTTCATCCGCTTATTCACTGTTTGCCCAACCTGTTCTAATTCCGTTACACTCAAAACCGATTTCCGGCAAAATTTGTAAAAGCCTTTCGCTGCCCTTTTTTGACGATTTTGCAGCCGGAGTTGATACCAACTGGCTGGACAACAGAGGTGTAAGAATCAACAACAGCCTGTCTTTGCGTGCTCCGTCTATATTTGTGGCCTCTTTTGACGGAGCCGATGAGCGCGGTGTCCCTTACAACTTTGCGGAGCCGGCTAAGGTCGGCTATGCTGATAGTTTGGTTTCACAGTGTTTTGATTTGAATAAGTTTTCAATTGCCGATTCGCTGATCATTTCGTTTTTTATACAAGCTGGAGGCTACGGAGAAAAGCCCAACGAAGAAGACTCACTCATCTTATTTGCCAAAAACAGTCAAGGAACTTGGAAAAAAATTTGGTCGGCTTCGCCTGATTCTGTCATTGAATTTAAAAAAGTAGATGTCAAATTGGCTGATACCGGATTTTTTCACAGCAATTTTCAGTTCGGCTTTGCCAATATAGCAAGGACTTCAGGCCCTTTCGATGTGTGGAATTTGGATTATGTGTACTTTTATTCCAAAAAACAAGACAACCGCGCAGGCAGGTTTGATATTGCGGTAGCTTCGCCGTTTGCAAGGCTTTTTGGCAAATACCGCGCCATGCCGCTTCAGCAGTTTAGGGCAAGGCCAATTGTGGATACTACATTTGTGGAAATAGCGAATCTGAGCCAAGAGTTAAAACTTATTGCGCACCCCGTAATACTTAGGCAATACGAAGAAGTGGACAGCGTGCTCTTTGAGGTTAGAGAGCAGCAAGTAGAGACCTTTTCAACAGGGACATTTCAAAGCGACCAAAGTACCAACCTGATAGAATCGGGCGAAAGGCTAAGGGTCAGCGTACCACTTGAGTTCTCTTGGATGCGCGGCGACTTAGATTCTTGTTGGGTAGAGGCCGAAATAGCACTCAATACCCAAGAAAACAACCAAATCATTCGTACCACCCTCAATGACACGCTTCGTTATAGAGCCGCCATCAAAGACTATTATGCCTACGATGACGGTACGGCGGAATACGGAATCGGTATGCGGCAGCGTTTTGGCAGGTTTGCGGTGCGTTTTGTGCTCGAAAGAGAGGCTTTGCTCACCGATATTGATTTGTATATGCCCAGAATTGGCATCAACCAAGAAGGTCAGATTTACCGAATCTGCGTTTGGAAGTACATTGACATGAATGACACCAAAAAAGACAAACTGCTTTTTGTGCAAACCAGAACCGTACAATACGGCGAACAACTTGACAAATTCCAAAGACTCAACTTAATCCCCGAAAATCCCAAATTTGAGGAGCTGCTCATCTTGGAAGATACATTTTATATTGGTATTCAACAACTTACAGAAGAATTGATGCCCTTGGGATTTGATGAAAACACAGACTCACAAACCGAAATCTTTTTCAACATAGGCAGCAAGTGGGAAAAAAACAGCAACATTCCCGGCAGTATTATGATAAGGCCGGTTTTCCGCCGCAATGCGGTCAATGTGGGACTTGCAGAAGATTTGCAAAGGCAGTCAATTCCTTATCCCAATCCCGCCAAAAAAATCATCCACATTGACAACCAAGATATTGTCTTTGCCCGAATCATGGATTTGCAGGGTCGGGTTCTTATGGAAGCAGAGTTGAATCAAACAAGAGAAATCAATGTTGAACACCTGTCTGAAGGGATGTATTTATTGGAGCTATTGAGTCCAAGCAAAAAGTTTGTATTTAAAATTGTAAAAGAATAAATCATTGATTATGAGAACTGTAATTTTATATTTTTTGCTGTTTTCTCAGAGTGTGCTTGGGGGAAAAATTCTTGTGCCCATGGATGAAAAACAAACAGACCACCTAAAAGCCTACGGGGTAGCGTACTGGATACTTGCGCAAGGCATTGAGGTGGACTGGTTGCTCAACTACCGTGGGGGGAGTTTTATGTTTGAGCAAACACAAAAATTTGTCAATGAACTCCATATCAGGAATGTATCTTATGAACTGCTCAGTGATGCTACCGCTCAGGCCGCCAAAGAACAAATAGCCAGTCCCGCGACCAATATGGACGCTGTCAAACTGGAGATAGCCCCAAAAATCTGCGTGTACTCCCCAAAATCCAAACAGCCTTGGGATGATGCGGTTACGCTGGTACTGACCTACGCCGAAATCCCGTATGATGTCATTTTTGACGACGAAGTGATGAACGACCAACTGGCCAAATACGACTGGCTTCACTTGCACCATGAAGATTTTACGGGGCAATACGGCAAATTTTTTACCAGCTACCAGCACACCGATTGGTACAGGGCACAACAGCGAGAAGCCGAAGAAACCGCGGCAAAATACGGCTTTAGTAAAGTATCCAAACTCAAACTCGAAGTCGTGCAGCGAATCAGGGCTTTTTGCGCGGGCGGAGGCTTTCTCTTTGCTATGTGTTCAGCAACAGATACTTATGACATTGCCTTAGCAGCCCACAATACAGATATTTGCGAATATATGTACGACGGCGACCCTGCCGACCCTATGGCGCAACAAAAGTTGGACTTTAGCCAAACTTTCGCTTTTAAGGATTTCAAACTGGTTACCAATCCTTTTCAGTACGAATACTCCAATATAGACATGCGCGAAGACGAACGCCCCGTGCGCGAAAACAATGACTACTTCAAACTGTTTCAGTTTTCAGCCAAATGGGACCCCATCCCAACCATGCTGACCCAAAACCATGTAAACCTCATCAAAGGGTTTATGGGGCAAACCACTGCCTTCCGCAAAGAACTCATTAAGCCTGATGTGGTCATCATGGGCGAAAACAAAGAAGCCAAAGAAGCCAGATACATTCATGGTGTTTTTGGCAAAGGATTTTGGACGTTTTACGGCGGGCACGACCCCGAAGACTACAAGCATTTCGTGGGCGAAGAACCTACCGACTTGACATTGCATCCCAATTCTCCGGGCTATCGTTTGATACTCAACAATATACTGTTTCCCGCCGCAAAAAAGAAAAAACAAAGGACATAATTTATGCGATTGCTAAAGTTTGCTTTGTCAGTTTAATGCCATAATTTCTATCCAAAACGAATGAGAAAAACCTTTGTCTTTTGCCTTGCTTGGATGACACTGCTTGAAGTGGCTGTGGCTCAAAATTTTACCAAACTCAAACAAATGCCCGAAAAAACCCGCATCCTGTTTGTGCTGGATGCTTCGGGCAGTATGCGGCAAGACTGGGCAGGCGAAAAACGAATGGATGCAGCAAAAAAGGTACTCACAGAAATCATAGACCAGTACAAATATCTTTCAAAACTGGAGATGGCGTTGCGGGTGTACGGCCATCAGTACGACTCCAAATTCAAAAACTGCCAAGACACCAAACTCGAAGTAGGCTTTGAAGCAAACAACCACGAAAAACTAAAAGCCAAGCTCCGCTCTATCGACCCAAAAGGCTACACACCCATAGCCCTTTCTTTAGAAAAAGCCACAAGCGATTTTCCTAACACCGAAAACATACGCAACGTTATTATCTTGATAACCGATGGGTTGGAGTCTTGCGGCGGAGACCCTTGCGCCCTATCGCTTGCCTTGCAAAAAAAGAAAATATTTTTGCGCCCTTTTGTTGTAGGGATGGGCATTGAGCCTCAATACCTCAAAAACTTCGACTGCATGGGGCGGTTTTACAACACAAAAAACAGTGCAGAGTTCAAATCAGTGGTCAACGACATCATGCAACAAACGTTGGGCAAAACAACGGTAAGCGTTGAACTATTGGATAAAGCCTCAGCCCCCAAGGAAAAAAACGTAAACATGACTTTCCTCAACAAAACCACACAAGAGGCCGTTTACGATTACGTGCATTACAGAGACAAAAAAGGCATTACCGATACCTTGGATATTGATGCCATACTTGATTATGAGCTTGTTGTCAATACCATCCCTGCTGTGATAGAAAAAAATATCGTGCTCAAAGGCGGCAGACACAACGTCATCAAAGTACGAGTGCCCCAAGGCAATCTAAAAATCGAACAAAAGGGAGCGGATTTATACGGAAATCAGCACAAAGCCATCATAAGAGAAAAAGGAAAAAAAGAGATACTCAACACCCAACCCATCAACGAAGCAGAAAAATATTTGGCGGGAGAATATGAAATAGAAGTTTTGACGCTGCCGCCTACTTACCTAAAAATCAATTTGCAAGCTGACCAAAACAGTGTCTTGCTGGTAGAGTCGCCCGGGCTGCTCAACATACCCAACTCTTACAGCGGCTACGGGAGCATTTATAGCCAAGACGGAAACTGGATTTGCAACTTTTCCAAAACTCGGATGAATATGGCCATTCAGCCCGGAAAGTACAAATTGGTTTTTCGCTCGGAAGATGCGTTGGGGAGCGAATACACCATTGTAAAGGCATTTGAGATAACGGCGGGCAACACCACAAAAATTGATTTAACGCGGTAGGGTGTTAGTGCTTTAGCGACCAAAAAATCAACACCACCACCACAAAAACTACAATTGCCCCCAGCAAACTCAAAAAGCCCGAGCCTGTCAACTCTTTGGCTACCGACATTTTGCGCCGAGCCAAAAAAGACAATTCCCTAATATCACCTTTGAACGAACGAATCCTTTTTTCAGCAAAAAAAGATTTGTAAATCATAAAGTCTTTGTAAAACTGATGGTCTTGTTTAAGCCTCGATTCAAAGTCGATTCTTTCGGCATGAGTCATTTGCTCATAAAAATACCGTTCGAACTCATTCAAACTCTCAGTGGCTATTCCCTCGGGGTTTTTCATAAATCAACTACACTTTTACCAAAAGACACCTCTAAAATATAAAACCTACAAATCCAACACCAAGTTGTGTCCCATTTTTTCAGCTTTGGTCTGCAAGTAGCGCAGGTTGTGGGGGTTGGCTTTGATTCTGAGCGGTACAATCTCAACTATTTCCAAGCCGTAACCCAAAAGACCGACCCGTTTTTTGGGGTTGTTGGTCATCAAGCGCATCCTGCTTACTCCCAGATACCTAAGAATTTGAGCACCGATACCATAGTCTCGTTCGTCCATTTTGAAGCCCAGTTTGAGGTTGGCCTCTACGGTGTCGAGACCTTCTTGTTGAAGTTTGTAAGCCAACAGTTTGTTTATCAATCCTATGCCCCTACCCTCTTGATTCATGTAAACCAGTGCGCCTCTGCCTTCGGCTTGTATGCGGCGCATGGCTTCGTGAAGTTGGGGGCCACAATCACAGCGACAGGAACCAAAAATATCGCCCGTAACACAGGAAGAGTGAACTCGTACCAATACATCATCTTCGGGTTTCCATTCGCCTTTTGTCAGGGCAATATGCAACTGGCCTGTGTTGGTCTGCTCAAAGGCATGCAAGACAAAATCGCCAAACTCTGTGGGTAAATCCACTGCAACTTTATGGGCAACCAAAGATTCGTGCTTGAGGCGGTACTCAATCAAATCTTTGATATTGATCATCATCAGTCCATGCTGTTGGGCGATTTGTTGGAGTTTGGGCAGTCTGGCCATGCTGCCGTCTTCGTCCATGATTTCGATGAGCGCGCCTGCCGGTTCGAGCCCCGCAAGCCGCATCAAATCGACGGTTGCTTCGGTGTGCCCTGCTCTTCTGAGCACGCCGCCATCTCTGGCTTTGAGCGGATTGATGTGGCCGGGACGGCGAAAATCAGCGTGCGTAAAAGCTTTATCAGAAAGAGCCTTGACCGTAGAAGAGCGGTCAAAAGTAGAAACTCCCGTCGTACAACCGTGCCCGTTTAGATCCACTGTCACGGTAAAGGCCGTTTTGTGGGGATCGGTGTTTTCGCCCACCATCAAATCAAGATGCAATTCTTGGCATCGCTCTTCGGTAAGTGCTACGCAAAGCACACCGCGCCCGTTGAGCATAAAATTGATTTTTTCAGGCGTAATCAACTGAGCCGAACAAATAAAATCGCCCTCATTTTCACGGTTTTCATCATCGGTAACGATGATGACTTCGCCCTTTTTGAGGGCATCAAGGGCCTGCTCGATTGTATTGAACTCTATCATATATTTTTGTGGGCAAAAGGTTTGCCCTTCGTCATACACACTGACAAAATTACAGCATCTTGCCCTAAAAACAAGAGCTATTGGGATAAAAAACACCTAATATGGCTCACTTTCGTCTATAAAAAATGTATCCATTTCAAAACTAATTAACGATGAAACGAAAAATTTTAATCTTGCTTTTGAGCGTGAATGGCTTTTGGGCTTGGGCGCAAGTAACTGAAATAGACCCCGTAGTCAGAGGGGAAGCACAACCTGAATTTCCGCAGGCTTACGGGCACTTGGCTCTGGTTACGGAGTCGGGTATGAGTTGCAACCGCGCCATGCGCCTGAGTAGCGGTGCCAACTTTAGCCCTTTGGTGCCCTTCGACCCCAACAACCCCGAAACCTTTTTGCCCCAGCCTGCTCATGAAGCCCTCAACGAAGGGTTTAGTTCTTTTTTGGCTTTAGAATACAACAAAGCTCAACATCAAATATTTGCAGGGCTTAGGTTTTACATCAAAAGACCTGAAACTATTGAGGATTACCAAGCCATGCGTGTCAAATTTTTTTCTCAACCTCTCACTGACATCTTTAAAACCAGTCTGCTTCCCAAAATTCAGTACCAAAACCTTACCGACTTGTTGGGACTTTGGGCTTTGGTGCTTGTCGAAGAGGGTTCTCACAGCTTGGCTGCACAACTGCTGACCCAAATTATCGCACTCAAAGAAGCACAGGTAGGAATCAAAAACACCGATATTTGGCTGCTTAACAATTTTTCGGTAGCCGCTGCCCGTCTGGGGGGCTATGCCCAATCCCGCGAACTCTTTGATAAAGCTAGAGGTACGGCTTTGACCAATCAAAGAATAGAAAACCCCATCGAAATGGCGATATACTTTAACAATATGGCCATGCTCGCCCCTGAGGAAAATCTTGAAGAAAGCATTGAGTTGCAAAACAGGGCTTTGAGTCTGGCCGCCAGAGCCGGCGCGCCCACGCCTTTGATAGTGGACATGAGAACCAACCTAAACAATCTGCTTAGAAAAAGAGGAATTTTTCTGCCACCGGATGCGCTTGCAATGAATATAGCTCCTGATTTTGCCCAAAACAAAGACTTTGTGGCTTATTATCAGTTTATTATGGCCAAACAGGCTATCACATCAGGCACTAAGGAAGGCATCGGGCAGATTGTAGGCGAGTCGAAGAATTTTTTCAAACAAGCCAACCGACCTGACGTATTGGCAGAAATTTTAAAAACTGAAACTGAGTTTTGGGCTTCGCAAAATGAAAAAGGCAAGATGCTAAACACCCTCAACGAAATGCGCACTTTGCTCAATACGCAGTTTTCGGCCACCCATCCAATGCTGTTGGAGGTACAATCCCAAATCGCCCTAAACTCACCAATTTCCGGTGCTCTATCTGAATACAGCACCTACTTTAGCTTGTTGGAACAGTACTTAGACCGCCACTTTCTGTTTTTGACTTTGCAGGAGCAATGGATTTTTTTGCAAAAAAGGCATCGGGAAATATCATTGATTTTGAGCCAAATAGAAAAAAATACAGCCGCCTACAACAAAATCACCCCTGCACTTTTTTTGGCAATAGCCAAAATAGAAGGTATTCATACAAATGTCCTTAATAGCCTGAGATACAATTTGCTCAATTCCAATGATGTAAAAACAAAAGAGGCTTTTTTTGACTGGCTGGATGCAGGCGAGCAGTTTACGGCTGCCATGGCTCTACCCAAAACCGCATACCCCGAACTCAATGCCGAATTACAGTCCGTCTTGCTCAAACAAAAAATGGAGCGCGTCCAATCCTTGCCCGGCAAATTGAACCCTGTCAAAAATATGCGCCTTGTCAATGCCGAGTTTATCAAAAAACAACTTCAAAATGGAGAAGCTGTTTTGATGGCGTACCGCTATGCCAAGGGCCAAGACAGTGCCTACTGTGTGTTTTTCCAAACACAAGAGGGGGCTGCGCCCCAACTGTTTTTTGTTAAAAACTTAGACAAAGACAGCCAACTTGACGCAGGCAAAATGTACGGCAGTTTCGCGCCCAAACTCGCAAATAGGGCAAGAATATTCTTCTTAGCCTCAGGGGCTTACTTAAAAAATAATCCCTACACTTTCAAGGACTTAGGCACTAAATACGGTTTTTGGATGGTCAGCGGGATAGACAAAATCGGCAACCAGACAACCTTCAACAAAGGCAGTCGGGCGGTGTACTTCCATCAGTCCGCACCCAACCCCCAAACCGATAAACTCGCCAGCCTGATTAGGGCGCAATACCCTGTTACACTGGCTTTTGGACCAACAGAACAAAGAGAGCAGGACTTCAAAAGTTTTGCAGACAGTTCGGCAGTGGTGGTACTGGAAGGACAAGTTATCTTGGGAGAAAAATTTGAACACTTTTTGCTCAATTCGGGCGTGGTGCTTTCCGAAAATGCGCTGCCTTTGCCGCTTGGTGCCGGTTTGGCAGATGGTATCATCAATCCCTACGAAATTTTGAGCCAGAATCTTTCGTGCAAAGTATTCATATTCAATCTTGAAAACATCCCTGCGCGCTACGAAACCCAAAACTTGATGGATTTGGCACGCGCAGCCACCCAAGCGGGTGCAGAGTACAGCCTCATCAACACCCAAAACACGCCAATCGAAGTCAGACAAGCCTTTATAGGGGCTTTTCTTGCGGCTTTGCAAAACAAACAAGCCCATCTGGCTTTCTTGGAAGCAGACAAAATAGCCAAAGGCTCAGGTTTTATTTTGATAAAATAAATCTTGCAATCGGCTTATTAAGAAAGGACGGGCAATATTTTTTTGTTGCCTGCCTTTTCAGTTGGATGACTAAAAAAAATCGTCCACATTTGTAGATAAAATAAATTTAGAAACAATGGCCTTTGAACTTCCTAAACTTCCTTACGCTTACAATGCTCTTGAGCCTAACTTTGATGCGGCTACCATGGAAATCCACCATACCAAGCACCATCAAGCTTATGTAAACAACCTCAATGCTGCCATCGCAGGCACAGAACACGAAAACAAATCACTTGAAGAGTTGAATGCTTCGGCGGGAGCCATTTCGGCAGCCGTGCGCAACAACGGCGGCGGACATTACAATCACTCTCTTTTTTGGGAGACTTTAGCTCCCAACGCAGGCGGGCAACCTACCGGAACATTGGCTGAAGCTATTAATGCTGCTTTTGGCTCTTTCGATGCTTTCAAAGATGCCTTTGGAAAAGCCGCTGCTACTCGATTTGGCTCAGGATGGGCTTGGCTATTGGTGGCCGATGGAAAATTGCATATCAGCTCCACACCCAACCAAGACAACCCCCTCATGGATGTAGCCGAAGTGAAAGGTACTCCAATTCTGGGACTTGATGTTTGGGAACATGCCTATTACCTAAAATACCAAAACCGCCGCCCTGAATACATTGCCGCTTTTTGGAATGTGGTAAGCTGGGAAAAAGTTGCTGAAAAGTACGCGGCTGCTTTGAAATAGTTCCCTATACGTCTTCTAATAAAAAAGCCCTGAAAATCAGGGCTTTTTTATTTAAACAGTCATAATATCTTTTTCTTTGGCAGCAAAAATTTCATCTACTTTTTTGATGAAAGCATCTGTGTTTTCTTGGACTTTGGCCTGTGCTGTTTTGATGCTGTCTTCGGCGGCGCCTTTTTTCTGGAGGGCATCCAGGGCCTTGTTGGTGTCTTGGCGAATGTTCCTGATGTTCACTTTGCCATGCTCTGCCTCTTGTTTGGCCTGCTTGACCAGAGTCTTGCGGCGTTCTTCGGTTAAAGCCGGAATATTGATTCTAACAATTTCACCGTCGTTTTGTGGGTTGAGCCCCAAATCACTGTTGCGGATGGCTGTCTCAATTTCTTTGAGCATGGCTTTTTCCCATGGTTTGATGGCCAGCGTGCGTGCATCAGGAGTCGATACAGCGGCTACTTGCGACAAAGCCGTAGGCGTGCCATAATAGTTTACCTTGATGCCGTCAAGCATATCAGGGGCTGCTTTGCCGGCTTTGATACGAGAGAGTTCGTGCTGCAAATGAGCAATCGCCTTTTCCATGCTTGATTTGGCTTGGTCAAGGCTCTTCTTTATTTCTTCTTCCATTGTTAGAGTTTTATAGTTTATTGTTTTGACAAATTCAGTATTTTATTGCATTCTCAAAAATATTCAAGCGGTATTGGCTCGGCTTTTTTTAGCAAACCAAAGTACCTACATGTTCGCCTTGCAGTAGTTTGAGCAGGTTTCCCGGACGGTTCATATCAAAAACGACAATAGGGAGGTTGTTTTCTTCGCACAGGGTAAAAGCTGTCATATCCATGACATTCAAACCTTTGAGAAATGCGTCACGAAAGGATATTTTGTCAAATCGCACCGCACCGGGAAATTTTTCGGGGTCTTGGTCGTATATGCCATCTACTCTGGTTCCTTTGAGCACCACCTCCGCCTCAATCTCAATAGCCCTAAGACTGGCAGCCGAATCAGTAGTAAAATAAGGATTGCCCGTTCCGGCACCAAAAATAACCACCCTGCCCTTTTCCAAATGCCTGACAGCCCGACGACGAATGTAAGTCTCACAGATTTGATCCATCTTGATGGCTGACATCAAACGGGTGTAGAGGCCGCAATTTTCAAGTGCGCTTTGCAAAGCCATCCCATTGATAACCGTAGCCAACATACCCATATTGTCGCCCTGCACTCTTTCTATGCCTGACCGCTCGGCTTGCATGCCTCTAAATATATTGCCGCCCCCGATAACTATGGCTATCTGCACTCCCATATCAACCACTTCCTTAATTTGCTTGGCATACTCAAAAAGTCGCTCAGGATCTATGCCAAAAGACTGCTTGCCCATGAGAGCCTCTCCACTCAACTTGAGCAAAACACGCTTGTATTTCATTGTACTTTGTTTGCGCAAAGATAAAAGCCAAATTCAAATTAGAACCTCCGCGTTTGCATCTACTTGCGATTTTGTTTTGATACAAAAAATAACCGAATTCTGATGTAACAAAAAGTGTGTCTATGGCGAATATAATTTTTACCTATCGTAGAACTAACTAAATTCAATTATTCTCTACGCAAAAGTTCTATCTGCTCAATCGTTAAGCCCGTTATTTCGGCAATGGTTTCGTTGTCAAACCCCTTTTTGATTGATTTCTTAGCAATTTCAACATAATTTCTATACCTTTCATCTTTGCGCACCCGCTCTTCGGCTTCCATCTTTAGAGACAGTGCCT
>CAZRQL010000036.1:0-28245 GCA_964602415.1 uncultured Roseobacteraceae bacterium
AGTAATAAAATTGCAAAATAAAAAAAACTATACTAAATTAGCAATACCCCCTAAAAAATAGAAATACATGGAAGTCTATAAAAGCGAATACCTTCACTTGGCTTTTTTTGCCGAGTACGCACTCATTGAGATGACTTGGCTGCCTTCGACTGAGAAGATGACCGAACAAGAGTACAAGCAAGAATTTTTAAATTATCTCGACATCATACTCAAACTTCGACCTAAAAAAATAATCCCGGACACAAGAAACATGTTTTTTGCTATTGCGCCTGAGCTTCAAGAGTGGACCAATCAAACCATTTTTCCGCCAAGTTTGGAAATGGGACTCAACAAAGCGGCATTTGTGATAAGCCAAGAAATGATATCCCAACTGTCTATCGAACAAACCATGCAAGAACAAGAGGGAGTTAAATTTGTAACTCGTTACTTTGGAAGTAAAGAAGAAGCCAAAGAATGGATACTTTCACTGCAATAAGGGTTTTGCAAATACTTCAAAATGTAAAACCAAATGAGCGAAGATGAAATAAAATCTTTACTTCCTGAATGTTTGTTGCGTTCAGGGATTTATTACTTAATCATCACCGACTTAGAGGGGAGATACATCTTTGTCAATGAGGTTTTTAAAAGGCGTTTTGCTTTTATTTCCGATAATTTCATAGGACAATCTTCTTTTAATGCCATTTACCACGAAGACCACCAAGCCTGCCTGCAAGCCGTAGAACAATGCTTTGCCAATCCCGACAAAGCAGTGAAAGTACATTTGCGAAAGCCCGACACCAACCAACAAGATTTTTATTGGACAGAGTGGGAATTTTCGGTATTCAAAGACCGAGACAAAAAACCCATAGGCATACTTTGCCTTGGACACGACATCAGTGAAACCGAAAAAGCCACCCGAAAAGCCAAAAAATTTGCCCAAAAAGTAGAAACGATTATTGAAGAAATAAGAGAAGGGTTTTATCAATTAGACCGAGATTGGAACTTTGTGGTAGTAAATAAAGCAGCCGAACGAATTTTGGGTGTGCCACGAGAACAGTTGTTGGGACGTAATATTTGGGATTTGTTCCCCGATACGCCAAATTATAACTACCCTGCACAATTTCGCAAGGCAATGGCAGAAAGCATAGCAGTAACTTTTGAAGACTACCGCCCCGACCTTGACAGGTGGTTTAGTGCAGTTGGCTATCCTTCGTCCGAAGGTTTGACAGTGTTTTTTCGGGATATTACGCAACAAAAGCGAAGCAAAATCGCTCTGCAAGACTCTGAAAACAAGCTACGAGCCATTTTAGATAGTACTTCCGAAAGCAATTTGTTTGTCAGCCCGGATAAAAAGGTGCTCAGTTTCAATAAATCTGCCTATGAAATTATCTTACGTTTCATACGTAAGCCTGTGAAAATCGGTGCAGATATAGAAGATTTCTTATTAAAAGAAAATAAACACATTTTTAATACCTATTTCCCAAAAGCCCTCGCAGGGGAAAGCCATATTGTTGAAGTGGAAAGACAACTAAACAATCAAAAAGTATGGCTTGAAGTAACTTACAAACCCGTTTACCAAAGCAACTCCATCATAGGCGTTAGCATCAATAGCAAGGACATCACCGATAGAAAACAAGCCGAACTCAAACTCAAAGAGCAAGAATACATGCTTCGGGCTATCTATGAAAGCACTTCAGAAGCCAGCACATTCATTGACAAAGATTTTATTATTCGCTACAACAACCAAGTAGCCCGCAACGTTACCAAGCAGGTATTTGGCAGAGAAGCCCAAATAGGCGATTATTCTTTGGACTATTTTCTGCCCGAATACAGAGCAGAGTTTGAAGAGTATTACAAAAGAGCACTGCAAGGCGAAACCATAATAGTAGAACGAACAGACGGCACAAATTGGTGGCAATTGAGTATGTTTCCTGTGTATGACAAAAAGCAAAATATCATAGGGCTTGCCAACAATGTGCAAGATATCACAGACCGAAAAAACAGAGAAATTAAAATATTACAGCAAAACGAAACATTGCAACGCATCGCTTGGCAGCAATCGCACGAGGTACGCCGCCCTGTTGCCAATATCTTGGGACTTTGTGAGTTGTTGAAAAACTACAAAAACGAGCCCGAAGAGACAAAAAATCAATATGTGGACTACATGCTGCAAGCAGCTCAGGAACTTGACGAAATCGTCCGCAGTATAGTACAAAAAAGCTATAACCTATGACCACGTGTTAGTCATAAGCCCTGCCTTCTTTGCCCTCCATAAAATGGACAAAGGCTTTGTTGGCTGTGAGCATACCCCCACAGGTGGGGTAGTTTCCAGTGAAATACCAATCCCCCAAATGCTCAGGACAGGCCTTGTGGAGGTTTTCAACCGTTTGAAAAACCACTTGCACCTCTGCCTGCACGCTTTCGTGTCTGACCAATTGGGCTATCTTGTCTGAAATTTGCTCATCTGTAAAGAGCGAGTACAGTTTTTGAAGGTGGTTTTCGGGGTTTGCTTTGGGGTGTTCCAATTCCTGTTTGCAGGCTTGGTAAGTGATTTGGAGCAGGTGGTCTTGGTCTGTGTCTTTGAGCAATTCGAGCATGGCATTGAAGGCGACCAAATCTTTGAGGTTGGCCATATCTATGCCATAGCAATCGGGGTAGCGAATCTGGGGAGCAGAAGATACAACTATGATTTTTTTGGGCTCGAGTCTGTCGAGCATTCGGATGATGCTGCCTTTGAGTGTGCTGCCCCTGACGATGGAGTCGTCAATGACCACAATGGTATCAATCCCCTTTCTGATGACTTCGTAGGTCGTATCGTAAACGTGGGCTATCATATCGGCGCGCTGGTTGCCGGCGGTGATAAAAGTGCGAAGTTTTACATCTTTTATGACCAGCTTTTCTACCCTGGGGCGCAGTGTGAGCAGGTTTTCGTCCAAATTGCCTTCGGGCAGTGCCTTTTTGCGCAAAGAAATCAAGTATTTGTCAATCCCTTTGACCATGCCCAAAAAAGCAGTTTCTGCCGTGTTGGGGATGTACGAAAAAACAGTATTGTGCAAATCGTGGTTTACGATGTGTAAAACCGTTGGAAAAAGCAACTCACCCAATTTTTTGCGCTCTTGGTAGATTTGGGGGTCTGAGCCTCTGGAAAAATAGATTCTTTCAAAGCTGCATGATTTTTTTTCGATTGGCTCGCGTATTTGTACTTGCCTAAAATCGCCCGATTTGTCTATGATTAAGGCATGCCCGGGCAAAATCTCGGTGATTTTGTCGTAGTCGGCGTTGAAGCCGGTCTTGATGGCAGGTTTTTCCGATGCCACCACCACCACCTCCGAATCGGCATAGAAATAGGCGGGTCTGATACCAGCGGGGTCTCTGACAACAAAAGAAATACCGTTGCCAATCAAGCCCGCTATGGCATAGCCCCCGTCAAAATCTTTGCAAGCCCGCCGTAACACCGTCTCAACAGAAAGTTCTTTGTCTATCAAATCAACGGTTTGTAGTCTATCAAAACCCTGTTCTCTGTATTTGTAATATAATTTTTCGGTTTCATCGTCCAAAAAATGTCCTATTTTTTCAAGTACCGTTACGGTATCGATCCTCTCGCGGGGGTGTTGTCCCAAAGAGACCAACTTATTGAAAAGCACATCATTGTTAGTCATGTTGAAATTGCCCGCTAGCACCAGATTGCGGTTGCGCCAGTTGTTTTGCCTCAGCATGGGATGGCAGTTTTCGATTTTGTTTTTGCCATACGTGCCGTAACGCAAATGCCCCAAGTACAGTTCGGCGATACAAGGCAGGTGCTCTTTGAGCCACTGAGCGTCAAAAAGTCGGTCTTCGTGCTCATCAAGTACTTTCTCGATTTTGCGGTTTATCTTGGCAAAAATCTCATCAATGGCATCTTTTTCTACTGCCTTGTAGGCATCTATGTAGTTCATACCGGGTGGCAAATCAAACTTCACAGTTGCCATCCCTGCTCCGTCTTGGCCTCGATTGTGCTGTTTTTCCATCAGCAAATACATCTTATTGAGGGCGTAGGTGGGGGTTTGGTATTTGTCTATGTAGTATTGGAAAGGCTTTCGCAGTCTTAGCAGGGCGATGCCACACTCGTGGCCAATGAAATCGGACATACAGAATTTGTTATCAACAAGCAAAAATACAAAACACAAGCGACTTGGGCTTTGGCAGCCTCAACTTAAAACTCCGCAGACGCACATTTGACATTTTTAGTCTGAGTCTTCCTGCTCTTGGAAAAAACTAAGGATAGGTTCTTGGGTAAGAGGCCGACTCTCATCCAGCATCATATCAACAACCTGCCCCAAAAAGGATTCGATTTGAGCCAAAAAAACAGCATTATCTTGAGGTTCAGATTCAAATGTATAGCTGTGAAATTTTTTCTCTTTTGTCTTCAAAAAGTAAAACCCTGCCTCGACCTGACAGTCGCTTTGGGCATGAGGAGGCAAATGAGCGGTTAGTTCTTCTGGTAATTTTTTGAGCAATATGTATTTGTAGAGCAAAAGCTGCAAAATTTTTCCTTTATCAGGGTGGTACAGTTCGTCCCAATGCTTGGCTTTGAGCGATTTGTCAAACAGTGTTCCGGTTTTGTAATCGATAATCTTCAAAACATTGTCTTGCCAGTCTATGCGGTCTATGACTCCTTTGATTCTCAGGGTTATTTTTTTCCTTTGGCCAATTTCTAAGGGCAGTTCGGTACTTGCGGGAAACTCTATGGCAAGGAGCTTGGCTTTGTGGTCTTTGTGTATTTGCAAAAAATTTTCTATCAATAGAACAGCGGTTTGCTTGAGAAGAAAATTGACACCTTGGTCTGTAAGACTTGAGTCTGACAATTCTTCTTTTGCAGCCTGCTGAACCGCATTCTCAATATCATAAGAGACAAAGCCTAAGTTTTCGATGTTTTTATGAAGAAAAGGTCTGAAAATCAACTCTAAACCCTTGTGAACTAAGTTCCCAAATTCGGCGGCATCCAAGTTTTCGTCTGTGGTTTGTTCGGGCAAAAGCCCCAGCACGTCGTTGAGATAGAACTGAAGGGGATTTTTGAAAAATCGGTTGATGGCACTGGGGCTAATGCCTTGCTCAAGTTTTTCAATGAGTTTTTCAATGACCTGCGGCGTTTTCTCGATTTTCAATTCCAAATCTTGCTCTGCGGGCTGAGGCAGCGAAATCGTTTTATGAGTAAAATTAATCAGGGGCACGTGCGCAAGTTCAACTTCTATTTGCTTCAAAAAACGGCTTCTCCCCAAAGTGTTGGAGTCATCATAAAGGAAATGAGCCGTTTTGCAGTGGTGCAACAAGCGGTAAAAAGTGTAAGCCACAGCCGCGTCGTGCTCGCGGTGGGTTTGCAGACGATAAAATCTTTTCAGTTCAAAAGGTATGATAGAATCAGATTTTTTGGCCTGCGGCAAAACCCCTTCATTGCAAGAAAGGACGATAATATGCTCAAAATCAAGCGTCCGACTCTCCAAAAGCCCCATCACTTGAATAGAGGCCAAAGGTTGCCCCGAAAAAGGAACACTCTCATTGCGAAGCACTTCCAACAGCAGCCGCTCAAAAAGTTCTGCACTTTCATTGGGGATGCTATTTTTCAGCTCTGTGATGGCTTGGTAGATGCGGGCCGTAAACTCCCTCTCTATATTTTCGAGATATGACCTGATCTTCAAGGGTTTACTTGCCCAAACGAGCGCAAGGCTCAGGTTTTCGGCGCACTCGTATGCCTGAGTCCATGAGGCAAAAAAAACGTCAATTTCTCCTGCCAACTCCGTTTTTTGGATTCTGGGCTTTTCGCGCAAGAGCACCCTAATTGCCTTAAGTTGCTCTTTAAACTCCTGACTATGACCTCTATGCAACAAAAAAGGATGCGCCAACAACTGGGCTATGTCTGCGCTTCGGTAGCCCTGTGGCGAGGCATTTTTGTGGAGGGTAAAAAAGATTTTGACCAATCTAAAAGCCTGCGAATGCACCAACCTCAAGCCCATGGTAACGTTGACGTGCTCAGTAATCTCTTCGGGGAGGCTGCGAAGCAATGGCTGCAAGAGGCTTTCGTCGGGCAAGAGGATGGCGAGAAAGTTAATTTTTTGCGCAAAATCCGGCTCCTGCTCAACCAAGGAGTCAAGCAGTTGCGCGGCTTTGTTGGCTTGGGCAGCTCTATTGGGCAAAGCCCAGACAGTGAGGGACTTGGCTTGGGTTCTTATGCGGTCTTTTACAAAATTGGGGCTATTGTAAAATAGCTTTTTTTCTTGCAAATACCGAAAATAATAACCCGCTTCGTGGGCAGAAGCCTCTTGACCGGGCTTGGTCTGTTGGCTGTAAAAGGCATCATAATCCCAAAAAGCCGCTCCACAGCCTTCTTTGGTGGTGCGCTCGATGATTTGCACTTCAACTTGGGTGAGTTGGTTGAAGCCCACCCAATTCACAAACCGAAAAGCCCCCGACTCTTTGAGCAAATCAAAATCTTCCAAAAACAACCGATACACCAAAGCCGAGAAGCCTCTTCTTTCTGACTTCAGCCTCTTTCTAAAAGACTTGTAGGTGATTTTGAAATGATGCCAAAAGTTGAGGTTTTCTTTGGCTTTAGCACCCAGTTGGGGGGCTTCGCCCAGTTCTTCAGCCCATCGGTCAATGGCTTTGGCTTCTTCGAGCCAAGTAAAAAATTTGCCTGCACGGCTCTGGTCTAAGTTCCTCTCTATCAAGGCGAAATCCTCCAACATCGCCATACCCAAAGACGCAAAACTTCCCAAATCCATCCGATGAAGCCGAGCGTATTCTTGATGAAGCAACAGCAGCAATTCTACGGTTGAAGCCGGCAAAATCCCTGTAGCACTATGAATAAAATCATTGATAGACATTACTTTAGGAGCCAAAAAAGGCTCTGTATAAAGTTCGGACAAATGCTGTTTGAAATGCAGGCAAGCCCTACGGGTAGGCAGTACCACATGCACAAAAGGCAAATCCTGCCGATGTTGGATCACAATTTTGCGGGCAACAGAGAGCAAAAAAGGCTCATCGGAATAAAGGGTCAACTGGCCTGACATGGTTCGGTATAAAAATCTAACAAACTTACATCCAAATCCGACACCAAAAACTAACACGGAACTGGTATTTGTTTGCTTTATTCAAAATTTGAATTAGGTTTGTGCATAAAATTAACTCTGATGTCAAAAACAAGCACCCATAAAATTTTGGTGGTTGATGATGAAATCGAAATCATAGAACTTCTGAGCTACAATCTAAGAAAAGAAGGTTTTGAAGTCTTTTCGGCTACCAATGGCAAAAAAGGTGTCGAATTGGCCAAAGCCTACCTGCCGGATTTGATTTTGATGGATATTATGATGCCTTTTATGGATGGGGTAGAGGCTTGCCGTATCATAAGAGAAACTCCAGAACTCAAAGATGTTTATGTCATTTTTCTTACCGCGCGTACCGAAGAATACTCAGAGGTGGCTGCCTTTGACATAGGGGCCGATGACTACATAGTCAAACCCATCAAACCGCGTGCGCTTATGAGCCGAGTGTCGGCTTTTTTGCGCAGAGACCCCAAAAAAAACCTCAATCCCGATATTATCAAAATAGGCAAATTTACCATAGACAAACAGAGCTACACCCTTGATATAGGAGACGAAACCATCAACCTCCCCAAAAAAGAATTTGAACTTCTTTATTTTCTGGCAGAAAGCCCCAAGAAGGTCTTTAGCCGCGATGAGTTGTTGCACAGAATCTGGGGGGCGGACGTATTTGTGTTGGCCAGAACGGTAGATGTTCATATCAGAAGGCTGCGCGAAAAAATCGGACGCGATTGCATCAGAACCATAAAAGGAGTTGGCTACAAGTTTGTTTATGAAGAAGATGAAGAGGAAGAAAGCTGATGGAATCAGGTTCAAGAATCGTTTCGCTGGGGGTCGCACTGATAACCACTGCAATTTTGTTGGCATTTTTGTCTCTGATGAGAGACGCAACAGTGAGCATATTTTTGGTGGCCGGCTCGATTTGTTTTGCCAGCAGTTTTATGCTTTTTTTTATTGTGTTGGAGTTTTTGGTTTTCAGAGAAGTCAATCGAATCAACGAATACTTTGAGCGGTTTGAGCAAGGTAACTACGTGCTGCTCCCCGAGTCAAAAGGAAACATATTTGCTCCTTTGCAAAGAACCGGAAGGGAACTGCAAAATTTCGCAGCCGCCAAACAAGATGAAATAGGCAAACTTCGCAAGCTCGAACTCTACCGCAAAGAATTTATAGCCGATATTTCGCACGAACTCAAAACTCCGCTTTTTGCAGCCCAAGGCTACGTGCATACTTTGCTGGATGGGGCAGCAGACGACCCCGAAGTAAGGGATAAGTTTTTGAGAAAGGCGGCAAAGAGTTTGGACTTCCTTGACGAGCTTATCCAAGACCTGCTCACCCTATCGCAACTTGAAAGCGGTGCTATAGTTATGAAGTCGGATATTTTTGACATATCAGCACTTATAGAAGAAATTATTGAGCAGTTTGAAAATAAAATCATCAAAAAAAATACTACCATACACATAGAAAAGCCCAACCAAACCATCCCTTTCGTCAAAGCCGACAGGTTCAGGATTTCGCAGGTTTTGGCCAATCTTATCGGCAATGCCATCAAATACAACAATGAAAATGGCAACGTATGGATAAAAATAGAGCCAAAAAGTGACAGTTGGCACATTTCAATAAAAGATGACGGATTTGGTATTCCACCCGAACACCTAAATCGTATTTTTGACAGGTTTTACAGGGTGGACAAAAGCCGCTCCAAAAAACAAGGCGGAACAGGTTTGGGATTGGCCATTTCCAAACACATAGTCGAAGCACACCACTCCAAAATTGATGTAGAAAGCGTAGTAAACAAAGGAACTGTATTTAGCTTTAATTTGCCGAAAGCCAATGAAAAATTATACCGCAGCTAAGCTGTTTTTAGCTTATTTATGTATCTGTTCATTAGTTTTATCTTTTTTTTATTTTAATTCCGTTAATACAAAAAAAACAAATCGTCTAAAAATTGCCCAAGTTCTTACCCTTACGCAGTTGGTGGTTTCTTGCGAAGCCAAGCACCTAAGAGACTTTGTATTTGAGGACTACATCTCGGCATTTCAGGACTTCCCCGGTTACCACGACCATTTTGCGGGTGCTCCTTTCCTAAAATCCCGGGACTTTGCCCAAAAGAAACGGTAAATAGCACCCAACCGCGAGGGTGGGCAGCTTTGGGTGGGCTGTAGCAATTAAGCCACTCAATTCATAATCCGGTTACATTTGTGTTTATGACACATATCTTACTTATCGGAGCGGGTAAATCTTCGAGCTATTTGATTGATTTTCTTTTGAATTGGAGAAAAGAAAACGAGTTTGGTCTGACAATAGCAGACAGCTCAGTGGAGCACCTGACTGCTATTTTCGGCTCTGAGATAGAGCCTTTCACCACCACTGTGGAGGCCCGCGACAAAAACTCTTTGCGCCAACTCATACAGGGCAAAACGCTGGTGATTTCGCTGTTACCGGCCTCTATGCACGCCGATTTGGTGCCTTTTTGTTTGGAGAGCGGCAGCCACTTGCTGACGGCCTCTTATGTCTCTGCCCAAATGCAAAGCTATGACAACCAAGCCAAAGAGAGGGGAATTTTGCTGCTCAACGAGTGCGGACTCGACCCGGGCTTAGACCACCTTTCGGCCATGCAGCTACTCGATAGGCTGCGTGGTGAAGGCTGTGAAATACTCGGTTTTGAGTCTTATTGCGGGGGATTGGTCGCCCCTGAGTGCGACGACAACCCTTGGGGCTACAAATTCTCTTGGAATCCCCGCAACGTGGTACTGGCCGGACAAGGCGGGCTGGCCAAATTTCGCCAAAATGGCCTGACGCGCTATTTGCCTTACCACCGCCTGTTTGAAAATGCACAGACCATCGAAATAGAAAACTACGGGAAATTTGACGCTTACCCCAATCGAGACTCTTTGGCTTACAGCGGTTTGTATGGTTTAGATACTGCCCTGACCCTCATCAGAGGAACGCTCCGCAAAGAGGGTTTTTGCAGGGCTTGGCATGTGTTTGTTTACCTTGGCCTCACAGACGACACCACCCCGTTGGACTGCGAAAACCTCAGCTACCGCCAATGGATAGAGTCATACACCGACATAGAAACCCTGCGCAAACTCGCTGGCAGCAACTGGGATAAATTTGAGTGGCTCGAACTGTTTTCAGAGCAAAAAATTGGCCTGCGGCAAGCCACCTCAGCCCAAATCTTACAACAACTACTCGAGCAAAAATGGCTGCTCAAGCCTTATGACCGCGATATGATTGTCATGCAGCATATCATCAACTACCGAGAGGGTTCAATATTGCACAAATACACCAGCTCCTTGGTGGTCGAAGGCAAAGACAGCGTCTTTACTGCAATGGCTAAAACGGTTGGTTTGCCGCTGGGGGTCATGGCGAAAATGGTGTTGGATGGCATAATAGCAAGAAGAGGGGTCGTCATACCGGTTTACAGTGAGTTTTACCAACCGTCACTTGCCAAATTGCAGCAGATGGGAATTGCTTTTACAGAAAGAAAAAATTGACGTATAAAGGCTGAGGGGTAGAGGTGTATTTGTAGTCTTGGTAATAGAATTTTGAAAAATGCCTACACTATCAGTCTCAAGAAAAGAAAATTTTAATGCCGCGCACCGCTTGCATAATCCCGGCTGGAGCGATGAAAAAAATAAAGAAGTTTTTGGACTCTGCAATAATTATAATTACCACGGACATAATTATGATTTAATAGTAAGAGTTACGGGAGAAGTGGATGCCGATACAGGTTATGTGATAGATTTGAAAGTATTGCGTGATATTATCAAAACACAAGTAACCGATAGATTTGATCATAAAAACCTCAACCTTGATGTCCCAGAGTTTGCAAATCTTAACCCCACCGCTGAAAACATTGCCATTGTTATTCATGATTTAATTAGAACAAAACTGCCATCCCATTTAGATTTAAAAATTACCCTATATGAAACTGAACGAAATTTTGTTGAATACCCGGCTTGAAAAAACCAAAAATGGACATTTGAATGGACATTTGCATACACATCACACATGCGACGATTGCCAAATAGATGAAATGGGAGACAATCATGTGGCTTCAAGCTACGACACTCCTATCAAATCCAATGCCTTTGATATAGATGACGAAACAAAAATTGAACTTATCTCCGAAAAATTTAGAGAGATAATGGAGATAATAGGCCTTGATTTGAATGACGACAGTCTGAACGGTACTCCAAAAAGAGTGGCTAAAATGTACATAAATGAAATTTTTTCGGGGCTAAACCCTAAAAATAAACCCGCTATGCGCTTGTTTGAAAACAAGTACAAATATGGCGAAATGCTGGTAGAAAAAGATATTACATTCCACTCTCACTGCGAGCACCATTTCGTTCCTATTATCGGAAAAGCACACATAGCCTATATTTCGAGTGGCAAAGTAGTAGGGCTTTCCAAACTCAACCGCATCGTTGATTATTACGCCCGCCGTCCGCAGGTGCAAGAAAGACTCACCGTACAAATCGGCGAAGAGCTAAAAAAATCCCTCAATACGCCTGATGTAGCTGTTATTTTGGATGCAAAACATTTTTGTGTTTCGATGAGAGGCGTAAAAGACAACACCAGTTCGACCATTACGGCCTTTTACAGCGGAAAATTTGAAAACGCAAAAACACGCGAAGAGTTTCTCAAATACATCTAAGCCTTTGAAAAAATAGTAACTGGTTAATCTGTTTGCAAGGAGTTTAATTTTCAGAGGATTCAAACGTGGAAAATTAAAAACTTGTCAAAAAAAACTACCTTTGCTACCATAATAAGCTGATTATGGCAGCAAATGACAAAGAATACGAGCAATTATTGGATTTCAGGCTCACCACCATTACAGACCTACCTGCATCAACTGTTGCAATCCTTAAAGATATGCCTGTCAAAGCTAAAATTGCTTTTTGGGATGAGTACAATTCTTCTAAGCGAAACGTACTGATAGCCTATTTACTTCACATTTTGCCTTCTCCTTTTAGTTTTACTTATGCTTATTTGGGCAAATGGGGCAAGCAGATAGCTTATTTTATGACCTTGGGAGGACTTGGGGTATGGTGGCTTGCCAATTTGTTTAGGATACCCGGATTGGTGAGAAAATACAACACCGAACTTTCCGATAGGATTTTGAAATCTTTGCTCATCAGTTACGCTCCATCGAAATCCTTAGAAAGGAACACACCTGTAAGAAGACAAATTACTACCCACACCGATTTTTCCAATCTCTCTGTAATGGATTTGGAAGAAGGGTATTTATTTGATTATGATGCCAAAACATGGAAGGTAGCTTCAGCCAGACAACTTGACTGGAACGATGGAGGCATCGAAAAACAGCTCAAAATTGTAAGTGATTTGGAGAAAGCCGTTTTGTTTGTAAGCATTGAGGCTGAACCTTCTGTCTATTTTACAGTGCCACTTAACATCCATCGTATAGACGAGCATATAGAAGAGCAAGTGCTCAATGGAGACCGTCCCCCCCAAACACTTACGTTTAAGGGCGAGAAGTTTTTCAGAGAATACAGCGATGCAGGTTTGGCCTTTCAACGCGAACAACCCATCAAAATAAAAAAATGGGTCTATATGGATGCCACCCAGACCCAAATCATCCGCATCGAAAAAGAAGAGCGAGATGTGGCGGCCTTTGCGGGGCGAGCCATAAGACCCTCGGCTATTTTGGATATTTTGCCTCGAAGTATATGAAAAAAGACATACGCAAAGAAAGCGTTGAAGTATTGACTGAGTTTGTGGTTGCCAAGGGGGAAAAACCCTTTCGCGCCAAACAGATACAAGATTGGATATGGAACAAATCGGCTCAGAGCTTTGAGCAAATGAGCAACCTGCCCAAACACCTGCGCGATTGTTTGGAACAAGAATTTGAGTTTAGGGCTTTGGGTATAGCCAAGCAAGTCCAAAGTGCTGACCAAACCATCAAACTGGCTTTTAAACTTCACGACCATAATTTGATAGAGGGGGTTTTGATACCTACGCCGAGCCGGATGACAGCCTGCGTTTCTTCGCAAGTGGGCTGTGCGCTGGCCTGCAAATTTTGTGCAACGGGCTACTTGAAGCGGCGCAGAGACTTGGAGGCAAGCGAAATCTACGACCAAATCGTCATGCTTGACCAAATAGCCAAAGAAAATTTTGGGCAAAAGCTCACCAATATCGTGTTTATGGGTATGGGCGAACCTTTACTCAACTACGCCAACGTGCTGCAAGCCATCCGTTTGATTACTTCGCCTCAGGGCTTGGGTATGGCCTCCAAGCGCATCACCCTTTCCACCGCCGGCATAGCCAAAGGCATCAAACAACTGGCCGATGAAGGCGCAAAATTCAACCTTGCCCTTTCGCTCCATGCCGCCAGCGACGAAAAGCGACAACAAATCATGCCCATCAACAAATCAAACTCTTTGCCCACCTTGCGCGATGCGCTCAAATATTATTTTGCCAAAACCAAGTTGCCCGTAACTTATGAGTACATCATCTTCAAAGACTTCAACGACAGCCTCGAAGATGCCAAATTGTTGCACCGATTTACCAAGCACGTCCCCTCCAAAGTCAATATCATCGAATACAATCCCATCGAAGAAGCAAGTTTTGCAAACGCCTCCCAAGACCGTACCCAACAGTTTTGTGATTACCTCCAGAGTCAAGGCGTAAACGTACATATCCGCCGAAGTAGAGGCAAAGACGTGGATGCGGCTTGTGGGCAGTTGGCCAATAAAGAAGCCCAAGATGAGGCACCGATTCAAAAGACTATCCTAAATCCGATATAGGGCGCACGCAAATACTGAAGTGTTGAGTTTTGGGCATCGTTTTCACAGTCTTTTTCATTGTCTTTGTAAGAGCCGCCCATAATCAAATATTTAAGGTTGTAGCTCCTTGCCTTTTTGGCGGGGGTACTTGTCCATTCGGCTACGTTACCGCTCATATCAAAAAGGTCTCTACTGTTGGGCAGCTTCCTTCTGACGGGTTGGGGTTTGCCCGAAGAGTTGGCTTGGTACCAGCCGACTTCATCCAAATTGTTGCTGCCACTAAAGCGATGAACCGGTTTGCCCAGCGAATCGAGTTTTTGAGCCAGCAATAGCCAATTTGCGGCTGTGGGCAGGCGAATGGTCGTGCGTAGAAAGCGCGAGAGCCACTGACAGTAATTGGTCGCGTCTTCGTACGAGACCATGACGGCAGGTAGATTGTCCTGTGTATTGACAAAAGCCCCATTGTCAAGCTTTTCGATGGGTAAAGCTGTGCCGGCATTGGCCATAGAATAGAGGCGGTACATTTCGACCGTTACTTCTGTTTTGAGCACATTGACAAAAGCACCTCCTATTCTTTCTTGTGTCGAGCGCACATCACTGAGTTCGCGAAGGTAGGCTCTGGCAAACTGCGGGTCGCCAAATATACCTTTTACGTCGTATTTTTTGAGAAATTCTTTTCTTTCCTGTATTTCTATCCCGCTCAAAATAGCTTCTTGGAGCTGGGAATAAGCCACTTGTTGGGCGTTTTGGGCGGCATCTTGTCCTTTGGAGGCAGCCGACTCAAGTACCTGAATGATTTTTGGGAGCAATTCCGGTTTTTCTATCAACTGTATGGCTTTTTCAAACCTTCCCGAAGAAGCCGCAATCATGGCCAGACTAAGTTTGGTAAAGGCTATTTGCTTTTCAAATTTTTTCTGGTTTCTGATATTTCTCAGCAGCCGCTCAGATATAGAAGTAAAGTAAAAATCTCTTGCCTCAACGGCCAATTTGAGAGCCACCGCATCGAAGGTATCAGGTCTGAGGGTTCGTATGTTCTCGAGTTGCAAGGCCAAGTCGTTGAAATTGCCTTCTTGCACATAGCTTTCGGCGTTGTAATAGTAATTTTCAAATAATTGCTGCTCTTTTTGTTTGATTTCTATATTGGCTCTTTCGGCGGCGATACGGGCTCTTTCGGCTTGTACCCGTGCAGAATCGGCAGCCAAACGGGCTAAATTGGCCTTTTTCTCAGACTCGATACTTTGTCCAAGTGCCGCTTCGGCTTCGGAGGCACTTTTTCTGGCTTTGGCCGCGCTCTCAATAGCAAGTTTTTCGTTTCTAAGGGCTTTATCCTGAGCAGCTTGGGCGGCTTGGTACAGGGAGTCGGCGCGCCGTTTTTGGGCTAAGGCATCGTCCAAAGCCCGTCTGGTTGCTTGAGCAGAGTTATCGGACATGGCCTTGAGTTTGAGGGCGTTTTCTTTTTGTACCTCCAAATCGGCTCGGGCTTCTTCCGCTTCTTCGCGCAATATTTCGACCCGATAAATAAAATACAGCGAAGTGATAAGGAAAAGCACCGAAATAGCCAAGGCCACGTTGGAGCGGAAAAGCAGATTACGCAATCGCTTGGCATTTTGTATTTCGAGCAGTGCAATGGCATCGAGGCTTTTGCGACTCTGAGAAATGAACTCAATTTGCAGTTCGGTGGGTCGTGGATTTTTGCACTTTATAGGAAGATTCTGATAATCAATCTTTTCTTCTGGATTTAAGAAAAACGCTTCTCTCAGCCAAGCCTCTGCAAGTGAACATTCTACTTGGCCTAAAAGCAAAGACTGCTCTTTGTTGGCTTCTAACCAAGCACTGGCCTTGAGTCCCCATTTGGTATGTCCGGCCACGTGGTCGCGGTCGGTGTCTAAGGTGCGGAGCAGCTCCCCAAAAGAATCATAAAAGTCATAATTTTTGAAGTCAATCCATTGTACAACAGCCAGTTCTGGAGGCATTGGGACGCTACTCGGCTCTTCTATCATCACCGTCAAAATTCGTTTGCCTTTTTGGACGGCGTAGCGGGTTTCTATCTCACAAAAACTTGATTCTAACGCTTTTGGAGATATGATAAACAAAAAGTTATTGGCGCGTTCTATGCCTTTGAAGATTTCTTCCTCAAAATTGGCAGCGGCTTTGGCTATCGAATCCTGGTCAAACCAAGTCGTTTTGCCGGCAGCCTGAAGGTCTTCGTTGAGTCTGCGGGCAAAATCCCCATCTGTACGGGAATAAGAGATAAAAACCTCCGTCTGAAGCATTCCGCTTTTGGACTTCGATTCGTCTATAAAATCGTAGTGAAGTTGGACAGGTTTGTGGGGAAGTTGCAAACCTGCCTTCAAAAAACTCTCAGCCCGCTGCAAATCATATCCTTGCAATAAAATACTGTTGTTGAAGTTTTGCCTTTTCCACTTTAGGGCTTTGGTGAGATAAATTTTGTGCTCCTCGTAATAGCTTTGGTTTTGTGCTAATTCAGTCAAAAGCCTGAGCTTTGTTTTTTCTGAAATGTCGCCATTGGGCTGGATTTCTCCTTCAATATACACCGTTCCGTTGGGTAGAGCGATAGGATTTTCTTGGCAATCAATGCTCAGCACCACAATGCGCTTGTTGAGTTGAGCGGCGTATTCTATCTCTTGAAAGCATAATTTCGAGCGTGCAGAAAGCGGGGTTTTAATCCACACCAAATTGTCGGCAGATTCAATTTCTTCGCTTTCCATGCTTTTTTGCTTGAGGGCGTTGCGCTCAGTCATCGAAGTAGAAAAACCTTGCCTCATCAAGGCAAAGTTGATGTGGTGCATCAAGTCATGGTCTTCGTAAGAGATGTAAACCGAAGACATCATATTGAAAGCATTCTTGCGCGACTCGGCAATAAAGTCACAGACCAAAAAATTGGGCTCGCTGGGCGGCTGTTCAGGGGCCACAAACTGGGTACGCAGCCATGTTTCGGCTTGTGCCCTGTCTGTCCCCACCAAAAGCAGGTGAGAGTCTCTGCCCGACCTTTCCCAAGTGAGTGCTCTGGTCAACCAAACCGTATGCTGCCTGACGTAATCTTTTTGGTACTCAATGACATCCAAAATTTTAATCATCGCCCTTTCGAGGTCGTCCACCACCTGCCAAAATTGCGGAGGATGCCACTGTTGAAGTTTTTCGGGGTCTTCGAGCTCTTTCCAGAAGTTCTCAAATTGATTGCGCCACTGGTTGAAAGCATCCAAATCGGTAATGGTCTCACGGGCATAAATCCAATCTATCCGCTGCAAAACAGGGTGCAAATTGGTTGTGTCTTTTTCCGATAGTGTAATGTGCAAAAGGGGAATAATCCGCTTGCCACACTTGACGGCATGGTCTATCTCCAGACGACAATAGGGAGAATTGACTGAAGCCGGACTGATGATAAAAATGAAGTTATGAGCCGATTCAATCCCTTGATAGATACGCTGTTGGTAGTCCTGACCATGCGGGATATTCACCTTGTCAAACCATGCCTCGTAACCCTTAAACCGCAAAGACTGGTACACACGGGCGGCCATGATGATACTTTCTTTGCGTGCATAAGAAATAAACGCGTCTTTCACGAATTGTGCTTTGGTCAGCGCAAGTTACCAACTCTGTGCATACGAAAACAAAATTTGACCATATTTTTTGATTTCAAAACTACTACGATGCCGCCTTATGGGACTGAATTTTATTCTATTTCCCTAAAAATTACCATACCGTCTTTAGGAGGCTGAATTTTATTCCCTTTTGGTAAAAAAACCTGATATTTCAGTATGTCAATCCATAATGCGTGTTTGATTTGGTTGTTTTTGATATGATTTAACCAATTTTGCAGAACAATATAATTTATGCAAGAAATCTTGTCTCTGATGCCGCCTTGGTTTTTTCATTGGGTGGTCATGCCGGTGCTTATCTTTTTGGCAAGGGTCGCAGATATGTCGGTAGGTACGCTGCGGGTGATGCTTACCGTTGCCGGAAAAAGAAGTTTAGTGCCTTTTTTGGGATTTATTGAGTCGCTGGTATGGCTGTTGGCGGTAAGGCAAATTATACAAAACTTGGACAGCCCTATTTCTTACATAGCCTATGCGGCGGGCTTTGGGATGGGTATTTTTGTGGGCTTGAAAGTAGATGAGCGGCTGGCGGTAGGCATGGTAATCGTTAGGGTCATCACGCCCAATAGAGACCCTGAGATGATAAAAGCCATTCGCAAGGCGGGGTTTGGGCTTACCGTGGTAGAAGGAGAAGGCCAAATGGGGCCTGTTAGTTTGCTTTTTGTCGTTACGGACAGAAAAAAAATTGACAACCTAACTGGTATCGTCAAAGCCCACCTGCCCAACGCCTTTTATACCATCGAAGGCATCAAATACGCCAGCCAACAATTGGACTATACGCAGTCAATGAAGCGCGACAACTTCTTGGGCGGGTTACTCAAAAAATAGCACTATATTTGTGCAAACAAAAATCAATGGAAATCAAATACGTACCTCTCAATGAGGTTCATATCGCTTTAGGTGCCAAAATGGTGCCTTTTGCCGGTTACAATATGCCCGTTCGTTATTCTTCGGACAAAGAAGAGCACTTAACAGTACGCAATTCGGTAGGGGTTTTTGACGTTTCGCACATGGGAGAATTTGTGCTCAAAGGAGAAAGAGCCTTGGAACTTATCCAACTCGTTACCAGCAACGATGCCTCAAAACTCACAGATGGCCAAGCCCAATATTCTTGTCTTCCCAATTTAAGCGGAGGAATTGTAGATGATTTGTTGGTGTACAAAATCGCCGATAAGCATTATTTGTTGGTGGTAAACGCTTCCAATATCGAAAAAGATTGGAATTGGATTTGTAAATTCAACAATATGGGGGTTGAGATGCAAAATACCTCCGATCAAACCGCTCTTTTGGCTATCCAAGGCCCCAAAGCCATCAATGCCCTCCAAAAACTCACCGATATTGACCTTTCTGCCATACCTTATTATCATTTCAAAATAGCTCGTTTTGCGGGAATTGAAGAGGTAATCATATCGAATACAGGCTACACCGGTGCCGGTGGATTTGAGCTGTACGTGCAAGCAGAGCACGCCAAAAAACTTTGGAGTTCGGTGTTTGAAGCCGGAGAAGAGTTTGGAATCAAACCCATAGGACTGGGGGCAAGAGACACCTTGCGCCTCGAAATGGGGTATTGCCTATATGGAAACGACATAGACGACAGCACCTCACCCATTGAGGCGGGGCTGGGGTGGATAACCAAATTCAGCAAGCATTTCAACAACTCCCAAGCCCTTATAGAGCAAAAAGAAAAGGGTGTTTCGCGTGCTCTGGTGGGTTTTATGACCGAAGGCATGGCCATACCTCGCAGCCATTATCCCATTTGTGATGCCCAAGGCAACAAAATCGGCGAAGTAACATCTGGAACTTTATCTCCTTCCATGAACAAAGGAATAGGATTGGGATATGTAAAAACCGAATACAAAAAGCCCAGCACAGAAATTTTTATTGAAATCAGAGGTAAATTGAATAAAGCTATTGTAGAAAAATTACCTTTGTTAAAAAATTAATGCCATCACAAACTTAAAATCATCAAACCGACGCAAATCAACACAATTACCCAAATGGAAAATCGCAAACCTCTTACCATCATCTGTTTGACTTGCTACTACAAAGGGCACGAGTTCATCAAACAAGCCAAGGCAGAAGGCTGCAAAGTCTATTTGCTTACTGATGAGAAACTCAGGGACAAAGAATGGCCTTGGGAATGTATTGATGAAGCCTTCTACTTGAATCTCAATGCCAATTATGAATGGGACTGGAATCAAGTAAAAGCAGGGATGAATTTTTTGATGAAGCGCGAAAAGATAGACCGCATAGTGGCTTTAGACGATTTTGATGTAGAGAAAGCCGCTCTTATCCGCGAAGAGTTTCGGATTCCGGGTATGGGACACAGCACTTCGCGTTTTTTTAGGGACAAGCTGGCCATGCGCTACAAAGCCGAGTCGTTGGGTATCCATGCACCTGCTTTTGTGCCGGCTTTCAATGACGAAGAAATGGCGGCCTTCATGCAATCCAACCCCGGCCCTTGGCTGCTAAAACCTCGAGGCTCTGCGGCCAGCACAGGCATCAAAAAAATCCATCACCCCGACGAACTGTGGCCTTTGTTGGTCAATATTAGAGACGGGCAAGGTGCTTATCTGTTGGAGTGTTTTCGCCCGGGGGAGGTCTATCACGTAGATTCGATTGTGGTGGATTCACAAATTGTTTTTTCACGGGTGCACAAGTACCTAAGTCCGCCTTTGGAAGTAACCACCGAAGGCCGGGTATTCCGCTCTATGAATGTAGAGTACGGTTCGCCCGATGACAAACAACTTACCGAAATTAATGCCAACCTTCTCGAAGGGTTTGGTATGAGGGCAGGGGTTTCGCACACAGAATTTATCAAATCTGCCGAAGATGGCAAATTCTATTTCCTTGAAACCTCGGCGCGCGTAGGAGGGGCACACCTGATGGATGCTTTGGAAGCAAGTTCGGGACTCAACCTTTGGAGAGAATGGGCGCGCGTAGAGTGCCTAAGAGAAGGCGAAAAGTACAAACTCCCCAAAACCCGCAAAGAATACGCTGGTATCATCATTTCTTTGGCCAAACAGCAAAATCCTGATCTTTCGGGCTATACAGAAAAAGAAATCGTTTGGCGCATGAACAAGGAGTACCATGTAGGACTTATTTTCCGCTCTCGAAGTCATAAAAAAATATTAGAACTACTCGAAAACTACGCACAGCGTTTTTACGAAGAGTTTTTTGCCACAGGGCCTCAACTCGAAAGGCCAACCGACTAAAAAGTTACCTTATACCCATCTAAATTTATGAAACGGGGACTCATTTTTGCTCTGCTGCTCAGTTGCTCATTGCTACACGCCCAATCGCGCATCATACCCAAAAAAGATGACAGAGGTTCACAAACCGCGAAAGTGAGAGATGCTGACCGGGCAACAGCTACTGCCGCCATCAAAGACGAACCTATACCTCCCAATTTGCCCCAGCGCGAAAAAGATATAATCCAATTGGGCAATTTAGAGCGAAGAGGTGAATACGGAAAAGCGGCTGAGTTGGCTCTCAGTATCGGACAAAGTTTCCGCGAGGACAAAATAGTCCAAAAAACCACCGAGTACCTCCAAAAAGCCGCAGAATTGGGCAAAAAAGCCAAAAACGACCTCATAAGTGCCAAAGCCATGGAAATTTTAGGGGAAAATTTTTTGGCCTACAGCTTTTATGACGATGCCTATCACAACCTAAAAGAAGCCGCCAGAGCATACAAAAAACTTGGCGATGAAGAAAAAACAAGCGTCCTGCTGCTTAAAATGGGAGATTGCTTTGCGCTACAACGCATGCCCGACAAAGCTGCCATAGAATACGAACGTGCCTTTAAGCAAGCAGATGATAAATCCCCTTCCAAAATTCGAGCTGCACGGTTGCTCATCAAAGCCTATAAAGAAGCCGGAAAAATGGACAAAGCAGCCAACTACGAAGAGTATATTGCCTCTTTGACCCAAAAAACCAAAATTGAAGATGTCAAACCAGAAGTAACCCAACAAGAGCAAGAACAAATCTTACTCAAAGAGGCCACCATCTTGCGAAACCAAGAGGAAATAGCAGAAAAAGAAAAAGAACTCCAAAGCAAGCAGTTGAGCGATGAAGAAAAAGAAAAGATAAAAGCCGAACTCTTGGCCAAACAATCAGAAAACGACCGCTCAAAAAAAGAACTTGAGAAATTTAAAGAAGAACTTGAAAAAAGCAAACAGTACACCCAAGAACTCAAAGACGCCAACTTTTTGATAGAAGAAAAAGCCGCAAAATTTCGCTCTCAGGTCTTTTTGGTCGGCATTGGGGTCTCTTTGTTGCTTATCTCTTTTACCATTTTCTTTATTTACATTCGCCGCGCCAACCAGCAAATCAAAGAAAAAAACCGCGAACTCTCTGTGATGAACAACCAAATCCAAGAGAGAAACCAAATCATTGAGCAGGAAAAACAAAAATCAGAAGAATTGCTGCTCAATATTTTGCCTGTCCCTATTGCCAACGAGCTTAAAGAAAAAGGGAGCGTAACCCCCAAGCAGTACGATATGGTATCGGTTCTTTTTACTGACTTCAAAGGATTTACGGCCATTGCGGAGCGCATGTCCCCCACGGAGCTGGTCAATGAACTCAATCGGTATTTTTCGGCTTTTGATGCCATCATCAAAGACCACAACTTAGAGAAAATCAAAACCATAGGCGATGCTTATATGTGTGCCGGCGGGCTTCCCGAACCCAACCAGACCAACCCCGTTGATACGGTCTTAGCCGCTTTGAAGATGGCAGAGTACGTCAGAAAAGAAGCTGAAAACCGCATTATTAAGGGATTGCCGGCTTTTGATATAAGAATCGGCGTTCATACAGGGCCTTTGGTAGCCGGTGTGGTGGGCACTAAAAAGTTCATATACGATATATGGGGAGATACGGTAAATATTGCTTCGAGAATGGAGTCCAGTGGCGAGCCGGGTAAAGTAAACGTCTCAGGCGTAACCCAAGCCTTGTGTGAAGGGTATTTCAACTTTACTTATCGAGGAAAAATAGCCGCCAAAAACAAAGACCCGATGGATATGTATTTTGTGGATGGATTGAAAGAAAATGTATAAAAAAGGCCGTAAATTATTACGGCCTTTACTGCTTTTTCTCAGAAGAACTATCTTTGGGTTTACGCGGACGGCTCACTCCAAAAGTACCGATTGATATTTTACCCTTTTTTGTTCTCTTGTCACCTTTTCCCATAGACTAAATATTTTACGCAAATAAAAATAGTCTTACCGATACATGCAACAATCTACCTGCTTTCAAAGGATTTTCTCAAATTCTCGTCCATTTTGACAAAGTTATAGTTTTCCCAAAACTCTGCATCGTGGTCTGTATCGCGGTCATAAACCATATCGCGCAGGGTGAGTCTTTCGCGATTGGGTATCGTTTTTACGTCTTCTGTATTGATACCAGTCGTAAAAAGCTCATAAATTTTGCCTATCGTAATTTTATCTTTGCCATTGAATGTTTTGGCATAGGCCGCTTTGGTGCGCTTTGAAGTGGCCAAAGCCTCATAGGTCTCTCCTTGCATGGTATAAATCAAAAACCATTTGCCCTCAGAAGACATGGTGTATTCAATAATGGAATAGTCTTCTATTTTTTTGATTTCGATGCCTTGGTATTTGAAAGGCACTATGTCTTTAAGGTGCGATTCACTGAGTTTGTATTCCAGGCGTACTATGGCAAAAGTTTCTGTATCTATCATGATTTCGCCTTCATAAAGAGGCTCTTTGACTTTATTTTTTTGGTCAAACTTCAAAATATAAGTATCCCGCCCGTTGATTTTCTTTTTACCCACCAGTTTATAGTCGTATTTGTTTATGTAGTCGCTTCGGATGAATAAAAACGACACCGAATTGGGGTGCTTGGCAATGTCTTGCTGGATGATATTTACGGGGCCGCCTCTCATCACCCCCGGCTGAGACCAAATAAACCGAGCCAGAGAGTCATCCACCCCTACTTCACGACCTTTGATCATACGCACCTCTTCGTGTCCTCCGGTAAAATGCCCTGAATATGGCGACTTATACACATCTAAAACGGCTTCAGCTACCCTGCCGTGGGAATAGTTCAAATCGCCAATCTCACGATAAAATGCCGCAAGCATGGTGGCTTTGTTGTAGTAATTGGTGGATATTTTTTCAACAGCTTTTTTTATGATGCTCACAGGGGTTGTTACGCTAATGTCCACCTCTTCGAGTACCACTGACTCTTGATTGAGTTGAACGTTGTAAGGTGAAGTAACTGCAGACAAGGATATTTCGTGCTTGAAGTAGCCAATAAGCGAAAACTCCAATTTAGCATCCTCAGCAGTAGATGAGGGAAACTTGATAATATATTCCCCATCCAAATTGGTGGCGGAACTGATATTGGTGCCTCTTATTTTCACCAACACGTATGCAAGAGGCGTACCACTGGCTTTTGCCGTTACTTTGCCTTCTATTACTCTGAGTTCTTGGGCTTTGAGTGGCAAATAAGAAAAGGCAAAAAATGCAATCAACACAAGGATTTTTTTGTTCCGGGGCATAGTATCTTAAATTTTTTATTGTCCCAAAATAAAAGCATACGCTCCGATATTTGCTAATTTGAGGGCAAAAAAAGACTAAAACTATGGTAATTGTAACGGGGGCAAGCAAAGGAATCGGCAAAGCCATTGCAGAGCAATTTGGCAAGCAAGGATTGGATTTGGTGATTTGCTCAAGAAATGCTGATTTGGTGGCTCGGCAAGCCAAAGAACTCGCCGAACTCTATGGGGTCAAGGTCTGGGGCTATGCGGCAGACTTATCAAAAAAACAGGATGTATTGGAATTGGCTGACAAGATATTGGCTCTCAATGAGCCTATTGATGCCCTAATCAACAACGCAGGCGTGTTTTTGGGCGGGGGCATCCAAACCGAACCCGATGGCACACTGGAAGCCTCATTGGACCTAAACGTAAAAGGGGTGTACTACCTGACCCGACAACTTGTCCCCAAACTTATCTCTCAGCAAAGCGGGCTCATTGTCAATATCGCTTCTACGGCTTCGTTTATGCCCTTTTGGAACTGCCTGTCTTACACCATGTCCAAGCACGCCCTGTTGGGATTTTCCAAGTGTTTGCGCCAAGAGCTAAAAGGACAGGGCATCAAAGTAACTACCCTGATGCCCGGCGGGACACTGTCGGCGGCATGGGACGGCTCGGGAGTGGATGAGCACAGACTTATGAAGCCCGAAGACGTAGCCCAAGCCGTATGGTTGGCTTTTTCGCTGCCCCCCAATGCCGTGCTTGAGGAACTGGTCATGCGCCCGCAATTGGGAGACCTGTAAGCCGCTTACCTTGATGCTTTGTGGAAATTTAGGTAAAAAATTTGGCAAAACAAGAACACATACGTATTTTTTTTTAATAAAGTTTAAAAAACAACAAAAAATGAATACCAACGACTTAATACAAGGAACAGAAAACATCCTTGCCCAATCGCAAGAACTGTTGAAACAGCCTGCTGTCAAAGACGCGGTCTCGGGTCTTTTGTCATGGATTGGAAACAAAATATTTGCTGGCAAAAAAGCCAAACAAGAACGCTTGGCTCTCATCGAACAGCAAAAAGCCAACCAGCAGACAATCAACGATTTAACAAATGACATTCGCTCTTTGGTGGAAGACAACGAAGAACTACAACAAGAACTGGCCGAAAAAGTAAGCCAAATACAACTGCTCCTCCCACAATCGGGCACCAATACTGCCACCACCACCGGCAACTACAACCAAACCTACCAAGGCATCAACAGCAGCACCATCACCTCAATCAACCAAAACCACAGCGGTCAGGGACACAATATCGCCGGGGATTATGTGGCAGGAGATAAAATTTCAGGCGATAAAATTATAAACCAATAACCATGGAACAAACACAGAAGATTGGAGGGGATTGGATTGACGGAGATAAAGTTTTGGGCGACAAAATCACCAATATCTATGTAAACACAAAAGACTTTCAGGAACTTGAAAGCCAATTAAAAAAATTACAAACACAAAAGGACAAATTGCTGGAACGAATCGCTAAATACCCCGAGGACGAAAGTTTTAAAACAGAACTAACGAAAGTTAATGATGATATCAAAGAACAAAAACAAAAAATAGAAAGTTTTAAAGCAGATGTAGTTCGATTGTACGAAACTTTCACCAAAATAGAAATCAATACCGACCGCCTGCGCCTTGCCAAAGCCCACTTTGACAAAGGCGAGTTCCGCGAAGCCGATGCCATTTTAAATGCCGAAGAAATTAGCAATGAAGTAAGCCTGCTAAAAAAAGCAATAGAAAAAACACAAACCGAATTAGCAGAAATGAAGGGGAATTTGGAAAGCAAGGCTAACGAATTTCTAATCAAAGCCCAACTTTGGCAGACCTTTTACGCCGAGCCGGATTGGTTTGAAAAAACGTGCGAATATTACGAAAAGGCACTTGATGCCTATCGAAGCCATGAGGTTGTATTTCAATACGCTGTATTCTTACAAAAGCACAACCAATTTGCCAAAGCTCAATTCTTATACCAAGAAGCCTTGCAGATAAGAAGAGAACTTGCAAAAGAGAACCCAAGAACCTTTTTGCCCGATGTAGCCGGGACTTTGAACAATTTAAGTATTTTTTATTTGCAATCCGTTCCCGACAAAGAAAAATCCATCGCCTTGGCTAAGGAAGCGGCTGACATACTTTTGCCTATTTACGAAAAAGTACCCTATTTACAAAACTATTTATTGACAGCCCTTCAGGTGCTGAAGGCAAATGGTGTGGATTTCGAAGACTGAGCGGCCTGCGGGGGCTTCCTACCCCATGCAAGGGCTAATGGATTTGGCTTACTCAATTTGCTGGTAATAAAACCCCTCATGGAGTTCGTGTCCTTGGAGTATTTGCCTCAAGTCGCTCAGTATCATATCAGGCCTCCATACTCCCGACTCATAAAAATCAAAGCCCCCTTGTGGAGATACGCGACGGGTGCAGTTGAAAATTTGCTTATGCTCGATGATATAGGCCAATCGCGGCTCTATCTCAAGCAGTTGTTTTCGGCTGCGGGCTGTGCCCACATTGAGCCAAATTTTTGCGGGCTGTGCGGCCAACAAAAAAGCCTCCAATCCCATGCTGATGCTGCCCCTCGAAGTATCGGACTTAAAGACGTAGTCGCCGCAGGCATCGGCGAGGAGTTTGGCCATGTAGCTCTTGCCGCCGGGTGCAGCCCATTGGCCTGAGTAGCCTATGCCGGCTATGACAGACAAAGAATTTTGACAGGGTTTTGATTTGATTTTCAGGTAGTTGTGCTCGACTGCGCGAAAGATAGAGTCGGCTCTTTGTGGCACATCCAAAAAAAAGCCAAAGAATTTGAGCCATTCGCTGCGCCCCAGCGGGTCTGCCTCCATCCACTCCCCTACCGGCACTACCGCAATCCCCAAGTCTTGCCAGTTTTTAAAAGCCTGAAAAGCCGAGGCTTGCATACCAAAGACAAACACAGCTTCTATTTGCAAATCAATGAGTTGCTCGGTAGCTACGGCTTCTCCCTTACCCAAATCGGCTATCTGTCCGCTTTGTAGGGCTTGTTGGACTTGGGGGCTATAGACCCACTCTCCGTATTGGAGGGCTTTGAGTTTGTGGAGTTGGTCAAGAGCCTCTATCATAGCCAGATGGGTAGCGGACAAACAAGCCACCCGCTGCCATGGTTTGGGGGGCTTGGGCAAGGTGAGCGTATCGGTGAGTCCGTATCCCAGCCCCCAGACCTGCGCCTGACGAGCAGAGAGCCTGAAATTGCGGGCGTATGTTGTGGCAAAAACATCTTTATCAAAACTTTGCGGTTTTTTTTGACAGGCCAAAACAACCAGAGAACCCAGTATAGACCACGCAATTATTTTTATCATTTTAGAAGTAATGCCCCAAATTTACCATCACTCATGGTAACTTTGGGACAAAAATTGAATATGCTGTCACTGTGCGCCATCAATTGGTCTGTTGATCCCGAAATCATAGGTTTTGGGGGTATTTCGCTGCGTTGGTACGGGTTGCTTTTTGCTTCGGGTTTTCTTTTTGGCCAGATGATTATGACCAAAATTTTTCGCCTTGAGGGCAAGCCGATGATTGATATTGAAACCCTTACGGTTTATATGGTCGTTTTTACGGTATTGGGTGCAAGACTGGGGCACTGTTTGTTTTACCAGCCTGACTACTACTTGTCCAACCCGATAGAAATTCTAAAAATCTGGGAAGGGGGACTGGCCAGTCACGGGGCGGCGATTGCTATTTTGCTGGGGCTTTGGGTTTATACCCGCGCGGTTTGGGTGATTGGGTTTAAGCCTCCGTTTTACAGGTTCAAATGGCAAAAACGGGAAGGGCAGAGCTACCTTTGGCTGCTGGATAGGATGGTGATTGTGGTGGCTTTGGGCGGAGGACTCATCAGACTCGGCAATTTGATGAACTCCGAGATCATCGGAAAACCAACCGGCTCAGACTGGGGCTTTATCTTTTTGAACAACCCCGAAGCCGGGCTGCTGCCCCGTCATCCGGCGCAACTCTACGAAGCCATCGCTTGTTTTGTGCTTTTTTTGATTTTATATGCTTGGTACATGGCCAAAAAAGAAAAACTCAGAGAGGGACTTTTTTTGGGGATTTTTCTGGTCTGGGTGTTTGGCCTTCGGTTTTTGTTTGAGGAGTTCAAAGAGCCTCAGGTAGATTTTGAAAAAGACATGGCTTTCAATATGGGACAGATTTTGAGCATTCCGCTGTTTGTGGCGGGGCTGGCGTTGGTGATAAGGAGCTATTTTATACCAAGATTTAAGTGATTTTTAAGATTTTAAGGATTGATTCGCTTGATT
>CAZRQL010000037.1:0-27962 GCA_964602415.1 uncultured Roseobacteraceae bacterium
AAAACATAAACATACCCCCCTTACACAATAAGTATAAGGGGGGTGTTTTATGTTCGTTACAATCAACTCTTATAAAAATTAACACGGATTAAGCAATCAATACAAACAGCATGTATGGCTTAAGTTGTTCATACTAATAAGCTATTGCTATGGCATTGGACATTCATCCCAGATTGTATTTGTTTACAGAAAGTGATATTACAAATGCACGCGCACCCCGTTGGGTCGAATCCCACGAATGTATCTACAGGCTATAAACATCTGATTCCTGCCGCATCCGGAGCATTTATTTCAAATTGAGGATTAGGAAAATCTTATTACTTAATCAGAGATAAATATTTACGATATAGGCAATAAAACAATAAAAGTTGTACCGATTCCCTCTTGGCTTTCTACCGAGATGCTGCCCTTGTGTTTTTCAATGATTTTTCGGACGATGTCCAAGCCAAGCCCTGTGCCTTCACCTGCCTTTTTTGTAGTGAAGAAAGGTTCAAATATTCGTGAAATGATAGATTGTGGTATGCCTCCTCCTGTGTCAGTAAATGAAATTTCTAAAAATTCGTTTCTGTTTTTTACGCTAATATCCAATTGACCTTGGTTTTTCATGGCTTGCGTGGAGTTGGTAATCAGATTTGTCCAGACTTGGCTCAACTCATCAGGGTAGCAGGTAATTTCCGGTATATCTTTATCATAGTGTCGGATGACTTCAATGCCGAGTTTGAGTTGGTTGTGATAGAGGGTGAGAACATTTTCTATATTCTCAATAATATTGGATTTTACGGCTTCTCCGGCTTGTTCTTTTCGTGAATAGGATTTGAGTGCAAAAACAACTTTGGTTGCTTTTTGTACTGCCAGTTCGATGTTGTCGCTGTTGCGTTTTTGTAGAGCTATAAAGTAAGCCGTTTTCAGGATAAACTCTGACTGTGGATGCAAAATAAGAGATAGGTACTCGTCAATATTGCCGTATATTCCAATATCTGTAAATAGTGATGCTACTGAAGAAGCATTTGGTATGTTTTGCTGTTCCAGAAATGCTGTAATTTCTTTTCGATAAGCCCTTTCTTCACGGCTTGTAATGGTGATTTTCGATTGGAAAGCTCTCTCCAAAAGATTGATAAAGACTTTTTCTTGCTCGTAGTTGATGATTTTATGGAGTTCAGGTAGTCTGTGTAATGTTTCTTGCAACGATTCTGCTATTGTGCCAATAGAAGCCTTAATGGCCCCAAGTGGAGTATTGACTTCGTGGGCGACTCCAGCTATCAATTGGCCAAGGGAAGCCATTTTTTCTGCTTGTATGAGTTGGGATTGGGTGCTTTTTAGGTTATTGAGTGTAGCACTGAGTTGTTCGTTGATGGTGGCCATTTCTTCGGCATTTTGACGAAGTTCTTCTTCGCTGGCTTGAAGCTGTTCGTTTTTAGATTGCACTTCATTGAGCAGTTCTTCGATTTCAGCATTACGGTTACTAATTTCGAGATTAGCGGCCTTAAGTTCTTTGGTTCTTTCGTTGACCTTATTCTCCATTTCTTCGGCATAGTCTTTGAGGCTGTCGCGCATTTCAATAAGGGCCTTGCCTAAACTGTCTTCAAGACTAAGGGGGGTATAATGGGCATCAAAATTGCCTGATTTGATTTGTGTGGCGAACTCTGTAGTGCGTCTCATGCTGCTGTTGAGTGCTTGCAGTGCAGACAGCATTTCTTGAATAATTCCCTCAAAAGAGCGGTAAACAATTTTGGGGAGCTTGCCTTCTGAAAGTTCCAAGAGGCTGCCTTTAACTTGTAAAATAGGCCATGTGATGGTACGGTGCACATAAATAGGCAAAATGACCATAATCACCGCTATCATTAGGCTCAAAAGAGGCATAACGGTAAGCATAAACTTGAAAGATTCATCCATGCGCAGGTTGAGTTGTTGGGCGTTGGTACGCGCCTCTTCTGCCAAAGGAGCTATCTGTCCAATGAGTTCATTGGTAAAGGGCAAAATGTCGTTTTCAGTCATAAACTGAGCTTCCAAAACAGCCACTGGTTGCTGATAAGCCTCAAAATCAGGCAGTTTTTCCATGAGCTGCTTTTGCAAAACCAACAAGCTATCAAAGCGTTGGATTAAAATTTCTATTTTTTCTCTTTCATTTGGCTCGAAACTTTCCTTTTCTACAAAATTCAATATCCTTTTCTTTAAATCGGGGTATTCTTTTTGGTGAAGATTTTGCAATGCCCGCCTGTCGGCATCTAAGGCGGGAAAAAAAGTCCATGACATAGAAAGCATTTTGCTGTTTACGGCACTTAGATTCAACTCATCCAAGAGTTCCATGTAAGGCTCAATTCTGGTATTCATTTCATCAAGCGCATCTCCATTGGCTGTTGCTATGACGTAATTGATGATGACCACACAAAAAGTAATCAATGTTACAACACCAAAGGCGAAATTGAGTTTTTTGAAGGCTATGTTTTTAAAAAGTGCCATCTATGACAATACATATTGGGGCAAGTATAAATAAATTATACTATTTTCACAGAGTTTTAAGGAAAAAAACTGCAAATATGCTTGCTTTATTTTTTGATGTGCAAATAGTTAAGAATGAATAAACAAACTTATCTTTCTTTATCAGTCTTGTTTCTAAGTACTTACTTACAAGCCCAAGTCATGCAAGGGCGTTGTAGCTATTATGCCAAAAGTTTTCAAGGACGGCCAACGGCCTGCGGTGGCAAATACGATACTGCAGATTACAGTGCAGCGCATCGGTTTTTGCCCTGTGGAACAATTGTTAAAGTCAAAAATTTATCAAATAACAACTGGATTTTACTTAAGATTACGGATAGAGGTCCCTATTCCAAAACACTCATACTGGATGTTTCCCGTACGGCAGCCAGACATCTGGATATGTTCAAAGCGGGGATCATCCGTGTGCAAATTGAGGTGCTGGCTTTGCCCCAAAACGGCAAACGTCCTGACTTTGAGCCTGCAAAAGGGCAAGACTAAACCCATCGAGCCTCAACGCTGTCGGCATATTTTTTCATGCTGTGTATTTTAGTTATTTTGCAACAAATAGTTTTTTATATGGCTTATTATGTAAAAATGGGAAGTATCCCTCCAAAAAGGCATATTCAATTTCGCCAACCCGACAACAGCCTCTACCACGAGGAACTGGTTAGCTCTTTGGGGTTTTCAGGGATTTACTCAAATATGTACCACAAGTTCCCTCCTACCCGAATCAAAGAATTGGTTGCCCCTATTGATTTTGGCTACCAAATCAGTTACGAACACGGGCTCAAACCCACCCATTTAAAAACCTCCGCCGTTCAGACCACTGGTTCAGATTTGATACTTTCGCGTAAAGTACTCTTGGCCAACAATGACGTAACCATGGCTCTTTGTGTTCCTAAAAACCGGAGCATGGATTATTTTTACAAAAATGCGGATGGAGATGAGTTAATTTTTATCCATGAAGGACAAGGCGAGCTAATCTCGCAATTTGGCAGGCTGCCCATCAAAAAAGGGGACTACGTAGTCATTCCCCGAACCACCATTTACAAACTCAGCTTTGAGGGGTATCCGGTTAGGATGTTAGTTATTGAATCCAAATCGCCCATAGAGACCGTGGATAGATACCGCAACGAACTGGGGCAATTACTGGAGCACTCTCCTTACTGTGAGCGCGACATCCATCCACCCGTAGAATTGTTGACAGAATCTGATATCAAAGACACTCTCATCAGAGTCAAAAAAGGCAATCAACTGCATGGGTTTGTATATGGCTTTTCACCGCTCGACGTGGTAGGTTGGGATGGCTTTCTTTATCCCTACACGCTCTCTATCTATGATTTTGAGCCTATTACAGGTCGAATTCACCAGCCGCCACCCGCCCACCAGACCTTTCAAGCCAAAGGAGGATTTGTGATTTGCTCTTTTGTTCCAAGGCTGTTCGATTACCATCCTTTGGCCATTCCTGCCCCTTACAACCACTCCAATATAGATTCTGACGAAGTTCTCTACTACGTAGAGGGTAACTTCATGAGCCGCAAAGGCATAGATATGGGTTCATTCACCATCCATCCGGGGGGCTTACCACATGGGCCGCATCCGGGCACGGTAGAGGCCAGTATTGGTGCGAAAGAAACCAAGGAGTATGCAGTGATGCTGGATACTTTTAAACCTTTGTTCATCACCCAAGAAGCTGAAAATTACTTGGATACCTCTTATCCGTATAGTTGGAATGTTTGAGGGCGGAACCGTTATTTCCAACAGCAACTTTGTCAATAAGTTACTGTCTTATGCGGTGCTGAATTTTTCTGCCCTATCAAGGTTAAGTTATCTAAAAAACTGTGATATATTCAACACATGGTTTTGTTGGTTGTTAAACAGCTACTTTAATATTACGAACTAAAGCACAACTCTTGTCAAAATATTGGCTATTGACATTGTCCATTCCGCACTAATTTTTTAATTGCACAGGTACATGCCTACTTGACAAAGAATTTTTTACAGAAGAAGATTTTTCTTTATACTTGTGATTCAAATGATGTAGTTGTTGCAACGAGCATAAAATATTTTAAAAATATGCGCTAACCCAAATTGGGAAAGGTAGTCAGACCGCAATAACCGCGAAATTTTGGTATGAATAAAAAGCACACACATGTCAAAGCCCTGTATTCTTTGTGTAGATGATGAGAAAATAGTCTTGGATAGTTTGCGCACCCAACTCAAACGCAAACTCGGTGATGAGTTCCAAATAGAGATTGCTGAGAGTGGCGAAGAAGCACTGGAGATTATTCATGAGTTTTTGGAGAGTGAAGGTGTTATGCCACTCATTATTTCAGACCAAATCATGCCGGGTATGAAAGGCGATGAATTTTTGGCCAAAGCCTATGCCATCATGCCCAAAACCGTTAAGGTGTTACTCACCGGCCAAGCCAGCGTAGAAGCGGTGGGCAATGCAGTAAACAATGCCAAACTTTACAGGTATATATCTAAGCCTTGGGAAGAAACCGACCTGCTGTTGACCATAGAGGCTGCGCTGGAGAGTTATACCCGCGAAAAAGTGATTGAAGCTCAAAATGAGCAACTTGCCCGCAATGTTGTAGAACTGGAAGCCAAAGTTGCGGAGCGCACAGCAGAGCTTCAAAAACAAAAACAAGAGGTAGAAAAGAAAAACAGTTCCATATTGGCCAGCCTGAACTATTCCAAAAGAATTCAAACAGCCATGCTCCCAACTATGGATCTTTTGGAAAAAAAACTATCTGATAGTTTTATCTTATTCAGGCCCAGAGATGTGGTGAGCGGGGATTTTTATTGGTTTGATGAAAAAGACGGTAAGTTGATTATAACGGCGGTGGACTGTACCGGGCATGGAGTTCCGGGGGCTATTATGAGTATGATAGGCTTGGAGCAGCTCACCGAGATAGTGCATCTCTACAACAAGACTTCACCCGATGAAATTCTCGAACACCTCAATCGCAGTGTAAACCGCATACTCAAGCAAGACCGCAATGACGTTAGAGATGGGATGGATATGTCGCTGGTTACCATAGACAAAGATGCTCAAGTCATTGAATTTGCAGGAGCTATGAATCCTTTGATATATGTTGCAGCCGACAGCGAAGGCCGTATGCAGTATCATAAAATCTCTGCCACGGCTTTGCCGATAGGGGGCGGTCATTTGGAGCGCAATTTTGAAAAGCACACCTTTCGTATTGAGTCAGGCGTGAGTTATTATCTTTTTTCAGATGGGTTTCATGACCAATTTGGAGGGCCTCATGACCGTAAATTCATGAGTAAGCGTTTTTATGAGTTGCTTTGCTCGATACAACACATGGATATGAAATCTCAGAAAAAACACCTCGAATCGGTGTTTGATGAGTGGAAAGGCGACAAGCAACAAATAGACGACGTTCTGATAATAGGTTTTCGTATCTAAATGAAGGGAATCAAGCAAGCGTTTAGCCCGCTGGTTATCGTGGCGGCTTTAGGCTATTTTGTGGATATTTATGATTTGATATTGTTTGGCATTGTTCGAACCCCCAGCCTGTTGGAATTGGGTTATCAGGGACAAGCCCTTACCGATATGGGTATCGAATTATTCAATTGGCAGATGGGCGGGATGCTCTTGGGTGGTTTGTTTTGGGGAATATTGGGCGATAAAAAAGGCCGTGTTTCGGTGCTTTTTGGTTCAATTTTTCTCTATTCAGTAGCCAATATCCTCAATGGGATGATTGGGGATATTTTTTGGTACAAAGTATTGAGGCTTTTGGCGGGAATTGGTTTGGCGGGTGAGTTGGGGGCGGGTATTACGTTGGTGGTGGAATCTATGGACAAAGAGACACGTGGCTGGGGCACTATGCTGGTGGTTACTTTTGGGGCTTTGGGGGCGGTGGCGGCTGTGTTGGTTGGCGATATTTTTACTTGGCGCGCAGCTTACTATGTTGGGGGTGGGTTGGGTATGCTTTTACTGTTTTTTAGGATGGGTGCCTTTGAGTCGGGCATGTTCCGTACTTTAAAATCACAAGAATCTATACAGAGAGGTAATTTTTTTCAATTCTTCCATACTCCTGAAAGGGCTATGCGTTACGTGGCCTGCGTAGCGATGGGTTTGCCTATTTGGTTTACCATAGGTATTTTGATTGTGCTATCTACCGAGTTTTCTCAGGCTGTTGGGGTGGTGGATATCCCTGCCGACGCCAAAATAGCCGGTAGGGCTGTGATGTTTGCTTACATAGGGCTTTCTTTTGGGGATTTATTGAGTGGTTGGCTTAGTCAGATTTGGAAGACCAGAAAAAAAGTTGTGTACCTTTTTTTATTTACTTCTCTTATTACCATACTCAGTTATTTGTGGATAAGAGGGTTGCCGTACCCCGTTTTTTTATTTTTGGCCTTTTTACTGGGCACTTGTACGGGGTATTGGGGGACATTTGTTACCATTACATCAGAGCAATTTGGTGTGAATCTTAGGGCTACCGCCACCACCACCGTTCCTAACTTTGTCAGAGGAGCTGTCATACCCATTACATTAGGTTTTCAATATTTCACATCCATAACCCAAAGCATCATTTGGGCAGCAACCCTGGTGGGGGTTATTTGTTTGGTATTGGCATTTTTAGCGACATTTTATCTCAAAGAAACCTTCGGTAAAGATTTGGATTTTATCGAACGATAAAAGAATCAACTCTGCAAAGTTTGAAATCTAATCAGAATTAAAATTTAACCTTGACCCCTGCAAACATTCCGCGTCCGGGCATGGCAGGGATGGAGTTGATGTTGCGCCTCATGATTTCAGGATCAAATACTTTCTCATCTAAGAGATTAGTACCATAAAAATTGGCAATAATTTCTCCTTTTGAAGCATCCTTTTTGAGCAGTCTTGTAAAATTTAGGTCAAAATTGATGCTCAAAAGATTAAAGGCGGAAGGCTTGGGGTTATTTTGCTTAATGGTCAAAAATTCATTGGTTCTAAAAAGTGCGGCAGGCTCAGAAAAATACGAGTTGAATATACCAATATTGAGCCCCTGCACAGGCATTGCGCCGATACCGAATTTGAGCATTTGGTTAGGCAAAAAAGTTACATCTTTTGATTGCACCACAAAACTGCTGTCTTTGCTAAGGATTCGGTTGTCTTGGCGGTTTTGCTGTATGGCATAAGAGGCCGTAAACTGGAGTTTATTGCCCCACAAATTAATTTTGGCTTCTGCTTCTGCACCTTGTATCCTGAGCTTATCGTTGTTGGCATAAGTAAGGCCATCCCTTGCTATAAGATTGTTTTGTAAGGAATTAAAATAAGAAATTGAAAAAAGATAATTGGTAAATTGATAAAAAATCTGGCCATCGAAAGTTTCTACTTTTTCGGCCTGCAGATTTCGGTTGCCTACCACCACACCGGGGGTGTTACTGCTGAGTTCTAGATAGGCCGGATTTCGGAAAGCATTGCCCCACAGTATTTTTGCTCCCCATGCTTCATTGGGCGTTTTAAGGATTGCGCCCAAGCGTGGTACAATATCCAAATCAATATCAGGGATTTTATTGGCTTGCAGTCCACCGATGAGTTTGAGCCAGTCCCAAACTTGGTATTCCGCTTGCAGATAAGCCGCCCACCGCAACGCATCGTAAGGTGAAATAATCTCCACCTTTTGATTGAGGGTATAACCGGGTAAAGCATTGGTAGGCAGCCCAAAACGTCCTATGGCCTCACCCGTTACTTGGTTGCCCAAGGCACCGACAATAAAATTGATCTTGTCGCTTACTGTTATGTAGTTGGCTATTTCAAGAAGAAAATCATTCGATTTGGCTTTGACAGGTCTTGCAAAAACCAAGAAGAAAGGATCTAACTTCATTGCGTTGTAGGTGAAATTGATTTCTGTCCTCCAATTTTTGGTAATTTTAGTTTGATACCCCAAATCAATAAAGCCTCTGGTTTGCGAAACTTTGTCAGGCTCAAAACTGAGCGATGATTGCCACGCAGGTATAGAGCCCATGATATCAGTAAATTGGTGGCCATAGTAAGCCCTGAGCGAAAGGTTTTTATATTTGAGTGAAAAATTAGCACCCAAGCCGCGCTGCCCATACTTATGGGTTCTAAGGGTGTCAAATTCATCTTTAGCGGTAAAATCCCAACCCTGTTGACCAAAATACTGAACCGAAGTCATAGTCTGTAAATCGCCCACAGAGCTACCCATTGTTACTGATCCGCCTATGGAACCAAAACTCCCCCCCCACAGAGAACTTTTTGTTCTTATGGCTGAAGCCTTTTTGGTAATGATATGTACAATCCCAGTAAAAGCCCCTGTTCCATAAAGCACCGACCCCGGCCCCCTAAGCACCTCGATTCTTTCCACCGCATCAATAGGGAAGCTATTCAACACAGCCATGTCCAAACCGGAAAAAAGACTCTCCCTTACTGGCCTGCCATCTATGAGTATGAGAACATGTGAGTTGAAATGGGATAAGCGATCTCCCCGAATAACTGCATTATTTTGCCGATAAGCATAAGAACCCGTAACGTACATCCCTGTAATACGGTTGATCACATCCACCAGCGTATTGGCACCATACATTTGTATTTCTTGGGACATCACCACCGTAACCACAGCCGGAGATTCACCTTGGTACTCATCTGATTTTGAGCCACTTTGAGCTTTGGTGCGGTCAAACACACTTATCTGGTCTGACTCATCTATCTTCTGACGAAAAAGACTGTCCAACTCTCCGCTGCCCTCTTCCATCGGCGGCTGCGCCCAAGCAAAATTATTTATTATCAATAAGATAAAAAGAACAAAGTATTTCATCTTCAGGGGTTTAACGGGTTAAATTCATTTTGATTAGGTAGGCAGAGGCTTTCAGTCCTTTTTTTTCTAAGTTGCTCTCGTTGAGCTCATAGCGAGGTTGGTTATTGACCAAAGTGAGATTGATGTCGCTGCCTTTATTGAGTGCCCCTTCCTTTTCTGTAACAATGAGTAAGGGTTTGGTAGCGTATAATTTACTAACATTTGATAAGTTAAGCCTTGATGTAACGGGTACAAACAGCAAATCACAAGCGTTAAACTGCTCTTCAGAATTCAGGTTTTTGACTACTACTTTTTTGTCCCCCGGTGCTTGTATTTTTGAAAGTTTGTCGCTCAAAATACCCGTCACTTGCTTGTTGGAAAATACGCCAACCACAAACTCTGTAGAACTGGTGGCTGATGACCACTGGATCTGTTTGATAAAATTAGAAAGAAAAACAGTTTGTATCCTATAATCACTGGTTTGCGCTGAAAGAGATAAACCCGTAAAAATCAGCACAAAGCACACCATAAAAGATTTATTCATACGCTTTGGCATATTGCTGCGCAAATATAGCAATGTAGATAAATTAAAAAATTTATGTTATAAACTTACATGAGTCCAAGGCTAACGGGAAGAGCTTTGGGTAAATTAATACGGTCTGTATCGAGCTTAGGAGCAAAGTTTTCCATGTAGGCGATTCCTCTGCGCACATAATTGGGGTCAGTAGTCTGAGGTAATAAAGTGGGATGCACTTTTCCTGTATTGTGATAATGAAAGGCATCCCGATAGTTGCCGTTTTTCAAAAGATGTCCGTACGTTTTTTTGCACCAAAGGATGCTATTGTATAAGGCATTTGGTCCGGCAAAGTGCTCTATACTTTTGCCTAAAGCAATGCAGTGATACCCCATGACCTGAAGAGGCCCCCATGAAGTGGCCAATAGTTTGAGTTCATGGTCAGAATACCGCTTTAAGTCTTTGGTTTTCAGACCACTGTAAGTTTGTATCTTGCCTTTTTGCAGTTGCTTTAGTTTGTCATAGACATGTGCCTCAAATCTTTTGCCTGCCGGCAAATTGCCTGAGCACTCCAATACAATAAGTGCTTTGAAATAATGAGCCGGCAAGTCCAGTTCTTTACAAATTTTATCAACCGCTTTTTCATAGTTTTTTTCTATTCTCATGACAGCGACCCTTTCGACTGCCACGGGTTTAAGCCAAGTGCCTAAAATCCAGAAAAAAAACAACAAGCCACAAAAATAAAAAATGATTTTTTGCACGTCGAAAGTTTATATTGATAGCATTAATGGCAACATTGAACTCTGCTGATAGGTTCTTACTACATCTTAGTCAACAATAGTTTTGACGGATTTTAGTCTCAAAAGGATGTGTAGAATTGAATAATCTACTTGTGTTTATCCTATTTTTGCCCCAAAAGTCACACCAAACCAAGGTTTATGAACTGGATTATTTTCACTTTGCCTATTATTTCCGGCTTAATCGGCTGGCTTACCAATTATGTGGCTATCAAGATGCTGTTCCATCCCAGAAAAAAAATCAATCTGTATTTGTTCCAAATGCAAGGCGTTTTTCCTAAACGCAAACCTATTTTGGCAGAGCGTCTGGGGCGAATTGTGGCCAGAGACCTGCTTTCCGTAGAAGCCATTAAAGAAAAATTGGATACGCCTGAAAATCAACAACAAATAAAGGTAGCTATCGTCAATGAACTCGAAGACTACATCGTAAACAAACTAAAGCCCTCTAATCCAATGCTAAGTATGGTATTGACTGATGGCGTTGTCAAACAGATAAGAGACCGGCTGGATACCCAACTCGAATCGGTTGTGCCTCGTTTCAGCGGGAAAATAGCCCAAAAAGTGGAAGATGTCAATTTGGAACAGATGGTCAGAGAAAAAGTCGCTGCCTTCTCAGATAAAAAACTCGAAGAAACACTCATGGCCGTGATAAACAAAGAGTTAAGATTTGTTGAAATTGCAGGAGGCGTATTAGGATTTGCTATTGGCCTGATTCAACTCATGCTTTTGAACTTAATAAAGTAACTTAAGAATTATTAGGAAATTATTTTTTTTACCCACCCGCTTTCAACCCACCTTTGTACAAATATTAAAAAAATTATGGAAGTACAGAATTACGCTCAAATGGTCATCGAATTGGCCATAAAATTTGCCCCATCGGTGATACTGGCAATCGTTACGCTGGTCGTGGGCTTTTGGGTGATTGGCAGAATCGTAGGGGGGACATCAAGGCTAATGGAGGTTCGGAAGATGGATGTCTCACTGAGACCCTTTTTGCTCAGTCTTTTGAGCGTTTCGCTTAAAGTGATGCTTCTTTTGAGTGTGGCCTCAATAGTAGGCATACAAACCACTTCGTTTGTGGCAGTGGTCGGTGCGGCTTCTTTGGCGATTGGATTGGCTTTGCAAGGCAGTTTGAGCAATTTTGCGGGGGGCGTGATTATATTGGTGTTTAAGCCCTTCAAAGTAGGAGACCACCTTGTGGCTCAAGGGGTTGAAGGAGATGTAGTAGCCATCCAGATTTTTCATACCATCTTGAGAACCCCTGATTTGAGAGACATTATCATTCCCAATGGCCCCTTAATCACCGGAACGATTATCAACTTTTCGGTGGTTGATTCGCTGCGCCCCGTCAATCTCCAGTACCAACTAAGCCCCGCCAACGAATACGCCAAGGTCAAAAACATACTTTTGGAAGTAGGTAAAAACCATCCAAAAAATGCCAAGCCTGCCGATACTTTCGTAGGCCTCAACTCAATTAAAGACCAAAGTATGTACATTGATTTCATCGTTTGGTGTAAGCCAAGTGATTTTGTATCAGTAAACTATGGTTTAAACGAGAGTGTCAAAATGGCATTTGAAAAAGAGGGCATCATCCCTGCAGTTCCGGCTATTTACGTAAGACAATAACTTTGATGACCTAACCACTCATGTTGCAATTTATGACCCGAGGTTTTTTAGCTTCGGGTTTTCTTTTTTTTCCAATTAAGCGATTGGAAATTCTATGCTTATTTGTTATGTTCTAAAAGCAAAATTTCTTTTATTTGCCAAAAGAATTTATAATGAACGAAGCATATATTGTAGCTGGTTACCGCACGGCTGTCGGCAAAGCAAAAAAAGGTGGCTTTCGGTTTACCCGTCCCGATGATTTGGCTGCTGAGGTTATCAAACACCTTATTTCCAGTGTTGAGGGCTTCGAGTCTTCAAAGGTAGATGACTTGATTGTGGGCAACGCTGTACCTGAAGCCGAACAAGGTATGCAAATGGGGCGCATGATTTCACTTTTGAGCTTGCCGCTCAATGTTTCGGGTATGATAGTAAACCGCTACTGCGGCTCAGGACTTGAGGCTATTGCGTTGGGCGTGGCCAAAATACGCTCGGGTATGGCTGAGTGCATCATAGCCGGAGGCACAGAAAGCATGTCGCTTGTGCCTACAATGGGCTACAAGACGGCACTCAATTGGAAACTGGCCTCTACACACCCTGAATACTACCTCAGCATGGGGCTTACCGCCGAGCAAGTTGCCAAAGACTACCAAATCAAGCGCGAAGAAGCAGACGAGTTTTCTTATCACTCGCACCAAAAAGCCATTGCAGCCATCACATCAGGAAAGTTCAAACCCGAGATTGTACCTATTAAAGTGGTTGAAAACTACGTAGATGGGAGTGGTAAAAAAGCTACCCGTGAGTTTGTGGTGGACACGGACGAGGGGCCACGCGCCGATACAAGCATAGAAGCCTTGGCCAAACTCAAGCCTGTTTTTGCACAAGGTGGGCAGGTTACTGCCGGCAACTCATCCCAAACTTCCGACGGTGCGTCTTTTGTGCTCATCATGTCTGAAAAAATGGTAAACCAACTCAATATCAAACCCATTGCCAGACTGGTAAGCTACGCAACGGCAGGGGTTGACCCTCGTATTATGGGCATTGGGCCTGTTGAGGCCATACCTCGCGCGCTGCGACAAGCGGGACTCAATTTGGCAGACATTGAACAAATCGAACTCAATGAAGCCTTTGCTGCTCAGGCTCTGGCTGTCATCAAACAGGCGGGTTTGGACGGACAGCGCGTAAACCCTAACGGCGGGGCAGTTGCTTTGGGGCATCCACTGGGCTGCTCGGGAGCCAAGCTAAGTGTCCAACTTTTTAACGAAATGCGCCGCCGCAATCAAAAATACGGTATGGTTACCGCTTGCGTGGGTGGGGGACAAGGTGTAGCAGGCATTTATGAAATAATTTATTAATAATGAAATACATAGGTTTGCTTGTTTTCCTTTTTTCACAAACAATTGTACTGGCTCAAAAACCTTCGGGCAACAGTCTTTCTCAGTCCTTGGATGTGGCCATTATTTTGGCAGTTATGATTGGTTTTTATCTGTTGCTAAAATGGTTCAACGTTCCCGAAAGACCTAAAAAGATAACGTTTAAACCCATAAAACCCAAGGAATGGCATGAAATAGTTGCAGACAAAATCGGTGAATTCAAAGATGTAGCCCCCAATACCAAACTTGCAGGCTACAAAGTATCAGAGAAAAAAGACATTGATACTTTTATCTTCATGGCGAAAGTGGACAAATCAAGCGTGCGTGCAGACGAAAATAAAAAAGTGGTAGAAGCGGAAAAGGCAAACAAAAAACTCAGAAATATGTTATCAATACTTTCATTTTTACTTTTGTGCTTGGTGGTATTTCTAGTTTATTGGTTCTGGTGGAGGACAAGCAAATAAAGCCCAACGAGTTATCAGTATAGCCCGACACCGAAAGCCCAACAGTTTTGTGGCAACTTTGACTCAACCAAGATTCTGTTTTATGGTATTAAACAACTGAATTACAATATTTTACAATAAAAAGCATAAGACACTTTGAGAAATGAAAATTGGCTCACTTCTTATTCCAAAGTGCGATTGACTAATTTGAAATTCAATTTCTTTTCGTCTTCGCTACCTCCCAGTTCTTTGGCTTTTTTCCAAAATATAACTGCTTCGTCTATCCTGCCCAGCCTAAAGAGTACATCCCCATAATGCTCATTGATAACCCCACTATTGGGATTGATTGCCACTGCTTTAGCCAAATATTTTTCTGCCTCAACGTATTGCCCCAACTTATAGAGAACCCAACCGTGGGTATCAAGGTAGGTTGGGTTATTGGGAAAAAGGGCAATCAGTTTGCCGCTATTGGCTCTGGCTATGTCAAGTTTTTGTCCACGTAGTGCAAGAAAGTAGCTGTAATTATTCAGTGCATGGGCATCGCTTGGCTTGCTGGTTAGAATGACTTCAAAAGATTGGTCGCTCAACTCATTTTCACCAAGATAGTGATATACATCAGCGAGTTGAGCCACTATATCAAGTTCGAGGTCTGTTTCGGAAGCCAACTTACGCCCCTGCTCCAGTATTCTTGCAGCTTTGGGATACTCTTTTTTCAACGTGTATCCTAAGCCTGCGAAAAGATAAAACTGAGGCATGTAAGGAAACGCGCTTATTGCTTCTTCGGCATCTTCTATTAGTTCCGATGCCCACATATTTTTCAAATCCAAATTCAATAGCTGCATCCAAACCGGTACCAAATTGGCATCCAGCTCCAATGCCTTCTTGTAGGCGTTGCGCGCTTGTTTGTCCTGACCGCTTGCCAGCAGATAATCTCCATGAACAAATTGTATGCGCGGCAAGTTGGGATGGCTTTCTGCCAACTGAGCAACCATAGGCAGAAACTGTCCATAAAGAGAATCCACCCCCATTTTAAAAACCACCTCCAACAGTTCAATACGAGAATCCAATACCAAATTAGGATCAAGTATAACCGCGTGAACAATATTTAAAAACTGCTGGTATTCTTTTTGTCGAATGTAAAGAATAGCCAATTGGAATTTGGCCTGAGATCCATATTCTTCATCAGACACTAAGTTTTGAAGTATAATTTGGGCTTCTTGGTTTCTGTTTATCAAGGAAAGCAGTTCGGCGTGGTCTAAAATAAACCGCTTTTCGGTAGGAAAAGCATTGATGAGTTTTTGGCTCTCTTTAAGGGCTTGTTCGTAGTTTCTTTCTCCCAAATAAATTCGTTGCTTTTGTCTGATGATGGTTTCCTCAATTCCCAAAATAGCTTCGGCCTCTTGATAGGTTTTGAGGGCATCTTCGTTTTTACCTAAGTAAAGATAACTGCCGGCCAATTCATAGTACCATTCTGTGGCATTGGGCACGTTTTTGAGTCCGGCTTTGTAGGTTTCGATTACTTTTTGGTACTCTCCCAAATTTGCATACACCTCAACCAAAAGGGTATAAAAATGTCTATTTTTTTTGTCCAAGGATATGGCTTGCAGCAAGAAACTCTCAGCTTGTGTATAGTTTCGCAAGGCAAATAAACAGTGCCCTATTTTGTATTTGACGGCGGCGTTGTTGGGGGCGAGTTTTGCGCAGCGCTGGTACTCATCCATAGCTTTCTGGTAATCGCCCGCTACAAACTTTTGTGTAGCTTTGAAATAGATTTTTTTTACATCCAAGTCAGGTAGCGGCACCTCAGGGTGTATCAAAATGCTTGATTGCTCTATTTTGTCCTTTTTTCGCTTTGCTTTTTTCTCTTTTTTCTGCGAAAAAACAACAGCAGGACAAGTTAGCATATAAACCAACAACAATAGCCTAAACCATTTAGTCATAGTTAAAAAGAAATCGTACATCAATAATAAGATAAGCATTCTATGTTTGTGATGGTTTGAATTTGAGTAAAAATTTTGGTAAAAAAAGTCGAAAAGTTGGAGACTCAAATCTGGAGCATATCTTTCATTCCAAAGACACCTTTTTTGCCCAAGAGCCACTCTGCCGCCAAGACAGCCCCCTGCGCAAAGCCTTCACGGTTGAAAGCCGTGTGAGTCAAAGCAATTTGGTCTATTTTACTGTCAAATTTGAAGGTGTGCGTGCCGGGAATATTATCTTGCCGTATAGCCGTGATAGACAATTTATTGGGGGTGATACCTTCAATATTCAAGTTCCAACCCGTAAATCCGGGTAAATATGGTAAAACGCTGTTTGCCAATGTAATAGCAGTACCTGAAGGAGCGTCTAACTTATGAATATGGTGAATCTCTTCTATTTCAGGTCTGTATTGTTCAAAGCGACTCATTAGTGCGGCCATTTGCTTGCAGAGTTCAAAAAACAGGTTTACCCCAAGGCTGAAATTGGACGAATAGAACAAAGCACCTTGACGACTATTAACCTGCTGAACCACATATTCCCATTTTGAAAGCCAGCCAGTCGAACCGCAAACCACCGGCAGATTGCCCTTGAGACACTTGAGAATATTTTCAACAGCACTGTCAGGAGAAGTAAACTCGATCGCTACCTGTGCCTGAGCAGCCAAACGCTCGAAGTCCGATACATTGTTTTCGCCGATGCGTCCCACAATTTCATGCGAGCGAGAGAGCGCGGCAACCTCAACGGCTTTGCCCATTTTTCCGTAACCCAACAAAAGAATTTTCATACGCTCGGCCTCATTTTTTGGCTGTAAGATTTGACTTCTTCGATGAAAATTTGGACGTTTTTAAAGTCCACATCGGGATAAACCCCATGCCCCAAATTGGCAATATGACGCTCATTCCCAAACGATTCCAACATCTCTCTGGTTGAGCGAATCACCTCTTCGGGTTTGCCGTATAGGGCACAGGGATCCAAATTGCCTTGCAAAACTTTGTTGGGAATCAGTTGGCGCGACTCGCTTGCGTCCATATTCCAATCCAAACCCACCGCTTGGCAATCAAGTTGGGCAAAATCTGTACGGGCAAAATACGCGCCTTTGGCAAAAACTATTTTTGGCGCAGCAATAGAGTTGCAGATTTGGTCAATGTAGGGCAAAGCAAACTCTTTGTAATGTGCCGGCGGCAAAATTCCAGCCCAAGAGTCAAATAGCTGAACCACATCGGCACCGGCTTGTACTTGCCCTTTGAGGTAGTTGATGGTGGTTTGGGTTATTTTTTGTAGCAAGCTATGGCACAAAGTTGGCTCGGTGTACATCAAGCGTCTGGCATTGGAAAAAGTCTTAGAGCCTTTGCCTTCGGTCATATAGCAAAAAATAGTAAACGGTGCACCGGCGAAGCCTATCAAAGGCACGCGGCCATTGAGTGCCGCCTTGGTCAGCCGAATGGCTTGGAAAACGTACTCGTAAGCATCTGCCGAGGCAACCTCCAACCGATCTACATCAGCTTGATTTTCAACAATCTGAGGGAAATACGGGCCTTTTTGTTCTACCATCTCATAGGGCAAGCCCATTGCTTCAGGCACAACAAGAATATCGGAAAAAATAATAGCCGCATCAACTTCCAAAATATCAACAGGTTGCAAAGTTACCTCGCAAGCCAACTCAGGGGTCTTAACCATTTCGATAAAGCCGGAAACACTCTTGCGAACAGCTCGATATTGTGGCAAAATCCTGCCGGCTTGCCTCATAAGCCAAACAGGTGCGCGCTCGGTTTGCTCGCCGCGCAGGGTGCGCAGCAAAAGATCATTCTGCATTTTTTTAGTCTAAACGACAAAAATAAGCAATTCAACACTCAATCCGGTCAAATTGGGGCGTTATTGCGAATTTATTGCTCAACGCTTTACGAAGATGGGTAACCCTTGAAGTGAGTTATTCCTGATTTGATTGTTTTTGTTTTATCTATTTCAAAACGGTAACTTCAATGTCTTCTTTGCCATTGCAAACTATCAAATAAGCTCCTGTTGGCAGCAAAGAGTTGTTGGTATCCCTGCCATCCCACTTTGCGGGTATAAGGAGCTGGTTTCTGAGCACCCCAAACTTATCATATATCTTGGCCAAGCCTTGTTGAGAAATATACACAAAATCATCAATACCATCGCCGTCGGGGGTGATAACGACACTTCCACAGTGCTCATTGCGCACAACTTGGACAGTCTCTTCTCTTGAACTGCATTGTAGGGCATCTCTAACCACAAAACTATACACACCCACAGGCAAGTCTTCTATGTTCTCATCGGTATAACGATGCACCATTCCATTGGACAAATTGGCAAACTCATAACTGAGGGGAGCCATCAAGCCGCTCAGACTACTTTTTTGTACTTTGACATTTCCCCCTTTATCACATTTAGCCGGCTCTACCTCAAAAACAATCTGTTGAGGTTCAAATAAATAGTCCTCCAACGTAATGCTTTCTACATGTTGACAGCCTTCTTTGGAGGTGAGCTTGACAAAATAAGTTCCCGCCTCTTGAACGACTGCCTTTGGGCTACGCTCTCCATTGCTCCATTCATAATAAGCCCAGCCCTGAGGGGAAATAAGTTCTACGACCCGGCAATTTAACTTTTGATATTCAATAGGTTTGATATTCAATTCAACTGCTCTGACCTCAAAAGTATCAATGGCTGTACAGCCTGAAGCATCAGCAAATTCCAGCCAATAAGTACCCTCTTGGGTATAGGCTGTAAAATTGCCCGAGTTTCCGTCAGACCAACGATAATAACTAAGATTGGGTCTGGCAGATACCGATACAGGGGTAGAAGAGCAGATATAATAAATTTTCGCAAGACCGGAAACAGGGCGGCGTTTTACGCTTACCGCAAAAGTGTAACTCTCAATACACAAATCTGTATGAACGGTAACGACATAGCTCTTAGGTGCAGACTTACTTAGATCTATTACCCCTGTGTTTTTGTCCAACACCAGCCCTGAAGGTTGGGCAGTAAAACTTACTTCGCCCAACAATCCCAATTCACCTATATTAGGATTGTAAGTACCTGAAAAGCAGATATCTTTAGGGAATTTAATAGATGGATTTAAGTAGGATATTGCTGTAAGTTTGCTTTCTCCCCCATTTTTAAATGTCTTTTTGTCATCTAGAAAAGTTGCTTCTGTAAGTTTGACACATCCTTGACTAAAAACCCTAATATGTAAAAGCTCATTTTCTTCAAAACCTTCGGATGTTGATGTTTTGCCATATACTTTAATAACCGTAGGCTTGTCTTCCCATACGCCCCACCCTGCACATCTGGCGTATCCAAGTGAATCATAGAAAAAACCAATTTTATCGCCTGTACTCAGACCAAGGCCGTCTTGGTGTAAATCATTATCTATCCTGATGGTATGAACTTTATCGGTAGCCACAAAGTCCCACTGACCATAAGCAAAAAAACTGATATGCGTGCAATATAATATGAAAGTTAAACTGATAATCTGTCTCATCTCCAATTGATTTGTCTTGCATGAATACAAAATTTTCTTTGTTATGTAACCTTAGAAAAAATTGTTGGCTACTGGCCACTTCGGAACTATATTTGTCATTGTATGTGAAGCGATTTGTCGCTGAGTTTCGTCAAATTTTTAATTCACTAAATTTTGAATGTTTATGAGGTCAATTATACCTATTTTATTAATTTCAGTTTTTCACACGGTCATCCTTGCTCAAAGTTTACAGTTTGTCAGTCCCCAAAAGTCCTTGACAGCTACTTACTTGAATGATGCACACATCAGGCTCAACATAAAAAATATTAGTTCGAGTCCTGTCAGTGTAAAAGTTAAACGAATCCCGATAGAAGTAGTACCTGAACACATAAGCTATTTTTGCTGGACGGCTTGTTATGAGCCTGTAGTGTCAGAGAGCCCAACATCCGAAACCATAGCCGCAGGTGGCACAATAGATATCTTTGAAGCCTCTTTAAGTTTCGAACGCAGTAAGCGCGACAAAAATATAGGGGTTTCTGTGATACGCTATTGCTTTTTCAATGAAAAATCACCTTCTGATTCTATATGTATAGACCTGACTTTCAATATCACTGCGCCTAAATCAAGTATTGTTTTGAGGGACCCGCAACTCGTTGCCACCCACAGCTACGAAGAGGACGGTGAGGCTAAAATATCAATAGAAAATTTCTCAAGTTCCCCCATAACAGTAAAGACCACTATGAAAAAGATTTCTGGGCCGGCGAGCCATTTGCCTTATATGTGTTTTACCAATTGTTACACGCCGGAGGTATTTGAGAGTCCCGACACCGAAACTTTAGCACCCGGTACAATAAACGATAAATTTATTGGGCATTTGAACGTTGCTGTAAAAAGCGATGATGCCATAGGCAAATCAGTGGTCAAGTTTTGTTTTGTCAATGTAAACAACACCAGTGATTCGGTTTGCGCGGACGTTATTTTCAATGTTACCAAGGCCACAGGATTGGAGGATGGAAGCATTAGCATAAATGGCATGAAAATATCACCTGCCTATCCAAATCCTGCTTCTGATTTTGTTAATATCAACTATAGTATGCCTTTGCGGGTGGAAAGGGCTTACTTAGAAGTGTTTAGTTCGATTGGAAGAACGATTCGAACAGAGACCTTGGATCCATACAAACAATCTATCAAATTGGATGTGAGTAACTTCAAACCGGGAATATACTTCTACAGGGTTGTCGTCAATGGCAGACGCTCTGCTACACGTAGATTCGTAGTAAGATAGTAAATGTAGCCTAACGGGTTTTTCCTTTGAAGATGTCAGATTCAATAAGCCCGTCTCTTAATTTTACGACCCTGTGGGCGTATTCGGCTATGTCCTCTTCGTGTGTAACCATGATGATGGTGTTTCCTTGGCTGTGTAGCTCGTCGAAAAGAGCCATAATTCCATAGGATGTTTTGGTATCCAAATTTCCTGTGGGCTCGTCGGCCAAAATAATACTGGGGTTATTTACCAGAGCGCGGGCGATGGCTACCCTTTGGCGTTGGCCACCGGATAGTTCGTTGGGCTTGTGTTTGGCGCGGTCAGCAAGTCCCACGCTTTCAAGCACTTGGTAAGCCCTACTCAAACGCTGCTTGCTATTGTAGCCAGCATAGACCAGCGGCAAGGCCACATTTTCTAAGGCTGTGGAACGAGGCAAAAGATTGAAGGTTTGGAATACAAAGCCTATGTAGCGGTTGCGTATCTCTGCAAGTTGAGAGTCTGCCATACGACTCACGTCTTGGCCATTAATAAAATAACTTCCGGATGTAGGCGAATCCAAACAGCCTATGATATTCATAAGTGTCGATTTACCCGAACCTGAAGGCCCCATAAAAGCGACGTACTCACCCTTTTGAATGGATATATCAATGGATTTAAGTGCCTCTACGGTTTCGCTACCCATCTTATAGACTTTGCGGATAGCCTGTGTGAGAATAACTTGGGACATAAGAGATACGTCTGAATTAGACGCAAATATGGTTTATTTTCAACGAATCACAGGCTTTGTCGGGACTTAGATACATTATCTTTCGACGAGCAGCGAAGCAAGAAAAAGTATCTCTCTGTGGTTGTTTGTCTTATGTTTGCGATATGGAACTCTTAGAGGTAAATAGTGCCGCTACACGTAAGGAATTTTTAGAAATGGCCGCAAGGCTTCACAAAGGCCGCAAAGGTTGGATTCGTCCACTTGATAAGGACATAGAGGCGGTTTTTGACCCGACAAAAAACAAATCTTTTCAACACGGCGAGGCCATAAGGTGGCTCTTGCAGGACGGAAGTAAAACCATAGGCAGGGTTGCCGCTTTCATCAACCACAAAACAGCCCTCAAAGACAACGATTATCCGGTGGGAGGAATGGGTTTTTTTGAGTGTATAGACGACCAAAGTGCTGCAAATAAACTGTTTGCTCAGTGCCAGAGTTGGTTGTCTGAGAGAGGCATGGAAGCCATGGAAGGCCCCATAAACTTTGGGGAGCGAGACCGATGGTGGGGGTTATTGGTGGAGGGATTTGACCTTGAGCCTGTTTATTGCATGCCGCATAACCCACCTTATTATCAGAAACTTTTTGAAAACTATGGATTTAAGGATTATTTTCGGCAACTAACTTTTTCCCGCCCTTGTGCACACCCGATTGGAGCAAAAGCCGCTCGAAAAGCAGAAATACTCAGCAAAGACCCTTTGTATCGGTTTGAGCATTTCTCTTTTGAACAACAAGAAAAATATATCGACGCTTTTGTTTCTGTTTACAACCAATCTTGGTCAAAAATCACCGGTACAGCCGCCCTTACTCATGAGAAGGTTGCCACTTTGTTTAAAGAAATAAAACCTATTTTAGATCCGCCCTTCATACTGTTTGGCTTCTATGACCAAGAACCTATCGCGCTTTTTGTACAGATTCCTGACTTCAACCAAATAGTAAAAAGGCTCAACGGCAAGTTTGGTTGGTATGAAAAACTGATAGCCGCTTATCATATCTACATGAAAACCAACCGAAAACTATACGGCGTTGTTTTCGGTGTGATTCCATCGTTTCAGGGCAAGGGCGTAGATGGCGGACTGGTTGCTCACTCCAGCCAGACCCACTACGACCTGCGACGCTACGACTCGATTGATATGAATTGGGTAGGAGATTTCAATCCTCTAATGATAGCCGTCTGCAAGCAAATAGGTGCTCAGGTGTCTAAGCAACACATCACCTACCGCAAACTATTTGACCCTTCAAAGCCTTTCGAGCGAATGAAACCGATAACACGCTAAGAGATAAGGTAGTAGTAAGCTATCGCTACCATCATCCCAAAAATAACCACCCTTCTCCAAAGCATGGCACTGTCATGGTGAGCCCTAACTTCGCGTCTGAAAGCTGCCGAAATTCGGGATTTGATGGCTTGCGGGTCGTTGGGGTGAGTCTGCTCTCGTTCTTTGGCGCGCTCGCTCAGGGGGTCATAGTAGCGAGGTTGGTACTCAAACTGCTTGGGGTCAGGTAGTTTGAAGATGAATCTAAATTTTTTAACCGGTTTCATAATCCTGTATTGTTGAGATGGTTGCGTAAAGATACTAACCTTTGTGAGTATCTTTTTTATCTTACTATCCAACATTGAGTACTATGCTTTGACAAATCATTGCAAATTAGATTTCAGTGCTGTTTATTATTTTACTAATTTCGTCTTCTGATTTAAAATACATAAGCAATGCCGTCTTACACAAATTCACCGGTTGAGGAAAATGTGCACTACAGAGAGAGTTTGGCCACCATGAAAACACTGCACACACCGCGTTATTATCGAGTGTTGGCGTATTGGCTGGTGGGGGTTTCTTTGACCATATTGGTTACGCTATTTTTTCCATGGCAGCAAAACATCCGTGCCAGTGGGGTTTTAACGGCTTTTTATCCCAAAGACCGCCCGCAAGTTGTCCCCAGTGTGATAGCGGGAAAGATATCCGATTGGAAAATACGCGAAGGACAGCACGTAAACAAAGGCGACACGTTGGTTGTCATTGCTGAGGTCAAAGATGCGTATTTTGACCCTAACTTATTGCTTAGGACTCAGCAGATGATAGAAGCCAAACGCAGCAGCATCAAATCCAAACAAGATAAAATCCAAGCCTACAGAGAACAAATCATCGCTCTAAACAATAGTATGAGACTCAAATTGTCTCAAACGCAAAACAAGATCATACAAGCAAAAGACAAATTGATGAGCGACAGCGCGGACTTTGAGGCCGCCAAGATAGATTACAAATTGTCTAAACGTCAGATGGACGGTGCTGACAGTATGTTTCTTGGGGGTGCGTTTTCTTTGAAGAGGTACGAAGATGCCAGAATGAAGTTTCAGTCGGCTAATGCTAAACTAATCTCGGCAGAAAATAAAGTCAATATAGCCCGCAACGAACTCACCATAGCCATCACAGAACTCGATGCCGTCAAAGCTGATATGTTTTCTAAAATTTATAAAACCGAATCTGAACTCAATGCCACCGAGGCCGAATACTTTGAAGCACAAGAAAGTTTGGCCAAATTAGAAAACCAATATTCCAATTACAGCATCCGAAATGAGCAGTATGTCATCCGTGCCCCTCAATTTGGCTACGTGGTACAGACCTACAAAGCAGGTATAGGCGAAATAGTAAAGGAAGGAGAAGCCTTGTTGTCTATCATGCCCGATAGTGTCAAAATGGCGGTTGAGCTTTATGTCAGGGCAATGGATGTACCTCTTTTGGATAGCGGGCGACATGTTAGATTGCAGTTTGACGGCTGGCCGGCGTTTCAGTTTTCGGGTTGGCCGAGCGTGGCAGTGGGGACTTTTGGTGGACGGGTTGAGGTGATAGACCGTGTGGCCGATGAAAGCGGTAAATTCAGGGTTTTGATTGTGCAGCAAAACCGTATCAGGCGGGATGGCACACCAGACCACCACGACAATTGGCCGCGAGAGCTGCGCTTGGGTTCGTCTGTGTTGGGTTGGGTATTGCTCGATGATGTGCCGATCTATTATGAAATATGGAGGCAACTCAACGGATTCCCACCAAGTTTGGAAAATAAAGACTTCAGCACCGACAAAGAATACCCTAAAGAAAAGAACTCTCTGCCCAAAGAAATGAAACCCCAGAAAAAACAGTCTATAAAACTTTAAACCATTGCAAGACAATATTATAGCTCCTATCACAGCCCCGGGTAAAGGGGCTGTCTCTGTGCTAAGACTCTCAGGGCCAAACGTCATAGAAATCTGCAACCAATTTTGGGCAGGCAAAAATCTCACAAAGATACCTTCACATACTGCCCATTTGGGCAAGATTTATGACGGCGATAGGCTACTGGATGAAGTACTGGCTTTGGTGTTCAGGGCACCTCGCTCGTACACAGGTGAAAATGTTGTCGAACTCTCTTGCCATGGCTCGCCGTTTATTGTCAGAGAAATATTGACTCTTTTCCTAAGAGCAGGTATGCGAATGGCACAAGCCGGGGAGTTTACCCAAAGGGCTTTTCTAAACGGTAAAATGGACTTGGTACAAGCCGAGGCCGTAGCGGACATAATAGCCAGTGAGTCGGCTGCTGCACACCAAGCTGCTATCTCCCAAATGAAGGGTGCACTTTCCCAAAAAATCAAAACGCTGCGAGAAGAGCTTATCAATTTCGCTTCTCTTGTAGAGTTGGAACTTGATTTTGCAGAAGAAGACGTAGAGTTTGCCAACCGCGAAAAACTTATTCAATTCCTTTTAGACCTCAAAAACCATATCAAAGAACTGACAAACTCTTTTGCCACCGGAAAAGCCATCAAAAATGGCATCCCAACGGTAATCATCGGCAAACCCAACGCGGGAAAGTCCACCCTACTCAACGCACTTTTGGGAGAAGAAAAAGCCATCGTCTCAGAGATTGCAGGTACAACACGCGATTTTATCGAAGACCAAATCGAGATTGGAGGGTTGATTTTCAGAATCATAGACACCGCCGGACTGCGAGAGACCAGCGACAAAATCGAAGCCATCGGGGTAGAGCGCACCAAGTCCAAAATCCAATCTGCCTCTTTGATCATTTACCTTTTCGAGGCACAACAATACGACCAAAACGAAATTCAAAGCCAGACACAAGAGTTTAAGGACAAAAACTACATCTTGGTTGGCAACAAAGTTGATTTATTGGACAGCAACCGCCAAGAAGCCTTGCGCAAGGAAGGTATTTTGCTCATCTCAGCCGAAAAGCATCTCGGTGTAGAAGAGCTCAAAAATGCAATTTTAGCAAAGACCAACCTCAACACAGGAGAGACTACAATCTCAAACTCAAGGCATTATGACGCGCTGGTACAAACTGAGCATGCTCTCAGTGATTCGTTGGAGGCTTTGCTTAATAAATTGTCCGGTGAGTTGTTGGCTTTTCATCTCAAAGAGGCTTTGCGGGCTTTAGGGCAAATCACAGGGGAGATAGACGTGGACAAAGACATATTGGGCGCAATCTTCTCAAAGTTTTGTATCGGGAAATAGAAAATATAACTCCGAAGCTACCTTTTAAAGCAACTATACACCCAAATACTGAACTCATCCCAATATTTTGATATTTGCTTAACACTCAGACCTCTGTGGTAAGCACCCTGTTAAATACTACCATAAAACCCATGACAAGGAGACCATTCAGCGAATTTTGTGTCAAACTCCGACTCGTTGGCCGGAAGATTCTAAATGCCCATAAAATAAAATTTAAGTAACATTTATTTAAAATCTTTACGCATGATATCAAGTATCGAATGAGATAAATCCGGGTTTAAAATTACTTTATTGATTACGTTGCCATTGATTATTTTTATATACATTGGATTTACCCATGGTTCTTGATAGCGCAAAAGTCCTCCATCTAAATCAGTCTTAATGTAGGAATTTCTCAAATCAATTTGAAAATTTTTGATAAAATCACTTAATTTTTTATTATTCTTACCAATCAATAAATAATAAACTTTATTAAAGGGATATTTATTACTATATTCAAATATCTGGGCTATTGATTTAATACACGGAGCACAACTTGACTCTAATGGTATAATCAGAGCAAATATAGTGTCTTGATTGATCTTATGATAATCACTAAGATATCCAATAATTCCTTCTTTTTTATTTGCATTGTTCAAAGTATCTGATAGTATTCTATCGTGATATTGTTTTTGAAGTTCTTCTAAGGTTATTTTTTGAAAATTATAGCTATATATCGAAATACAATTCTCTTTGTCAAGGAAAATAGCACCTTTAGAAGAAAATGATGCAGGAAAAGAATACTTGAAACTTTTTGGTACAATAAATTCGCCCAAATGATTGAATAAAGTATCATAAATTGCTATACATCTAATGCGATTGTTTCGCTGATACATGTTATTAGAATCCAAAGGTGGCAAATAAGCTATCCTCCAATACAGTTTTCTAAACGGGTCAAAAATCATACTATTAAATCCACCAACCGCAAGATTCTTATTTGGTATAGATCTACTATCTTCCCTATATGAAAGAGGAGGAAGCGAATCTTTCATTAATAAAAATTTAGTTCTTGACTCATCTATTTTTCCTGAGTTAATATCATAAGATACGATTCTGTTGGTGTATCTAAACCAGAAAATAACCTTAGTATCCGATAAAATACAGCTAAACCTATTATCAAGAACGGGATACATATCTTTTCCTTCGTTTACTAAGGGGTATTGGGCTTTAATATTTACGAACTCTTTGGTATTAATATCCCAGATGCCCCCCAAAGAACTTGCTTTTGAAAAACCAATATCACCGACTTTGCCAATATATCTTTGATGCGTGAAGAATAATTTGTTTTTTCTAAATACAAAGCCATAAAAAGGGTGAAGAAACACTTGTTCTTCTTTGCTTAGGCCTTCTTGTTGATCGGGGTGAAATAATGTATTTTCAAAGTTATATTTCTCAATCACATCGCCTTGATAATTAAATTTAACCAATGCACCTGATAAATCATATAGTCCATTTTTTTTTGTGATGGGCTTGAAGAATAAATAAAAATATTTATCTAAATTATCAAAGAAGATAACCTCAGCTTTCAAAATATTTTCATTGGTATCAGTGCTCAATTGAATTTTTATTAAAGTATCAATCTTTGATATAAACAAACAAGATTTGTCTTCGTCGAATGAAATATATCTCGAAGAGTCAATATAAAATAAATTAGAGTTGGTTTTGGTATCTTCGAAGCAATAGGAATCCACCAATGTAAAATTTATGGTGTTAATAGACGAATTACGATTGATACAAGAAGATAGCAATACGATAAGAACTGAAATAAGTTTTATAGAATTCATGTTACAATACTTTTTATAGTCAATATTAGGGTTACTAAAAATCTTTAGCAACCCTAAATAGTTTAAATAATCAAAATGTTATCACCATCTAATATACCAAGATTTAAGTGATTTTTAAGATTTTAAGGCTTGATTCGTTTGATTTTCAAGGATTTAATTCTACAAAAAATATAAAACCACTTAATTT
>CAZRQL010000038.1:0-27108 GCA_964602415.1 uncultured Roseobacteraceae bacterium
CTTTGTCGATAAAAGCGGCAGAGAGGTCATCCCTTGTCGGTACGATGAGGTAGGGTATTTCAGGGAAGGCTTGGCTAAGGTACAAAAAGACGGGAAATGGGGCTTTGTCGATAAAAGCGGCAGAGAGGTCATCCCTTTCCGGTACGATGGGGTAGGGTATTTCATTAAAGGCTTGGCTCGGGTAAGAAAAGACGGGGAATTGTTTTTCATCAACAAAAAAAATGAGTGTGTATCAGACTGCCCTGATGCTAAATTTTGCCAAGCCAATGGCATCAAAATAGCAAGTTTTTTTGTTTTTGAGGATCAAAAAACTGTACAAACCAAACCCATAAAGGTGTCCATCCACGAGTGAAAAAACGACTTCAATCGCTGAAAATAGGCTATTGCTATGGTGTCAGGAAATTCATCCCGTAGGGATGGCGTATTTGTAGAAAACCGGTATTGCCCCATCGGGGTCGGATGCCATCACCGCGTATCGTTAAGCTACAAACATGTGATGCCTATGGTGCATTTGTTCGGGGTTAAATTTGCTTGGGATTACTTGGCTGAAACATACGTATTAAGATATGGCAAATTTTTTGCTATACTGATAAAAAAATAAAAAGATTATGTTATGGATTTTATTGTTTATTTTTTAAATATTCGTTTTTTATATTGCGGTTTTTGTGGTATCAGAAAATTTGTTGAATAAAATCTATGGCTTCAAGTGGCATAAAATTATTATTCTCTATCTGTTTCTTATCAACGTCATATTGACCATGCCGCTCACCATTGATTGGAATGATATTTATCAACAACAGACTTTTATATTTTACAGTTATTTATTTTTGTTGATGGTATCTTTTTTTGTGTCTTTTAGTTCATATTATATTTTTAGACCTGATATGATTGTGGAAAGATTTGCTCTCATAAAAATCAAAAAAAAATGATACCCACCAAGTACAAAAATCGAGATAAGCATGATAGATAAACTAACCAATACTACTTTTGGCACTATAGAAAAAGATTTTCGTATTGTGCTTTACGATAAAAACAATAAAAAATTGCTTGGATTTACTTTGTTAGAGTTACATCCAAAAGCGATTGATTCTTTGTCGGCTTTTACATCTGATTCCCAAAAAGAATGTAAAAATTTCACAAAAAAATTTAAAAAACCTTCTGCAAACTTAAAATATGAAAAAGTTGTTCAACTTTTCCAATTGCCAGTTGAGGAAAATTAAAAAAAATAAAAGGATTAATTTAGATAAAAATTCACCATCATGGCACTTATCAAATCAGTATTGGGCATCTCTCCGGTTTTTGGGCAAGAATGTTTTTTGGCCGAAAACGCCAGCATCATTGGCCAAGTCGTGATGGGCGATTTTTGCAGTGTGTGGTTTGGTGCTATTGTGAGGGGAGATGTAAACAGCATTACCATAGGCAACAAAGTCAATATCCAAGACGGGGCTGTCATTCACTGCACCTACCAAAAAGCCGCTACGGTCATCGGGAACAATGTTTCCATTGGCCACAACGCCATTGTCCACGGCTGCACCCTTGAGGACAATGTGCTCATCGGGATGGGGGCTATTGTGATGGATGGGGCTGTGGTGCAAAGAGAGTCTTTTGTGGCGGCAGGGGCTATTGTGTTGGAAAATACGGTTGTGGAAAGCGGGTATCTGTATGCGGGTATTCCTGCCAAAAAAATCAAACCCTTGGACGACCGCCTACGCGCAACCTTTGAGCGCACCGCCAACAATTATATTATGTATTCCCAATGGTTCAGAGAGCAAAATTGACTTTCTCAACAGGGCAAAAAATGGGGTATTCTTTTTGGCTTGTATTGTTTTAAATACCTGCCCGCTGCATTACTTTTGCCCAAACCAAATACCATGGCAGGGGAAACAATTATTTTTTCGATGGCGGGCGTGTCCAAGTTTTACGGGCCGCAAAAACAAGTGCTGAAAAATATCTACTTATCATTTTTTTACGGCGCAAAAATCGGCGTGTTGGGTCTCAACGGCTCAGGCAAATCTTCACTGCTCAGGATTATAGCGGGCATAGACAAAGACTTCAACGGCGAGGTGGTGTTTTCGCCGGGCTATACGGTCGGGTTGCTGGAGCAAGAGCCCAAGCTCGATGCCCAAGCCACTGTCAAAGAAATTGTCCAACAAGGAGTCAAGCAAACCATTGATTTGCTCGCTGAATACGAGGCCATCAACGAAAAGTTTGCAGACCCCGATGCGGACTACGACAAACTGCTGGCTCGCCAAGCCGAACTCCAAGACCTGCTTGACCGCACGGAGGCTTGGGAGATAGACACCAAATTAGAGCGGGCTATGGACGCGCTGCGCTGCCCACCCGAAGATGCCCTGATTGCCAACCTGTCCGGCGGCGAAAAAAGACGGGTCGCGCTGTGCCGCCTCTTGCTACAACAGCCTGATGTACTGCTACTTGACGAACCCACCAACCACTTGGATGCCGAATCTGTCCACTGGTTGGAGCAGCACCTGCGCCAGTACAAAGGCACGGTCATAGCCGTTACCCACGACCGCTATTTCCTTGACAACGTGGCGGGTTGGATACTCGAACTCGACAGAGGCGAAGGCATTCCTTGGAAAGGCAACTACTCCTCTTGGCTGGAGCAAAAACAAAACCGTATGGCTATGGAAGAAAAAACCGAGTCCAAGCGGATGAAGACCCTTCAGCGCGAGTTGGAATGGGTCAGGATGGCACCCAAAGCCCGACAAGCCAAAGCCAAAGCCCGCTTGGGTGCTTACGAAAGGATGCTCGACGAAGACACCAAAGAAAAAGAAGCCAAACTCGAACTCTTTATCCCCAACGGCCCTCGGTTGGGCAATGTGGTGGTGCAGTTTGAGGACGTATCCAAAGCCTTTGGCGACAAAATTTTATTCGAGGGGTTGGAGTTTTCCCTGCCGCCTGCGGGCATTGTGGGTATTGTCGGCCCCAACGGAGCGGGCAAATCTACCCTTTTCAAACTCATTACAGGAAAAGAAAAACCCGACAGCGGCACAATCACAATCGGCCCAACGGTCAAATTGGCCTATGTAGATCAAGAGCACGACAACTTAGACCCCGAAAAAACAGTCTGGCAGACCATCTCAGGCGGCAACGAGTTGATGGTGCTGGGAAACAGAGAGTTCAACTCAAGAGCCTACGTAGGCAAATTCAACTTTTCGGGCAATGACCAACAAAAGAAAGTCGGCCAGCTATCAGGCGGCGAGCGCAACCGCGTGCACCTTGCCATGACACTGAAACAAGAAGCCAACCTACTGCTGCTCGATGAACCCACCAACGATTTGGATGTCAATACGTTGAGGGCTTTAGAAGAAGCATTGGAGGACTTTGCAGGCTGTGCGGTCATCATCAGCCACGACCGTTGGTTTTTGGATAGGGTGGCCACGCATATTTTGGCCTTTGAGGGCGACTCGCAGGTCAAGTGGTTTGAGGGCAATTTCTCCGACTACGAAGCCAACCTCAAAGCTCGGAAAGGAGATTTGACACCCAAAAGAATCAAATACAAAAAATTGGTCAAGTAACAAATTTTCGGGCGGAATTATTGGATGTTCATGGCTGCCTTAAACCGCTCGTAAAGAGTCCAATTGCCCAAAAGCATGAGCGTATTGTAGGCAAAATCTTCTACAGGGATGGTAAAAATTCGCAGGCTTAGGTTTTCGGCGTTGTTGTACCAGACCACCGGCTCAGGCGTAAAACTGCCCGTGAGTGCTCCATTGACCAGTAGTTTGGGCACTATGATGGCAACCCACATAAACCAAAACCGCCCCAGCAGTCGGTGTCCCCGCCATGCCTCAGCCGCCAACAGCAGCCCCGCGCCCCCACAAGCCCAAAGCGTATAACTTTTTTCTGTGTTGAAAGCCGCCACCACCAGCAAAAAAATGCCTACTGCTGCGGCCAGCGGTCTCGCTATGGCTGAAAAAATATCTTTCTCAATAAAATAATTGAACACTTCATAGCAAAAAATACACGTAAAGGGCACTATGATAAAAAACAACACCTCTTCGAGCGGCAAATTTAAAATGTGTATGCCTGTGAGGTACTTTTCGTTGAAGCCCCAAAAACCCCATTTGGTAAAATAGTAATCCCAGACCCAAAAAGGTATTGCCACCAAAAAGGCAGCCGGAAAAAATGCCTTCCATTTGCGGTAATAGGCAATTTTTGGCTCAAATCCCCTAATGATGGGCGCAGCGACCGTGAAAAGCATCAAATACAGGTACAAATACATAACTTGATTTAATAATGAAGACGCTTTATGAGTCCAAAAACCGCATCAGTGCGCTCTCAATGGTGAGTCCCGGCCCAAAGGCCATACCCAAAACGGTTTGGTTGTGCCCCCTTTGAGCAAGCCAAATCCGCTCCAGCACAAAAAGAAACGTGGCCGAAGACATGTTGCCCTGTTGCTTGAGCACCTCATAAGCAAAGCGGTTTTGTTCTTTGTCCAGATGAAGAACCTGCTCGACGGCCTGCAAGATTTTTTTGCCTCCCGGGTGGATGGCGTACCAATCGGCTTGGGTAACAGTGAGCTTGCCCAGCAGTTGCCCAATGCCTTCAGCTATCAAATCGGGCACATAGCCGGAAAGCCCCATGATAAAGCCCGAATTGGACACCTCCCAAGTCATTTCTTTTTGGCCTTGGGGCAAAAGGACGGTTTGAAAATTTTCTAAAGCCAGGCCATGGGAACTTTGTCGCACCACTGCCGCCGCCGCCCCATCGGCAAAAAGAGCCGACGAGAGCAGCGAATCCGCCGACTTGTCCAACTGAAAATGCAGGGTGCACAACTCCACACAAACCACCAGCACGCAAGCCTCCGAATCTGCCGATGCTATTGAAGCAGCCAGTTTTAAGCCCGTAAAAGCCCCATAGCAGCCCATAAAAGTAATGGCCGTGCGGTGTATGGAAGTAGGAAGCCCCAACCGCTGCACCAAATCAATGTCCAGCCCGGGTGCATACATACCCGTGCAACTGACCAAAATCAAATGAGTAAAGCTATCTTTGTCGCTGTCTATCAAACATTTGTCAATAGCCTTGCAAGCCAAGGGCAAAGCCAGCTTTTTGTAGGCTTGCATCCTTGAGGCCGTGTCAGGGGACAGGCCTTTGTTGCTGTAAAGAAGCCGCTCCTTCTGCCCGAAATCAGGCAGCACGCTGGCTCTTGAGGCCACACCGGTAGCGCGGTGCAAGAGCGTGAGTTGGTGCTTTTCGGCGGCATCCATACCCAAATACTCCGCTATCCACTCGGTAGTCTGGTGTTGAGAATAAAAAAAATCGGCTGTGGCCGTGGCCAAAGAGACTATGCAAGCGGGCATACAGTTATGACGATAAAATGGAAAGCTAATTTTTGAAAATAAAATAAACCGCTAAAACCAGAAAAACAAAGCCAATCAAGTGGTTGAGTCTCAAAGTATCACTTTTAAAAAAAATCAAGGCAAAAACCGTGAAAACCAGCAAAGATATTACTTCCTGAATGACTTTGAGTTGCCAAATATTGAAAGGCCCTCCGTATAAAGTAGAGCCGAGCCGATTGGCGGGCACTTGCAAACAGTATTCAAAAAAGGCAATCCCCCATGAGAGCAAAATCACTCCCCAGAGTCCGATTTTGGCCAGTGCCGTGTGCGAGCCAAACTTGAGATGCCCGTACCAAGCCAAGGTCATAAAAGAGTTGGATAGTATCAACAGAAGTATTGTCCAGATTGATTTCATAAAAAAAATTGAGTAGCAAAATTAATCAAGTGCCCATCTTACTGACCGCAATCAAAAGCAATTTCAGCCTGACCGTAATTGCGCAAGAAGTTGTAATGCCACCATTCGCTCTTAATGGCGACAAAGCCAACAGATTCCATCACAGATTTGAGGATTTGACGGTTTTTGAGCACATGCGTAGGCAACTCTTCACAAGAATGATGAGACATTGGGCTAAAAGAATCGTAAGGCGTGCCCATATCCAGTTCTTGGCCGTATTTGTCCACCAGCGTAATATCCAAGGCTATGCCCATGGAGTGCTTAGAGCCTTTGCGCGGGTCGCTTACGTAGAGTTTGTTGGGGGTGCTGTACCAAAGAACCCACTGAGCCGAAGGCGGACGATAGGCATCAAAAACCTTGATAAGCAGTCCTTTGGACTGAAATACTTGGCCGGCTTTTTTCAATGCCATTGCCGCATCTTTTCTAAGTATGGCATCGGCACAGGGATAAATGGCTTTTTTGGTAAAATTGTTGGCAGTGGCATATCTGATGTCCAAGACAAGCGATTTGTCTATATCTACGAGCCTAACCCAAGCCGAGTCGCTGAGTTGTGCAATAAACTCCGGGCTTGAATTTTTAGGGGCAATTTGCTGGTGCTGCGCCCAAACAGACAAGGGGCAGGTAAAAAAAATCAAAATTGTCAATCGGTGCAATTTTTTTACTTTTTAGAGGGCGCAAAATAAGAGTTGTGTTTTATTTTGAATGAAATTGGAAAATTGTTGCTTATCTGGTTTATTTGATAAATTTGAAGCCATGAAAAACAAAGTATATCTGTCTGCCGAGCAGGCCGTCGAAGGCATGCAAGACAATATGACCATCATGCTGGGGGGCTTTGGCCTTTGTGGCATACCCGAAAACAGCATTTCTGCTCTTTTGCAGTTGGGTGTCAAGGGCTTGACTTGCATTTCAAACAACGCCGGAGTGGACGACTTTGGGCTGGGGCTGTTGCTCAAAACCCGCCAAATCAAAAAGATGATTTCTTCTTATGTGGGCGAAAACGCTGAATTTGAGAGACAACTGCTCTCTGGAGAGCTTGAAGTCGAACTGCTGCCGCAAGGCACTCTGGCCGAGCGCATCAGGGCTGGTGGGGCAGGCATTCCGGCTTTTTACACACCCGCCGGAGTGGGTACGGAGGTTGCCCAAGGCAAAGAAACCCGCGAGTTCAACGGCAAAATGTATTTGCTCGAACGCTGGCTCAAGGCCGATTTTGCCTTTGTTAAGGCATGGAAAGGAGACACCGCCGGCAACCTAATCTACAAAGGCACAGCCCGAAATTTCAACCCCATGATGGCCACTGCCGCCAAGATAACAGTAGCCGAAGTCGAAGAACTCGTCGAAGCAGGAGAGCTTGACCCCAACCAAATCCATACGCCGGGCATTTATGTAAGCCGTATTTTCCAAGGCAAAGGATACGAAAAACGAATTGAGCAAAGAACCCTGAGAAAAAATTAAAATTAGGACATAGATGAAATTTTTTAAAATAGCATTGGCCACCGTGGTAGGTCAAATTTTTTTTGTATTGCTTTTGATTATCTTATTTGTTGGCTTAGGTATCATCTTTAGCCCTTCAACCGATAAAAACAAAGTCAAACCCGGCACGATTCTAAAAATCAGTCTTTCAGGCCAAATTGTAGAAAGAGCCGGCGAAGACCCACTCGAAGAACTGGGCTTGAGCGACTTGCCGGGTATAGAAAAAAAGATGGGACTCATAGAAATCTTGGCAGCCCTAAAAAAAGCCTCTCAAGACCCCAATATTGCGGGGGTGTTTGTGGATGCAGGCTCTGTTTCGGGTAGTTTGACTGTGGTGGATGAGGTGAGAACTGCACTGGCCGAGTTCAAAACATCCGACAAGTTTGTAGTGGCTTATGGGCAGTTGGTGGGAGAAGCGGGTTTTTATTTGGCCTCTCAAGCCAATGAATTTTATCTCAACCCAATGGGGATGATAGAGTTCAACGGGCTGAGTGCGGAGGTGATGTTTCTGAAAAAAACCATGGAAAAACTGGGCATCAAGCCTGTGATTTTCAGGGTAGGGAGCTTCAAAAGTGCCGTTGAGCCATTCATCAGGGAAGACATGAGCCGCGAAAATGACTTGCAGTACCGCGCTTTTCTTGGCTCTATGTACGACTACATGCTGGATAACATAGCCAAATCGCGCAACCTGTCTTTTTCCCAAGTCAAAAAAATAGCCGCCCAAACCATTGTAGGAACGCCGCAAAGTTTTGTGGAACAAGGCCTCGCCGATGGGCTTCTCTATTACGGTCAGTTTTTGGAAAAACTAAAAGAAAAAGTAGGGGTTGAAGAACTTAAAGACTTGAAAATTATTTCTTTATCTAAATACATAGCCCAAACTGACCTTAGTCCTAAGTACGCCAAAGATAAAATAGGCGTGCTCATCTGTGAAGGTGATATTGTTGATTTGGGGACTGAGGGCATCGTAGGGGAAGCCACCGCCAGAGAATTGCGCAAACTGCGCCTTGATGACAAAGTCAAAGCCGTGGTGCTAAGGGTCAATTCGCCCGGAGGCAGCGTGATGGCATCCGATGTGATTTGGCAAGAAGTAGTCGAAACCCAAAAAGTCAAGCCCGTGGTCGCGTCTATGTCTTCGCTGGCGGCTTCCGGTGGCTACTATATCTCAATGGCCTGCGACAAAATTGTAGCCCATCCGCTCACCCTCACAGGCTCTATCGGCATATTTGGGGTTTGGTTTGATGCCAGCGAACTGCTCAACAACAAGTTAGGTATTACCTTTGACACTGTCAACACCAGTCCTTACGCTGACTTTGGGACTTTTTCGCGCCCCATGAAAGCCGCAGAGCGTGAGTTTATGCAAAGATGGATTGAGGATGGCTACGCAAGTTTTCTGACCAAAGCCGCCCAAGGCCGTAAAACAGATACAGCTACCATTGGCCGCCATGCACAGGGGCGTGTGTGGACGGGTTTGCAAGCCTTGGAGTTGGGATTGGCAGATACGCTGGGCAACTTGCAAGATGCCATAAACATAGCCGCTTCGCTGGCCGGTGTTGAAGAGTACCAAGTCAATTACTTGCCCAAAACCAAATCTTTCATAGAAGAAATGCTGGGAAAAAACAAGGAAGAACAAATCAGAAACGCCCAATTGCGCAAAGAACTCGGAGAACTCTATCCTTTGTATGAGTCTTACAGACAAATAGCCCAAAAACGAGGAGTTTTGGCAAGACTGCCTTTTGATATCAACATAAAATAATTGAAGCCCACAAATTCACCATAACCCTCTCAAAGCCTGTTTTAAGATGAAAAAAAAGACAATCCGCACATCTGCAAAACCGCGCCGGCTTATTTGGGTGGCGGTTATTTTATTGGCCTTAGTGGTGTTTGGGAGGGTTTTCAGATTTGGGGCTTTTTCACAAACACCCCGCCAAGGGCAGCAAGGTATCGAACTACCCAAAATCAATCCGGGGGACATCATCATCAAGCACTCGGCTTTTACGCTGTGCTACGACGAAGAGCACGAACAGCCGCGTTGGGTGGCTTATGAACTCACCGACCAAGAGTTGGTCAAAAATGCAAAAAGACAAAATAATTTCCGTCCTGACACAAAAGTACCGACCGGCTCTGCCACCCCCGAAGACTACAAAGGCAGCGGATACGACAGAGGGCATTTAGCCCCTGCCGCCGATATGGCTTTTTCACTTCAAGCCATGAGCGAGTCTTTTTATATGAGCAATATGTCCCCCCAAGCCCCCGATTTCAACAGAGGTATTTGGAATGATTTAGAGGAAACCGTCCGCAGATGGGCAAAAAAAGAAGGCGCGCTTTACATCGTTACGGCGGGGGTACTGGAAAAAGACCTACCCAAAATCGGTAAAAACGGCGTGAGCGTACCAAGATACTATTACAAAGCCATTCTGGATTTGGACGGCGAACCAAAAGGGATTGCTTTTGTTTTGAGAAATGAAGGCTCAAAACAACCGCTGCGGTCTTTTGCCGTCAGTATAGACAGCTTGGAAAAACTCACAGGGATAGATTTTTTTCACCTTTTGGAAGATGATTTGGAAGAAAAATTGGAATCGGGAGTAAATCCTTCTCAATGGGGACTGTAAATCTTGTGTTTGCTTAAAGTGTTGTTTTGGTTTAGTTTTGCATAAAATAGGTTTCAATGAAAAAATTTATTATTTTAATAACCGTGGCGGTTGTTTTGCCTTTCTACATGTCTTGCAAAGAAAATAAGGGAGTTATATTGTTTAGCATTCAAAATGATATTGATTTGGGCAAGCAAGTCAGGGACGAAATTTTGGCCAATCCCAGAGAGTACCCCATTTTGTCTGAAACACAGTATCCTCAGGCCTATGCTTACCTGAGAGAAATGACCACCACCATACTCAATTCGGGTGAACTTACCTACCGCGACAAATTTGCTTGGGAGGTGCGTATCATCAACCAAGACGTTTTGAACGCCTTCGCTGCGCCCGGAGGGTATATTTTTGTCTATACCGGGCTGATTAAGTATTTGGACAGGGCGGATGATTTGGCGGGGGTGTTGGGGCACGAAATAGCCCATGCCGACCAACGCCACAGCAGCCGGCAACTCCAACAGCAATACGGCATCAGTTTTTTGTTCAGTATGATACTGGGCGAGAACCCCAACAAGCTCAAAGAAATAGCAGCTCAGATGGCCGGCAAACTGACAGGACTCAGCTTTAGCCGCAGCCACGAAACCGAAGCCGACAAATATTCGGTGATTTACCTTGCCAAAACGCCTTATGTGTGCAATGGTGCGGCTTCGTTCTTCCAAAAAATGATTGACAGCGGCCAACAACCGGGCGTACCTGAGTTTTTGAGCACCCACCCTGACTCCAAAAAACGCGTAGATGAAATCAACAAGCAGGCTCAAGACAAAAAATGTAACACAACCAACCCCATAGGAGGTGATGGATATGCAAAGTTTAAGGCTATGCTTCCTTAGTTGCTTATTCGGATTCTTTTTTGTGGGCAATCTTGAAGCCCAAATCTGGCAAAGTGGTTATCTGGAAAGCGAAATCACAGACAAAACCAGCGATGAGTACCGTTTGTTTTTATTGGGAACCAAAGGACTCATTATAGCCCAAATCCTACCCAACGAGCAAAGAAAAAGAGAAATACTGCTTGATTGCTTCGATACGGCTTTTCAAAAAAAATGGTCTCAGCATGTGCCTATACCCCTTTCGCTGAATTTCATAAGCTATTACGTGGGCAGCAGCGAATTGTTTGTTTTTACTTTAACTGAAAAAAATGATTACCAAGTCATTAGGATTAGCGTCTCAGATGGAAGTTTTGTTTTGAACAAGTTCAGTGACTTCAAAAAATTTGAGATTAATCATTTTGCTGCCATAGACAGCTTTGCAATTTTAGGCGGGGTGCTCTTTGAAAAATCTGTGTTGGTGCTGAAAAATTTAGAGTCCAACAAAACTTTTGCTCCTCCGATTTTGTCCAAAGCCGAAGCCGAACTGACCCATCTGGTGTTGGATACCCTCAACCGCCAAATATGGACTGTACTCAAAGGGCGACAAAAACAATCTAAAGAGCTGCTTTATTTCAATCGATTCAATTTGGCAGGAGAACTGAAAAGCAAGTTGGTAATTGCCAAGGGCCGTTTTTACCAACCCGTCCAGTATCGGTTTCTCACAACAGCCGACACTTCTTTGATTGTTGTGGGCAGCTACGCCCACAGAGGCGAGAGTCTGGTGCAGGGACTGTTTTTTTGGAAGATTACCGGACAAAAACTTGAGATTGAAAAGTACTTTGATTTTGCCTTTTTTGACAACTATTTCCGCTACCTTTCTGATAAAAAGCGGGCAAAAATCACTCTAAAAGCTCAAAAAAAACGAGCAAAAAATAAATTTTACACCATCAGGCAACGTTTGATGCTGCACGAACCGATTCTTACGCCTGAGGGTACAATTTTGCTGGTGGGCGAAAGCTACCAAGGAATTCCCCGCTCCTCCCCAAGCCAACCCCTACAGCCTTACTACTACTCAAGGAAAATTGATTTCTACACCCGCGCCTACATACCGCCACCGAGCTACACTACTCCATCACTTGATTATCAGCGACTTGTGCCACCATTTTTGACCAAACCCGACCACGGTTATGAGAGAGACAACTGGGGAGAGTTTCGTTATGAACATTCTATGAGCACTTGCTTTTCACAAGAAGGTCAAAAACTATGGGACAATAGTTTTGTTTTTCAAAAACTAACTGAAAATCAACCCGTGGAACTGTCTTCTGTTGTTCAAGTAGCGGATTCTCTGGTTATGGTTTATTGTGATGGCACTCAAGTAAGTATGAAAGTCTCTTTGCCTAAAAAATACCAAGACCAAACCAATACCCTTCCTTTGCTCAACGAGAATGTGATTGTGGATTTGCACATAAACGGCGGTATGGCGTTTTGGTACGATAAACACCTCTTACATTGCGGGATAAGAGAAATTCGTCTTAAAGGACAATCTATTTTTAAGTCGAAGCGTTATTTTTATGTCTCTAAGCTGTCTATTTTAAAGTAATGTTCTGACAGGAGGTTAGTTTTCGTTCCATCATAATAGAACGTTGAATTACCGAGTTATTAAATAGCACTTTTCGTTTACAAGCAAAACACAAAAATACTTACTGTCTTGCTTTGGGCAGTTTCTGTTTCTCTTTGCCAAGCACAGCTTAGAATTAAGTCCTACGAAGAGGCAAAATCTCAAACTTGGGGTGCAGAGAACCCAATGTTTACATCGGTAAACTCAGACCGCTTCAAAAATCAAGATGCTGTTATTTTGGGCATCGATTTGAAAGCCGAATACAACACCAACGAAGATGAAATCAACTCTTCAGTATTGGCTCGCAAACAAATACTGATTAACTCGCGCCCCGAAGCAATGGGAAACATCAAATTTTCTGAGCTTTGGCCTGAATTCTTGCCCCGACAACTTGAGGGAGAGATTCAGTTTTTGGGTCTTCGCATCCAAAAACCCTCCGGCTCGCCTGTGGAGATAAAAGTATCGAAGTGGCAAGAAAATCTCAATCTGACATTGGCCGCAGGTGATATATTGGATGCCTTTGTGTACAGTTCAGAAGTAAAACAGGCAGTAGGCGGGCATATTTTCAAACCCATGAGGCTTTACAATCAATACATTTATCCCATCGTCGGGGCCAAATACAGTGTAGAAATCAGTAAAGAATGTTATTTTATTGTCAAGAGCTACAACGATGCTACAAAGTTCAAAAACAAACAGACTCCAAAATCCATTATATACACGCACGAATTCAACAACTCAGAGCGGCATCCCGTACAGACTTTTTCCCCATTTCTGCGTACTTGCCCCACCACACTCATAGAGGTCTCTTACACAGCGGGAAGCAAAGATTTTATCAACTCTTTTGTTGATTTAGGTACGCCGGGCAGAGCCAAGCATCTTATTTCGCCCAAAGACATGCTGAGATTTTTTTCTGATAAGGTGGATAAAAAAATCGGCGGTAAACTCTACTATGAATCACTGTCAAAAGAATGGATAGCCGCTTTAAAAAAGAAAAAAATTACTCCAAAAGCAGGCCAAACAGTGTTCGTTACCGAGCTTTATGACTACATCCGCAACCGCTATGCAGTAAAAGGTGAAAAAGCCCCTTACAACAAACAAGGGATGATTGAGGCTATGAGCTACACTTTGACCAAAAGTAAAGTCCCTCATGAACTCTACGTTGTCGCACCCATTCACGTAGGCGATGCAAAAGAATTGGCACTTTATGAAGAGGCTATTTTAGTCATCCGTTTCAAGGAAGACAGAACCTTGTATATCTCATCTTTTGGCGAAAACGACAATATCAACGATGTGCCAATTGACGCACACTCCGGTAAAACATATCTGATTACCATCTCAGAAAAACCTGAATACCAAAAAATCAAGCCAGTGCCTTTTCCCGCGACTGAGTCTTTGGTAAACTCACTCAAATTTGATTACCAACTCCAACTCTCGGACTCCATGGCTATGCTAAACTTACAAGGCTCAGCAGACGGGGTGATGAGAAAATCAAGTCAAAACCTTTTCATCTCAGCTTCAAATTATTGGGAGCAGGAATCAAAGAAATTTACTATGGCTGCCCTAAGCCCCGAATCAATCCGACAAGCCGACAGCCTTCGAGATACCAAAATACAAACACACTATAAAGACTTGACTGGTAAAATATTCAAGATTGAAAAATTGAATATCAGCAAGTTGGGTAGAGAGCTTGACCAGACTCTCTTTGAGTTTGAGTCCAATATGATTTCTACCGACCTCAAGATTGAGCCGAGTTTCTCCCTCAAGCCCGCAAGTTTTGTACATGAATTGCCATACTTGGGTGCTGACGACAATTTGGCTCGCCGTGGCGATATTATTTTCCCCGCCGCAGGAAGCTATGAGTACAATTTCAAAATCATAGTGCCTGCAGGTTATCAGTTTAAGGCTGCCAACAGCGAAAAAAATGTAAAAAACGACGTGGGTGAAGCCTCTTTCAACCTAAAAAACAACGGCAGCACGGTGGAAATCTCTCTGAAATACAGTTTCAAAAACTATCTCGAGACCCCCGTTTACTGGCCAAAAGTATCTGACATACTCAAAGTCATAGAAGAGTTCAAAGCTCAAAATATTGAACTGACCAATATCAACTAAGGGTTTTATGCCCTTGCAGGCCAAACATCTTGCAAGGGCAATAAAACAATTTTTTAACCAACCCTTATTCTAATCCAAAAATTGACTTTATGGTCTTTGTAGATATGGGTTTGACTAAATACCTTTCTGAGAGTCCGTGTGCTTCGGCTTTGATTTTATCATCCGTACACATTGAACTTGTCAAAATGTAAACTTTAGAACTAAATTCTTGTTTTTCAAACTCATCTAAAAACTTCCAGCCATCCCAAACAGGCATGTTGATGTCCAGAAAAATAACATCGGGCAGTGGCTGTGCTTGGGCGATTTTTGTCTGTAAATCTTCAAAAGCCACTTTGCCATTGGGAAAGTGAAGCAGTTCTACATCATTCAATGACTGTTTTATCATTGTTGAGGTTACAAAAACTTGCACGGGGTCATCTTCTACCAGATAAATTAGCATAGCTGAAGAGTTTATTGCGGCAAAATAACTTTAAAAACAGTACCCACACCCACCTGACTCTTCACTTCTATACTTCCGCCCAACCCATCAATCTGATTTTTAGCAATAAACAATCCAACTCCTTTGGCTTCGGGATGTTGGTGAAAGGTCTTGAACATACCGAAAAGTTTTTTTTCGTGCTGTTCGAGGTCTATGCCAAGCCCGTTGTCCTCAAATAGGATTACGACAGCATTGGGAATGGAATAGGCCTCAATTTTGGCAAAACTCTCTCTGTCGTCAGATTTATACTTAATCGAATTGGTCAGAAAATTGAGCAAGATGCTCTCAAGATAGGCCACAACTGTCCTGATTGTAAGTCCTTTTTCAATATGGGCTTGAAGCTCAACTCCACTATCACGGGCAAAAACAAAAACAGAATCCAGTACCGATTGGACAATTGATTCCAAATTTACGAACTGCCAGTTTTGTTTTTCGGTATTTTCCAAATCAAGAACTTGGTTCAAATAAAATATGGTCTCGTTGAGTTTTTCTGAAGAGGTTTTAATCAACTTGAGATAAGTGTTCTCTGCATACAAATCGGGATATTCTTGCTCAAACAAATTAAGCAGCCCGCTTATATTGGAAGTATGAGAGCGCAAATTATGTGATACCACATGAGCGAAATTAGCAAGCCTCTGGTTTTGCCTTTCTTTGGTATCCAAAAGAGATTCGATGCGGTTCAGGTAATCAACCGACCGGGTAACGTTGGTACAAACAAACATCACTTTGTCTGCTCCCAAAGAGATAGCCCTTGCTTTGTAGTGCTCTTTTTTGCCTTGTATAAACAAAGAATAAGAAAATTCGGCCACCTTTTTTTTAGAAAATACTTTGTTTATATTTTCAAAAACTAACCTTGCAACCTCTTCGGGTATCACCTCTTTTATATTTTTTCCCAAAAAGCTATCAGTAGGCACATACAGTTCGTTAGGATTTGCTTTGTAATCCAAAAAAACTCCTTCTTTGGATAAGACGAATATGGAGTCGGGTATGCTTTCCACAAGAGACCGGTAATACAGTTCTCTCTCCTGAAGCAAACGCTCTGTATGTTTTTGTTCGGTTATATCTGTTCCCATGCACTGTATCTCAGTGAGTTTGCCCTCGTCGTTGGTGATGCCCGTAAATTCCCACAGCGCATACGTATTTATTTGATTTTGTCCTTTTTTCTTGTTTAAGGCAAGTTTGATGATTTGTTTGGGGTCTTCTAAAAGGCCTTGCATGGCACTGTACAATTTTATTTGTTCTTCCTGCTCCAGAGTCATCATGCTGCTTTTGCCTATCAAATCACTTGTTCCATAAAAATGCTCAAAGTCTTTTTTGTACTGCTCATTGACAAAAGTGTAGTTGCCGTTGAGGTCTGTCCTGATGAGGTAAGTTGTCTGCGATTCGATAAGCCCTCTGAGTGCCGCTTCACTTTTGGAAATTCTCTCGTTGAGTTGTTTGAGTTCTTCGATGTTGGTATTGAGTTGCGCATTGGTAGCTTCCAATTTTTCAATCGCCTTTTTCTCTTTGTCAATCTCAACCACATTAAGGCTGACAGCCATCACTTGGCCGTTTGAGTCAAAAACCGGATAAAACTGAAACCCAAACCAACTTACCTCATCGCCACCTGTTGGCACAGCATACTCATGGCTTACCTTTGCACCCGAAAGAGCCATCTGAAAGTTTTGGGCAAAAATATCTTTGAAATCAACAAGTGTAAACTCTCTAAAATCATCACCCAAGACAGGCTGGCGACCAAAGGCATACTGAATGCTTTCTGCGGCTCTTCGGTTGAAATTGAGTATTTTTTGGTCTTTATCCAATAGCAAATTGATGTCAGTAGTGCTGTCTAAGATGCTGGTGAGCTTGGTTTGGGTTTGCTGGAGCTCTAAGTTTTTGTTTTCCAAGTCGATAAGGGCGCGCTCTTTTTCATCAATTGCCTGCAAAGCCGCTTGCAAGTTGGCCTGATGAGTTGCATCAACATTTGATCCCTCCATAATACTCTCCGAAACAACCGGAGCCAAATAAGGCGTAGAGCCGAGCCGCTCTTGCCCACAAACCGTACCCCAAAGCCCAAATAAACCCCCGTCTGAATCTAAAAGCCTTTTTGCCTGCCCTTGAATAAGAAACTGCACGCCGGAATGATAGGCCAAACTGAAACTGCAAACGTCTTGAGACGAAATAGCTGCCTTTACAGACTCAACAAACCATTGATTATCGAATTGATGGCCACTGTCAGCAGTTTTGAAATAGCTCAAAAACTTATCATTTGCCCAAAACTCATCGCCCTCAAGTAGCCAAACCCAAAATGCTTCATCCTTTTCTATTATCGCTTGCAAGACATGAGTAACATAAGACAGTTTTTTTAATATTTGCTCGGTATCCACAAACCTATTTTTGAACAAAAATAGGTATTTTGTCAAAGAAGCCAAATCACTTATTCATTAGAAATAGGTATAGAATAAACCCAACAAGCCTAAAGCAAGCATAAGCCGTACTTGTATGAAAAAAATGATTTTAGGCTTTTTTATTAGGTAAGGTTAAGAGCGGTTTTGCTCGCTTTTTGAGCACCAAAAGAGATTATCTCAAACGAATTTGTGAGAGCCTTAATTTGTAATTGATTCATTTAAAGACAATAGCCACAGATGTAAAGACCTGTGGCTATATGGAGGAATTTTACTTGAGCCCCCTGACGGGATCGAACCGCCGACCTACTGATTACAAGTCAGTTGCTCTACCAGCTGAGCTAAGGAGGCCTGTAAAGCGGGTGCAAAGATAGATTGGGGAAATTTTGTTTCCAAATTTCAAAGTATTTTTTTCTTTATCGCGAATATTTTTTTTCTTTGAAATATGAGTTTGCAAATGTTTTTTGAACCTGTTGGCCTAAACACACCCAAAAAAGAAGGCCTCAACAGCCAAATCAAATATTTTGGGTCCACTTTTCCTAAATGGGAAGATTGCAGTGCGGCTGTGCTGAGTGTGGGGGGTGATTTTTCAAGTATTAGAAGGGCTATCAATGAGTTAACTGAACTCACCCATCCCATATCTATCGCCGATTTGGGAATATTGAGGCAAGGGGAAGACAAGGAAGCCACGCTGGCTCGATTGACACAAGTCTGTTGTATTTTGCTAAAATCCAATATTATACCGATTGTTTTGTCTTCGGAAGCCGACTGCTTGCAGGGGCAGTTTGGGGCTTACAAAGAACTCAACAAAATGGCGCATTTGCTTTGTATAGACAAAACCATAGATTTAGAAAAACCGCACATAGCAACCATTTTACTTGATAAAAATTTGTTTATGTATTCTCATTTGGGATACCAGCGCTTTCGTACCCACAACACAACGCTTCAAAACCTGTTCAAACTCAACTATGAACTCAAAAGTATAGGCCAAATGCGGGACGATTTCAAAGAGGTAGAGGCCAGCCTCCGCAATGCCGATTTGGTTAGTTTTGATATGTCTGCGCTTAGAGGGAAAGGTGTGTTTGGATTGAGCGGCGAAGAGGCTTGTCAGATTTGCTGGTACAGTGGGGTGAGTCCCCGCCTTTCCGGTTTTTCAATCACGGGCTTGAGAGATGAGGCAGAGCACAGCGAAGTGGCGGCAGCTATGGTATGGTACTTGCTCGAAGGGCTCAGCTCTTTTGAAAGCGGGAGAAATTTGAGTCTGAACCACTGCAAAAAATTCATTGTGTCCAACCATCAAATTTCCAGAGACATTGTCTTTTTCCAAAATGAATTGACAGGGCAGTGGTGGCTGGAAATCCCTGTCAGCCAAGAGGGGCGCAATCCTATCTGGGCATGCAGCGAAGCGGACTACCTGAGCGCACAATCGGGGGAGTTGCCTGAGCGTTGGCTTAGGGGGATAGAGACCTACTTGGGGTAGGACAACACAAAATTGGTATGATTTTCACTACTTTTGGGGCAATTTTGAAGTTTGGTTGTCCTTATATTATCTTGAACCGATTTGTATGCTGTCTTTTCATAAGTTTTTATTTTCCTTATTGCTATGGTCTGCCTCAATCTGTGTAAGTTTTGCCACCCATATCAGAGCTGGTGATTTGGCTATAGAACGGACTTGCCAAGATGCTTCATTGGAATATCTTATCACAGTTACGCTCTACCGAGATACACAAGGCGTTGAGCCTTACGAAGGTAGGGTATCTGTGGGCGACGGCACGGTTTACACCGTACCTATTGCCTTCCGCACCTTGTTGGGCAATCAGACAGAGCAGGTTGTTTATAGATTGTCTCATACCTACCGCGCACCGGGCAACTATCGGATTAGTTTTTTTCAGCAAAACCGAAACCCCGGTATCCGAAACGTAGCCCCTCCTTCGGATTCATATCCTTTCTATATCGAGGGCGATTTCATTATCAACCCCATCTTAGGCTGCAACCGCTCGCCCAAACTCTTGCTCCCCCCAATTGATAGAGGTTGTGTAGGGCGTAAATTTTTGCACAACCCCGCCGCCTACGACCAAGATGGTGACAGTCTCTCTTATAGGCTGGTGGCTTCCAGGGTGGCCAGTGACCGTCCCGTTCCGGGCTTCGGTTTTCCCGATGCAAACAGGAGCGAAGACGGAACCACACCCGGGCAGTTTTTTATAAATGCCCGAACAGGCGACCTAACATGGGATGCCCCTATGGCAGCAGGTCAGTACAATGTGGCGTTTTATGTGGACGAATGGCGCAATGGAATCAAAATCAGCAGTGTAAACCGAGATATGCAAATCATCATCACCGACTGCAACAACCGCCGCCCGCGTTTGGTCGTGCCGGAAGATACCTGCGTGGTAGCAGGAAGCCTCATCTCAGGCCAAATCGTGGCTACCGACCCCGATACCGGACAAAACGGCATTAGCATCACAGCAGGGGGTGGAGTTTTTACCTTGCCGCCGCCCAGCATCAAAGCCACCCTCACGGCCAGACAAGGAGGTACAGCCAACTTTCAAGCCGCCGATTTTAGTTGGCAGACCACTTGCAACGACGTGCAAAGAGAGCCTTATCAGGTCGTATTTAAAGCCACCGACCGACCAGCCTCATTTGAGACCCCACTGGTAGAGTTCAAGTCATGGCGAATCAGGGTCATAGGCCCTCAACCCCAAAACCTTACACTCACCCAAGATAATATCAACATCACCGCAACACTGAACTGGGATAGTTATGCCTGTCCCAATGCAGAAAAAATGACAATATGGCGGCGGGTAGGCTCTTATGCTTTTGACCCCGTTTGCCAAACCGGACTACCCGCCAGTGCCGGATACCAAAAAATCGCAGAAGTGCCCATAGGAATCACCTCGTTTACCGATAGAACCTTACGAAGAGGAACGAATTATTGCTATCGAATTTATGCCCAATTTCCTGAGCCAAAAGGTGGGGAAAGTTTGGCCTCCACCGAAGTATGCGCCTTTTTTCCTTCGGTTACCCCCTACATGACCAATGTGGACATAACAGAGACCGATGCTGCGCAGGGACAGATTTTTGTGCGTTGGACGCAACCGCCCAATTTAGACACCATCCTATACCCGCGCCCCATCACGTACAGGCTCGCCCGCGCACAGGGCTTCAGCGGACAAAATAACTATACCCAATTTGGTCAAATCTTTGGCGAAAAAGACACTACTTTTACTGATACATTCCTCAATACAGAAGGTCTGATTTACAATTACCGCGTGATTATGCTTTCGCAGGGCAATGTGGTAGATAGTTCGATTGAGGCTTCATCGGTACGGCTTAGGGCTACTCCCGACCCCTCGTTGGGCATTTTGTTGCGCTGGTCTGCCAATATTCCTTGGAGCATACTTTCTGCCGAATACCCCAAGCATTATATCTACCGAAGTGATTTGAATACCCAAGTCAATTTTAAACTCATTGACAGTGTGAACGTAATCAGTCAAGGTATGGTGTACATGGATTCGGGGCAGTTTCAAGGCCAAAGACCTGCCGAGCAAGACCGCTATTGCTACTTTGTAAGCACATACGGCACGTATGGCAGTTTGAGTCGAGTGGCCGCCCCCCTGATTAACCGCTCGCAAACTATTTGCGCCACCGTACCCGATACCACCAAGCCCTGCCCCCCGATTTTGAGCCTGCAAAAAATTGATTGTGCCACTTTGGGGCTCGAAGGATACGGCCAATGCGGCACTCCTATAAATTGCGATGATCTCAAATTTGAAAACACCACCTCTTGGAAACTCCAACAACTGCCCGGCTGCGACAACAGCGACGTGGTGGGTTATAGGCTCTATGTCGCCAATGACAGCACGGGAGATTTTTCTTTGCTCAAAGAACTCAGTGACACTACTTTTTTGCACGAATCCCTGAAAAGCCTCAGTCTTTGTTATTACGTGACCAGTGTGGATGATTTTGGCAACGAAAGCCGCCCAAGCAACATAGAATGCAACACTGACTGCGAGGCTTATCCTTTGCCCAATATCTTCACGCCCAACGGCGACGGTATCAACGATGTAATGCGCCCTTGCCAGTGCACCAAGTTCGTTCTGACGGCAAGCATCAAAATATACAACCGTTGGGGCAATATGGTCTATGACTACTCAGGAGACCCCGAAATACGCTGGAGCGGAGAGGGGCTTCCGGCAGGGACTTACTACTATAAAGTCAATGTTACTTTCGTATCGGGTAAAAGCCAAACTTGGAAAGGTTGGGTAACCATCGGAAACTGACTCATTGAGCACAGTCATACATTCTTAGGTACGATTTGGCTTGATGATAGCCCCTCTCAAAAGACAGCCTAAAGTGTTCGCAGGCTTGGGGTGTATCGGAAAGGAGCAAAGCATTTTTGCCAAAAATAAAATAAACAACGCCTTCATTGGGTCTTATCTTTCGGGCTTGCAAAGCGGCTTCGTTGGATTCGAGCGGCTCGCCAACGGCGTTGAAGTAGTTGGCGATTTCCATCCATGCCTCAAAATCAACTTCTTGATATTGGGTGAGTTCTTTGAGTCTTTTTATGCCTTCATCCACCCACCCGCGACCGTGGATAAAAATCAAGGCTTGCAAAAAACGTTTGCGGGGAGATTGGCCGGTGAGTTTGTCCAGGCAAGTTTGGGCTTGAGGGTAGTAGCGTTTGTTTTTGACCAAAAGTTCGCAATGCAGTAGCATATATTCTTGGCTCAAAGGCTTATCTTTTTGAAGGGCAATCACTTCCGTAAAGTGTTCCAGAGCCAAGGCATGCTTTCCTAATTTGACCTCAACCAACGCAAGCCTGAGCAGACATTCTGTATCTCGGTAGTAAAAGTCAAGGGCTTCGGCGTATTTTTTCTCAGCCAGTTCAAAATCAAACTTTTGCTCGGCTTCCAAGCCTTCTTGGTACAGACCATGACTGATACTGAGGCTCATATAATAGCCAAGCGTAAGCACGGTAATAGAAAACAGCACCAGACCTACCACAAAATAGAGTACCACTTTTTGCTGCTCTTTTTTGTTAGGCGGGGCTTTGTATTGCTTTTGAAAAGGAGGCTTTACATCAAAATCCTTTTCAGGCTCATCAACAGAAAAATTTGCCGGTTGTTCCAGCAATCTGTCGTATTGCTCTCTTTTTTCGGTGTCGCTGAGGGTGTCGTAGGCTTTTTTGATTAGAAGAAATTGTTGCTCGGCGTGGGGAGAAGGGTTTTTGTCGGGATGGTATTGCATGACCAACACCCTGAAAGCTTTTCTGATCTGCTCTTGGGTCGCATTTTTTGCAATTCTCAAAACCTCATAATAATTCATTCCTTATTACACTTGGTGTATTAACGACGCAATCACCTTTTAGTGGGCTTGCAGCCAATTTTGCCCGAAGCCAAACTCTACTTCCAGCGGCACGCCCAACTCAGGTGCAGCATTTTTCATAATCCCGACCACATTCTCTCTAACAAAATCTTTTTCTTCATTATACACATCAAAAAGCAGTTCATCGTGCACTTGCAAAAGCATTTTTGATTTGAGGCGGTGTTGGCTCATAAAGGCCTGCACTTTGACCATGGCTATTTTGATAATGTCGGCGGCTGTTCCTTGTATGGGCGAGTTGATGGCGTTGCGCTCGGCAAAAGAGCGTTGGTTGACGTTGCGCGAGTTGATGTCGCGCAAATAGCGGCGGCGACCAAAAAGGGTCTCGACATATCCCTGTTCACGGGCTTGGATGACCACCTGCTCCATATACCTTTTGACGGCGGGAAACTCCGCAAAATAGGCCTCGATGAGGGCTGCCGCTTCTTTGCGGGCTATATTGAGCCTTTGGGAAAGCCCAAAAGCCGAAATGCCGTATATGATGCCAAAATTGGCTGTTTTGGCTTTGCGCCGCATACCTGAGTCCACCTGCTCAAGGGGTACTTTGAAGATTTTGGCTGCCGTAGAGCTGTGAATATCCCGTCCCAACCTAAAAGCCTCCAGCATGGTCTCGTCGCCGCTAAAAGCCGCCATAATCCGCAACTCAACCTGCGAATAGTCCACCGAAAGCAATACATGGTCTTGGTCTGCCGGCACAAAAGCCTTGCGTATTTCTTTGCCTTTTTGGGTTCGGATGGGGATATTTTGCAGGTTGGGGTTGTTGGAGGAGAGCCTGCCGGTGGCGGCGACCGCTTGGTTGTAGGTGGTGTGGATGCGTCCGTCTTTGGGCGAAATCAATTCGGGCAGGGCATCTACGTAGGTATTCTTGAGCTTTTGGAGTTGGCGGTACTCCAGTATATCTGCCACTATTTTGTACTCCGAAAGTGTCTGCAAGACTTCCTCTCCGGTGGCGTATTGTCCGGTTTTGGTCTTTTTGGGCTTGTCTATGAGTTTAAGTTTCTCAAAAAGTATGACCCCCATTTGTTTGGGGGAGGCGATGTTGAACTCTTCTCCGGCCTGGGCGTATATCTCCAGTTCCAAGAGTTTAGAATCTTCCTCCAACATGCGCGAAGACTCCGCCAGCGAGTCTGTATCTACCCTGATACCCGCCCTTTCCATATCCGCCAACACAAAAACAAGCGGAAATTCTATTTGGAAAAGCAAAAAATAGGCTTTGGCAATATCCGAAAACTGCTTTTTGAGTTCGGCTTCAATTTTGGCTTTTAGCTGAAAAGTAACGTCGGCATCCTCAGCCGCATAAAGGGCAATCTCTTGCAAAGGCACGTCGGACATAGAGCCTTGGTTTTTGCCTTTTTTGCCTATCAACTCCTCAATTTCTATGGGTTTGTATCCAAAAAACTTCATGGCAAGCGCGTCCATACCGTGCTTGGACTCGGCATCCAACACATAACTGGCCAACATAGTGTCATAGACAGCCCCCTTGATATCAATACCGTAGTTGAGCAAAACCGTGGCATCGTATTTGATATTGTGGGCTATTTTGGTGATGTGTTCGGCCTGAAAGACAGGCTCTAAAATAGCCAACACCTCCTTGACGTTGCTGCTGTCAACAGGAATGTAGTAAGCCTCATTTTTAAAATAACAAAAAGAAAGCCCCACCAACTCTGCCTCCAACGCTTGGGTAGAAGTGGTTTCGGTATCGAAACAAAACTCCTGTTGAATCATCAAAAACTCTGTCAGCCTTTTGACCTCATCCAATGATTGGACTACATGATATTGGTATTCAATATCTTGCAATGTTTTAAAGGAGGTCGGTTGCTCGTCGGGGCTTGGCTCTTGCTCTACGGCAGGCAGTGCGTCGAACAAGCCGCCCTGCACGGTAGAGTGGGTTTGGGTTGCTTGCTTCTCTGCTTCTCCAAAGACCCTTCTGGCAATGGTTTTGAACTCCAATTCTTCAAAAATCGGCTGCAATGCTTCTTTCACGGGAGCTGTGAGAGACAGCTTTTCAGGTTCAAACTCGATGGGTACATCGGTAACAATGGTTGCAAGTCTTTTGGACAAAATAGCTTGCTCTTGGTGCTTGCGGATATTTTCGCCCAATCTGCCCGCAATACCATCGCTTTGGGCAATCAGGTTTTCTACTGTTTTGTACTCTTTGAGCAGTTTGACGGCAGTTTTTTCGCCTACGCCCGGTATGCCGGGGATGTTGTCGGAGGCATCGCCTTGCAGTGCCAAAAAATCTATCACTTGCTCTACGCTATCTATGCCAAATTTTTCCAATACCCTTTTGGGATTCAAAATATCAATTTCCTTGCCCATATAGGAGGGCTTGTAAAGGAAGATATTGTCGCTCACCAGTTGGGCGTAGTCTTTGTCGGGTGTCATCATAAAGACCTGAAAGCCCTGCAATTCGGCTTTTTTGGCCAATGTGCCTATCACGTCGTCGGCTTCGTAGCCCGCCACCTCCAAAATAGGAATGCCAAAACCCTCCACGATTTTTTTGATGTAAGGAATGGCGGCAGTGATGGCTTCGGGTTGGGCGGCTCTTTGGGCTTTGTAAGCCTCGAACTCGGTATGGCGAAAGGTAGGCTCTTCGCGGTCGAAAGCCACCCCTATATGAGAAGGCTTTTCGCGCTGCAAAATATCGAGCAGCGTATTGGTAAAGCCAAAAACTGCCCCGGTGTCCATGCCTTTGGAGTTGATGCGGGGCGTTTTGGAAAAAGCAAAATGCGCACGGTATATCAAAGCATAAGCATCAAGCAAAAAAAGTCTGGGCATGGCAGCTAAGTTTAGCCCAAAGATAGCCCATTGACTTGCAAAGCCTGCGTTAGGCTTCCAAAAACTCCGCCCTAAAATTAACCAAATAGACTTTTTCTTTGGCGCGGGTGAGGGCTGTATAAAGCCAGCGCAACAACTCTTCGTTGAGCATGTCTTCTCTGAGGTAGCCCATGGTGATAAAAACATGTTTCCATTGTCCGCCTTGTGCCTTATGGCAAGTCAGGGCATACGAAAACTTAATTTGAAGAGCCTGAGCATACGGACTCAAAAGGGCTTGAGAGTAAGAGATATTTTCATCTTGGCGTATGGCCGTCAAGAGGGCTTGGCTTTGTTCGTAGGTCATCGAGGCGGTAGGCTCGTTGAGGGTATCGAGAATCACTTTGGCCTCAAAAGGCTCCAGATTGGGGTAATCGGTGAGTTGAAGCCTCAAATCGGCAAACCGCAAACCGTATTTTTCCTCTGTTCGCATTACCTTGAGCACTTGGAGAAACTCGCCGTTGGCCAAAAAACCTGCCTCAGACTGAGCCGACAGCCAAAAATAGTTGTTTTTCACCACCATAATCATATCCCCCGCATCGAGTTCGCTGTCGTGTTGGAGCAAATTTTTTCGTATTAAAGCATTGATTTTCAATGTATCTTTATTGGTTCGGCAAACAACCACCGCATTTTCAACCCCCACCGCCCGGTAACTTTCCGCTATCAGATCGCCCAATTCCGAGCCGTCAATGGCCAAAATATCAGCAAAACCTCCCGTTTTCAAAGAGAAAAAAGTCTGCTCGGCCAACAGCCTTTCGCGCAGTAGGGTGGCATTGTACAAAATCCCTGAGTCTTGGGTTTGCCGCACAACCTCGCGGAGTTGGAAGCCGCTCACCGTGCATTGGTAGTTGTCTCTGAGCACCGAAAGCGAAAGAGCGGGACTCTTGCTCAAGCCAACGGGCGGGAGCTGAGCCGTATCGCCCACAAAAAGCAATTTATTTTCCGATTCGGCATCCTGAAAGACAAACGCAATCAACTCATCGAGCAGGCCTTTTCTGTCGTACTCTGACTCGTTGCCTATCATAGAGGCCTCGTCCACTATAAAAACAGTCCTTTTGAAGTTATTTTTCTGTCGAGAAAATCGCAACAAGCCTTGTTTGGTTTCTTCGGTTTTGAAGATGATTTTGTGAATGGTGTAGGCGGCTTTGTTGCTGTAAAAAGACATCACTTTGGAGGCGCGCCCCGTAGGAGCCATCATCAAGGTCTTGTAGTTTTTGGCTTTCAGCACCTTGAGGGTCGCGCCCAGTACGGTTGTTTTGCCGGTGCCGGCGTAGCCTTGGAGGATAAAGACAGGCCGCTCGCTTTTTTCATCGCTGATGAATTTGTCCAAAAAACCAAACAACCGGCTCTGGCTTTCGGTAGGCTCATAAGGGAAATAATCTTTGAAAAGCGTGGCTGTGGAAGTGGTTCGCATGGACAAAAAAAATCAATTTGTGGCAATAAAATCATTGCGAAATTAATTTTATTCTGCGGGGTTTGTTGGGTGCATCCCATAGCCACGGGTTTAAACCCGTGGTTATCATCAAAAAGCCCCTTCGGGGGGCTGCATTTCCAGGGATCGTGGTTATCTACGGGGCTAAGATGCTCTCTGCCGCATCGTGGGTCGGTATGACATCCCATAGCCACGGGTTTAAACCCGTGGTTATCATCA
>CAZRQL010000039.1:0-25328 GCA_964602415.1 uncultured Roseobacteraceae bacterium
CTATGTCCATCGAGCCGTTGCAGAAGATGGTGTCTTCGGCGGGGCCTAAGTCAATTAGGCGGTCACATTGGTAGAGGTAAAAGTCGTCAAGGCAATAATAGGAAAAATGTCTTTTAATTGCCGGATTATTTGACTCTATGAATACAACATCTTCATCCTCTCTCAAATTTCCAATCATCATATATTCTTCGCCGCCTTTCGCCAGAAAACTTCCCTTAAATGTCGTCCACTTTTTGTGTTCAAAAAATATATTGCCTTTGGGATTAGAAATTTGTGGCTTAAATTTTGAAAAATCTGTTGATAAAATTGGGATTTTATTTGGTGAAAAATGTATATCGATAGCATCTGATGAAATTGTTCCTTCATCATGTTTTAATAAACTAAACCAAAGTACATATTTTTTCTGCTCTAATTTTTTTTTTAGCCTGACAAAAGCATATTCTCTGCCGGCACTCGTTCTTTGATCTTTAGCATGAAAAGTGATTATTGCGGCGCAACCATCTCCGCTCATAGCCACAAAGGGAGGAGGAACATTTTTTGAACAAATATGCAAAAAATCACTACTGTGACGATTTCCGGAGGGCTCACGATTGAGGTAGGGAAAAATCACAGCTCCATTCCAAGGAAAAGCGAGATGTAGCTGAGATACAGAATCAGGGCAAGATATATATTCCTCAAAATTGTGGTTGGGAACTAAATTTTGCGAATACAAACACATTCGACAACATAATAAATTTAATAATATCACTAAAAGCCTCATAACATAAAAATTTATACTCTTTAGAATAGCCACCCTTCGACCAGTAAAGAGTGGCTAATAAACTACCAGTTCACATTACATTCAACGTAGGGGTTAACATACCAACCTACTAAATTTGCACTAAACTTTGTTCTGATAAAATCAATTGAGATTATACGAAAACCGGAATAGTGCGTTTTACGATAGATATTTACAAACTTACTACCACTTTTGTTTAACTGACTTACATCACTAATTTCCTCTGGGGAGATACTGCCGCTTGTGTAGAACTTTGCTTTAAAATCAATTTTAAGATAATGAGCAGCACCCGGTTGCCAGTCACGTATATACCACAAAAAATATAGAAACCTTTTTTGAGTTTCGGCTTTGATTTCAGAACTAATTACTGACCCCTCTATCCATCCTAAAAAAATAAGGCCAGCATCATTGCTTACCTCATAAAAAGGAAATTGAAAATTCGATATATTTGTTCTGCATACGATTTTATTTCTATCATAATGTGCTTCACAACCAATGCTCCCTTCTGTTCTGGTATTGAAAGTTGCCAAAGTGGTGACCACCGGCCTGACGTAAATCTTATTTAGGGTATCGTCTGCTGTGGCTGACATCAGCATTGGCAGTTTACATTCGCTGGAGTCGAGCATCACTTTTACGTAGTCGCGGGTGAACTGGAAAAACACCTTGCCAATCATCACAATACCTTTGTGGTTTACCACCGATGCCATTCTTGGGTCAAAGACGTTGTACCAGTAGCTGCTGTCTCTGGGGTCCATCCAAAACGCACTTTGGTACTTGGCGGTGTAGTTCTGATAGGTTTGGTAGTTGGGATGATTTACGTACTGGTTGTAGTAAACCGTGTCGGGCATGGACTGCATAAAAGTGTCGTAGCTGAAGTGGATTTGCCGCATCGAGAGAAAGCCCATATTTTCATCCCATATATTGAGGGCTGAATCGTTGAGCGAGTTCACTTCGTTGAGCCGATTGAAAAACGCAGCGGTGTCGCTAAACTCGAGGTACTGACCTTTGGTTTTGATTTGCATGGTTGGGTCATAGGTGTAGATACCGGGTTGATTGCAGGGACTGGGGAGGGGTTCGGTCAGGGTGTTACAGGCCTGAAAAATGAATGCGGCAGGCCAAAAAAGTTTGGCACTTAGAAAAATTTTCGCAAAAAGATTTGCGATTTGCGATTTGCGATTTGCGATTTGCGATTTGCGATTTAGTCATTTTTTTAAATAATTGAATTTTAATTGCTTAGTAAAAGCCTCCGGTCTTGACCCTTATTTCTGCATGACAAATATAAATATTAGACAAGAAAAGCAAGGGTATGGGAGGAAATTTATATAACCAAATTCATGGACAAAAAACGGATTTTTTTTGGGCGGCAGAAGAACCCTTTCAGTAGTGAAAATAATCTTATTCTACGTGAAAGACCGAAAGCCGTTTTTCTTCGCGTACCGTAGGCTCTACCTCTTCGCGCAGAGGCATCTCCAGTTGGGTTTTGCTGCCCCAAATCAAGTACTTGATTGCCAAAACCGACCAAATGAACAACCGCCTCAAATCGTTGAGGGCATAGATGATGGTAGGCAGAATCAGCAAAGTAAAGAAAGTGCCCAGCAGCACACCATAGGCCATGCTTATCGCCATAGGAATCAAAAACTGGGCTTGGAAAGATTTTTCCAAAATCAAAGGATACAGACCCGCCACGGTAGTCAAAGAAGTCAAAATAATAGCCCTAAAACGCGATCTGCCTGCATTCAAGACAGCATCATAGAAAGGCAGCCCTTTTCTAAGGTTTTGGTTGAATTTATCCAAAAACACCACTGTGTCGTTGATAATTACCCCTGAGAGAGCCAAGGTACCCCATACCGATAAGATGGAGAAAGGCTTGCCCACAATGCCGTGTCCCAATATGGCCGAGTACACCCCAATAGGTAGCATCAACATGACCATAAGAGCCTGAGGCAAAGAGCGAAACGTCAAAGTAATAAGCAAAATAATAATAAGCAAAGCCAACGGCACAGTAGTAGAAGCGGCTTTGAAGGTTTTTTGGAGGTTGCGCTGCTGTCCTCCTGCACCATAGGAGAGACCGGGGTACTTTTGGAGCATATCTGCCAAAATGGTTGATTCGATATTGGCCACGATGGAGGGTGTTGGCGCACTGAGGTCAGCGAGTTCTGCCTCGATGACAATCTCACGCTGTCCCTGATAGTGCTTGATGTCCACCAGCCCCCGCTCTATTTTATACTCTGCCAGTTCAATAAGAGGGTATTCTTCATTGCCTCTTCGGATTTTGAGCTTGTCCAAGTTGTCGAGGGTGGCTTTGTCGGAGTCGGGCAGACGTACCCAAACACGCAATTCGTTGTTGCCCGACTGAATGCGTTGGGCTTCTTCGCCAAAAAAAGCCTGCCGCACTTGGGAGGTAATTTCTCCGTTGGTGAAGCCCAAAATCTTAGCTTTTTCGTTGATTTGCAGCAATATTTCCCTTCTGCCCAGCTTGGCATTGTCGGTTATGTCGCGCAAAACACTGTATTCACTAAGTCTGGACTTGAACTCTTGGGTTGCGGCTTCGAGCACCCGTGGGTCTCGTGCAAACAACGAAAAAGAGATGGGCTTGCCGAAGCGGTTGAATCCCCCCACCCTAAATTTTTCCAAATCGGGCTGCTCGCCCACTTTGCGGCGCAGTCTTTGCGAAACCTCATCGCTGCTAATGGGTTTTTTATCTACATCTTTGAGTATAATATTAATATTTCCGGCGTGTGTGCCTGTTTCGGAGTTGTCATTGGTTTTGCCCAGATTCTTGGCTACAAAGGCGATAAATCCCTCTTTATCACCGAACTCAGCTTTAAGCTCTTCTTCCAACTCCCATGCTTTGGCCTCTATCTCATTGAGCCTGTCTATGACGGCTTGCTCGCGTGTGCCGGCCTTAAAGGCAATATCCACATTAAAGGAATCAAAAGGAATTTGAGGGAAAAATACTCCCTTAATAAGTTCCCCCTTAAAAGCTCCCGCTACAATAAAGATAAAAGCAACCGGAATCCACAAATACAAATACCTGTACAATAAAATATGCTTGAGTGCGGGGGTGTAAACCCTGTCTCTCAAAAAGTTAAAAAAACTGTCAAGAAATTTTCGGATGGGGCTTTCGGTTTTACGATGCTCAGGGTTAAGTACATGGTGCGAAGCCATGTGAGCGGGCAAAATAAAAAAGGCTTCTAACAAAGAAATACCCAGACTCAACACCACCACCACGGCCATTTCTTTCATAAACTCCAACCCGCCGCTGTTGAGAAGCAACAAAGGCACAAAGGCTACGATAGTAGTGAGCACCGAAGTAAAAACCGAACCAGCTACCTCTATCGTCCCATCAATGGCAGCTTGTTCGGGCGACTTGCCCTGTTCATAATGTGAAAAGATGTTTTCGGCTATCACAATGCCGTCATCCACCAAAATCCCAATCACCAAAATCATCCCAAAAAGCGAAATCATATTGATGGTCAGTCCCATGAGCATAGCCATAGTAAGCATGCCCGCAAAAGAAATAGGTATGCCCAGTGCCACCCAAAAAGCCACTCTCAGATTTAGAAACATTCCCAAGCAGATAGCCACCAAAATCAGCCCGATTGCCCCGTTGTTGATGAGCATCTCAAGCCTTTGGTCAAGCAGGTTCTTAAAATTGAAAAGGACTTCGAGTTTGAGGTTGGGATATTTTTCGTTGAATTGGGCTATGTAGTTCAACGTGGTATTGACCACTTTCTCTAAGTCTTCGCCTTCTCTTTTTTCAACTACAATAGATACGGCCTCAATTCCATTGACTTTGATGTCGTTGGGCTCGTCTGCCAATTGTTCTTTGATGGCAGCCACATCGCGGAGTTTGAGTTGTGCCCCGCCGGCAGTGGCCCCCCTGATAACAATATCACCAATCTCATCTGCCAGTTTGCGCTGGCCTTCGCCGCGAATCAAAATTTCCTCTCCTTGCGTTTTGAGGGTGCCGGCAGAAATATCGCGATTGGAAGTGCGGATGATGTCAGCTATCTGCCTTATAGTCAATCCGTAACGACTTAGTGCCTCATCACTAACTTCAATGCTTATCTCCAGTGGCGGCAATCCCGATACAACCACACTCGACAGTGCACCCGTTGCCAGCAACTCATCCTCTATCATATCGGCAAAACGCCTGAGTGTCAATCTATCTACTTTACCATAGAGAGCCATTTCAACCCCGCGCGACTGCTGAGGCTGCCTAAAAACGATAGGCTTTTCGGCATTGATGGGAAAAGAGTTGATTTTATCAACGGCGTTTTTGACATCAGTCAAGACACTTTCGGGGTTGTACTCTTTTTTGAGCAGCACCCGCACGGTAGAGAGGTTTTCTATCGAATTGGAAGAAACCTCATCAATGCCCTCTACCCCTTTGAGCGACTCTTCTATCTTGTTGGTAATTCCTTCTTCCATTTCCAGCGGAGAAGCTCCCGGCAACACGGTCGTAATTACCACTACCCCGGGGTCTAACTCAGGAAAAAAAGACCGCTTCAAGCCAAGTACGTAAGAAAAAATACCAAAAATAATCAAAACCACCATCAGGGCATTAGCCCAAATAGGGTATTTTACAAAAAAAGCAACCGCTGACTTCATAGCGCAAAGTTACCTTTTTAGGTATAAAACAAAAAACCTGTGAGGTTTTGAGAACCTTACAGGTTTGGGCAGAAATTAGGGTTCTTTTACTCCAACTGAAGGCTGCGCTCAACATCAAAGCCGTAAGACTCTTTCCATGTCCTGTCGCGCTTCCTCATATTGGCGATGGCGATTCTTTGGGCTTCTTTAAAATCCTTGCCTACTCCTATGGCGTACCTGAGCTTTTTAAATTTTTGGGCATCCTGCCATTGGCTTTTCAAAATGACCAAATAGCCGCAAGAGTTGTAGCCGTCGCCTACATAGTTTTTGGCATTAGGATAGCGTACCTTGGCGGTATCCATTACTTCCCTATCGAGGCGGGTCTTTGTGGCGGGGCTACCGTCGCAGAGATACAAAATATTGTATCCCAAATGATTGCCATCTTGGCCAATAGAAAAAACTATTGAAACTTGAGCCATGGATACATGGGCTGCCAAAAACAAGAAACAAATGAATAGGGTTCTTTTCATATTTAAGCGTTTAATTTTCGCAAACATTGGCACAAAATTTTAATTTCTAAAAAACAGGAACGTTTTTACATTAAATTTATTTGTTTTATATTCAAAATATATTCCAAAATGAAAATCAGCCTGCTTTTATGCCTTGCAGTATCGAATCATTTGTTTGCTCAAATCCCCGCCTTCAACCATAAAGAGATTCTGCACTATCACCACAAACACCACCAGCGAGAAACATGGCTCGAAATGGCCTATGCCTCAGAAAAAATCAAAAACCCCGAAACTTGGTCATCGGATGCACGCAAAAAGAAAATCAGAGAAATTGATATTGTGTTTACCAAGTACCCGCTTGATAAAAAAGATTGGCGCACCAGCTATGACAGCCTTTTGAACAGAAGAGTTAGAGAAATAGTGAGGCTAATTCCGCAAGTCTTGACCGATTCGGGGGTGGTTTGGAATTTGGTGCTGCAAACAGGTGGCAAGTCCGATGCTGCCGCCCGACAACTACCCCACGGCGTAGTGGTTCGATATGAGTTGAAGCCCACCGACAAAATGCGGCAAAATATGCGGCATGTAACCAAAATTTTGTCTGGCGAAGTCGATGATGATTCGGTCGTTATCAGTGTGTTGAACCGCAACAAATGGAAAAATGCGCTTGTGGTCAATGACTGGACGGGCAGCATGTACGCCTACGGTGCGCAAGCCGTGCTCTGGCAAAAACTCAACCTCAAAGATTCGGCCATCAAATATTTTGTTTTTTTTAACGACGGCGACCACCAACTCGACGAACGAAAAGTCATAGGCAATACCGGAGGCTTTTATCCTGTAGCGGCTACCAACCTCAAAGAGATACTTGCCACCATGCGCGAAGTGATGCTCAACGGCTACGGCGGTGATGTAGAGGAAAACGACGCCGAAGCCATTTTGTACGCCATAAATAAATATGGCGATAAAGCGGAGCAGATTATACTGCTGGCCGACAACAACGGAGGCATCAAAGACCGTGTGCTCATTCCCCAAATCAAGCGACCCGTCAAAATCGTGCTTTGTGGAATGCAAAAGGACGACAAAGTACATCCGGACTACCTCGAACTGGCCTACCACACCAGAGGCTCTATCCACACCATTGATGCAGACATAGAAAACTTAGCCCAAAAACAAGAGGACGAGACCTTCGTCATCGGCCAATGGACATACAAAATCAGCAAAGGAAAGGTTATGCTGATTGACTAATTCAAAGCAAATTGTTTTGAACCAGGTATTCGGCTATTTGTACGGCGTTGGTGGCGGCCCCTTTTCTGAGGTTGTCGGATACTATCCACATGTTGAGTGTGTTGGGTTGGCTTTCGTCGTGTCTGATTCTGCCCACAAATACCTCGTCTCGGTTTTTGCTCACGCAAGGCATCGGATACACAAAATTTGCCATGTCGTCTTGGATTATGACTCCCGGAGTGTTTTTGAGGGTTTCGATAATTTGTTGGTAGTCGTAAGGCTTATGAAACTCGACATTGACCGACTCGCTGTGTCCCCCGATGGCCGGCACGCGCACACAAGTGGGACTTACTTGGATAGAAGCATCGTTCAAAATCTTCCTTGTTTCGTTGATGAGTTTTTTCTCTTCTTTGGTGTAGCCGTCTTCCAGAGGCTGGTCTATTTGGGGAATGACATTCAAATCAATAGCATATTTGAAATAAGGCTTTGCAGGAACTTTTCCGGTGCGCTCATCCATCAAGTGATCGACGGCGGCTTTGCCTGCACCGGTTACAGATTGGTAGGTAGAGACCACTATGCGTTTGAGGCCATACAATTCATGCAAGGGGGCGAGCACCATCACCATCTGAATGGTGGCGCAGTTGGGGTTGGCGATGAGCTTGTCCTGTTTGCTTAGTGTGTTGCCGTTGATTTCGGGCACTATCAAAGGGTGCGTCATCCGCCACTGCGAAGAGTTGTCAATCACAAAACAGCCCGCTTCCACAAACTGGGGCGCAAGTTTCTCTGAAGTTTGCGAACCGGCTGAAAAAATCGCAACATGCGGTCTTTTGTCTATGGCCTGTTGGGCACTGACCACTTGGTAGTCTTTGCCATTGCAGCGCACAGTTTTGCCCAAAGATTTTTCTGAGGCCACCGGTATCAACTCATCGTAAGCGAAGTGTCTGTCTTGGAGAACTTCAAGGATTTTTTCGCCTACCAATCCGGTAGCTCCCACTACTGCAAGTTTCATTGTTGTTAGATTTTGGCGCAAATATATCTACTATCTCAGATTTAGAATTCAATAAAAAAGCCAATGGCTTGCAGCAACAGCCACAAGCCACCTTTCCTATCTATTCACCAACCGATTGAAATTATTTTAAAGCGAGCAGTCAAAATCCTCATGATCAATGAGAAGCAAATACCATTTGCCCTCAATTTTGCCGAAGTGCATCCTAACATAAGCCTCTGTGATGACCATGGAGATACTGGTGAGGCTGTCTGATTTTTGGGCGGTAGCAGCCTCTCTATCAGAGAGTTCTAAAATAGAACTTTTTCTGAGCTTGTTGAGTTTATTCCAAATCCAAGAACTTGAAGACTGGTGTTGATAAAAACAACCTCGTTTGCTAAACTCATTCATGCAATCAAATTCGGGCAATGGGGCATTTTGGGGTTGGCAACCAAGCATGACCAACAATTGGTTCATCTCATTGGTGGTCAGCACCGACTGCCAGTTCCTAAACCAGCGAACCTCTGCAACTGAACCCGGACGATGGATAAAATAAATCCCTACCGTAGGATGCACCAAGTTGGAGAGGTTGACGTTTAGCTCGCTTGATGTTTTTCCTACAAAAGAACTTTGGAAGAATTCTTCAAAACTTGCCGTTCTTGACTTGTCTGCGGGCGAATTGCCTCCTTTACAGCCCACCAAAAGAGCCAATCCTATCCACAAAATGAAATAAATTACTTTGCCAAACATAAATTTGTACTTTGACAAGTAACGCGCCTATGGCTGTGTATGAGATAAATACGCCGGTATTTTCTATCAATCAACAAGAATAGGCGGCAAACCAAACAGGTTTACACGACCAAATGTATTTTTACAATACATCGGCAAGCAGCCTGAGGTGCTCAGTATCCAAAGCCGGAAAATTGGCTATTCTGAAAGTGGTCTCCTTCAGGTCTCCATACCCTTTGCCCAACTCAATGCCTTGCGCCGAGCATTTTTCAGTCAGATTTTTCAAATCGTTGCTTTTCACACAAAAAACAGTATCTGACTGAGCATCAATATTTTTGCAAAGCAATTCATAGCTTTTTGCCTTCAAGGTTTGCCGCCAAAACTCGGCTCTTTGTAAGGTTTGGGCATGGATTTGGGATATAGAGGGCAAATCTTGCAAGGTTCTGAACAGCAGGTAAATTCCCAGCACATTGGGGGTGTGGGTGGTTTGGTGTTTGTCCATGTTGGACATGATGGCAGCAAGGCTGTTGTAGTGCTTGTTGGGGCTTTGTAGGGCGGCCATTTGCAAAGCCCTTTCCGACACAAGCCCCACAGCCAAACCTGCCGGCAAGCCAAAGCATTTCTGCACCGAAGCAAACCACACATCCGCACCCGCCCAAGGCAAGTCCACCCCGGCCATAGAAGAAACCGCATCCACAAAAATCAGACTTTCAGCATGTTGCTTTCTTATTTTTTCAAGTGTGGCAAAGGAGAGAGCCGTGCCGTTTGAGGTTTCGTTATGGGTCAAGCACACAATAGGGGCACTGTCAAAGTCTTTGGGCAATTCTTCGATGCCGAAGCGCACCGCTTGGCAAGCGGGCTTTACAAAGCGGGCGTAATTGAACCACTTTTCGCCAAATGCCCCGTTGAAAACATGAACTGCCCCCAAATCGGGAAAAGATTGGGTCAAAATCTCCCAAATTTCTGTGGCCGAAGAAGCCAAAAACAATCGATACCCCGCAGGCACATTCAATTTTTCATAGAATAGCGTTTCAGTTTTTGACAAAAGCTCTTGAAATTGTCTGCCTCGGTGGTTTTGGCTCAATATGCCACTGTGGAAGGCATCGCGCAAATAGCCCTCCACGCTCGCTCGCACCTGCGAAGGGCCGGGATAAAAACTAATCATGCCACAAAATTACATGTCAGACGGTTTTATCTCAATACCGTTACCCAGCCTTTGCAAGTCTGTCCGTCGGGCAATTGGATTTCGTAGTAAAAAACGGTATCATCGAAAGATTGGCCTGTCCAGTCATTTTGGTATGCTTGAGATTCGTATATTTTTTGCCCCCATCGGTTAAAAATCCGAAGTGCCACGGGCTGACTTGAGACGTAAAAGGTTTCATTGACTCCGTCGCCGTTGGGAGTAAATACATTATAGGGTAGAAAACTCTCCATCGTGAGGTCAATGGTTTTCGTGTCGCTGCAATTGCCATCAGTGGCCACAACCGTGAGGGTGTAGCTGCCGCTTTTTGCAAAGGTGAGCACATCGGGCAGGCGGTCGAAGACCCGCCCGTCGCTGACTTGTACCCTGTACTTGCCCGCTTTGTTGAGGCGGTCTCGAACCAGCACCGTAGGCAAAGCCCCGCACACATAACGCGGGCTAAACTCCAAATCTGTCTCCAACTCCGTTTTGACCACTACCCTAAGCGTCCTATCTACAAAACAGTCATTAGGCCCAAAAATGCGCACCCTAAAATCGGTGGTATTCTGAGGGAAAACCGTTGGATTGGGCGAAGCGGTATCAGAAACAAAAGCCGCCGGCGACCAAAGATAGCGAAGCCCCCCTTGTGCGCTCAGTCGGACGCTGTCGCCCCTGCATATTGTTGTATCTCCTTGAATTTTAACTCTTTTGGCAAAATCATTTGAAGTATCTTTTTGCACCACCACATTGGCAACAAACACATCTGAGCAGTTGCCGTTGAAGGCAAAAAGGCCGATAGGGTACACGCCCGGCGCAGAAAAAGAAAGTGGTGCGGGAGAGGCACTCGTATCCGGTGCGCCCAAGCCGGTGTTCCAAAGAAAAAACGTTGCGTTTTTGGACGTGTTTTTGAGTCGTATCTGCATGAGGTCTGTGCAGTTGGATATGGCCTCCCATTCAAATTTGGCCACAGGCTGAGGCGAAACGTTGATGGTAACGGGACGGGTTTCTGAGCAACCGAATACATTGGTTATCTCAAGGTTGTAAGTGGTGGTGTCTTCGCCAAAAAAGATGGGATTCCTTTGGGTGCTATCCGAAAGCCCTCGCCCAGGCGACCAACGAAAAGAAGCCGCCGTAGTGTCAGTTCCTGCCCCGTTGATGCGCAAGGTCTGCCCGGCGCAAATAGTAGTATCAACCGGAAAAAAGAACCGCTTGGGAAATACTTTGACCGTATCGGTAAAGACTGAGACGAGCCTGCAAGTTACCGAATCCACCACCGAAAGCGAAACAGGAAAAACCCCGCTTTTTGTGTAGGTGTGGCTTAAATTGGTGCGCCTTGAAAAAGTCCGCCTTGTTCCGTCGCCCAAATCCCAAATAAACCGCTCTCCCCCCAGACTCAAATCCGTAAAATTGACCCTGTAAGGTAGGCAGCCCGCTTCGCCGGAGCGCAGGCTGTCAGGCGAGGATTTGCTAAACCGTGCCAACACGGTGTTCATATCGAATTTAAAGGATGCGATGGTGCAATTGTCGGAAGAGGCGGTGCGCGAAAATGCCCCCGGTGTGGTGGGGAAGTCATTTTGCCGCCCCCCGCAAGAGCAAACCGAGTGATAGACCACGCCGTCTTTGTCAAAGCGGCAAGTGCCTCCGTCCACGTGGTCGCCTTGACCAACGACCCCTCCTATAAAAGTGCCGTACAGCAATTTTTTCGCGCCTTTGTCAAAAACGCCCAGATAAAAATCCTCTCCGTCGGTGGTTCGTTGAAAAGCACCCGAGGTGGTGGGCATATCGGTCGTAAAGCCACCCAAATAATAAGTGAGTGCGCGGTTGATGCGGTTGCCGCCCCAGCCCGTTACAAAGATTTTGGAGCATTCATTGACCAAAAAAGCCGTAGGTACGATATTGACGGTGTTGGAGTTGCTGCCGAAAATAGTGCTCCAATCGGTGGCCGACAGGTCATTTTTGACAGCGTGCAAAAACTGTTTGGAGCCGGGGTTGCTGTAAACGCCTTGCGAAACGGGGTAATTGCCCAAGGTCTGCCCAAAAGCCACCACTTGCCCCGAATCAGCATCTATGTCAATGAAATATACTTGGTCGTAATTGTTTGTTCCCAAGTAGGTTGAGGCCAGTAGGGTATCGCCCTCAAGCGTAAATTTGGAAACAAAGCCGTCTGTCGTGCCGCCTCGATAGTCGGTGTGCAGTGCGCCTGAAGTGGTGGGGAAGTCGGTTGATGAAGTGCCTCCGCCTACATAGAGCTTTTTGTCGTAGCCTATTTTGAGCGAATAGGTCATATCGCGCCCGCTGCCGCCCCAATAGCTGCTCCACTGCAACTGCTTCAAATCAGCCGAAAAGCGCGCCAATACACCGTCTTGGCTGCCTTTTAGGGTTTTTTGCAAAGCCTTTGAAGTGGTGGGGAAATTGTTGGATTGGGTAACGCAGGCCACATAGACGCGGTTAGAATCATCTACGATCACCTCGCCCCTAAACTCATCTCCGTAGTTGCGGTTGTTGATGTTTTGGTTCACCACGTCGCTGTGGTTGAGGCCGTCGTTGCCGCTGCCGCCCAAAAAGGTTGAAGCCACCAGCGAAGCCCCATCTTGACTGAGTACGCTCACAAAGATATCGCTGCCCTCGCCATAGCTTCGTCCACTCATGGGGTTGGTGGCACTTCCACCGTTGAAGGTGCGGTCATAAGCCCCCAAAGTAGTGGGGAAATTGCTCGAAGAGGTCGTTCCCAAAATGACAAGCTCTTGGTTATGGTTCATGACTAAACTGTGGGGCACTTCTGTGCGGCTGCCCCCCAAAAAAGTGGCGTACAGCAGTTTGTTGCCTGCACTGTCAAACTTGAGAATGGCCACGTCGGACTCCCCGCCGTTGTAGGTCTCGTCGAAAGCCCCGTTGGTAGCGGGAAATTGGCTGCCTGAGACCGTGCCCCCGCTGTAAAACTTGCCGTTTTCCCCAAAAGTCGCCGTATTGCCCCAGTTGTCTGAGGTAGCCGCCGAAAAAGTAGAAAAAATCAGGGTAGGGTCTATCACCAAACCCAAGTTGGTAGCCGAAGTTTGAAAACCAAACAATCGGTTTTGCTCAAAGTAGCTGACTTCGATTTTTTGTTTATCCTCAGTCCATGCGAGGGGCGCGTCTTCGTACATCACACCGTAGCGATGAAGAACGGCGATTTTACCGTCTTGAATTTCAATTTTTTCTTCACCGCTGTACCGCCATTTGATTTGCGAAATGTCGGCATTGGCCTTTGCCCAAAACTCATATTTGATAGAATGGTTTTGGTAAAAAACACGCAAATCTATGTCCTCGTAAAACCCTCTAAGCCATACTTCTTGGTAGTCGTAGCAATAAGAGCCGCTTGTTTGACCGTAAAAATAATTGTAGTAATGAGGCGAGGGATTGAATTTATCAACGACAAAATCTTGTTTGCAGTTCAAAAACTCGGCTTCTATGACTTGGCCATGAGTGGGCGGTTGGTGGCTGTGCATAGAGTCGGGGTAGTGCCAAAAAAGATACCGAAATCCATTTTGTTGGATGCGCATCATACCGCCGGGTATTTTGGCTTGAAAGAGCACTTCCTTTGGCCACTGGCCTTTGTTTTCAACGAAAATGCCCTCAGCCCAAACCACTTGCCCCCAAAGGCATAGAAATAATAGTTTTTTCACGTCAAACTTTTACATAAGACGAAAATAGCGTCTATTACGTCAATCCATGTACGCGGCCAGTGCCTTGTCGTACAGGCTGCGGGCTTGCTCTAAGGTAGTCCAGCGCATCGAGTCCACCCGCAACTCCGCGTTTTCGGTAACTTTGCCCAACAGCAAAAATTCCTTCGCTGATTGCTCGAACTTTTCGCGGTCTTCGGGGGCAACGCTCACCACTATACGGCTCTGTGCCTCGCCGAACCAAAACCCATCGCTGCGCAAATCGGTCGGGTTGGATACTTCAAAGCCCAAGCCCACTGCCATAGCCGACTCGCAAAGAGCCAACCATACTCCCCCATCGCTCACATCGTGGGCGGAGCGCAATAGGCCTTTTTCGTTGAGGGTGTGGATGTTTTCATGCAATTGCGCTTCGTAATCTAAGTCGAACTCAGGGGCGGGGCTGGCTTCTATTTTGTGCCAAGAATACAAATACTCAGACTGACAAAAATCTGCCGAGGGCCTGCCCAATAGGTAAATCAAATCTCCGGCGGCTTTGAAATGCAGGGTCAGTCGCTTTTCTAAGCCTTCCATGATGCCCACCATCCCGATGGTAGGGGTCGGGAAAACAGGCCCTTCATCGGTGGATTGGTTGTAAAAGCTCACGTTGCCGCCAGTTACGGGTGTGTCCAGTTTTTCGCAGGCGGCTTTCATGCCTTTGATGGACTCGACAAAGTGCCAATACACTTGCGGCACGTAAGGGTTGCCGAAGTTGAGGCAGTTGGTGATGCCGATGGGTTTGCCGCCGGTGCAGACGATGTTGCGGGCGGCTTCAGCTACCGCTATGGCACAGCCCGCTTGGGGGTCGGCATTGACATAGCGAGAGTTGCAATCCACACTCAGCACCAAATATTTGTTGGTGTGATGGATATGCACCACTGCGGCATCTGAGGGGGCGTTGGTAGAGGCATTGGCTGCCCCCACCATAGAGTCGTATTGCTCATAGACCCAACGTTTGGAGGCCAAATTGGGCTGAGACAGCAAAAAGCGGGCTACCTGACTCATATCTTCCGGCAAAGGCACTTGCTCAGGATTGAATTTTTTATACTCTTGGTAGTAGGCAGGCTCGCTGTACTCGCGGCGATAGACGGGCGCACCGCCTCCCAAGACCAACGACTCGGCGGGCACTTCCGCCTCAAGCACTCCGTGGTAGTAGTAGCGCAGCGTATCGCCTTGCGTAACCACGCCGATTTGAGCGTACAGCAAATCCCATTTCTCAAAAATATCAAACAGTTCTTGTTCGCGTCCTTGTTGACACACGACAAGCATGCGCTCTTGAGATTCGGAGAGTAAAATCTCCCATGCTTTCATGTTGGCTTGTCTGAGCGGCACTTTGTCAAGCCAAACGTCCATACCGTGCCGACCTTTGGCACTCATCTCGCTGGTGGAACAGACTATGCCCGCCGCCCCCATGTCTTGCAGCCCGATGACCGCGCCTGTTTCGAGGGCTTCGAGCGTGGCTTCGAGTAGCAGTTTTTCCATAAAAGGGTCGCCCACTTGCACCGAAGGCAAATCTTTGACAGAGTCTTCGTGCAAATCGCCTGAGGCAAAAGTAGCCCCGTGTATGCCGTCTTTGCCTGTGGCCGAGCCATATATGATGACCGGATTGCCCACACCGTAAGAGATAGCCCTTGCGGATTTGCCGTGCTCTACCACACCGACCGACATGGCATTGACCAGCGGGTTGATGTTGTAGGATTTGTCGAAAAAAACTTCACCGCCTACCGTAGGCACTCCAAAGGCGTTGCCGTAGTCGCCGATGCCTTTGACCACCCCTTTGACGATGCGGCGCGTGTGCTCTCTGCCCAAGTCCCCAAAGCGCAAGGAGTTGAGCTGCGCAATGGGTCTTGCCCCCATCGAAAAAATATCGCGGTTGATGCCGCCCACACCTGTGGCTGCACCTTGGTAGGGTTCGATGGCGGAAGGGTGGTTGTGGGATTCGATTTTAAAACTCACAGCCAGCCCGTCGCCTATGTCCAGCAACCCGGCGTTTTCTTCTCCGGCTTTGGCCAGCATTTTTTCTGATTCGCGCGGCAAGGTTTTGAGCCAGACGATTGAGTTTTTGTAAGAACAGTGCTCCGACCACATCACCGAATAAAGACTCAGTTCGGTAAAATTGGGGTTGCGTCCCAGCAGTTGGCATATTTTTTCAAATTCTTCGGCCAACAAGCCCAGTTTGCGGGCAGTCTGTATGTCGCTCATCAAGTAGTATTTGTCGCAAAGATAAATAAAGATGCCATAGCCACGGGTTTAAACCTGTGGTTATCCGCACTGCCCCACGCGCGATACCCTAAACCAGCAGGCCCTGCAAGTACGCAAGAGCCAGTTGGTAGCCTTCCAGCCCCAAGCCCGTGATGACCCCTTTGCAGTGGGGGGCGGTCAGGCTTTGGTGGCGTATGGCTTCGCGGGCAAAAATATTGGAGATGTGCACCTCAATGACCGGTACCTCCAAAGCCGCCAAGCAATCGGCCAAAGCCAGCGAAGTATGCGTATAAGCCCCAAAATTGACCACCAGGGCATCGGCATCGCTTTGCTGGATTTTGTCTATCAAAGCCCCTTCGTGGTTAGAGGTGAAGGCTTTTAGCTCCAAATGGGCAAACAGCGACTGAAGGCTTTGAAAATAGGATTCAAAACTTTGTGTGCCGTAGATATGGGGCTGCCGCTTGCCCAGTGTGTTGAGGTTGGGGCCGTTTATGATCAGTATTTTAGGCATGGTAGCTCACTTTGGGCAAGGTAAAGACCTTCAAGGAAGGATTTTTCATAAAAGAAATAGCAATCCCATTGAACCAATCCGGTTTTTCGACATTGACCACGTGGCCGCAGCGGGGGAAGATCTTGAGCACGGAAAACCTATGCCGCTGAATCTGCCTCTTGACCTGAGGCAAAAACATATAGTCTTCTTCGCCCATGATGTAGAGCGTAGGGATGTTGAGGTCTTTTTCCCTAAAGTAGCGCAGCAGGGGGTTGACTTCGGCGGTAAGCCTAAACCATCGCAAAAACTCTTTGTTGGCCAGCCGGCGGGCTTCTTGCACAAAAAGATTGCGCGACTCTTTGTGGCGTGCACGGGGCATCAAAATAAAAGCATAGAGCTTGTAAATCCAGATAAAAGGCACGATTTGTTTGAGTGTATCAGCCACCCACATCAAAAACTTAGACCGAAGGTTGATTTTGAGGATGGCTCCGCCCAACACCAAACTCAAACACCGCTCGGGTGCCAACTCCGCTATCTCGCGGATGATGATACAGCCCAACGATATGCCCACAAAATGCGCTTTTTCTATCTTCAAGTGGTCTAAGACCTCCAGCACATCTTGGCTTACCTCCCTAAAGGTGTAATGGTTGCGCAAGTATTTTTCAAAAAAATCGCTCGATTTGCCATGCCCGCGCAAATCAACCAACAGCACGTTGAAGTGCTGCTTGAACTCGCGGAGCTGCTTGTACCAGATACTGGAGCTGCCCCCCGCCCCGTGCACCATCACCACCCAGTCGCAGTGCGCCCCCAACTCAAATGTTTTATGGTAAATCATACCTGCTAATTTATGGACAAAGTTCATAAAATAAACCCAAAACACCGCTTCTAAGGAGGCGACAGCGCAAGCCAAAAAACGGCATGGATAACAGTTCGACAAAAAACCACCCAAACAGTTGCGCGCGGGACGGTGTCGTAATACCCCCTCCCGAAGCGAGTTGGTATCATATAGCCACGGGTTTAAACCCGTGGTTACTTTAAACTATAAACCAAAAAAGAAATCTAAACAAAACTTTAGCACTTTTCACAAGCAACCCAACAGGGCGTTTTTAGGTAATTAACAAACTTGTAAAAGTAAATTGGTAGCGATATGACAAGACAACAACAATTGGAAGACACGTTGACACGGTATGCTGATGTATTTAGTCTGCCCAAAAAGGCAGAGGATCTTCACATACAAACAGCAGGCTTTCCGCTCAAACTCCAACAAACCTTAGCCCCTTACCAAGGCGATTGGGACAAAACACAAGTGCGGCACTTGCTGAGGCGAACGCTGTTTGGTGCAAAAGAGAGTGAAGTGCAGGATTTCTACTCCAAAACATTGGAGCAGTGCTTGTCTGATTTGCTGGCCGATGAACCCCCTGCCGCCCCACCCCTAAATGCCGATCCCCGCGATACCTCAGTGCCCTTGGGGGAGACTTGGGTCAATGCCCCTGCCAATCCCATGCTTGCAGCAAGCAGGTTTCAGTCTCTTTTTCGCTGGTGGACGGGTCAGATGATACACCAGCGCAGTACGCTAAGAGAAAAAATGCTGCTTTTTTGGCACAACCATTTTGTTACGGAGGCTTTGGTGGTCGAAGAGCCGCGCATGTACTATCGTTATATAGAGCTTTTGCGCGAACACGCCTTAGGCAACTTTAAAACCTTGACTTATGAAATCACGGTCAATCCTGCTATGCTCATCTACCTCAACGGCGCAGACAGTACGGCGGAAGCCCCCAACGAAAACTATGCCCGCGAGCTTTTTGAGCTTTTTACCATCGGCAAAGGAGCGCAGCGCGCAGAGGGCGACTACACCACTTTTACCGAGCAAGATGTCAGAGAAGCCGCCAAGGTGCTGACCGGTTGGGGTATAGACCGCAGAAGCCGCCTCATGGCTGCTTTTAGACCCCAAAGCCACGACAAAACGGACAAAACTTTTTCGGATGCTTTTGATAAAAAAGTCATTAAAAACGCCGAAGAGAATGAGTACAGGCTACTGATAGATATGATATTTGAAAAAAGAGAAACGGCCTATTTCATAGCGCGTAAGCTGTACCGCTTTTTTGTGTACTATCATATTGATGCCGGCATCGAACAAAATATCATCAAGCCACTGGGCGATATTTTATATGAAAGCAACTACGAGATTAAACCTGCCTTGGAGGTTCTTTTTGGTAGCGAGCATTTTTTTGACAAGGCCGTTATGGGCTGCCTAATCAAAAATCCGGCTGATTTTGTGGTTGGTTTTGTCAGGCAGTTTGAGATTAATTTTCCAACGGATTCAGATGTTACCCGTCAATACTTGGCTTGGGATTTTGTGTACGGTTCGATGCTTGTGCTGGAGATGCAACTGGGCTTCCCTCCCAATGTGGCAGGCTTTGCCGCCTACCACCAAAGCCCCTCCTACCACCGCCTTTGGCTCAATGCCGTTACGATGCCCTTTCGCAAGCAAATCACCGATGTATTGCTGAGTTCTACCGGTTTTGTGCGCAATGGCTTCAAGCTCGCCATAGACCCGCTGGCTTTTGCAAAAAAGACCTCCAACCCCGGCTACCCCGAAGACGTAGTATTGGAATTTGCTCAGATGCTCTACCCCTTTGAAATCACAGAAAAACAAAAAGCCCAACTCAAAGAAGCACTGCGCCCCGGCATACCCGACTATGAGTTTACCTCCCAATGGAACCTGTACGTAGAAAACCCAAGCGACAAAGATGCGGCTGAAGCCTTGAGCCTAAAATTTAGAATTTTACTTATTGTCATGGTCTCCTGGGCAGAATACCACTTATGCTAACCCCTTAAACTCAAAAAAAATGAACAGACGCGATTTTCTTAAAAGTTCTTTCCCTTTGCTGGGTGCTCCTGTTTTTTTGCAAGGGCAGACCATACAGACCTGGGCTCATTCGGCTTTGCAGAGGCTGATGGGCAAGTCCTCCAACGACAGGGTCTTGGTGCTTATCCAACTCAACGGCGGCAACGATGGCCTCAATACGGTCATCCCTCTGGAGCACTACTCCAACCTGGCCAAAGTGCGCAGCAATGTCTTGATTCCTGAAAACAGGGTCTTGGGCTTGGACACCCGGACGGGCTTGCACCCGGCCATGACCCAAGTGAGGGATATGTTCTTGGACAAAAAAGTAGGCATCGTCCACAGCGTGGGCTACCCCAATCCCAACCTTTCTCATTTTCGCTCTACCGATATTTGGACATCGGCTTCCGCTTCCGATCAGGTCATTACGACAGGGTGGCTGGGCAGGTACTTGGCTGAGGAGCACCCTGCTTTTCCACAAGACTATCCCAACGCACAAAGCACCGACCCGCTGGCCATTACCATAGGGGCGGTCGTGTCCCAAACTTGTCAAGGCCCCGCTGCTAATATGGGGCTGGCCATCACCAGTACGGAGGTTTTTTACCAAATACTGGGAGACCAAACCGACCCCACTCCAGACACAAACGCCGGCAGAGAGTTGGAGTTTGTCCGTAAGACCATGCTCCAAACCACCGATTACCTTTTGACCATCAAAGCCGCCGCCACCAAAGCCCGCAACCTCTCCACCCAATACCCCGCACAAGGACAAAACCCGCTCGCCGACCAACTCAAAATAGTGGCCAACCTCATAGCGGGAGGACTAAAAACCAAAATCTACGTGGTCTCAATTGGCGGGTTTGATACCCACGCTGGCCAAGTGAGCCAAGACAACACCCTATTGGGTTTGCACAATAACTTATTGGCCAATTTGTCGCAGGCAGTGGGAGCGTTTCAGGACGATTTGAAGCTGCTCAAAATAGAAGACCGTGTGTTGGCGATGACTTTTTCGGAGTTTGGCAGGCGCATTCGTTCCAACTCTACCTACGGCACAGACCACGGCGAAGCCGCCCCGCTTTTTGTGTTTGGCTCAAAGGTCAATCCCATCTTGCACGGCAACAACCCGAGCATTGATAGCAACGTAGGCATACAAGACAGCGTACCCATGCAGTTTGATTTTCGCAGTGTCTATGCTTCGGTGTTTAAGCAGTGGTTTGAGTTGGACGACATGCAAATCAGCAGCGTGATGGGAGAGACTTTCCCTTACATGCCTTTGATTTTGGACGGAGCGACCGGTTTTGACTCTCGTGAACCCATTGGCTTGCTGCAAAACTACCCCAACCCTTTTAGCCAAAGTACCCGTATTCGCTTTGCAGCCACTGATGCAGGCTTTGTCCAAATTGATCTTTACGACTCAGAAGGTGCTCAGATAGCCAACCTTTTTGACGAATTTGTGCTGCCCGGAGAAAAAGAAATCCTGCTTCAGGGAGAGTCTTTGCCTATTGGCATCTACCATTGCCGCTTAACATTCGGCTCCAAGGTGTACGTCAGGAAATTGGTGAGGATATAGCCGGAAGGTCTATGTGCTAAATTTTTTGCGTCTGAGTTCAAAATGCTGCCCCAAATACAAACGGCGTACTTCGGGGTTGGAGGCCAATGCTTCTGGCGTTCCAGCTTGCAAGATACGGCCTTCGTAGAGCAAATAAGCGCGGTCGGTGATGGAGAGGGTTTCGTTTACGTTGTGGTCGGTGATCAAAATGCCGATGTTGCGGTGTTTGAGCTTGGCAACTATGGACTGAATTTCTTCGACGGCTATGGGGTCAACCCCTGCAAAAGGCTCGTCCAAGAGCACAAACTTGGGATCTACGGCCAGTGCGCGGGCTATTTCGGTGCGCCGCCGCTCCCCCCCTGAGAGCACCATGCCCAAGTTTTTGCGCACGTGGGTCAGCGAAAACTCCTCCAAAAGTTGCTCCACTTTTTCTTTTTGGGCTTTTTTGGGCATATTGGTAAGCTCCAAAGGGGCTAATATGTTTTCCTCTACGCTCAAAGACCGAAAAACCGAAGGCTCTTGCGCCAAGTAGCCCACGCCTATTTTGGCGCGCTTGTACATGGGCAAGTCGGTGATGTCGCGGTCATCGAGAAAAATCCTACCTTCGTTGGGCTTTATCAAACCTACAATCATGTAAAAGGTAGTGGTCTTTCCTGCGCCGTTTGGCCCCAAAAGCCCCACTATCTCGCCTTGGTTTACCTCAACGGCCACCCGATTGACAACGGTGCGTTTTCTGTATTTTTTGATTAATTCTTCTGAACGTAAGACCATCGAGCCGATAATGTCCCGCAAATCTAACAAAAAAAGGAAACCCCGTTTGGAATTTCCTTTGCTGTGAAAAAGGCTAACTAACTATACCAGTTTGAGGGCATCAATGGTCTGTTGAGAGGCGTACTGAGGCGGTGTCAGCCCAAAGTTTTTCATGATGGTGGGCACAAAGGCTCTGGTATCTAAGCCCTTTTTTCTTTCGGGTTTGGCTCTGAGGTCTTTGGGGTCATAGACAAAGAGGATTCCTTCGGGTATGTGGTAAGCGGTGCTGCCTGTTTGGTCTTCGATGGCTTGATTGGAGAGTCCGAACTCCTGTATCGAAGTAGGTTTGCCTTGGAAGGTAACGCTTTGGATGCTTAGGTTTTGATGCCCCAAATCAACGGCAAAAAAGCCGTTTTCTTTTTCGCGGTAGTTTAGAGGCTGGCCGTTTATCAAAAACTCGGCGATTCGGCTGCGGAACAACTCTTCGGTTTGGCTGTCGAGGGCGACAAAGTTGTACTGGGGGTGCATGGCGTTGCGGATTTCAAAGTGTTGCAAGCCCAAATTTTTGAGAAACACGCTAAAATCATGGCTGTACAACTCGGTAGCTATGACTTCGGCGCGGGTAGCGGCTTGACCCATACTGCTGGTAAACAAAATGACATAGTCGTGCTCTTTGGCAAAACTGACCAAACGCTTGACAAACTCATCAAATACGCCCATAGCAAAGTCTATCTCGCCTTGGTAGTCTTGTTTCCATTTTTCGGGCATTTTGTACTCGGTGTAGTGCTGTGGAAAAGCAGCCGCCCAATAGCGGTGCATGGCCGAAGCTACGTGGTTGGAGAAGCAAGTGGCAAACTGGGGTTGGGTTTGTTTCATCAAATCCATAAACACATCAAAAGCCAAAATAGACTGGTAGGTACGTCTGCGGGTTTTGATGGTGGGGCGCACCCTTTCTTTGAGTACGTGGGCGGCGGTTCTGAGCAAGGTGCTGCCGCGAATCCCGATTTTGGGCAAAGTGCCTACCATGCCTGTCGCCGAGCTTACGTCTATGCCCGCGTCCACATTGCGAGCCGAGCGGCGCGACATAGCCAAATTGAACCGCTGAAAAGGCTCCAGCACCGGCGGGTTGGTCTTGCTCTCCCCCGCAAAAGGGTCAGGCACATAAAAAGCGTACTCCATAAAATCCGCAGGCGGCGGAAAACTGTGCATGGACAAGAAAACACCTGTTTTGATGCCGTTTTGTTTGAGGATTTGCCAGATGGGCGGGTATTTTTGGTTGACCGCATCGAGGTTTTGGCCGAAGTCTGCTATCTCGTGCAGCGTATTGTTGACTCCTCTGTGCAAGGTTGACCAAGTAATCCAAGGCGAAAGGTGTCCTTCATCGTGTACGTAAGTCTCATACTGATGGCATTGGGGCAACACTTTGCTCAGCGTGGACTGTGGGTACTTTTCGGTGTAATAATCAAGGATAAAAGTAGGAATCTCATTGATTTCAAAAAGGATGATTTTTTTCATTGAGCGCGATGTTTGTTGCAAAATTAACGATACAAATCCAATTTTTCAAAGCAAAACAATAGCTTCATTTTCGCGCTACATTCGGTTTATATCGGTACAGTAGGTTTGTGAGAAATTTATTTATCAATGAAAAAAACCATTATCCTGTGTTTGTTTGCGTTGCCTCTTTGGGCACAACCCTTCAAAAGCCACACAGCTATCGCCCCGCAACTTGATGGGGTACTCAGGCCGCTGGAGCGTCCCTTTGCTACCCAAGCCGATGGGCTTCCCTTAGACCCTGCCCTTAAGCCTTTTTACCATGGAGTCGCTTCGGGCGACCCCACCGAAGAGGCTGTCATCATCTGGACTCGCGTAACCCCCGAAGCAGGACAAAACGAACCCATCAAAGTCAAATGGTACATGGCCACCGACCTGAACACTTCCACCGGAGCACTTATCAATATCGTGAAGCAAGGAGAAGTCAGCACCGATGCCAGCCGCGACTACACGGTCAAAGTGGACGTAACCGGTCTGGAAAGCGGCAAAACTTATTTTTACGGTTTTGAGGCCAAGGGAGTTACTTCTTTGGTAGGCCGCACCAAAACCACCCCCAAAGGCGAAAACACCCATTTGCGTTTTGCGGTGGTTTCTTGCAGCAACTACGAGGCGGGCTATTTCAACGCTTACCAAGCCATCGGTCAGCGCAACGACTTGGATGCGGTCATCCACTTGGGCGACTATATCTACGAATACGGCAAAGGCACTTACGGCAACAAAATACCCAACCGCAGCAACATACCCGAAACGGAAATTCTCACGCTGGCCGACTACCGTACCCGCTACTCTCTGTACCGTCTTGATGCGGGTTTGCGCCGTGCACACCAACAGCACCCGTTTATAGCCGTTTGGGACGACCACGAATCCGCCAACGACTCCTACAAAGACGGCGCACAAAACCACCAGCCCAATGAAGGCTCTTGGGAAGAGCGCAAAGCCATCTCCAAAAAAGTGTACAGCGAATGGATGCCCATACGCGGCGATGCCCAGTCCATCTACCGAACCATCAAATACGGCAATTTGGCCGAGCTTATTATGCTTGATACCCGCTTGGAAGGCCGCGACGTACAAATCAACGACGTTACCAACCCTGCTCTGTACTCGCCTACCCGCACGTTGTTGGGTGCGCAACAAAAAGCGTGGTTTTTTGAGCAGCTTCGCAAATCAACTGCCCGCTGGAAAATCATAGGCAACCAAGTGATTTTCTCCGAGTTCAACGTAGGCTGGGGGGCTTCGGCACTACCCGGCGGACAAACCCCCGCCCAACTGGAGAGCCAATTTTTGGATATTTGGGATGGCTACCCCGTAGAGAGAGACCAAATACTGGACACCATCGCCAAAAACAAAACCAACAACGTAGTGATTTTGACGGGCGACTTTCACACTACTTTTGCTTTTGACGTGGCCAAAAGACCTTCGGTTTTTGGTTGGGACAATGCCCGCCCCACTTATGACCCCGCTACCGGAGCCGGTTCGCTGGCGGTAGAGTTTGCAGTGCCCAGCATCACTTCCGCCAATTTCGACGAAAACTTGCGCTCCTTTACGGGAGGCGATTCGGCTTCGGCGGTGTTTTTGGCTTTGGCTCTTCAAAATCAAATCAACAAAACCTTGCCCGCCCCTGCCCCCCCCATCAACCCCAATCCGCATTTGAAATACACCGACCTAATCCGCCACGGCTACTTGTTGCTCAACATCACCAACGGCGCGGTGCAAGGCGATTACTACTTTGTCAATACCTTGTTCAAACCCGAAAACAAAGAGTCCTTTGGGCAAGGGTGGTTTGCCGCTCACCAATTCAACCGCTTGCAAAAAGCCAATGCCCCCGCCAACGGCAAAGCGACCATAGACAAAGCCACTCCTGCTGAAAGGCGACTCGTCATAACAGGTGCATCTAAAGAAGTGGCTACCATATTGGCGGCTTACCCCAACCCAACTGCCGGGCTTTGCTTGGTAAATTTCGCCACCTACGAAGCGCAAAGTCTGGAAATAAGCATCTTTGATACCAAAGGCCAACAAGTCAGAAAAATAGAAAGCGGGCACTACCCCGCCGGCAATTATGCTTTGACTTGCGACTTGACCGGGCTTGATTCGGGGCTTTATGTACTCAAAATAGCTTCGGGCGACAAGTACTTGAGCTACAAAATTGTATTGGAGTAAAATTGTTTCAGCATCTGAATTTTCACCTAATAGCCACGGGTTTAAGCCTGTGGCTATGTTTAGACCAAGATTTAAGTGATTTTTAAGATCTTAAGGC
>CAZRQL010000040.1:0-24366 GCA_964602415.1 uncultured Roseobacteraceae bacterium
CAAATCTTTACACACTTTTTTTATTAAAATCCATTTATCAGTTAAACTCAAACGGCAGACTTGCCTACATCATACCTTCGGAGTTTTTAAATTCAGATTATGGAAAGCTTGTAAAATCGGCACTAATTAAAAATAAGGTTTTAAGGCATATAGTCGTTTTCGATTTTGAAGAAAATGTTTTTGATGATGCTTTGACAACTGCGTGTATTCTGTTATGCTCAAATGACAAGCACAATCAGAAAGTAAAGTTTACAACCGTTAAAAAGATAGATGATTTAGAACAAATCAAAAGTTACATTTCACAATATCCACTTAACAATGGTGACGAATCAACTATTAACATAAGCGACCTTGAGCCAGAAATAAAGTGGCGTAAATATTACCAACCGCAAAACGGAATTAGATATAAAAACTTAATTCCATTTTCAAGTGTTGCCAAAGTTGTTCGTGGAATTGCCACGGGTGCAAATGAATATTTCACATTTTCTAAATCTAAAGCAAACCAATACGAGATTGATGAGAAATATTTACTTCCCTGCATTTGTAAAGCTATTGATGTTAAAGACAATTTTTTTACGAATGATAATTTCAATTCATTAGTAAATAATGATAGACAAGTATTCTTATTAAATGCAATAGGCTCTCAAGATGAAAATGTTTTAAAATACATTGAACTTGGTGAGACATCAGGAATTGATAAAAAATATCTAACAGCTTGTAGAACTCCGTGGTATTCTTTGGAAAATCGTCCACCATCACCAATTTGGGTTTCGGTTTTCAACAGAAGTGGACTGAAATTCATTAGAAATGAAGCAAATATTTCCAATCTAACAACATTTCATTGCGTTTATCCATTTCAAAATAGCTTATTCGACAATGTAAATGTTGACGTTTTGTTTGCATATCTTTTAACAGACGTTGCAAGAGAGATATTTGAAGACAACCGAAGAGAATATGGTAATGGACTTCAAAAATTTGAACCTAATGACCTTAACAAAGCGATGATGCTTGACCTAACATTACTCGACAAGAAAACCGAAAATAAAATCATAGAGCTTTACAAGAAATTTAGGGAGACAGCTATAAACAAATCACCAGGCGACATTTTTTTGGTTGAAATAAACGACATTTTTAAAACGAAATATTCCCAATGCTAAACAGCCACACACATTGCCAAGTCGCACCAGCCGACACGCAAGCCAAAACTTGGCAAAGAGTGTGTCTGTTCCAACCCGCAACCGACAGTCAATCAGGACGAAAGAAGAACACCGAACGCACAACAGCGGTTTGGCGTAATGGCGGGTGCAGTGCTTCGTATGACAGTTTTGTGGTAGGTTCAAGTGCAGTTCTTCGATTGAACTTTTGTGCTAAAAATCCGCCACTACGCCAAGCCGCAAAACGTCAGACTATGAAAAAGTAGTTTTTTTACAGCCTGACGTATTCGTAAGCTACAAACATGCGATGCCTACGGCATCGGGTGCATTTATTACGAATTAAGGATTAGAAAAATTTGTATCGCGCAATCCGTGTTAAATTTTTTCATTGAGACGCTGTGGTCTTGTAATAATACAACAGCCCACGAATCGACTTCGTAGGCTGCTGATATGTTTTTTTAACAGGGTTAAGATTGGACGCTTTCAGCCAGTACGATAAGTTTGTTGGCTTTCATTTCTACCAATCCGCCGTCTATGGTGTAGCGTTGTGTACCTGTTGGGGTGTTGATGCGCAACTCTCCCTTTCCCAAGGCACTGATGATGGGTGCGTGGTTGTTTAGAATCTCAAAAGAACCGTCCAATCCGGGCAACTTGACACCTGTGGCTTCGCCTTCAAATATTTTGGCATCGGGGGTGATGACTTCTAACTTCATGGTTTTAGGATTTGGCTTGTGCGAGGAGTTTTTCACCTTTGGCAACGGCTTGCTCGATGGTTCCTACCAAGTTGAAGGCGGCTTCGGGCAGGTGGTCGTGTTTGCCGTCCATGATTTCGTTGAAACCTCTGATGGTGTCTTTGATGTCCACAAATTCCCCTTTCAGACCTGTAAAGGCTTCAGCCACAAAGAAGGGCTGGGAGAGGAAACGCTGCACGCGGCGCGCGCGGTGTACCACCAAGCGGTCTTCTTCCGAAAGTTCATCCATACCCAAAATAGCGATGATATCTTGAAGTTCTTTGTAGCGTTGGAGGATGTATTTGACTCTTTGGGCAGTGTTGTAGTGCTCCTCGCCCACAATGTCAGCAGAGAGGATGCGGGAGGTAGAGTCCAAAGGATCAACAGCAGGATAGATACCCAACTCGGCTATTTTGCGCGATAGTACCGTAGTGGCATCCAAGTGAGAGAAAGTAGTGGCCGGAGCAGGGTCAGTCAAGTCATCAGCTGGCACGTAAACGGCTTGTACTGAAGTGATTGAGCCTCTTTTGGTTGAGGTGATTCTTTCTTGCATGGCACCCATTTCCGAGGCCAAGGTAGGCTGGTATCCCACAGCCGAAGGCATACGCCCCAAAAGAGCCGACACTTCAGACCCTGCCTGAGTGAACCTGAAGATATTGTCCACAAAGAAAAGAATATCTCTTCCTTTGCCTGTTCCGTCTCCGTCGCGGTAGTACTCTGCAATGGTCAAACCGGTGAGGGCTACCCTTGCACGCGCACCCGGAGGCTCGTTCATTTGTCCAAATACGAAAGTAGCTTGGGATTCTTCGAGTTCTTTGTAGTCCACTGTAGAGAGATCCCATCCCCCTTCTTCCATTGAGTGCTTGAATTTTTCACCGTACCTTACGATTCCGGCCTCAATCATTTCGCGCAGCAGGTCATTGCCTTCGCGGGTACGCTCTCCCACACCAGCAAACACGGAAAGACCTGCATAAGCCTTGGCGATATTGTTGATAAGCTCTTGGATCAAAACGGTTTTTCCTACACCTGCGCCACCGAAAAGACCGATTTTTCCGCCTTTGGCATAAGGCTCGATAAGGTCAATTACTTTGATACCGGTGTAAAGCACTTCGGTTGCAGTAGATAAATCTTCAAAGCGGGGTGCAGAGCGGTGTATGGGCAAGCGATGGGGCGAGTAGGGGTCAGACAGACCATCTATTGCCTTCCCGACCACGTTGAAAAGACGGCCTTTGATGGCTTCACCCGTAGGCACAGAGATCGGCTGTCCCAAATCTTCGGCTTCCAAGCCCCTACGCAAACCTTCGGTGGCATCCATTGCTATGGTGCGCACCCTATCTTCGCCTAAATGCTGTTGTACTTCGAGTATTACTTCTTGTCCGTCGGGTCTTACAACACGTAGAGCGTCAAGTATTTTGGGCAATTGCGCGTCGTTCTCAAACGATACATCCACAACCGGACCGATGACTTGGGTGATTTTACCTTTGTTTGCCATGGGTTTTATTAAAATTTTAAACGCAAATCTAAATCGCCGTAACGTTGAAACCAAATTCCACAAAAAAATCTGTCCACAAAAAATGTCCCTACCGTTTTGAGCATTGCAAAAACGGTATATGACACAACAACTTACGAAGGAGGATTTTGCGATAGCCAACCCAAAAAGTCTGTCAAGCCTGAGTCCGCTTCATCGACAAAAAATTTTTTTGATTCTTTATCTCCTTGTATTTCAATAGAATACACTCCTTTGTAGCCGTAGTAAAACAGGGCTGCACCTACCACCGCAATCAAGGCCGCCATCCAAATCCCCAAAATACCTCTGCCCGCAGCCAACACAGCAAAAGGCGCGAAAATCCCGCCGGCCAAGATGGGGGCATGGAGCCTCACGTGCTTGATAGTGGCTTTTTGTGGTTTTTCAATCATCAATGTTTTATTTTTAAAACGCACATATATCCTTTTGTTGGTCAAAATCATCTTGCCTTCTTGCCAACTGTATTGTGCGAGGATGTTTTCGGGAGTAAGCACCCAAGGAGCTGTATAACTTTGAGAATACCAAAACTGGGGCTTAGCTTGCTTCAAACGGTAAGCATAGGTTTGGCTTTGAGTCTTCAAAAAATAAACCGTTTTCATTGTTTGACAAAGGAACTTATTTTTGCGCAAAGGACATTTATGAAGACCTTATATTTAGCACGGCACGCCAAATCAAGTTGGGAAAACATGAGCCTGAGCGACTTTGAACGCCCCCTCAACGTGAGAGGCAAAAACGATGTGCCTGTGATGGCCAACATGCTAAAAACATTAGGGGTCAAACCGGATTTGATTATTTGTTCGCCTTCCAGAAGAACCAAAGACACCGCCATTCAGTATGCTGAGAAAATCGGCTACCCCAAAGACCGCATTGACTACTTGCCCGAACTCTACGAAGCCTCTTGCGCCACCCTTTTGTCCATCATACAGCAGCAGCCCGAAAGTATAGACAGCTTGATGATTGTGGGTCATAATCAAGGTCTTACAGAACTTTATAACCAACTTTGCTCTCATTACATTGACAACATTCCTACCGGAGGCATAGTGGGGCTGGCCTGTAAGACAGACAAATGGGCCGAACTCAAAACTCAAGAAGCGGAGATGAAGTTTTATGAGTACCCCAAAAAATACGCTACCGACACACCACTGACTCAATAGCTTCTGCTTTGGAGTGCCCCAAACGTTTGGCACTGACCAAATTGCTGCAAATCACTTCTTTGGTGGTTTGACCTCCGCCCATCTGCGCCATAGCCAGTTGGTAAAAAGAGTCTGCAAAAGTCGTATCAAGGGCACAAGACAAAGCCAGAGGCTCAATGGCTTGTTGGGGTTGTCCCAGATTCAAATAATTGACTCCCATGTAGTAATAGACGTTTCTATCCCTCCCGCCATCTAACTGAGCGGCAGCTTGATAGTCTAATGCGGCTTCTACCAGCTTGCCTTGCGAAGCCAGCACCAGTGCCCGATTGAGAAAAATTTCGTACTCAAAACTGTTGATAGCCAAGGCTTTTGTATAAAACTCAATGGCCTCATTGGGGCGTTGCATCCTTCGGAACACATTGCCTTTGTTGTAATAGGGGCGGTAGTCTTGGGGGGCTGCCGCTATGGCGCGGTCGAGACAATCCAAAGCCTTTCCGTTTTGTCCCAACTCCAGATAGGCTACCCCTTTGGCATTCAGTACTTCAGGGTGCTCGTCCAATTCTTCCAAGATAGAAAGGGCTTCGGCGTACCGCCCGGCTTTCATCTTGTTTTTGGCCTCTAAAAGTTGTTCTTGTTTGTTTTCACAACTTGTCAGGAAAATTAGGGCACTTGCTAATAAAATATTTTTCATCGGCCCCAAAGATACAAATGAGCGGCTTTCAAGAGTCCCGCAATCGAAATGGCATCGGTAATTCTGCCGTCTAAAGCCATTTCAACCGCTTGATAAAGAGGCAACTTTTGTACTTCCAGTTGTTCGGTCTCGTCGGGCTGGCTTTCTGTCTGAGTCAGTAAAGTTGCCACAAAAACGAAGCCTGTCTCATCGGTAACTGAATTTGAGGTATGAATTTTGAGGATTTGTTGCCAATTTTGAGCCAACAGCCCCGTTTCCTCCCGCAATTCGCGCTGTGCGGATTCGAGTATGTCTTGGCCTCGTTTGCCACCACCCATAGGGATCTCCCACGAATACTCGTTGAGTGAATAGCGGTGCTGACCAACCAGCCACGTATTAAGCTCATCGTCAAGGGGTATGATACCGATAGCCCAATTTTTGAAACCCACCACGCCATAAATACCCTCATTGCCCGAGGGATTGATGACTTGGTCTTCCCGAACCGAGATCCAAGCATTGTCGTAGATTTGGCGGCTGGAGAGTGTTTTCCATGGGTTAGTTTTCATCTGCACGTACTTCAACCACAAAGTTTGAAGTGCTAACTACGATTTTGTCGTACTTGAGTTTGAGTTTTTCTACTTCGACCAAATTGTAGTGTCCGCCTACTTCTATGTACTCAATGGTTGATTTCATTTGTTCGAGTTTGTCGTAGGTTTTCATGTATTGTACCATTAGGTCTTTGGCATCAAAAAACCGCTCCAAGCCCGTGATGACAGCTATCATAGCACTCATCAAAAGAGCCACGTCTTTGAGTATTTGTTGTTGCTCCTGTCCCGAGGCCACATAATCCAACCCCAACAGCACCGTAACGATAGAAGACAGCAGCACAACGGCTATTTTGAAAGCCGAAGCCGTGAAAGAAAATTTTCGGTATTTTCTATTGTACCAAGCCAAATCTTTGTTAATTTGTTTTTTGAGATACATGAGTTTTCGGTAAGCCTCGTTCTGCTCGGCGGTGGCTTGCTCGTGCTTTTCAAAAAGTACTTCATCGCTGATATTGTCGGTAAGTTTGCCGCTTAAAATGGGGTTGAGTTGGTAGCGTTCGGGGTTGATTTGTTGGGTCATGTACTCATAGCCCAAATCAGGGGTAAAGTCTTCAGTATCTTGGGCTTTGAGGGCTTGCAGGGTGCGCATATTTTCATCCCTGAGTCGCTGCTCTTGTTCTCTGAGCATAGCGGCGAGGTCTATGGAGCTGTGGGCTGAAGAAGCCGCCGGAGCAGAAGGTGGGCGAAAAGATACTGGCTCAGAGACAGGGGTAGTAGGTTGAATTGGTTGAGAAAAATTCTGAAAATCATCGGTATTTGGCTCTTGGTAAGAAGGACTTGGCTCAAAAGCGGAAGAATAAGAGGGCTCTGAATAAGGTTCGTATGCTGGTTCGGGGCTTTGGGAGTAGGCATCTGGTTCTTGAAAGCCCTCTGCCGACGCATCTCCTACCAGAGAAGGGTCAGGATTGTAAGCCTCCGGTTCATAAGCACTTGGTTCTGAAGGTGTTGGCTCAAAGTTCCACTCTTTATTTTCCATCTCTTAATTCTTTTGGACAAATCAAGTGAAAATACTTTGACTCTCAAAGAAAATCACTGTTATCTTTAAAAAGTATTTAAAAATATTTTTCTAAATACCAATCAATTTGGCTCTTATTAGATACGACAACGGCTCAGCCACTCAATAAATTAATGGGGCTAAACCCCATCAACACAAATTCTGTATTTTCAGCAGGTAATTGTGGAGTTCGCTTTCCAGTTCTAAAGCAGAAGGAAAAAGCAATTCATTTTCGACTCTGGCGTGCTGTTTTAGTTCAGACTCAAAACTTTTCAGCTCGTTGTATATGAGTTTTTTGTACGGGTTGCTGGCCTCATCGCTGAGGTATCCGTTTGTCATAGTCCTGATTCCCAACATTTCATCGTCTTCTTCGAGGTGGTTTTCGATGATTCGTTGCATAGAGGCTTGTTGCAGCGTTGCAAAAATTTTCCAAGTGCTTCGTGGCTTGGCAGCGGCTTTTTCCAACTCAAGTATGTAGGCAAAAATGGTTTCTTCTTCTTCAAGTATATGGGCTGAAAAATCAATTACAAATTCAGGGAAAATCCATTTCAAATCACCGGCCAACTCTTTGTCCTCAAAGAGATGTTCGTCCATTTTCTCAATCACCCTGAGCATGTAGGGAAGCCTGAGCCTCATAAAATAGCGGTGGGTCTCTTTTAAGTGGGCTATAATTTGTTTGCAGTTGCGATAACTCAACCCAATCAAACACACCGGTCGTTTTGGGGATTGATGAAGTTTTTGAATTAAAAAATTTAAGTCTAAGTTTTTTTCGCGGCAAGCACACTTAAGTTTTTGATTGGGATTGGAAATAAAATCCAATCCGAATGTATCCAACACAGACCCATAATTGTAGTCTGCTTCTATGATTTGGACAAAAGTTGCTTGTGTGAAATCTTGTATTTTCATACTCGATATTTGACTTCGATGGCATGAAGCTCCAGCAGGGGCTTCAAAAATTCTTCAAAATCATCAACGCAAAGTTGGCTGGCGGCATCGCAAAGGGCTTTGGCGGGTTCGGGGTGTGTTTCGACAAAAATGCCATCCACACCGGCGGCCACACCGGCACGCGACAAAACGGGCAGGTACTCTCTGGCTCCTCCTTTGGGGTCGGCACTCGGTATGCCGTATTTGCGAATGCAATGCGTAATATCAAAAACTATCGGATAACCGGTTTTGCCCATGTCGTAAAAACTGCGCGGGTCAACCACCAAGTCGTTGTAGCCAAAGGTATAGCCTCGCTCGGTCAAAATTACTTGGTCGTTGCCGGAGTCGGCGCATTTTTGTGCGGGTTTGGCCATATTTTGCGGGGCCAAAAACTGCCCATGCTTTAGATTGACAACCTTGCCCGTTTTGGCTGCGGCCACCACCAAATCCGTTTGCATACACAAATAGGCGGGTATCTGAATCACGTCGAGTACTTGAGCCGCCGCTTGGGCTTGGTCGGGATAATGTATATCTGAGAGAACCGGAAAACCAAATTCGCCTTTGATGCGCTCCAGCATCCTAAGCCCTTCTTCCAAGCCCGGGCCGGTGTAATAATCCAGCGAAGAGCGGTTGTCTTTCTGAAATGAGGATTTGTAAATGATTTTCACCCCCAAACGCAAAGATACTTCTTTGAGCTTCTCGGCAGTTTTCATCATAGTATCCTCATCCTCAATCACACAGGGGCCACTGATGACAAACAATTCATCACTTCCACAGGCTATATCGCCTACTTGAACTATCTTTTTACTCATTTTCAAAAATTGACGCAAGTTAAAAAAAGACAGTTAAATTGCCAAAAAATATCTCTTTTGCAGCCAGTAGTTAAGTCAATCAATCAATTTTTTATTCAATTGAATTTCAATATGCTTTCAAAACTGATGATTGGAGTGGTTCGATTTTACCAGTACGGTATATCGCCACTTTTCCCCCCTATGTGCCGCTACACCCCGACTTGCTCCCAGTATATGGTTGAGGCCATACAAAAATACGGTTGGTTCAAAGGCTTAGGGCTTGGGTTGAAGCGCATATCACGCTGTCATCCTTGGGGGGGCTGCGGCCACGACCCCGTGCCATAGCAAAAGAGGTAAAAATTGAGTGCCTGCTCAAATAGTTCTCTTTCTACCACAACGTCAAAAACGGGGCTTCCAATCTGTTGCAACAGAGACATACTGACCCTGCCGGCGAGGTTTTTTTTGTCGTTTTGAGCTATTTCGTAGAGGTTTTTGCCCAAAGGCACAGGAGCAAACAATCGTGTGATGACCTTTGAAATGTCTTGAAGTTCTTTTTGAGGTAAGCCGCAGATGTTGTGGGAAATATAGGCTTCTACCAGCAAACCCGCCGCCACAGCTTGGCCGTGCAAAATTGGGTCTTGTTGGTTGAGTTGTTGGGTTTCGAGTGCGTGCGCCGTAGTGTGCCCTAAGTTGAGCACTTTTCTAAGGCCGCTCTCTTTGGGGTCTTGGGCTACAATTTGAGCTTTCAAGGCGTTGGATAGCTCAATAAAACCAATCCAATCCGCCTCCTTTACCAAGTCAATAGACTTAATAGCCGCGACGTTTGCCCAAAGTTCGCCCCCGACCAAAAGCGCGTGTTTGACCACTTCCCCAAATCCTGAGCGCAACTCTTCCAAAGGCAGTGTGTCGAGAAACTCGGGGCAAACCCAAATAAATTCAGGCTCTGCAAAAACGCCGATATGGTTTTTAAATCCTTGAAAATCAATCCCTGTTTTGCCGCCTATGCTTGCGTCTGCCATGGCCAGCAGGCTCGTGGGTATGTTGGCAAAGGCAATTCCTCGTTTGTACGTGGCGGCACAAAATCCCCCCAAATCGCTTACCATTCCCCCGCCCACATTGAGCAGCAAACTCTTGCGGTCAAGGATTTGTATGGCTTGCCAAACCAACTCGCAGGTAGTGAGGGTTTTGTGCTCTTCGCCCGCGGGTATTTCAATGAGCGTATGTTCAGGCAGAAAAGCCTTTACAAGCGGATAACACAACTTTGATGTGTTGCTGTCGCAGAGCACGGCCACCGACGAGTAGGCACTGAGTCGCTCAAAATTAAAATCGCTGATGCGGTTTTGGATTTGCGGTAAAACTATTGTGCTCAACATTTGCAAAAAAATCAAGGTACACCAGAAGCACAAATGCCGGATGTAACTCCGGCACTTTGTGATTCTTTCAACCAGCTATGAAAAAGAAAGGTCTAAACGCAATCGCATTAGCTTTTCAACGCAAAAATAGTATTTTTCAAATCTGCTCCAAAATTTTTTTGCTGTATTTCCAAAACTGGGGCATAACCGTTTGCATCTTTTGTCTATTGTGCTTTTTGGGCTACTTTTGCCCCAATTATGGCACGTAAAGACCATTTGGATGCACCTAAATCCAAACTCAATAGACAATCTTTTCAGAAACTCATAGGTATATTCAAGTTCATGCTTCCCTACAAATTTTATTTTGGATTGGGAATGCTTTGCTTGGCCGTTTCCAGTACGCTGGTGCTGGCATTTCCTTTACTGATGGGGCAGTTGGTGGATAGTTCCTTGCTGGAGTCAAATCTTTCTCAAGCCCTTATCGGACGCACTACCCTCATTTTGTTGGGTGTGTTGGGGGTTCAGGCTTTTTTTTCCTTTTTTAGGGTTTGGCTTTTTGCTATTGTTACCGAAAAAAGTCTTTCTTCGGTTCGCAAAGCCTTGTTTGACAAGTTTATGCACCTGCCGATGCAATTTTACGACAGCCGAAGGGTAGGAGAGTTGATTAGCCGACTGACTTCTGATGTTTCGCTTTTGCAAGATACTTTCAGCACGACTTTGGCGGAGTTTTTCAGGCAAATTGTTACGTTGGTGGGCGGAGTTACACTGCTTTTTTTGCGCAATACCCAACTGACTTTTTTTATGTTGGCTACTTTTCCGCTGTTGGTCTTGGCGGGTTTGGTTTTTGGGCGGTTTATCCGCAAAATGACAAAAGCCGCACAGGACGAACAAGCCCAATCCAATACCATACTTGACGAGACCTTGCAAACCATCACAGTAGTCAAGTCCTACACCAATGAGAGCTTTGAAAACCAACGCTTTGCACAGAGCCAGTCCAGAGTGGTAGCCATTGCCCTCAAAGCCGCTTTGTACCGCAGTGCGTTTGTTTCTTTTATCATTTTCGCGCTGTTTGGAGGTATCGTAGGGGTCGTTTGGTACGGTGCCGAACAAGTGAGCGCGGGGCAACTTTCGGTGGGGGATTTGGTTTCTTTTGTCATTTTAACACTATTTATTGGCGGCTCTATCGGCGGGCTTGGTGATTTGTTTGGCTCTCTACAAAGGGCGGTAGGGGCATCGGAGCGGATTTTGGAGATTCTGGATACTAAGGAGGAGTCCTCCCAATCAGGCAGCCATATTGCAGCCCAAAAAATAGGCAATATTACTTACCAAAATGTTTGGTTCAGTTATCCCTCCCGCAGCGATGTGCAAGTCCTCAAAGGCATGAGTTTCAGTATTTCCAAAGGCGAAAAAGTTGCCCTTGTGGGGCAAAGCGGTGCAGGTAAATCCACCATTGTCCAATTGCTGCTGCGCTTGTATCAGCCTAACGAAGGCAATATTTTTGTGGAAGACCAAGAAATAAGCAACTATCAACTTAAGGAGTACAGACAGAAAATAGGTATTGTGCCTCAGGAGATTATCTTGTTTGGTGGTACTATTTTTGAAAATATCGCCTACGGCAAAATCGGAGCGACCGCCCAAGAAGTGGAACAGGCTGCCCGCAAAGCCTACGCTTGGGAGTTTATTTCTCAGTTTCCGCAAGGCATGCAAACCGTTGTGGGCGAGCGCGGTATCAAACTATCAGGCGGGCAACGCCAACGCATAGCCATAGCCCGAGCCATTCTCAAAGACCCCGACATCCTCATACTTGACGAGGCCACCAACTCATTGGATGCCGAATCCGAAACATGGGTACAAAAAGCACTCCAAGAGCTTATGCAAGAACGCACAACCATTGTGATTGCCCACCGATTGGCTACCATTCGCTCGGTGGATAGGATATTGGTGGTAGAAAGTGGTCAGATTGTCCAATCCGGAACTCACCACGAACTTATAGCCGACACTGAAGGCCGTTATGCCCAGTTGGTGAGCCTACAAAACACTCAGTAACTATTGTTTGGAGACTTGTGCCCTGATTTTTTCTTTTTTTTCGCGTTTGGCAGCCAATAGTTCGCGCTCTTTGGCCTTTATCCAAGCTACTTTGTTGCCTTTGCCATCGGGATTTTCATCTTTGAAGCCTCTAAAAGCTACTCCCAAAGCCTGAAACTCCCTACGGTAAGCGTCTTCTATAATCCAAAAATTTTCTATCGGGTTTTGTTTGAGCTTTACCAGCGTCATAGGCTCACGGATGATGAGTTTCTCTACATCGCTTATGTAGTTGGTGGTTAGGTTTTTTTCTTGGCTTATGCTTTCCACCATGTCAACTGTCTTCCTTTTGGGTTGGGTGCTAACCTCAAACAAGTCTTTTTCTTCTTCTTTTGAAATAGCACCTTCTTTTATAGTCTGGGTTTTGCGCAGCATCAGTTGATTTTTTAAAGAAAAGAACATCTCACGCTCTTTGGAACTCATGCAAACAAAGGCTTTGGCAAAATATTTTCCCCAGAGCATCTCATCAAGGGGAGATTCTACCAACTCTTGCCAGATTTGGGGCTTTTGTAGAGGGTCATCATTGTTTTGCGCAGGAACCGGATGGGCACAATTCAAGACGCTCAAAAAAAGTAAGGCTTTAAACATAATTGGGATGGATTGTAAACAATTAACTTTGTGTTTTACGAAACTATTGACATTGATGTTAGGCACAGGGCATTACAGTTTTAAAAAAATAGTACACAAGCTCCAGTTATCAGTTAATGAGTGCAAATTCAATGACATAACGGATGACGCTGCTTCATCTCCAAAGGATATTTTGGCCTCTGCTTTTCTTAAACCTTTCAAAACCAAGACTTTTTATTATGTCCATGATACCGAATTCTTCGATAAAGTCAAAGATTTTTTCGATGGGCGAGTTTCATTGGAGCAAATGGCTGAGGTGTTGGCTCTACGGGTTTCAAAAGACCCAATCGAACTTATTCTTTTTGAAATAGAGGGTTTGGTCATTGAGGATGAAGTTGTGCGGGCTATTGGGGTGTTTCAAATAGAAAATCAAGACAAATATCTTTTTTTCAATCCTTTAGTTGACGGGATGGCTTTGGAACTCAGGCGAGGAATTCCCTTGGGGAAATTTGATAAAGGATGCTTGATTTTTGACACGGAGCGCGAGCAAGGCTTCAAGGCAATCGTTGTGGACGAATCCTCAAAAAGTGAAGCCCAGCACTGGAGGCAGCACACCTTGGGGCTAACAAGAAGGAAAGACGATTTTTACAAAACCCAACAGGTTTTGCAGGTTTGTAGGGAGTTTGTGGAGCAGACTTTGGAAGTTCCCGCCGAAGAAGTGGCCTTGATTAAGGGCAAAGCCAAAGATTATTTTTATCAAAATCAAACATTTGACAAGCAAGAGTTTGAACAGCAAGTGTTTGAAAAGCCTGAAGTCGTAGAAGCCTTTGAGGTTTTTGCGCAGCATTTAGAGCAAGAAAAAAATATTGCCATAGAGCCGCAATTCGAGATAGTGGAACAGGCAGTCAAAAAAGACAAAAAAACATTTCGCTCAGTCATCAAACTGGACAAAAACTTTCATGTGTACGTACATTCCAATCCCGAATTGTTGGAAAAGGGCTTTGACCCTCAGCGCGGACTCAATTATTATCGGTTGTTTTTCAACAGGGAAGAAAGCAAATAACTCACTATTTTTGAATTAGTTGTTCTTAAAGGCGCGCATTTTTTGGGCAATTTCTTGGGCTTTTGCTTGGGCAGCAAGGCCAAAATCTTCTCCCGATGAGGCATAGATGATCTCGCGGGAGGAGTTGATGAGCATATCGCCAAAGTTACTGACGGCCTCTAAATCGCCGCCTTGTGCCCCAACACCCGGCACCAGCAAAAAATGATTGGGTATTATTTCTCTAATGCTTTGTAAGTGAGCTGCTTGAGTAGCCCCCACCACAAACATCATATTTTCGCCCCAACCTGCTGCTTTTCTGAGCACTTCTTGGTATAGCTTTTGTCCATTTTCCAATGTAAGCTGCTGAAAATCAGAAGAACCTTTGTTGGAAGTAAGAGCCAGCAGTATGGTCGTCTTATCGCGGTGCTCCAAAAATGGGGCTATTGAGTCAAACCCCATGTAGGGCGAAACTGTGAGCGCATCGAAGTCCATTTGCTCGAAAAAGGCTTTGGCGTACATGGCAGACGTGTTGCCAATGTCTCCGCGCTTGGCATCGGCAATAGCAAAATGGGTGGCCGGTATCAGGCTGCGGGTCTGTTCGAGCAATTCCCAGCCCATTTTGCCCATTGCTTCATAAAAAGCGGTGTTGATTTTGTAAGCTACACAATACGGAAGCGTTTCGGCTATGATATGCTCGTTGAAGTATAAGATACCTTCTTGATTTTTAGGTAGATGCTTCGGCAATTTGGCAGGGTCGGTATCCAAGCCTACACAAAGGAAATTTCGGGTTTTTAGGATATTTTCTTTGAGATTAGAAAGATTCATGCTAATAATTTGGCTGCAAATCAACGGAAATTCAGTTGAATAAGAGCCATCATGTTAGGCTCGTCTGTTTCTAACCGACCAAGGGCATGCAAGCATTTGGGTTGTTTTTTTATTTTTTAAAGGTCAGAAGCAACAAATTCGACTAAATTTTTTGGCATTTTTGCCAGCGAGCCATTACTTTGGTCGTCTGTTTTTTTGAATAAGATTGTTGTTGAAATATGAAAAATAACGAAGTAAACGGCTGGACGGAGCCGATTTTGAGAGAAAATAAAGGCCGTTTTGTTCTTTATCCTATTGAGCACCACGATATATGGGAATTTTACAAAAAGGCTGAGGCCAGTTTTTGGACAGCAGAAGAGATTGACTTGGGTGCAGACCTCAAAGATTGGGAGCGTCTCAGTGAAGGCGAAAAGCATTTTATCTCCCATGTGCTGGCCTTTTTTGCGGCCAGTGACGGCATAGTAAATGAGAATTTGGCCGAGAACTTTATTCGTGATGTCCAGTACACAGAGGCCAAGTTTTTTTATGGCTTTCAAATAGCCATAGAAAACATTCATTCTGAGACTTATTCGTTGCTGATTGATACTTATATCAAAGACAATGCAGAAAAGAATAAACTCTTCAAAGCCATTGAGACGATGGACTGCGTTTCAAAGAAAGCCAACTGGGCACTTCGTTGGATAGAAAGCGGCAGCTTCGCCGAGCGGCTTGTCGCTTTTGCGGCGGTGGAGGGGATTTTCTTTTCAGGAAGTTTTTGTTCGATTTTTTGGCTAAAAAAACGCGGCTTGATGCCCGGCCTAAGTTTTTCCAACGAACTCATTTCCAGAGATGAAGGCCTGCACTGCGACTTTGCCTGCTTGTTGTACAACAATTATGTTGAGCGTAAGTTGCCTATTGAAACCATTACGGCCATCATAGCCGATGCGGTTTTGATTGAAAAAGAGTTTGTGGTGGATGCTTTGCCGGTGAAGCTCATCGGAATGAACGCTGATTTGATGTGTCAGTATATTGAATTTGTGGCAGATAGGCTTTTGGCAGCTTTGGGATGTCCCAAAATCTTCAATTCATCCAATCCCTTTGATTTTATGGAAATGATTTCGCTTCAAGGCAAGACCAATTTCTTTGAGAAAAGGGTTTCCGAGTACCAAAAAGCAGGTGTAATGAGTGAAAAAGAGGCTCCCAAATTTTCTTTGAGCGAAGATTTTTAAAAAAAAAGCCCCGAGAGAGGGGCTTTTTAGTTTGGTTATTTTTTGATTCTTTTCTGGGCGGCTTCTTGTTTTTCTTTCATGCCCAAATTCCTATAAATAGAGGCAAGCATCATGTTGATCTGATTGACTTGCTCTCCTTCAGGTTGTAGGCGGTAGCAAGTTTCCAGATAGGGCATAGCGTTGCGGCAATAGTCTTTGATTTTGGTTTCAATTTTTTCAAGTTCGACTTTGTCTTTGGAATCCTCACGTTTGTCATTCCAATCTTCTTCCGCTTGGGCAGCGAGCTTGTAGTAGAGCAGGCCGAGATAGAAATTGGCCTCGAAGTTTTTCTTATTTATGTCCAATGCTTTTTTGTAGTATTTGATGGCATTGTCGTAGTCCTTTTGGTCATCGTACATTCTTCCGACAAAAAGCGTAACAACGTCATCGTCAGGACTCATTTCCATTACTTTTACGAGCACTTCGATGGCTTCTTTGTATTGACCTTTTTGCCCTAAGATTTGGGCTTTGGTTTTGAGCAAATTGATTGATTTGGGAAATTTGGCAACTCCTTTTTCAACATAAGCAAGGGCACCTTCTTTGTCGTCCTCGTCAATGGCCAAATTGAACCCCATCAAAAATATATCTGGCGTTTTTCCGCCTCTTTCATAATAAAGTTTCATTCCTTTTTCCAACAATTCTTTGTTTTTCAGTGTGTAGCCTGAGGTAGAGAGCATAAAAGCGGCTGTGGTGTCTTTTTCTTGAAGTTGCGCGGCAGCCTCAAAAAACTCTGCTGCTTTTGCGTACTCTTGGTCAGAATAAAATTTCGCACCTTTGTTGAACGCCCCTTCGTAGAGGGCAGGAATGACCGGATTGAGGATTTCTTCCTCATTTTCAGGGTTTCTCATGGGTATCTCCAGACGCAGTCGGTACTCATTCTGTTTACTTTTTTCGGTCAGCTCTTTCACTTTGTTGTAGGCTTCAATGGATTTGCTCAGTGCTTTGGGGTCTAAAGACGCAATAGATGCTTCATCTGAAAGGGCTATCATTTGGTAAACCTCGCCTTTGTAAAACCAGCCTTTGGGTTTGGCTTGTTCTTTGGGGTCGAGCAATAGCGCGTCAATATGTCGCTTGGCTTCGGCTATATCTTTTTGACGCAGAGCTTTCTGCATTTTGGGATAGGAGGGTTTGAACTCACCTTGAGCCCAACAAAACTGTGCGACTACCAGTGCAACCAACAAAAAAAGACTTCTCATGTTTCTTAGATTTTAAAAACAAAGTTAGCAAATTCTTCATCCAAAAAGCCTCAAATAGCAGCCAATCAGTTTGTTTTTGTTTTTTAAATAATTGATGTTGAAAAAATATGTTTAGGCATCGCCAAAAAACAGTGGCATTTTTATTTTCCTAATATTAATAATGAAAAAAAACTCACAATCTTGTCAAACGAGTTTTTTTACAAAGCGGCATGGTAATTCCCGAAGGGAGTGATTTATTTTTGTAGTTGACACAAAAATACCATTTTTTTGCACTGATGTACTAATCAATAAGCAACCTAATTTGATTTTTAGTGTGTCTTTTGAATGTATTTTTTTGAAATTTATGATATGAATAAAATATTACAAAATTTTTCTTTCCTGTTGGGCTTTTTAGGTCTGGCATTTGTGGTTCAAGCCCAGGGTTTGGGTGACAAGACTTCTGTCGGCAGGGAGTTCTGGCTGGCTTACCTCCAAAATTGGACTACCTCAAACCAATATCTGTACATAAGCGGCGAACCCTCTACGGACATCGAAATCTCACAGCCTTCTTATGGCAAGAGGCCTTGGCATGGAAAGTTTAAGCTCAATGCCCAGGGTATTTTCTTTCTTGATTTAAGTGCTTTCCAGTCCGATGTACTTTCCATAGAGACAGAAAGAAGTGGCAAAGCCATCAAGATTACGGCTTCGCAGGATGTGTCTGTTTATGTGGCCAATACGGGCAGCGTGAGTTCCGACGCAACAGTGGTTTTGCCTAAAGAGTCTTTAGGCAGGGAATATTATGTTTTGACCTACATAAGCCGCAATACTTCCGGAAGCAGTCAGTTTGGGGTCATAGCCGTTGAAGACAAGACCGAGATTGAGATTGTTTCTACTGCTCAAGACAATAGGGGCTGGCTCTTGCCGGGTAGCCCAAGAAAGTTTGTACTGGACAAAGCCGGCGATATGATACAATTCAAAGCATCAGATGGTGGCGGGGTTGATTTTAGCGGTACTCAGGTACGCGCTCTGACGGGAAACTCAGGTGATTGCAAAAGAATAGCTGTATTTGGCAGTGCCAATTTTACTATGATTTGTACCGATAGTGAATCCAATACCTCTCCTTTGGAAAGAGGCAAGAAAAATGTTGTTTCCGATGACCCGGGCTGTGGCGGTGGACGCGACCACATGATAGAGCAGTGTCATCCTGTGGAGTCTTGGGGCAAAACATTTATTACAGTGCCTTTTTTAAGGAGAAATTTTGATATTTACAGAGTGATGGCCAGTGAAGATTCTACCTACTTTTATGTGGACAATCTTGACATGACCAGGCCTTACCGCAACAATCGCGGCGAAATCATCAGGCTTGACAAAGGCGACTGGTTTACTTTTATGCTTCCCAATATAGGCCCCGATCGCAAGCCTAAAGCCAGTATCATTAAGTCCAACCGTTCTATTGCTTTGGGGCATTATGCTTCCAGCAAGTTGGCGACCCGCGCCAACCCTGAGCAGTACGGCGATCCGTTTTTTATCTGGGAAAGTCCCACTGAGCAGTTTTTGCAAAAAGTAAGTTTTAATGTCTTTGTGGGTGTAGGGAGTGGATTTGTGTATTACCTCAATGTTTTTACGCCGAGTACCTCAGTGGGGAGGGTCAAGTTTGACGGCAAAGTCATTCCTGCCGATCAGTTTATCAAGGTCGCAGGTGCACCCGAGTATAGTTTTTGGCGACTTGAAAACATTACTCCCGGCAACCATACGCTGGAAAGTCCTGACGGATGTGTGGGCTATGTATATGGCTATTCGAGAGACTTTGAGTCCTACGGTTATCTGACCGGAGCCAAACTCAACCCGATTAATTTGAAAGAGGGTTTTGTCGATTTTAAGACAGGCACTGAACTCAAAGATGAGTTTGATGCCAGAGGCAATCTAATACGCGAGGGCAAAAGCAAAATATGCACAGGAATGGATGTGCTTTATGTGATGGAAGACAAGTCTGCCCGCTTCCGCTATTTCCAGTGGGCTTTTCCTGACAGAGCAGGTAAAAACGCTAATTATTTTCCTGAAAACGTAAAGCCCGGTACAGCAGAAATCAGGCAGAGGGCACTGGCAGGAGAGCCAATTGAGCGTTACGACGGAGATACTGTCAGACATACTTTTAGCAAACCGGGTATCTATTACATAAAGGTTTTTGCTTACAGAGACTCGTTGGATTTTGTGGACATAGCCAACCCCAATAAGTGTAATAAGCCTTTTGAGTATGAAATTGTGCTTGATTTGCAACAAGATGGTTGGAAAGGTTTGACTTTGGAGGGACTCAGAAGGGTTTGCCCCGGATTTGAAGGGGCTGTCTATCGCATCCGAAACAACAACAATTCTGCTTATCCTTTTTACAATTGGCAGGTTGTTGGGGGAGAAATTGTGAAGTATGACACCGTCAAAAACGAAATCACAGTCAACTGGTCATCAGACCCTAAATTTTTTAACCGTCCCCACCCTGAAACTTGGGATAAGCCCGACTTGGACAATACCCGCCCGGGTGTGTTTATACAGGGGTTGGATTCGTTTGGTTGTATTTCAAGACCGTCCATTAGAGGCGTAAATATTTCTCCTACTCCGCCTCCTCCCAACGTAACCGGTCCTCTGTGTGCCAGTTTTAGTTTGCCCATGATTTATTCGATAGACTCAATTTCTCAAGGGGCTTCTTATGGTTGGAGAATTGAGCCGCAAGACGGTAATTTTACGTACAGATATTTGGGTGCTGACTCCAGCCGAGTAGAAGTTACTTGGACACCGGATGCGGCCAATAAACAATATCGTTTTTATGCCAGAGAATACTTGCCCAAATGCGGCTTGTCAGATTGGACAGAAACACCTTATGTGGTTACTGTTTTTCCCGACTTATCAGCCGCTTTGAAGACTGCCGTAGTAACCTATCCGCCGATTGACAGCTCTCGCCCTGAAGAGCCTCTTTTTGAATACACTCTTGATCCGAAGGTTTCGGACTATCTGGTGCATGACAGTTTGAGCATAATTAGAAAAACTTTTAAAAATGGCAGCGACCAACAAGTAGGAGGCGATTTGAATTTGGGTAGAGCCACTCAAACTGCCAATCCTTACAGGTTTGTAGATTCGAAGGACATCAAATCCAATTCTGAGATTTATGAATACTTCATTCAAGGCAACGACAACTGCGGCAGACCCCTCAATACGCTTCCTTTGCGCACGATGCTTTTGACAGCCACTAAGCGCGTAGAGGGCACAGCCCCAGACATCAAAGAGTATTCTGCATTGAATTGGAGTCCTTACATATCTTGGCAGGGCAACATCGAATACCAAGTTCATCGCAGTATCAACAATGGAAAATATGAGCCGTATCCCGCACAAGGCACGTTTAGCAATTCGGGGGTAGAGTTTGAAAACGGAGATGACGCTGTGTTACAGTGGTATGTTATAGAAGCCAGACTCTTAGATACTGAAGGTCGCTATGTGCGCTCTGCTTGGTCCAATAGGGCTGGTTTGCAGTTTCCAAAGGATATATTCGGGACAATTATGATGACCCCGAATGGCGACGGCAAAAATGATGTACTCGTCATTGTCAACATAGATGCGCACCCTGTTTTAGGGCCTAAAAAACTAATTGTTTACAATCGTTGGGGGCAGGTAATCAGGACTTTTGACGACTACAAACAAAACTGGGACGGTACTGCTGAAGGTTCTGAAAAACTCGAAGGAACTTATTTCTACGTTGTGCTTGACGTAGAGGGCGGATTGGTTACCAAAGGAGCTGTTACTATTGTGAGATAAACTTTTTTTACTATCCAATTTGAAAAGGCATGCAAAAATTTTTGTATGCCTTTTTTCTTTGTAGGGTTTGAATTTTAAGCACCTGCTAAATAAATTATTTTTGATTTACTAAATTTGCATGTAAAGAAACGATATATGAGAGCATTGGTTTACTTAGAGTCTGAACAAGGCTCAATCAAAAAAACTTCTTTGGAAGCCATAAACTATGCTGTACTTGCTGGCTATGAAGTTGTAGGTGTAGCAGGTGGCAGTGTTCAAAATTTGGAAAATTTGGGCATTAAAGTTTTACATTGTTCTGATGATAGGCTCAACGAAGGCATTATCAAAGCAACAGCTACGTTGATAACTGAGGCCGCTCAAAAAGAAGGGGCTTCTCTGGTTGTTATGGCGCGTTCTTCTTTGGTAGATGCAGTAGCCTCTCTCGTCGGATTGAGACTGGATGCTTCTATTGCCACCAATGTTGTTTCTTTGCCCGATACTTCCTCAGGTTTTAAAGTCAAGCGCGGCATTTATACAGGCAAAGCCTTTGCCGAAGTTACGCTTCCCAAAACCAAAAAAGTCTTGACCATCAAAAAAAGTACCGTTACGGCCATTCAAACCGATGGGACAGGCAGCGTAGAGGTTTTTGTGCCGGAGTTTTCGCCTATGGATTTTGCGGCCAAGCGTACCGAAGTTGTCAGGGCATCGGGAGGGATTTTACTGCCCGAAGCCGACCGCGTGGTTTCTGCCGGACGCGGCTTGAAAGGCCCCGAGAACTGGGGTATGATAGAAGAGCTTGCCCAAACACTTGGGGCGGCCACTGCATGCTCTAAGCCCGTGTCTGACATGGACTGGAGACCCCACCACGAGCACGTAGGCCAAACAGGTGTCAAAGTTAGTCCTGATCTTTATATTGCTGTGGGTATTTCGGGGGCTATCCAGCACTTGGCGGGGGTCAATTCTTCCAAAGTCATTGTGGCCATCAACAAAGATGCCGATGCACCTTTTTTCAAAGCAGCAGACTACGGAGTGGTTGGGGATGCTTTTGATATTGTACCTAAACTCAATGAGGCTTTTAAAAGAGCGGTCTAAACATCTATTTTTCGATTCATAACCTTTTTGAGGTGTTTTTGAGGTTGCCAAAGATAAAATTCTTTTGTTTGGGTCAATGAATTGAAAAGCGGTATTTATTATTAATTTTGCAAAAATATGGGTAAATGACCCTCTCAGAAACTGTTTCAAACGATTCAAATTTAGAGTTTTACGATAAAATTGATATCAAAAAATTCAAAGAGTTTACCTCAATAACAGGCTTTGATACTTGTCCTGATGTAGAACTTTTGTATCCAATGCTCGCAGAAAGAAAACGCATAGCTGAGTTGGGAGCGGGTTATGGCAGGGTCATTCAAGCACTTTTGGACAAGGGATTTGGTGGCCAAATTTATGGAGTGGAGAGGGTAGAAGGTTTTGTTCAATATATGAAGGAATGTTTTGCCGAGTTTCCTAATGTTTCTATCCTACATCAAGACATTAAGAAAATGCGGCTACCCATTAAGGTTGATGCTGTTTTGTGGGTTTGGTCGGCGGTAATGGAAATGTCTCCCAATGAAATATTTGAATCTTTGGTCAATTTAAGGTCTCAAATTGAACAAGGGGCTATTGTAGCCATAGAACTGCCGGATAAAAAAATCAAATTGGTAGGCCAATACGAATCGGACAAAATCATCACCCTCAAAACCGATTGGGGTACGCTCAGGGCTTATTTTCCCGAAGAGGCTGAAATTTTTGTCAAAACCAAGAAAGCCGGTTTTACTCCCACCCAAACCATACGCTACCAAACTCATAAGGGACTCGATAGGGTCATATACATTTTCGAGGCTTTGTGAAGATTGAGCTTCAATTTTATTGATGGCTGTAATTGAGTTTCATTTTTTTAATTTTGCGCCATGTATGACGTTACCTTGCGTGGGGTGGAAGTAGTGGATGTGCGAAGCCGCTGGCACGGCCAAACCATTGATTTGCATATTACCCCAATGGGCATCAACCAAGGGATTGGGAAAGGTAAAATCTTTGATGCAAGCGGTCTTAAAGTCAGCGTGGGTTGGGTGGATATGAGGGCAGCTCTCATGGAGACACTCAAAGATACCCCCAAACACTTGGCGCATTCTGCCGCTGTTGGTGGCTTTACTCATTTGGGTGTTTTTTCCAATCCTGAATATGAACTTGCCAACCCTGAGGCGATCACCAACCTAATGAATACGAGTTACTTTGGCGTTGGTTTTTTGCCTTTGGGGGCTGTTTCAAGCCAAGGAGACATCAATGAGTTGGGCTTGATTTTTGAGAGTGGTGCTAAGGCTTTTTCTGCCGGACACACGCCTTTGCAAGACGCTCGACTTATTACCAGAGCACTGCTTTACAACAAAATATTTTCTGTACCCATTTGCACCTTGGCAATGGATACCCAAATAGCCCCTCAGGGACAAATCCACGAAGGAATGGTATCGGTGGCCATCGGGTTGCCGGGTATTCCTGAGTTGGCAGAAGAACTGGCCATCCAAAAGTTGCTATCCATAGCCGCTTATACCGATGGACGGCTTCATCTGAACTGTGTGGGCACTCAAAAAGGGTTTGACTTGATACAAGAAGCCAAAAATCAAGGACTCAATGTTACCTGCGATGCGGCTGTGTACCAGTTTTATTTCACCGATAAGGACTTAGCCGATTTTAATACAGGTCTTAAAGTTTTTCCTCCTTTGCGAGTTGATACCGAAATAGTTTGGAGGGCACTGCGCAACGGTGTCTTGGATGCCATTTGCTCCAATCATACCCCCCAAGATTTGGAATCCAAGCGGTTGGAATTTGACATGGCTTCTTGGGGTATGTTGAGTTTAGAGACTTTTTTTGGAACGCTAATGACCACTAAACCGTCTGATATTGAGCTGAGTACGCTGCTGGGATATTTTACTCGAAAACCCCGTGAGATATTGCGTATGCCCCAACCTGTGATAGAGGACATGCAAATTCCTGATTTGACGCTTTTTGATGATGGCTTGGATTGGCTCGTAGGTGAACAAGACCTACAATCAAAATCCAAGAACTCGCCCTTTTTGAACCGGTATTTGAAAGGCAAGGCTCTGGGTGTTTTTACCTCTCGCGGGCATTACCTGAGTGAACTCATGCAATCTCGCTGTTTATGAGAGCCTTGGCTATGGCTTTGTCTCGCCTGCCGATGACCGTTTTGTACGCTTTGGCTGAGGTTTTGGCATGGATGGCCGCTCATGTAGTGGGTTATCGGCAAAAAGTGATTGTAGAGAATCTGAGCAAATCGTTTCCGGACAAGAAAAAGAGTGAAATCAAAAAAATAGCCCGTCAATTTTATAGCCACCTTTCTCAGGTTGTGGTGGAGAGTCTCAAAGGCTTAACAATCAGTCGAGAGGAAATAAAAAGGCGCGTGATTTTTCTCAATTCTGAACTGCTTTTTTCTAAAGTTGAGCAAGGGGAGTCTGTGCTGGTATTGACCAGTCATTTTTGCAACTGGGAGTGGATACTGCTGGGGTTTTCGGCACAAACGAGAGTCCCTATTGTGGCTGTCTATCAGCCCCTTTCCAACTCAAAAGCCGATGCAATCATGTACTCTATGCGCTCAAAGTTTGGCGCAAAACTGATTGCGGATTCCAAAACCATGCGCGAACTTATTGCCAGCCGCAGCCAACCCAAGATTGTGGCCGTAGCTGGCAATAAGTTCGCGCATGGTTTTGGAAAGAGTGTA
>CAZRQL010000041.1:0-23237 GCA_964602415.1 uncultured Roseobacteraceae bacterium
ACGGTGGTAATGGCGGCGTTGGTGGCGGCGGTGGTAGAGACGCGATGCATCGCGTCTCTACGTTTACGTCCCCGAATTCATCCCCGTTTACGTCCCCGAATTCATCCCCGTTTACGTCCCCGAATCCATCCCCGAATTCATCCCCGAATCCATCCGTGTTTGCACCCCAATCCAAAAATTTGGCATCTATCGTTCGCGGGTACAAATCTGCCGTAACCACCTACGCCCGAAAAAACGATATCCCATTCGATTGGCAACCCCGTTTCCACGACCACATCATCCGTTCGATGGACGAATACCACCGCATCGCCCGTTACATCATCAACAACCCCGATAAATGGGCAGAAGACAAATTTTATGCACGATGACAAATTAATCCAGACTAAGCAATCGCTATAAGACCGTATTCACGCGTTGAATTGTTGAGGATAGGCTATCGCTATGGTGTCAGGAAATTGATTCCGTAGGGATGGCATTTTTGTAGAAAAACTGTATTGCCCCACATGTGCGCACCTCGGCGGGGTCGAATCCTATCAGCAGCGTATGCTTGGGCTGTAAATATACGATTCCTACGACATCAGGCGTATTTATTACAGGTTAAAGGATTAGAAAAATTTCTATTGCGTAACCCTGATTATACTATAAATTAAGTGGTTTTATATTTTTTTTAGAATTAAATCCTTGAAAATCAAGCGAATCAATCCTTAAAATCTTAAAAATCAATTAAATCTTGGTATAAAATGAGATATTAAAAAGAAACTTAAATAAACCTGTCTCCCAGCACTTCTTTGATGTAGTCGAAAGTGGACAAAATGACCGCTTTGTCGTCCACAACAGCCACATCGTGCTCGTAATGGGCCGAGGGTTTGAGGTCTGAGGTAACCACCGTCCAGCGGTCTCTTAATTGATACACATGCCTTTTGCCCAGATTTATCATGGGTTCTATGGCCAGTACCATTCCGTTTTGGATGGGTACGCCTGAGTTGCGCTTGCCCCAGTTGGGTATGTCGGGGCGTTCGTGGAGGTTGCGTCCCAGACCGTGCCCCACCAGTTCGCGCACCACCGAATAGCCTTTTGATTCGCAATGAGATTGGATGGCATAGGATATGTCGCCGATTCGGTTGCCAACGCAGGCCTGCTCAATTCCCAGATACAGACTTTCTTTGGTTATGTGCAAAAGTTTTAATATTTCAGGCTTTACTTCTCCAATCGGAAAGGTATAGGCATGGTCTCCGTGAAAGCCATTGTAGAAAATTCCGCAGTCAATCGATACGATGTCTCCATTTTTTAGGGGACGGTTGTTGGGTATGCCGTGCACAACAGCCTCATTGACAGAGGCACAGATGCTGGCCGGGTAGCCTTGATAGCCCTTGAACGAAGGCACACCGCCGCCATCGCGGATGAACTCTTCGGCTTTGCGGTCTAAGTAGTCAGTGGTAACCCCTTCTTTAATTTCAGCGGCCAACATGCCCAGCGTTCGGGAAACAAACAGGGCACTCTGTCTCAGGGCTTCGATTTCTTCGGCGGTTTTTAAGAAAATTTTGTCTGAGCGAACAAATGACATCAATCAATTTTTTGGTTTGCAATGATTTGCGGGTGCAAAATCTAATTTTATCGCACAAAGAACGACAAACTTTATTCTATTTCAAAAATACAATTTCCAATTTCTTTCCATATTGTAAAATTTCTTAACCAATGACTTTGGTCATTGGCACTCTGTTTTTCAATACTTTGCTTTGCGTAAAATTTGTGCTGCATGAACAACTTGACCTATTTGCTCGAAAAATACGACCAGCCTGTACCCCGTTATACCAGCTATCCGACCGTGCCTTTTTGGGACGAGAGCACTTTTAGCCCGGAGCTTTGGCAGCAGCAAGTCAGCGCGGCCATAAGCCGAGACCCGCGCATCAGTCTGTATATTCATTTGCCTTATTGCGAAAAAATTTGTACGTACTGCGGTTGCAACAAAAGAATCACCCAAAACCACGCGGTTGAAAAGCCTTACATAGAAAGCCTGTTGGCGGAGTGGGCTATTTACAAGGGTATTTTTTCGGTTTTGCCCGTGATAGAGGAGATTCATCTGGGGGGTGGCACGCCTACCTTTTTTTCGGCTCAAAACCTGAGCGATTTGATAGTGAGTATTTTGAAAGATACCCAGTCAAGTTCTCATCCTGAGTTTAGCTTTGAGGCACACCCCAACAGTACCACTTTTGAGCATTTGGAGGCACTCAAGTTACTGGGTTTTTCGCGGCTGAGTCTTGGCATTCAGGATTTTGACCCTGTGGTGCAGAAAGCCATCAACCGCCCCCAAACTTACGAGCAAACCGCTCAGATTTTCTTTTGGGCGCGGCAGGTGGGCTATGAGTCCATCAATGCAGACCTTATCTATGGGCTTCCCAAACAAACCCTTGATTCTGTGAGGCATACCATCGAAAAAGTACAAGAGCTGCGCCCCGACAGGATTGCTTTTTACAGTTATGCCCATGTGCCTTGGAAAAGCCCTACCCAGCGCGGCTACCAAGACTCGGACTTGCCCCAAGCCGCCCAAAAGCGCGAACTTTACGAAGTGGGGCGCGAACTGCTGCTCAAAGCAGGCTACGTAGAACTGGGGCTTGACCATTTTGCCCTGCCCGACGAAGCACTGGCCAAAGCCGCAAAAAACGGCACCATGCACCGCAATTTTATGGGCTACACCACCCAAAAAACCAATCTGCTTATCGGTTTGGGGGTTTCAAGCATCTCCGACACTCTGACTGCCTTTGCCCAAAATCACAAAGAAATCGAAGCCTACCAACAAAGCGTGGCCGCCGCAGAACTGCCTGTCTTCAAGGGGCACATCCTCAGCCAAGAAGACCTCAGCGTCAGGGCTGAAATTTTGAGTCTCATGTGCCAAGGAAAGGTTAAAGTTGATAAAAATAGGCTGAAGACGGTTGAATCGAGACTGGAGCCTTTGCTATCAGACCAAATCATCCAACTCAAAGATGGGCAAGTTACTCTCAAAGAAACAGGCCGCCCTTTTTTGCGCAACGTGGCACTCTGTTTTGATGAGCGATTCCACGCCCAAGACCTAAAAGAGCAACTTTTTAGCAAAGCCATTTGATTTATTATAGATTTAATAAAATTGCATCCACTTATTAAAAACAATTCATAATTATGAAAAAAATCCTGTTTTTTTGTTTGGGTTTTATGGCCATCAAGCAAGTTTCAGCCCAATCTATTTTTGAAAAATGGGCTGAGTTAAAAACTTTTCACGGTGTGATGTCCCAAACTTTTCACCCTTCCGAAGCGGATAATTTAGAGCCTATCAAAACCCGAAGCGGCGAAATGGCCGAAAAAGCCGACTTATTGGCAAAATCAGTTATTCCTAAAGAGTTTAAGACCAAAAAAATCCAAGCAGCCGTCAAAAAATTGCAGAAAGACAGCATGGCATTGGACAAATTGATTAAAGAGGGCAAAAGCACTGACGAGCAAATCAAAAAGGCTTTAGCCGATCTGCACGATGTTTTCCACGAGATTGTGGGCTTGTGCAAGCATGAAAACCATTAAAATTCTGCTACCTTAATTTTTCTAATATAGCCACAGGTTTAAACCCGTAGCTATATTTTTCTTATCTAAATACTTGATATTCAAAAACTAATATGATAATTTGTAAATCATGCCAAATTGGGTATAACTTTGTGCCAAATTTAGCTGCGCAATGATTGCCAAAACGTATTCTCCTTCGGAAATTGAAGATAAATGGTATTCTTATTGGCTTGAAAATAAACTGTTTGAGTCCAAACCCGACCACCGCGAACCTTTTACCATCGTCATACCTCCCCCCAACGTAACGGGTGTGCTTCACATGGGGCACATGCTCAACAATACCATCCAAGACGTACTGATTCGCAAGGCACGCATGGAAGGCAAAAACGCTTGCTGGGTGCCCGGCACAGACCACGCTTCCATTGCCACCGAAGCCAAAGTCGTCAAAATGCTCAAAGACGAAATGGGCATCGAAAAAAGCCAACTTACACGCGAGCAGTTTTTGCAATACGCATGGCAGTGGAAGGAAAAATACGGCGGCATCATCCTCAAACAACTCGAAAAGCTCGGGGCTTCTTGCGACTGGAAGCGCACACGCTTTACTATGGAGCCGGAACTGAACAAAGCGGTCATCAAGGTCTTTGTTGATTTGTACCGCAAGGGCTTGATATACAGGGGTGCAAGAATGGTAAACTGGGATCCGCAAGGCAAAACAGCCCTTTCGGATGAGGAAGTTATTTACAAAGAAGCCCAGTCCAAACTCAGCTACGTGCGCTATCGAATCGCCCAAACCGAGGATGAGTGGATTACCATTGCTACGGTGCGCCCTGAGACCATTTTGGGGGATACGGCCATCGCTGTCAATCCCGAAGACCCTCGCTACCAATATCTTATTGGCCGAAAAGCCATTGTGCCTTTGGTGGGGCGTGAGATACCCATCATTGCCGACAGCTATGTAGAGCCTGAGTTTGGGACGGGTTGCCTCAAAGTAACCCCCGCCCACGACATGAACGACTACGAGATTGGTCTGCGCCACAACTTGCCCATCATAGACACCATCACAGACGAAGGCAAGATGAGCGAGGCAGCAGGCTATTTTGTGGGTGAAGACCGCTTTGTAGCCCGCAAAAAAATGCTTGCTTGGCTCGAAGAAAACGGACACCTCGTTAAAATCGAAGAAATAACCAACAAAATAGGCTACTCTGAGAGGACTTCGGCGGTTATAGAGCCTAAAATCACTACCCAGTGGTTTGTCAAAATGAAAGAGCTTTGCGAGCCAGCATTGCAAAACGTGTCGAATGGCACCATCAAACTTCACCCCAACAAATTCATCAATACCTACCGGCACTGGATGGAAAATGTGCGGGATTGGTGTATTTCGCGCCAACTTTGGTGGGGGCAACGCATACCGGCTTACTACCTGCCCGATGGTAGTTTTGTGGTGGCTCAAACCCTTGAGGATGCCCTGCTCTTGGCTCAACAAATCAATCCCGCCATCCAAGCAACTGATTTAAGACAAGACGAAGACGTGCTGGATACTTGGTTCAGTTCTTGGCTTTGGCCTATTTCTGTGTTTGATGGGCTTACCAAGCCTGACAACGAGGACATTCGCTACTACTACCCCACCAATGTATTGGTGACTGCGCCCGAGATTTTGTTTTTTTGGGTGGCAAGAATGGTCATGGCAGGCTACGAGTGGATGGGTAAGCACCCTTTTAGCGATGTGTACCTTACGGGAATTGTGCGCGACAAACAAGGCCGCAAAATGTCCAAATCTTTGGGCAATTCGCCCGACCCGCTGGAACTGATAACCAAATACGGTGCGGATGGGGTACGCTACGGCATGCTCTGCGCTTCGCCCGCCGGCAACGACTTGCTTTTCGACGAAAAACTTTGCGAACAAGGCCGCAATTTTTGCAACAAAATTTGGAATGCTTTCCGCTTGGTAGAAGGTTGGCAAACCATACAAACCGATATGCCTGCGCCAAATGCTCTGGCCATTCGTTGGTTTGAGGCCAAAATGGCCGAAAAAAGTGCCGAAATACAAGCCCATTTTGATAAATTTAGAATATCGGAAGCTCTCAGTTGTATCTATTCGCTGGTTTGGGATGACTTTTGTGCTTGGTATCTGGAAATTATCAAACCCGAATACCAAAAACCGATTGATTCTTTAACTCAGGCCATTACATTGCGTTTTTTTGATACTATTTTGCGATTTTTGCATCCTTTTATGCCTTTTATTTCGGAGGAAATTTGGCAACATTTGTCTGATAGAAAACAAGGAGAAAGTATTTGCGTGGCTCAGTACCCTGTTTTATACCCCTGCGAAGGTGATATTTTAATTCAGATGGATCAAATTTTTCAAATTGTGGGTCAGATTCGCAATATTCGTGCAGTCAAGCAGATTTCGCCCAAAGAGCCGCTGGTTTTGTGTATCAAATCACAAAATACGAGTTATTATCTTGGATTTATCGAATTGCTCCAAAAGCTTTGTTTTTTGGAAAAAATCGATTTTATATCCCAAAATATTGAAGGCGCGATTGGTTTTGTAGTTAAATCTGACGAATTTTTTGTTCCCATCTCAGGGTTGATTGATTCGGAAAAAGAGCGCGAGAATATGCTCAAAGAGTTGGAATACACAAAAGGCTTTTTAGCATCTGTGGAAAAGAAATTATCTAATGAACGATTTGTTGCCAATGCCGCCCCCGAAATCATAGAAAAAGAAAAGCAAAAACAAGCCGATGCGCAGGCAAAAATAAAGGCTCTGGAGGAACAGTTAAAAGTCTTGATTTAATTGTATTAATTTTTTAAAACCATTTAATTATTTATGCTACAAGTTTCATTTATCAGGGCAGAAAAAGAGAAAGCCATCGCGGCTTTGAAGAAAAAAAGAGTGGCTCAGGCTGAGGAAAAAGTGGAGGCTGTTTTGTCCACCGACCAGCAGAGGCGCGAAAGCCAAATCGAAAGAGACCAGATATTGGCAGAGTCAAACCGTTTGGCCAAAGAAATAGGCAACTTGATGAAGTCCGGCAACAAGCAGGAAGCTGAAGCCTTGAAAATACGCACCACCGAACTCAAAGAAAAATCAAAAATACTTGAGAAAACGGTTGAAGAGCTTGAGACCAAACTGATGGACTTGCTTTACCAACTGCCCAATTTGCCCCACGAGCGCGTGCCCGAAGGCGGCAGTTCGGAGCAAAACGTAGTGGTTTCTCAGCATGGTATCATCCCCGAACTGCCCGAAACGGCTTTGCCTCATTGGGATTTGATAAAACAGTATGATATTATAGATTTTGAGTTGGGCAACAAGGTAACGGGCGCGGGCTTTCCTTTCTACAAAGGCAAAGGGGCGCGTTTGCAACGGGCTTTGGTGAACTTCTTTTTGGACGAGGCGGTGCGTGCCGGCTATCAAGAAGTACAGCCTCCGCATTTGGTCAATACGGCTTCCGGCTATGGCACAGGACAATTGCCTGATAAAGAGGGACAAATGTACCATATTGAGGGCTATGACTACTACCTGATTCCTACGGCGGAAGTTCCCTTGACCAATATGTACCGCGATACGATTTTATCTTTAGAAGATTTGCCCATCAAGTTGGCGGGCTTTAGCCAGTGTTTTCGCTCTGAGGCCGGCTCTTGGGGCGCACACGTCAGGGGACTCAACCGCCTGCACCAGTTTGACAAAGTAGAAATCGTTCAGATTCAACACCCCGACCGCTCTTATCAAGCCCTCGAGGAGATGCTGGCACACTCTTGTTCTTTGCTCGAAAAACTCGAACTGCCTTATCGCGTGCTCTTGCTCTGTGGCGGGGATATTAGTTTCAACGCCGCTCTTTGTTACGATTTGGAGGTCTGGTCTGCTGCCCAAAAGCGATGGCTTGAGGTCAGTTCGGTATCCAATTTTGAGGCCTACCAAGCCAATCGCCTCAAACTGCGCTTCAAAGACGAACAAAACGAAACCAAACTCGCCCATACCCTCAACGGCAGTGCGCTGGCTCTCCCCCGTATTGTGGCGGCTATTTTAGAAAACAACCAAGCCCAAGACCACATCAAACTACCCAAAGTGTTGCACGGCTATTGCGGATTTGATAAGATTGATTGAGTTATTCCCAGCCTTCCGGCATTTGCTCTGAGGCTTGCAGTTTTTGTTGATAGATTTGATTGAAAGACTCAAATTCCTCTTTGGGCAGGTTGAGTTTTAGCCAGTCTTTGTAAGAGGCCTGTGCAAAATGGTCTAATTTCAATTCAAAACAAACTAAAATGTATTCTTGCAAAAGGGTAGCAGATTTGGGCATGAGTCTCAAGCCCTTTAAAAGCAACTCATACACTTTTTGTGGGTTGTTGCGGTAAAAACTGACAGCATCGCTGTAAAGAGACTCTTTTAAAGGCACTAAATCAAGGGCTTTTTCAAATGATATTGCGGCTTTGCTGCTATCGCCTTTATATTGATGGTACAAGGCTCTGTAATGCTCTATATGCCCTTGACGGTACACTGAAACGGAATCTTTATCCAACAAAGAAGCGTACTCATCGTCAAATTCTTTTTGCCATCTTTTGTAAGCCAACCGAGTTTCTACTGAGGGTTGAGCAATCAAATCATAAAATTGCTTGGCCTGACTGGCGTTTTTTGCATCTGCAACCCTAAGCTCACAATATTGATTGAAATAAGTTTTATTTTGAATAAAGTTTAATAAATTTATTTCTTCTTTTTCACTCCATTTGCCAAAACGCAGGGCGTAATATTTTTCTAAATCGCTCCAGTTTGGATTTATTTTATTTGAATACAAAACATTGAGCATGGATTTTGCTGTTTCTGCATGTTTTGGTTGGGTTTGTGCCAAAAACTCCCAACTTTGTATGGCTTTTGGATTTTGTGTATGCGTATAAGCGACCGCCAAGGGCAGTGTGGCATCTGCATTTCCTCTTGCGTAAGCCATACTCAGATGTTGTATAGCCCTCTCATATTGCCCTGCAAGTACCAGCCAACAGCCCAAAACATAAGGCGTAAAGGCATCTACTGCACCGCTGCCCTCAACCGCTTGCTCCATAAGCGAAAAAGCAAAATCTATTTTGCCCTTTTTAAAATTTAAGACAGCAAGTGCGACCTGCAAATTGGTCTGAAAGAGGGTGTTTTTGCCATTAAAAAGATAAGATTCTATCTTTTGTGCGAGCAAACTGTCGTTGGCGTGGGCTTCGTTTAAAGCCAAATTGTACAGGTATATCAATGCTTTGGTATCCAGTGCATTTTCGGGCAACAAATCTAATGCAAGCGGTTTGGGATTATTTTTCCCAATGACATTCAAAAAACCGGCTTCATTTGCCAAAGTACCCAAATAACGTTTGGGCGAAATCATCGAATAGAGCGTGTCGAGTGAGGTATCAAATCGGTACTTAGCCCACAGCGCAAAATAATTGGCCTCAATAATTTCCGGCTGTTTAATGTGATTCCTTGCTTTTTCAAAAAACTTCCATACACTGTCCCCCAGATTGGTTCTATTGTACAGCAAAGCTAAATTGTTGTGTAATTCTCCACTTTTTGGAAAACGTGTTATTCCTTCTTGCAGAGCAAATATAGCTTGAAACAGTTTCAGTTCATCATCGGCGTACATTTCGCTAATAAAAGCATAGTCCGGTGGACGTGTTTTGCGCGCAGAAATATTTTTGATAAACTCGGCTGTCAAAAAAGGCTTTTGTTTTTCGCGGTGGCTTAGTGTGGCCAGCATGTAGTTGTTAAAACGCCCAAAAGGGCTATATCTCTGTGAGATAACCCAGTTTTCTTTGGCTTGTTTTAAATCCTCAGACAAATAATAATTTGTTCCTATGATATTGTAGCTCGCGGATACGCCACTATGATACGTTTGTTTGTAGCGACCAAAAAAAGCCCCAAAAAGTACAATAAGCCCGAAAGTCCAAATCAGCCAAAAATCCACTTTTTTAGGATTGAATGCTACTTTATAGACCGGTTGGTAGGCATCAAAAAGCTCTTTGAAATTAAGCAAAATATAAAAGACAAAAGCCAATCCAAATCCTACATGCGAAACCAATATAATAGAACGATAAAGAGAAATTAATGGGTCATTGGCAGTATGAACGGCCAAAGAAAGCTGCGAAATCAGCACCAAACTCAGTCCCAAAAACATAAAAACTGCATAAGGGCTTTCTATAATGCCATCAAATTGGTTTCTACGAGCGTAAGTTCCCCAAATACCTACCAAACAGGTAAACCCAACCATCAAAAATGGATCTAAGAAATAAATCCCCCAATCCAAACCATAATTGTAATATAGATAAACATAAATCAAGTTTAATAAATAAACAATCGAGAAAACCATCCATTGTCGGTATCCGCGAGTGCCATTTGAGCCAACCATCACCAAAAAAGCCCTTATGGGTTCGTGTGCGGCAAAGCTCATAAATACCAAGCAAGCAAAAATAGGTACTGACATGCCATAATTAAAACAGTGAATAGAGGGCTGCTGAACAGTACCGTATTTAATCAACAAATAAGTAAAAACAGAGGCTAATATTGAAAAAATTAAAAATCTGAATCCATAACTGATTTTATTTTCAAAATTTTGAAGTAAAAAATTGATGGGTAAAAATGTTCCTAAAACTAAATAGAGGTACAATTTGGCTTTTTTACCTTGCATAAACTCTTCGGGCAAAAAATCAAAGTATATGCCCATATCGTCAAAATCAAATGCCGCAACCCCCAACACCCAAATCACCAGCGCAGTCAAATAAGAAAAACCACTCAAATAAGTAGCCGATGTAAATATCACGAGCAACCCAACCAAATACATGCCCAGCGCAATGGTATAAGGCATTGCTTGGAGTTGTGGAGCGGTAGGAACAAAGCGGTTTATGAGAATAAAAGAGTCAGCGGGTACGATAAACTCAAAAAAATCTTGAGAAAAACTCATCAAAGGATGTGTAAGAATCTCAATTTGACCCTTCAAGTCCCATTGGGTAAATATATCGTCGCCCTGATAAATTCCTGTGCCCAAATGAAAGAATCCACAAAAAAATATAATAAAGAGGGTGTATAAGAGTATTTTATCGCCTAAGGGCCAAGACTTCCAAAACATAATTAATAAATTTTTTTAATTTTTAGAGTTATTTATTTCACTTCTACGGCTTTTGCTGACAAAGGCAATAAAATCCAAGAAGGCATCACTTTGGCCAAACGCACCATTAGCCGATTTGTCCAACCTTCTATGGCCACACGTTTTTTTCGCATCATGGCACGATAGCCAAATGCGGCTACCTGCCTTGCCGTAGGTAAAAACATCATTTTGAGCATATTGGAATTGTTCACGCCTGCCACAGACTGAAACCCTGTCAGCACCGGCCCGGGGCAAAGTACCGTTACGCTTACCCCTGTTTTGCGCAGCTCCCAAGCGATGGCTTGCGAAAAACTTACCACAAAAGCCTTTGTTGCAAAATAAGTAGCCATTTTGGGGCCGGGCTGAAAGGCAGCTATTGAGGCGGTGTTAAGGACGCGACCACTGCCGTTTGCGACCAGTTGAGGCAAAAACAGCCTTGTCAAGTGCATCAATGCCGTTACGTTGAGTTCCACCATGTCCCTCTCCTTTGCCCAATCCAAGGTATGAAAATCTCCATAACTCCCAAAACCGGCATTGTTTACCAAAATATCTATGCGGTAGGGGGCACATTTTGCAAAAAGTTGCTCTCTTTGAGATGGATCGGTCAAATCCGCATCTAAGACCACCACAGAGACCTGATGCTTGGCCTCAAGCTCTTGTTTCAACTCGTCAAGTAGAGCACGTCTGCGGGCAACCAGTACCAAATTATGCTTTCTTTCTGCCATGACTCTTGCCAACTCGCGACCAATCCCTTCAGAGGCTCCCGTGATTAAAGCGTAACTTTGCGACATATTATTTTTATGCAAACATAACAAACCTTTTTTAAAGGTAAAATGGTCGATTGTGATAATTTAAGAATGGAGCTAAGAAATTTTATTTACTTTTTTGTGGTTGTATAAAATAAATTTCTTATTTTTGTTAAAATATTTATTTACAATCGGTTTTTCAATGCCAGTTAGACGATATATTTTGATTTAATTCTAATCAATAGAACATAAAAAATAAACACTTTGATAATCTTACGAAGATGAATAAAATAATTTACGCTTTTTTAACTTTTTCTTTATGGGTTGATCTAACATGTGCCCAAACGCTTCCCATTCCCCAACATACTTATCTTGTTGGGGTGCTCAATTCTGAAAGTTTTAACAAGAAAGTTAATTTTGAGAAACTCTTGAGTAGCCAAGTTTTTGAGGATATTGATACACAAATTAAAGGACAACTTCCCAATTTTGAATCTTTTAAAGATTTGTTTTTCAACAACTCAAAAGAAAATGGAGTTAGTTTTTTGCCCAATTCTATTTTTTGGACTCTTGCGGACAAAGCCAACGAAGCCACGATTTATGGCTATGTGTTGAGGGTCAGCGACTCTGCCAAGCTGGAGCAGAAACTCATTACTTCGTTTGACATCAAAGAACCACTTGTCCATACGGGTTACAAATCGTTTGTGTCTGATAAAGGTGTACTGGCTTGGAATTCTAAAATAGCACTTTTCATAAGCTCGCAACTCAATAAATCGCTTGATAGTGAAAAATCAATTTATATCAGCGAAGACGAAGAAAACAAAGATGATCAGCAACTCAAATCAAGTATAGAAAAGATTGAGCAGCAAACTAAGCGCAACAATGCAATCGCCCAAAACATGCAAAGTATTGCATTTGATTTGATGGCATCAAAAAATTTACTCAATAATGATGATTTTAATCGGTTTTTGACCAAACGCTACGATATAGGTCTTTGGGTCAGCAACGCAGAGTTCAGTGCCTTGGGTCTTGAGCAAAACCCAATTGCCAAAATGATGATGTCTGCTCCGGGTATGGGTGTATTAAATGAGTTTACCCAAGGCACTTATCAACATATCCTGACTAATTTTGATGATGGGCTATTTAGGGTTAAAATAGAACAAACTTTTCAACAGACCAAGACGGTGAGCGAGTTGTATTCGCCTCGGACTCTTTTGCAAAACTTGGCTTTTATCAATGGGTCAAAACTGTTTGGTATTGGCAACATGTCTCTTGATATAGCCCCACTTTTGCGCGATGCCTATCGCCAGAATTACGAATTGATCAAATCTTCGTTAGGTCCATCACAAAGCCAAGAACAGACGCAGGTCAATGAGATTATCTTGGATGAAAAAAGGGTTTTTGGTCTTTTGGGCAAAGATGTAACCATTTCGGTAGTGGATTTTGTGAGTTCAAAGAAAACTTACACCGAATACGAGTACAACGACAAAGACGAAATGGTCGAAGTCAAAAAGACAAAAGTGGTTCAAAAACCAATTGTAACGGCTGTCATTGGTTTGGGCAATCGAGCCGACATGCAGAAAGTCATGGATTATTTTGTCTCTCAAAAAGTATTTGAAAAAGATAAAAAGACCGGTTTTTATTCGATTCCCAATAACAGTACTTCTCAAGATATATCAGCGAGTGAATTTAAAATCGCTTTGTTGCCCTCTCAAATGGTTATTTCCAATCAGCCGGCTCTTGTCAAATCTAAATTTAAAGCTCCCCGTCAGACACTTCCCGCACCGCTTGTCCAAAAAATGACTCAGCGCAACAGTGCTACACTATTTTTGGATATGCAAAAAATTATTGATGTTGTCAAATCAGCCGATATGTCTGCAAAACAACAAGAGCAGGCTGATTTGGTTAAAAGTATCGTGTCCAATATCAGTTTTGAATCTTGGTTTGATGGCCAACAAGCTATTTTCGAATCATCGTTTGATATCAATCTCAATGACAAGTCCAAGAATAGTTTTGAGCAAATCATTAATTTAATTAATGAATTGTATCTTAGGAATTGAATTTTCATAGCTTGTCTGTAAATTAAAAAGCCACCATTTTGTAAATAGTGGCTTTTTAATTTTTATTTGACATCGTTTTTTATTCAAAAAACTCTTTTACCCTATCAAAAAAACCTTTGTCTTGCTTATCGGGATTTGGGTTGAAGTTTGAGGATTTTCTTAGTTTTTCCAAGGTTGCTTTTTCATCTGAATTCAGGTTGCGCGGAGTCCATACGTTGATGTGCACCAGTTGGTCTCCTGTTCCATATCCGTTTAGGTCTCTAAGGCCTTTGCCCCTGAGCCTTAGTATTTTTCCACTTTGTGTGCCAGCTTCAATCGGGATTTTGACCTTTCCGTTGATGGTGGGTACTTCTACGCTACCGCCCAGAACGGCATCGGGAAAACTGATGTAAAGGTCATAATGTAAGTTATTGTTCTCTCTTTTGAGTTCGGGATGTTCAATTTCTTCGATGACAATAAGCAAATCGCCGTCTATTCCCCCTCTTCGGGCGGCGTTTCCTTTTCCCGACATAGAAAGTTGCATTCCTTCCGATACCCCGGCAGGTATTTTGACAGAGATTACTTCCTCACGGTTTTGAAGTCCTTCTCCGTCGCATTTTGGGCAGCGTTGGGTGATTATTTTTCCATCTCCATCGCATTTTGGGCAAGTTGAGGTAGAGACCATCTGCCCCAGCATGGTATTGACAACCCTTTTGACTTGTCCTGTGCCATTGCAGTTTCGGCAGGTTTCTACCGCTCCTCCTTTGGCACCGCTACCGTTGCAAGCCTCGCAGGCCACGTTGCGTTTGACTTTTATTTTTTTCTCGACACCGTTGGCGATTTCTTCGAGGGTGAGTTTGAGTTTGACTCGCAGGTTGGAGCCTCGGCGCATCCTTTCTCCACCTCTGCCTCCACCAAAAAAGTCGGAAAAAGGACCGCCTCCGCCTCCGCCAAAAATATCGCTGAAGCGGGAGAAAATATCCTCCATATTCATGCCCCCGCCAAAATTCTCGTCCATTCCCTGATGCCCAAACCTGTCGTAGCGGCTGCGTTTGTTGGCATCGCTCAAAACCTCGTAGGCTTCGGCTGCCTCTTTGAATTTTTCCTCTGCCTGTGGGTTGTTGGGGTTGCGGTCGGGGTGGTATTGCATGGCCACTTTTCGATAGGCCTTGCGGATATCGTCTTGAGAAGCATCACGGGAAACTCCCAAAATTTCGTAGTAATCTCTTTTAGCCATAGTTTTAAAATTTTAGGCTCCTACCACCACTTTGACAAAACGTATCACTTTATCTTCAAGGTAGTAGCCTTTTTCTATTGCATCAACCACTTTGCCGCTCAAACCCTCCATCGGGATTTGTGTAACCGCTTCGTGGATATCGGTGTTGAATTCATCTCCTTGTGCAGTAGGGATTTCTTTTAGCCCAAATCCGGTCAGTGTGCGTTGCAAACTCTCATAGATTAGGTGGAAACCATCTATATGCGGTTTGATTTCTTCAGGTACTTGAGGCAATGACTTTTTGGCACGCTCAAAATTGTCTAAGGTAGGCAATAAAGACTTGATTAAAGCCTCATTGGCAAGTTTGGACATTTCGAGTTTTTCTTTGGCTACTCTTTTGCGAAAATTATCAAAATCGGCATAAAGGCGTAGGTACTTATCTTTCATTTCATTGAGCTCAGTACCCAACTTTTCATGTTCAACAGATTGGTTTTTTTCTTCTGTGTTTTCCTTTTGGGTATTTTGTTGTGGTTCTGATGTATTCTCCTGGCCGGTATCGCTCTGGTTTTCAGTAGAAATAGGTTGATTTTCAACAGCTTCTTTCGATAGGTCGTTGTTTTGTTGTTCCATCTGAAAAATTATTTTATTTAATTATATCAATTTGTTTGCCATTGCTTATTGAACTGACATTTTGTCAAATTTCGAATTCTTGTCCTTTTTCAGGAATGGCAATATTTGTGTAACCTTTTTCTTGCAAGGTTTTTTCAAACTCGCTCATGGCTCCATATTCTCCGTGCACCAGAAAAATTTGTTTTGTTTGTTGTGGTTTGTGGGGTTCAAAAAATCCAAGCAGGTCATTTAGGTCTCCGTGCCCACTCAACACATCGGTTTGAAGGATTTTTGCTTTTACGCTTACGTCTTTGTTGTCAAATCGGACGCTGCCTTGTGCGTGAAGCAAATCATAGCCAAAAGTTCCCTCTGCGCAAAACCCTATCATTAGGATAGTTGATCGCTCATCGTCTAAATTATTGCGCACGTGTAGCTGAATCCTGCCTGCGTCCAACATGCCCGAAGAAGACACGATAATGCAACTTTCGGGTGAGGTGGATAGGGCTTTGCTTTCTTTGGCACTCTTTACATAAAAAAGATTGTCAAAACCAAACAGGGTTTTGTTTGCTTTGTGGTACGCTCTTGCTTCTTCGTTCATTTCGTTTACGTGGCGGTTGTAAACGGAGTTTGAGGCAAAAGCCAGTGGGCTATCAGCATACACAGGGATTTTAGGCAATTTGCCTTGCTCCCATAGTTTGCTCATTACGAACAAGATAGCCTGAGACCTTCCCACCGAAAAAGCAGGGATAATCAGTTTACCGCCTTGCTCTATACAGGTCTGTCTGATGATGGCTTCTATTTCATCGGCTACCACGTTACGCGATTTGTGCAGGCGGTTGCCGTAAGTGGTCTCACAGACTACATAATCGGCTTGTTTGTTGGGTTTTGGGTCAATGAGCAAGGGATAATTTTTGCGCCCGATATCCCCTGAAAACACTATACTTTTGGTTTGTCCTGCTTCTGTAAACTCCACCCTTACGTTGGCTGCACCTAGTAAGTGCCCCGCCGGCACCAAACTGATTTTCGCACCTTCAAAAGGCTCTAACGTTTTTTTGTAAGACATCACCTCAAAGTGTTCGGATGCTGTTTCTACGTGGTCTCTGAGGTAGTAGCCTGCGGGAGCTTCAAGAAAAACAGGTTTTTTACGGCGGTTCTTCTTCCCTTTGATGGCCTTTTTCAGGGCTGCCAACTTTCGCTCGTGAATGCCGGCGGAGTCTTTGAGCAGCAAAAGGGCTAAGTCCCTTGTAGCACTGGTGCAATAAACTTTACCTTGGTAGCCGGAACGAAACAAGTTGGGTACGTTTCCGCTGTGGTCTATGTGGGCGTGGGTGATGACCACACAATCCAACTCTTTGGGATCAAAGGGAAATACAGGCTCTTTGCTGTAAGCAAAACGGCTTTTTTTGTGTACTTCCATATCAAAACCACAATCAATGAGTAGTTTGTAGCCGTTTATTTCCATGAGGAACATACTACCCGTAACCTGACGGGCTGCTCCCCAAAACGTAATTTTTGCCATTTATGTATTTTGTAGGGCAACCGCCCTTGTGTATCCAATCAGTGCCGCGAAACTACTAAAAGTTGCAGTAAATATTGCCTTTAATTTGACAAGAGAGAATTATTCTTGCACAAGTAGGCCGATTTAAAGCCTGATTTTCAAGTTGTTGTTTAGAATTAATTTCAACTCTGAATTTTTGAAATTCTCGTTTGCAGTCATTAGACACAAGCCACCTATTGGGTTTTCATGATGATTTTTTCTCATACCACTTTACATCGTAGAGGTCATCGCGGCGGTCTTGCAAGTTTTTGACACTGCCTCTGATATGCAGGTCTTTGAGCAAATCCAGATCCAAGTCGGCAATCAGTGTGCTTTCTGAGTTGGGGGTTGCCTCGGCTACGATGGCGTTGTGGGGGAAGGCAAAATCTGAAGGTGAAAAAACCCCCGATTGGGCGTATTGTATGTCCATACTCCTGACTTTGGGCAGGTTGCCCACGCTTCCGGCTATTACCACGTAGCACTCGTTTTCGATGGCGCGGGCTTGGGAGCAAATTCGGACCCTTTCGTAAGCGTTGCGCGTGTCGGTGGCAAAAGGTACAAACAAGATTTGCATGTTTTGCCCCGCCAAATACCTGCCCAATTCGGGAAATTCTACATCATAACAAATCAGAATGCCGACTTTCCCCCTGTCGGTGTCAAATACCCGCAGTTTGTTGCCTCCCTTCATGCCCCAGTCTTGCGCTTCGCTGGGAGTGATGTGTATTTTGTACTGCTCTTCGTAAGAACCGTCTCTTCGGCACAAATAGGACACGTTGTAGAGGGTTTCATCTTCATAATAAGGAAGGCTGCCGGAAATGATGTTTACATTGTAGCTCACCGCAAATTCCATGAATTTTTCCCTGATTTCATCTGTAAATCCGGCCAGTTTTCGGATGGCGACAGCGGTCTCGTCGTCCCTGAATTTCATCATCAAAGGCACGTTGAACAGCTCCGGAAAAAGAACAAAATCAGCTTTGTAGCCACTGATGGCATCCACAAAAAACTCAATGGTCTCGAACAGTCCTTCCAGCGTATTGATAGGGCGCATCTGCCACTGTACGACCCCAACCCTGACATAAGGCGTTTTGCCCCCGATAATGGTTTCGGGACTCTTTTCGTAGTAGAGGTTGTTCCACTCAATGAGGGTGGCATAAGACTTAGATTCTTTATCCTCAGGTAGATAACCCCTTAAAATCTTTTTGACGTGAAAATCATTGCTCAACTGAAAAGTCAGCACAGGGTCATAAATTTCCTTTGAGGCGACTTTTTTTATGTACTCTTTTGGGGTGAGTTCGTTGCTGTGTTTATGGTAATTAGGCATCCTACCGCCGGCTACGATACCCTTGAGATTCAGATTTTCACACATTTCTTTTCTGGCATCGTAGAGCCTTCTTCCCAATCGCATATCTTTAAAATCAGGATGCACCATTACCTCAATACCATACAGGAGGTCTCCTTTGGGGTTGTGCGTGCTAAAGGTATAATTGCCAATGATTTCCAGATAAGTGTGTCTGGTGTCAAATAGCTCCGAACTCACAATAATAGCCAAAGCACAAGCCACCACCCTTCCTTTGTCTTCGATGCAAATTTGCCCTTCAGGAAAAATGGAAAGTAGTTTTTTAATTTGTCTGTATTCCCATACTTCGTGGCCTTCGGGGTAGTTGGCATCGTGGATTTCGCGTATGTCGTCATAGTCGCCTACTGTGAGGTTGCGCAAAATAATCTGATGCTCAGGCTCTTCGTCGCCTTCTTCCCGCTTTATCCAGTTGGCTTGCTCGTTTTGAAGGTCGGTTTTGACTATGGCTTTGCGCTTGGTTCTTTCTTTGGGTTTTTTCATGAGTGTATTTTTTGCAAAATTATATGGCTTGATTGGGTTATTGGCTTTTGAGTTGGGTTAATAATGCGCCAATATCAAAGCCTTTCAAGTTTGTTCCAAACTTGTTTGTACCATTGATTTGTTCAAAACCTTATCTAACCAATTGTCCGATGGTGAAGTGGAACTGGCCTGCACTTCGCGAAGTGGCACCCGGTAGCCTATCAAATCCATAGCCCCAATCAATGCCCAAGAGTCCGAAGGCCGGCATGAATATCCTCACGCCTGCGCCTGCCGAGCGGTTGATGGTAAAAGGACTGAACTCTCTGAATGTGTTCCAGTTATTGCCCCCCTCTACAAAGGAAAGTAAATAAATGGTGGCCGAAGGGTTCAAAGAAACGGGATAGCGAAGTTCCAAGACAAACTTGTTGAAGGCCACCCCGCCTGCGCCTTGTGAGTCTGCGGGGGTGATGGAGTTGTCAGAATAGCCGCGAAGCCCGATTATGTCCGTACCCAGCAAAAACCCGAACATGGCAATCCCGCTTCCGCCCAACACAAACCGCTCAAAAGGGCCGAGTCCTTTGCGTTGGTTGTACATACCGATGTAGCCTACGTGGGCGCGGGCATTGAGCACCAGCTTGTTTTTGTTGTTGGTCAGAGGCAAAAACCATGAGTTGTCAAACATCCATTTGTGGTATTCTACCCATCTGAATCGGTTGTTTGGGTCTTGCTGCTCAAAGTTTTGATTTCCAAAAAGCGAGTAGGGTGGGGTGAGTGTACTGCTCAACGTGATTTGTGCCCCCGAAGACGGGTACATGGGGTTGTCTATGCTGTTGCGCGATAGGGTGGTATTGAAGGTGATATTGTTAGAAGTGCCATTGTTGTAGTTTCCAAAGCCAAAGCTGTTGAAGTTTTTGAGTTGGTAGAGCATATAGCTCAGAGAGTTGCTGAGTGTAAAATAGTCATCCGGTGCAGTGAGCCTTCTTCCCAAAGACAAAGTCACACCGCTGACTTTGAGCGAGCCCGTCTCTCTGCCTGTTGCGGTCAAAAGGCGTTGCACACTGTGGTTGAAGGATACAGTTAGGGAGTTGGGTTTTCTGCCTCCCAACCAAGGCTCTGTAAAACTGGCCGAGTAGGACTGAAATCTTCTGCCGTTGGCTTGCATCCTGAGTTGGAGGCGTTGGCCGTCTCCGGCGGGCAAGGGGCGGTATTTGTCAAAGTTGGCTATGTTTTTGATAGAGAAGTTGTTGAATACTACCCCCAGCGTACCCACGAATCCAAAAAAACCGCCCCAGCCGCCCGAGAGTTCGATTTGGTCTGAGGGGCGCTCTTCCAGACGGTACTCGATATCTACCGTTCCGTTGGCCATATTGGGTTGGGGGTTGATCTGGATTTTTTCGGGGTCAAAATAGCCCAGCGTGGCCAGTTCGCGGTGGGTACGGATTAGGTCGCTGCGGCTGAATTTTTGTCCGGGTATGGTGCGTATTTCTCTGAGGATCACGTGGTCGCTGGTTTTGCTGTTGCCGTGGATGGTGATTTTGTTGATGGTGGCTTGTTCACCCTCAAAGATGCGCATTTCTATATCTATGCTATCGCCTTCTACATTGACCTCTACGGGATTGACATTGAAAAACAAATACCCGTCGTCCATATACAGCGATGAAATATCCAACTGTTGGGGGTTGTAGGTCAGGCGTTTGTTGAGGTCTTCAGGGTTATAGACTGCTCCTTTGTCTATGCCCAACACTTTATTGAGTTGTTCATCGGTGTACAGAGAGTTGCCTATCCAGGCAATATTTCGGTGGTAAAACTTGCGTCCTTCTTCTACTTTAATTTTGATGCTTACGTGCCTGTTGTCTATATCCCAAACAGAGTCAGAGACAATTCTAAAGTTTCTAAATCCGCTTCTGCTGTAAAAAGACTCCAATCGTTCCTTGTCTTTGACGTATTCGGCCTCTACAAACTTGGATGGTTTGAATATCCTCCCAAATTTACGGGCTTTGGTTTTTTTAAATTGGCGAGCAATTTTTTGCATTTCAAATTCGCTGACTCCCTCAATATCAATTTGTTTGATTTTTACTCTACGCCCCCTTTGTACATCAATATTTAAAACTGCCCCGTTTCTGATGGCCGATGTAGAATCTTTTCTTTCGGTGATGGTAACTTTGCAATTGCGAAATCCACGCTCGAAATAGTGCTTTTTGATAGCATTTTCGGCATTTTTCTTCATTGCGTTGGTGATGATGACCCCTTTGGTGAGTTTGACCTTTTCTTTTAGGGTTTCTTGTTGTCCTTTTTTAATGCCCGTGTAAGTAAAATTGGTCATGCGGGGACGTTCTCTGACTTTGAGGATAAGAAAAATTTTGTCTCCTTCTGTCTTTTCGACCAGTATTTTTACGTCTCCTATGATGCCTTGATTCCAGAGTTTTTTGATGGCTGTCGAAATATCATCTCCCGGGATTTTGACCTTCTGGCCAATGGCAAGCCCCGAAACAGCCACAAGGGAATTTTTGTCAAGAAACTCGGTTCCTTCTACTTTGATACCTGCCAATTGGTATTCTATGGGGATTTCGTAATCTATTTTATTGATTTGGGCTACCGCAGGCAGAGCCAAGAGAAAAAACAACCAAATGAGATTTTTCATACCATTGAAAATTACACACAAAGCAAATACAATCAGCACACATAAACAAACGCTGTTAGATTCATGCACGCTGCAACGGATGGATTTGAAAAATCAAAGCAGAAATAGCTTAGATGAGCTTTCCGTTATTGAATGACAAGCTTAAAAGATTTTGTGCCTGATTCTGAGGCACAATTAAGCAAGTAAACACCCTGTGTCAGTTCAATTCTAAATTCATTTTTTTCTGCTTTCAGTTCACTTTGCGCAACCTGATTGCCTTGCAGGTCGAATATACTCATTTTGCCCTGCCAAGGCGAGAGAATGTACAGATTTTCTCTATTTTGTAGAGGATTAGGCCAACACATCCATTGATGTTCAAGCGAATTTTCTGCCACAAAAACAGGGCTGAATGTAACTTTTCCTGATACTGAAAAGGCTCTGATCCTATAATAGATGGCACTGATACTAAAATGATTGTCTTCAAATTCGTACATTCCGGAATAATTGGCTTTGAGTTTGCCTATTGATACAAATTGTCCGTCTTTATCTAATCTTTCCACCTCGTAATGGCTTGCTTGATAACTCTCACTTACTTGCCAAGTGATTTGAACTTTACCTTTTTGTATCCGGTTTGCCTCGTAAGCAATAAAACCTATATTAAGTAAGCCGTCACAGGTGCATTTGAGAGAAGATGGTGAGACAGAACCCGTATTGATATCGTATAAGCCACTTGCAGAGCCATCGCAAATATCCACATTGGCTCCCGTGCTGCCCCCTCCGTTTTGACGACTTTCTTTAGAATTATCGAGTAGTTTTATGCCCCCACAAGTTGAACCTGTCGCGTTAGATAAATTGCCGTTGTTGGTTAGGCTTCCTGATATGGTAACCACAGAGTTATTGAAAACCACATCACCTCCTCCGTTGTTGGTAAAATTACCTGCAACATCAAGACTTCCCGACAAATTCAAATTGTTGTTGTTGGTTAGATTTCCACCTACTGAAACGTTGGCTGTACTTTGTAAGGTTGAGGTTGCAGATCCATTGGTTACAAAATTACCTGAAACATTAACTTGACCGGCTATAGTCAAATTGTTGCTATTGGTTAAAGCCCCACCGATGGAAGCATTTGCTGTATTCGAAAAAGTAGCTGATGCAGACCCGTTTACCGTGAAACTGCCCGGTACCGTAAGATTGCCCCCAATCGTTGCACTCGTATTCACACTGAACGAAGAACTTGCACCCGTCAAAGTAATGCTGCTGGTAGATGAGCTGGTCAGGGTACTTGTATTGTTGAGGCTGACGCTACCTGCTACCGTCCACGTTCCATCTGTGATGTTGATGCTACCTTGTAGGGTGAGTCCTGTATTGATATCCAGAGTGCCTGAACTGCTTATGCTTACGTTATTTGAGTTGGTATTGAGTCCGTTGAGCCAAAGAGTGCCTGAATTGATCAGTTGAGAGTTTCCTTCCAAAGTGATGTTTCTGCGTGCACTGCTCTGACCAAAGTTTGAATTATTGGTAAAAGTAATATTGTGTCGCAAGGTGATGTTTCGTCGCCACTCTCCGTTATTTGTGATGGCTACATAGTTACTCGAACCGTTTGCGTTGAAACTGCCGTCATTGCTCACCGTCACTCCTGCACCTACCACCACCACAGATCCGGAGGTGGTGCCATCAAATGTTAGACTTCCACTAAATGTCAAACCGCCAGAGAAACAAACCGATGCAGTGCCTGTCAGAGAAATATTGCCTGAATACGTACCGCTTCCTGATATGCAAAGCACTTGGCCTGAGGTAAGCGTGTAGTTGTCGGTAGCCGGAGAGGTTTGGTTTATCGTACAAGTAGGGCACTGGGCTAAGGCAACAACGCAGGATAAAAACATATTTATCCAAAATAAAAAAATAAATCTCATGTGGGTTAAGTTTCAATTATACAGGCGACTGCCAAGTTTATTCTTAAAATTTTACACCACTTTAAAACGTATTTATCTTGCAAATGGTTCGTTATATGTACATAATTAAGCTA
>CAZRQL010000041.1:23257-23360 GCA_964602415.1 uncultured Roseobacteraceae bacterium
TATTATGTTGTAGTCGTGAGAATTCAGGAATATTCTCATAAATGTCAATCATGGGTATTTAGAATAAACAAGTAATTATTGGTTAATCCATGGTTAAATAATA
>CAZRQL010000042.1:0-20687 GCA_964602415.1 uncultured Roseobacteraceae bacterium
AGCGATGGCGTTGCACCAAGAGCAACTGCAGTGGAAAGAGTGTATTCTCAAATTCTTCTTTCAGTTCGTGAACCGAGAACTCAATCAACACTTCTTCTTTGTCTTTCTCATCTTCCGAAATATTCAGATTGCTTTTTTGATATAGATATTCAACTACGAACTTTGCCAACTCATGTTGTTTGTCTAATTTTTTCTTCAACATTTCTCTGGGATGAAGTGAGAGAACTACAATATGATTTTTTGAGTATTCAAGATTATGCCGCTTAATCCAATTCTTGATTGCCCAAAAGTTAATGATGGTTTTAAGTTTATTTGGTGTTACATTTTCACAACCCATTTCTTCTGCTTCTTCATTCAGTTCCTTGATTTGAAATGTTTTTTCTTGTTGCTCAAAAATTAGAAGCAAGAAATTTTCAATTTTACCAAACTCCTCAACAATCTGTAAAGAGCGATTTTTATTTATTGCTTTCTTAATAAAAGCTGTTAAATCTTTCGCATCGGCCAAAATCTTTTCTTCTCTAAGAAGATTCACAATCTTTATCACTTCTTCTTTTACAATTCCTAAATGGTCGCTGATATAATCTATTCTTGATTCAGCAACTTCATCACCTGTTTGCTTTCTGCTTTTACTTGAAAAAAGTTTCTTGATAATTCTGATTCCCTTTTCCTTTTGCTTCTCCTCAAATCTTTCGGAAGCATTGATTTTGTCAATGGCTTCCTGTGCGTTCTTGGAAAGAATACTATTTGCAAAAACCCTCGGCATATTTTGTCCTCGCTTTAAATAGCCGGCATCTTCCAATGCTGCAATTGCTGTTGTTACCCTTGTTTCAATTTCAACAACATTATCATCCCAGCCGGCTTTTCTTGCAATCTCTAATGTAGAGTCTGAAACTGTCGAACGAAATTTTGTAATCTCTTTTATTGCTTTCCAAATCTGCTGGATCTCTTTGATAGAAATTTTAGTTTGATTCAATAAGAGGAAATGTTTGTCAAGGTCTTCCTCGTTGAATAGCACAAAACAATTAGCAACAATATTTTCATCTCGGCCTGCTCTCCCTGCTTCCTGAATGTAGTTTTCAAGCGAGTCGGAAATTTCATAGTGAATCACCATACCAACATCTTTTTTATCAACTCCCATTCCGAAAGCAGATGTTGCAACCATGACTGGAATTTCACCTGATATGAAAGCATTTTGGTTCGCGGTTTTTTCTTTTACATCCATTTTGCCGTGGTAGGGTCTTGCATCAAAACCATCCTTGGTCAATCTCTCTGCAAGTGAATAAGCTTTTCGTGTCCTTGAAACATAAATGATAGTGGGGCAATTCTTTTCTTCAATCAAATCTCTTACTGTTTGGTACTTTTCTTCTTCATCTCTTTTTTCAAAAACTTTATATTGGAGATTTGTTCTTGATGCCTTTGAAGTGTAGAGTTCAAGATCGAGCGAAAGTTTTTCTTTAAAGTAGCTTCGAATGTCTTCTATTACTTTTTGCTTTGCAGTGGCAGTAAAGCATGAAACAGGAATCCCATCTTCAAGATTTTTTTTCTCTTGAATCTGTTTAATGAAATCACCAATGTATAAATAATCAACTCTGAAATCTTGTCCCCAGGAAGAAAAACAGTGAGCTTCGTCAATAACAAAACGAACAATTTTTCTTCCTAAAATCAATCTTTCAACTGTTTTTGAGCGAAGCGATTCAGGTGAGATATAAAGAATAGATGCAGAGCCATCCTCAACTCGTTCAAATGATTTTGCTCTTTCAATCGGGTCAAGCAAACCATTAATGGTAACAGCTTCTGTGATTCCAACTTTTTCAAGATTGTCAACTTGGTCTTTCATCAACGACTGCAAAGGAGAAATGACAACGGTCAAACCCTTTGAACTTTCTCCGCTCATCAACGCAGGAACTTGAAATGTGATTGACTTTCCGCCACCTGTTGGAAAAACTGCAAGAATGGATTTGTTGTCAACTGCTGCTTTAACTGCTTTCTCTTGCAGTGGCTCACCCGCATAAGTTCTGAATGAATCAAAACCAAATAATCGTTTCAATCCTTTGTGTATGTCTAAGACATTATTGCAATACGTGCATCCACTTACACAAGGCTTGTTTCGCAAGCGAAACATTATTCGTTCAACTTCGGGATAGTTTTTCAGAACCCAAGGCGGTGTGATGGAATGTATTTTCTTATGTTCAATAAAAGAATTTACAAGCGATAAGCAGTAAGCAAGTTCAATAGGGTATTCTAAAATTATTTTCTTCAGGTCAACTTGTTCGCAAATTTCATTTTGGAATTTTTGTCGAATCAGTTGTTCAAGGTCTGTGCTTGCACTTGTGTATGCAATGAAACGGAAGAACGCTTTGAACTCCTTTTTGTTATTCAAAAGCAAATAGAAAATTTGTTTTAGCGTTTCATCAGTTTGTTTAAAAGCTGTAATTTCATCATTGAATAAATCTCTTGCTTTAATAGCGTCATTTAAAGGGTTATTTCTATCTTCTGTTTGCAGCTTATCGTCTTTTAATAGCGCATGATATGGCTTGGTTGGAAAAAGCAGAGGAGAAAGAAACAAAGTATCAATGATGTTTGCAGCGTTTATTCCCGCATCACTGAGTGTTTTGCCGATATACTTTACATCGTGATTGAGAAGATTGTGTCCGCAAACGAACTGAGTTCCACTCAGAAAATGTATAAATTCAGTTACCGAATTTTTGTGGAAAGTGCTGCCATCACCTTTGATACTCCCTATGTCAAAAATCTTTTTGCTTTTTGGTTCAATTTCGGTATCTATAAATGCAATTGAATTCATTTTCTATTTGCTAAATATTCGTAAAAGTAAGAAAGTAGGAGTCATTTGATTTTCTACTAAAATTCTAAAGCGTAGGAAGAAGCGACTTTTTTTAGAATTGCCAGTAAGTTAGCTTTTAGTGTCGGGTCAATCAAAAAATATTCCCCTCTTGTGAGGCAGTCTAAATTTTAGATATAGCGGCCAAAATAAAAAAATCTGCAATACTATAAAATAAGTTGCTATACTATTAACCTTATAAGATGTTTCACAAATTTTTTTTTAAATAGTTAACTAAAGATAGGTCTCATTGCAATAGATATTAAAATACTAAATTGCAATTACTGTAAAAATGCTTTTTTTGCATAAAACAAAACTTCCCAAATGCCCAAATTGCCCGATGATTTCGATCCCAAAAAAGGATTTGTTTTTTTGATAGATAAGCCGCAAAAATGGACATCTTTTGACGTAGTAAACAAAGTCCGCTATGCGCTGGGCAGGGGCATAAAGGTAGGCCATGCCGGCACTTTAGACCCTTTGGCTACCGGGCTGTTGGTGCTTTGCTGCGGGGCTATGACCAAGCAAATAGACACACTGCAAGCCGGCACCAAAACCTACGAAGGCATCCTTCAACTTGGGGCTACCACAGTGAGCTACGACAGCGAAACCCCGCTTGAAAATCCTAAGGACTTCTCCCTCCTTAGCGAAGAGCAGCTTACATTAGCTTTTAAGCAGTTTGAAGGCAAAATTTTACAAGTCCCGCCTGCTTATTCTGCTGTCCAGATTGAAGGCAAAAGAGCCTACCAACTGGCGCGAGAAGGCAAACAGCCCGAACTAAAAGCACGAGAAGTAGAGATTTTCGATTTGCAGGTATTGGACATAGACTTGCCCTTAGTTGGTTTTAGAATGACTTGCAGCAAGGGCACTTATGTACGCAGTTTTGCGCACGACTTGGGGCAAAAGTTAGGCTGTGGAGGTTTTTTGAGCGGTTTGCGGCGCACCCGAAGCGGAGACTTTACTATCGAACAGGCTTGGCAAATTGACGAATTGGTTGGGGCTTTGAAGCAGTGGCGACATGCCCGAACATCCCAAGAAAAATAGCCACAGTTGTATGCTGTGGCTATTTGATTATTCCACTACTTTTTCCAGCCAACTTACCGAAGAAACACAGAAAATGCCCAATCCCTTTTCCCCTTCGCTTTCTATGTTGGTCAGTAGGTTGTAGGGTGGGGTGGCAAAAAGCCCGCCATTGGTGAGTTGGTCTTGCGCTTGCTGCAAGAAGCGGTGTACAATGTTGGGTACGGAATGGATCTCAACCCTGACCGTATCCCCAACCTGATAAGGCCCGTTATCGGGATTGTTTCTATCCACATAATTAATTCTAATAAGCCGAATAGGCAAAATAAAAGCAAGCCCATCGGAAAGACTTCCACCATCAAATGCAGCATCAAAAGCAGCATTTATGTACTCAGGGTCATCGATAAAGCGATTATTTTTATAAGTTTTTATCCAATAAGTATCTCCGCGTCCCACAAAATCCGTAGCCGAAAACTGCGCCACAAAGCCATTTTCAAAATTAAAAGGAATCGTTTTTTTGTCCAAAATAGAAATAGAATCTATCACCGGAACGCGGTTCATACGGCTTTTTGATTTGTATTTGCCCTTTTCGGTTACGATTTCCAATGAAAAATAATCGCCAACTTTCCCCAAACGATTTGCAGAGTCAAAATCATAGCTATAAACGCCGTTTTTATTGTCAATAAAATTATACTGAATTAATTTGTTGCTGTAAGTGCTGTCTTGGCCATGGTTAATAACCACAACAGAAGCATTCTGAATCGGTTTTGCAGGGCTTGAATCGAAATATTCACCCGAAAAAGTAAGTCTAATAATTTGTTTTTGAGGCAAATCATTGATAAATCCATCTACGACTACTTGGGGTCTTCCCGAATCAAGTTTCACGTTGATTACATCTTCGCAAGCAGACAGCATCTGCACAAAGATGATGAATGAAGCTATTTTAATAAGGTTTTTCATGGCAATTAAAATTTAAAATTGTAAGAAACAGCGGGAACGAAAGTGCCAATCACACTGTATCGGATGGCTTGGGTCTGAGAGAAGTTGTCGGGGTTGGGCTGGAAATAGATGGAGAAGGGATTTCTTCGAGCGGTCAAGTTGTAAATAGAGAATGTCCAGAAGTCTTGGTTTTTGCGTCCTTCTCGCCTTTTTCCTTGCAAAGTAGCTGAGATGTCAGCTCGGAAGTAAGCGGGTATTCGGTAGTTGTTGCGGGCTTCGTCTGCGTTGTGGGGTATGTAGTAGCCGTGTATGGACAGGCGGTTGGTAGGAAATGTTGCGGGTGTTCCGGTTGAGAAGGTGATGCCGGTAGAGAAACTCCAGCGGTGGTTGTACTCATAAAATCCCACAATAGCCAAGTTGTGTGTGCGGTCAAAACGGGTCGGAAACCAGTCCCCTTTGTTGATGCCTTCTACTTTGCGCTCCGTACGCGCCAATGTGTAGCTTATCCAGCCATTTATTTTGCCTCTTGTTTTTTTGACATAAAACTCTGCACCGTAGGCGCGCCCTATGCCTGCCAATAAGTCGCCCTCCAGATAGCGATTGAGCCGCAAATCTGCTCCGTCCACGTAGTCCAAAGAGTTTTGGTACTCTTTGTAATAGAGTTCGACAGAGGTCTCGTACAGGTTGTTTTTAAAGTTTTTGAAAATCCCCAACGCGATTTGGTCGGCTATGGATGGACGAATGTTGTTGGTGGAGGGTGTCCAAACGTCCAGCGGCGTGGAGGCCGTGGTATTGGAAACCAGGTGCAAGTATTGAGCCATACGGTTGTAGCTGGTTTTCAATGATGTGCTATTGCCAATTTCATATTTTAATGAGATGCGAGGCTCAGGGGTGATGTAAGTTTTGATAGGCTCCCATTGGTCAAAAACTTGCGTAGAAGCCACCGGTCTGCGCTCTCCGGCGGGCGCATCGCTGAAGGTATAAGCCTCACCCGCCCCCAAGTAGCTAAATCCTGAAAGCCTGAAGCCGACTTCACCGGACAATTTGTCGGTCAGTGTGGTTTGATTGGATATGTAAAGACCAAACTCAGCTCCGTACTTGGATTCCAGTCCGATGGTTCTTTTTACGCCTGAACTTGCGATGTTGGCCACGCCCGGGCGGAAGTCATACAAAGTGAAGAGTCCGCCAAAATTGAACTCATTTTTCTGGTTTATGAAATAAGTCAGTTGAGGTTTGAGGCTGTAATTGATGATTCTCGATGTCCAATCAAAGCTGTCGTCCCCGCCGTTGGTGGTGAACCCCAGATTATAGACATAGTTGCTGTACACAGCCGAAACATTGGAAAACAGCCTGTCGCTAAAGAGGTGATTCCAGCGCAGGGTAGTGGTGGTATTCCCCCAGTTGAATTTGAAGTTTGCCCCAAAAACATCTCTTCCGTAGTAACCGGAGAGATAAATTTTATCCTTAGGGCCTAATTCGTAGTTGGCTTTGGCGGTAAGGTCATAAAAATAAAAACTCGTGCCCCGCAGGTTGTCGGGCAAAAAAGGCCTGGCCAATACGTCGAGATAAGATCGCCTAGCGGCCACTATAAAAGAGCCTTTGTTTTTGACGATGGGTGCTTCCAAAGTCAAACGGCTAAAAATCAAACCAATACCTCCTTGTGCTGAAAACTTTTTATTGTTGCCCTCTTTCATACGCACGTCCAATATGGCCGAGTTACGCTCGCCGTATCGTGCGGGTATGCCTCCTTTGATGAGCTTAACGTCTTTGACCGCATCGGGATTGAATACAGAAAAGAAGCCAAAAAGGTGTGCGGAGTTATAGACCACCGCCTCGTCGAGGAGCACCAAGTTCTCGCCAACTCCACCGCCGCGCACATTGAAGCCCGATGCCCCCTCCCCAACGGTGCTCACACCGGGCAGCAGTTGCAGGTTGCGCACCAAGTCCACTTCGCCCAGCAAAGCAGGCATTTTGAGCATGGTTTTGATGTCCATTTTCATTGTGCTCATCTCTACGGATTTGATGTTTTCGTCTTCGCGCACATCAGAGATTTCTACTTCACTGAGTTGGATGTTATCTTCTTTGAGTTCGTAGTCGCGGCGCATGTCTGCGCTCAAATCAAGAGTGTCGTAAATGGTTTCATAGCCCAAAAAGCTGATTTTGAATACATAGCTACCGGGCGGCAAACTGATTGAATAAAACCCATACACATTGGAGGTGGCCCCGGAGTTTTGGGTGTACACAGTTGCCCCAATGAGGGTTTCCCCTGATTTAGCATCTTTGATGTAGCCGCTGAGGGTGGCTTTTTTCTGAGCTTCTACTCCCAAGGCAAAAAAAATGAACGGAAGCAAAAAAAAGGTATGTTTCATGGAATAATTAAGAATCTAACCAACAATATTGACGAAGGTTTACAGAAGGATAGGACACACGAAAGCGATTTTTAGCAAGAATTCCTTGATAATTTTTTGGGGCACTTGCTCAATATTTAGCTGAGCCTATCCTTCCAATAACCCACCAACTCGTGCAAGCATTTTTGAATTTTTGGGAAGTAGCCCAGCGACGGTATGTAGTGCTGCCATGTGATGGGGTCTTCTCTTTTGACTATGTAGTCGGTAGGGGCGGGTATGGGTTCGATGCCTTTTTTTCGCAACAGCATCAGTGCCCTGGAAGTATGAAGGGCACTGGTGGCAACGATGAGTTGCGTTTGGTTTCCAAAACGCTCAAAATAGGCTTGGGCTTCTTCGGCGGTATTGCGCGGGGTTGGCTGGGTAAAGATGATTGAACTGTCCACACCCAACTCGATAGCCGCCCACTTGGTGAGTTCTGCCTGTGAAAATGTTCTTCCAAAATTGGCTCCCGATGTAATGATGTTGCAGTGGGGTAGTTTTTTGGAAATTCTGATGGCTTCGCAAAGCCGAGTCAAACTGACATGACCCAATTGGGAGATGGCACTCATCCGCTTGTCTTCGCCCATAGATGCCCCCAAAACCAGTATATGGTACTGTTTGGAAGTGTCCAATTCCTCCACTTTTAGCGCAGGGTACTGGTCTTCCAGATAGACCGCCAACCTGTAAGGAAGAAACGGAGTGGTAAGAGCATAAAGAGCCACTAAATAAATAATCACCAGCCATTTGTTCCATTTCTTCAGCCACAAAAAAAAACCTCCCACCAAAAACCAAAACGGTGGGTTGATGGCCAAATTGACAAAAAAAGTAACCATTGCAGTAAGTCTAAGTTCATTGCTTTAAAATGAAAAAAGCTTGCCAAACAGGCAGGCTTTTTTCTAAATATTTTTTGTTAATACTTATCTGAGGTATTCCATGGCACCGCTTTTTTCCAACATTTCGCTCAACTCTGTGAATTTGCTCTCAAAGAGTTCCAATTGAGTTTTTGCGGCTTGGATTTCGGGCGATTCGGGGGCATCTCTTTCCAACAAAGCGATTTGCTCTTGCTTGAGCTGGGTGTAGCGGCGGTGAATATCGCCCAGTTGATAGGTAACAATAGCGGCACGCCTTGCTATGTCGTAAGCCACCATATCGGATTTGCTGTTTTTGTTTCGTTGAATGTAGTCCAATGTTTGCTTGTTGCGTGCTGCCATTCTTTCAGTGAGTTCAATGCCTTTTTGCACTTCGCCCAAACGGTAGTACAAGTCAATGTAGTAGGGCATGAAGTAGCCAAAAGGAATGGTTTTGTCGGGTATGAGGGCCAGCGCAGTATCCAGAATCTCCCTTGCTCTTGTGTTTTCACCTCTTTCGGATAGCTTTTCAGCCAGTCTGTAGAACTGATGGCGGGTGTTTTCTGCAAATTTGCGGTACTCGTCATCGTTGTAAGTGTTGGGGTCGTCAAAGCCACGGAACTGGAATTTTTTGATGTTGTCCAGCATCACCTCGATATTCACGGTTCCCATATCTCCTCTTGCAGGCTCACCCTCTACGGGTAGCAGGCGCATGGTAGTGCCTTCGATGAAGAGAAAATTAGAAAAATTGAAATGGGTAGAGTTGGCAGAGGTATTGTTGAAATACACGGGTCGCTCCCAGTTGTTGTGCGCCAAAATATCCAAGATAGCTAAATCGCTTTTCATGATGTAGCTTCTTCCGGGTTTGAGTGAGAAGGTCATATTGGCAGCGATGCGGTTTTCAAATCCTTTGGGTACGATACCGCTGTTGGCTATTTGGGCAGAGTCATTTTTGAGTACAAATGTATTGGACAAAAGTCTTCCTGTCATTTGTCCGTCTGAAAGCGGTACTATCAAACGAGAGTCGTTTTCATCAAGCAGTTTGATATAGGTTTTCAAATTGATGGGTTGGTTGCGGTTTTCGGGGTTGTCGGGCACAAGCGGCACGTAGTCATTTTTGTTTTGGAGGTAGTTTTCCATTTTCATTTTGATGGGCAGTGGGTCTGAGTCATAGACTTTGCGGCGCATCTGCCTAATGTACCAGTCTGTACTAAAATAGCTCAACACCACCACCCTAACGTCCGTCCTAAAGCCTTCTACCTCTTGCACGTACCAAAGCGGAAAAGTATCGTTGTCCCCGCCGGTGAACAGGATGGCATTGGGTGCGCAAGAAGCCAAGGCATTGCGCGCCTGATCCACCGAATGAAAACGGTTGCTTCTGTCGTGGTTGTCCCATCCTTCCACTCCCATCCATATAGGCGGCGGCAAGCAAATCACAAAAGCCAGACCCAATGCCAATGTGCTTTTTTTCAATAGTTTGGATAAGTACTCTCCTATGGCCAGCACCGCAAAGCCTATCCAGATGGCAAACACATAAAACGAGCCTACATAGATATAATCTCTTTCGCGGGGTTCGGTAGGCGGGGAGTTTAGATAAAGCACCAGCGCAAGCCCCGTCAAGAAAAACAGCAACACTGTAACCCAAGCGTTTTGGCGGTCTTTGCCAAAGTAATACAGCAAACCCAATACACCCAAAATAAATGGCAAGGCATAAAAGTTGTTGCGGGCTTTGTTGATGGCCACTTCATAAACGGCATCTTTTTTAGATTCCCAAGGCATAAGGATACCGGCTTCTTTTTCGTCGCTCTCCCGTCCTATGAAGTTCCAACCAAAGTAGCGGAAGTACATGTGCCCAAACTGGTAGTTGAATAAAAAACTCAGGTTGTGCCTTTGGGTCAATTTGTTGATTTTCCTACCGGAGGCATCTTTGATATTGTCTGCACTGATGGGTTTTTGAGGGTCAATTTTAGAAAGCCCCAGCCATTGCATGTACAATTCTTTGTGGCCTTCTTGTTGGCTGTACATACGGGGCAGCAGCAGGTTGTGCGTGCCTTCGTATCGGGCTTTTGATTTGTAGCCGTACACTTCATATTGGTCTTTGCCTTTGCGGTATAGGGGCGCGCCTTGTTCATACTCAATTCTTTCTGAGAGAAATGTATTGCCGTATATGAGCGGACGGTCTCCATATTGCTCGCGCTTGAGATAGGACACATAGCCGATTATGTCTGAAGGGTCGTTTTCGTTGATAGGCGTATCAAAATTGGAACGGATGACCACCAGCGCGTAAGAGCCGTACCCAATGAGAACAAAAGCCAGACAAAGCAACAGGTTGTTGTAAAGAACCAGCGTATTTTTTTGGGTGTAATAAATGCCATAAATCAATCCCAATACCAAAGCAGCCACAAACAGACCTACACCCGTGCCAAAAGGCAGTCCAATGGAATTGACCAAAAAGACCTCCACACTTCCCGCAAAAGAAGGCAGTCCCGGAATAATCACATACATCACACCGAGAAGCACGGCGGCACTGATTGCCAGTGCCATAAAAATACCCCAAGCACTTGGTTTGGGGTAATAATGAAAATAAACCACCAAGCCCATAGCCGGCAGCGTAACAAGGTTGAGTAAGTGTACCCCAATGGAAAGCCCTATCACATACGCGATTAGGATTAAAAAACGGTTTTTGGCGGCGGTGTTTTCTATCAGTTCCCATTTTAGGATAGCCCAAAACATCCAAGCCGTCAAAAATGAAGACATCGCATACACCTCTGCTTCTACCGCAGAAAACCAAAAAGAGTCTGAGAAAGTGTAGGCCAGCGAACCCACCACGCCCGCACCCATGAGCAAAATGGTCTCATAAGTGAAAAAATTGCCTTCTTCGTCGGCGCGGATGATTTTGCGCCCCAATAAGGTGATTGTCCAAAACAAAAACAGTATCGTGAACGCACTGGCCAACACAGACATCATATTAATCCAATAAGCCACTTGCAGCACGTCTCCCATCGCCAAAAACGAAAACATCCTGCCCAGCAAAAGGAAAAAAGGCGCGCCGGGAGGGTGGGGAACCATCAGTTTGTAGGAAACAGCTATAAACTCCCCGCAGTCCCAAAAACTCGCCGTTTCTTCGACAGTCAGGGAGTAAGTCAGAAAAGCAATCAGGAATACAGACCAGCCGACTAAGTTGTTGGCCAAAGCAAATTGGGCGGCTGTCAGGTAGCTGCCCAAAGTGGACTTGGGGGCGGCTGTTAGCGTATTTTTGTTCATAAAAGCAAATTTCTCAACAAGATAGGCCGCAAATTAAAACCTAACTAAGCAAATAGCCAAACTAAGCTCTTAAAATCGTTTTTATTAAACACTCAGAAATGTTTGTTTACCCCCACTTTTTTTGTCTGTTTTGTCAAAAGCAGGCTCAAAATTTTTTTCTCAAGATTCAGTAGTGTTCCTCCTCTTGCTCACTCTTTTCTTTTTGAGGCATTGAAGTTACTTTTGCTTTTGGGGCTTGAGGGGGTTTGGAGAGTTTCCATTTCTGGGTCTCGTTGTTGAGGATTGACTCTACTTTTTCAACCAGAAGTGGGAAGGCATCGGATTCGTCGTAAGGCTCGGTTTTGGTCAGGTATTTGATGCGCTCGTGTTGCAAAGCCTCAGCCGTTGTGCGGTAATCTTTCCAGAGTTTGTAGTACTCCTCCAGTTCCAATTGCTTGTTGATAATAACCAAAATCACGCCCCCTACGGCAGCCGAAATCTGCATAACAGCTTCTAAACCAAAGGTGTATATATCGTTAGGACCAAATTTAACCGAAAGACCTTGCACAAAACTCATCGTGCTAAACGAAATCAACACAGGAATAGAGGCTGCGATGGTGAATTCGAGGTTCTTATACTTTTTAAAAGCCTTTTGGTTTTGCGAGCTTTTGCGGTCGTACCAATTCATTTGGTCTTCGAGTCTTTGTTTGAGGTAGTCCACATCGTACATCAAAGGAGCGGTACGGGGCAGAGGATCAGAGTTCTTGCTCGAACCGTAAAATGAAGATTCATCGGTATCAAGCTTAAGTTGTTCACTGTCAGAGCCTTCTTGTTGCTCATTACCCTCAACTAAGGCATTATCATCTTCATTGATTTCTGGCATTTTTGCATAAGTTTACTTGCAAATAATATTTTTTTACATCAACATACAAATTTTTTAAAAAAATCAGATAAAGATAAAAAAAGTACAGCAAATTTTATCGACGAGCTGTTTGAAAATGTAGTAAATATAATATTGAACATGGGTATTTAGAATTCTCAAGCTACATTTATCACGGATTAAGCAATAAAAATTTTTCTTTACACAAACCTGTAAGGTTTTCAAAACCTTACAGGTTTTTTTAATCCCGAACAAATGTACCCGATGCCGTAGGCATTATATCTTTATAGCCAAACACGCGTTGATGGGATTCGCCCCCGATGGGGTCGTACATAAATAACCACGGGTTTAAACCCGTGGTTATTAAGTCCCATTTTTTTATCAGTATGTTATCCCTACGGAATGAATGCCCTAAGCCAAATCACATTTGAAGAATTAAACACAAAATTTACTTGATTATATTTACCCACATATTATTTTTATGAGTTTTTTAAAAGTAATGAAACATCGAGACTGTAATTTCATTTAAATAATAAACTTTATACAATCATGAAATTTACTTTGACCTGTCTTTTCCATGTTTATTGTATTGGGATTTGCTATTCCCAATCTACATGGAATGGCAGCACCAGTTCAGACTGGAACACTTCCTCCAACTGGACACCTTCTGGTGTACCTACATCAACAGCAGCCGTTATTATCAACAATGCATCCGCACCAAATCAGCCTGTTTTGGATATGGACAGAGGTATTGGCACGCTGAGTATCAGTGCAGGTACGCTTGATTTGAATGGAAGAACGCTTGCCGTTGGTACAGATATTCAAATTACGGGCGGGGTAGTCACCAATTTGGCCGCTGACACAGCCAAATTGAGTAGTGCAAACTTTTCACAACTAACCAATGCTACCATTAACAACGTTCGCATCATCCGCACCAATGGTGGCCCCGATGCGGTTAATGAATGGTCTGGGGGAAACAATTTTACCAATGTAATAATTAGAAATAACGGAAGTGGAAGCAGAGCGATCAGGATGGCCACCACTACCGCTGATGTTTTTAATGGCACAACACGTTTTGATTTACCAACAGGCATTAATGCTGGTATTAGGGTATCCTACACAGCCAACTCCACTTTCAATGGCAATATCGCTTTTTTCGGAGACGGGAGCATTTTGACCTTTGGCGAAAATGGTGGTTCGACGACCTTAGCCAGTGGGTTTGCGTTGAAAGATGTGGCCACTTCCAAAAATACTAGATTTATTTTCAATAATTTCACTCAAAATGGAACTGCTACCAATGACACTCTCAGAACAGGGAACTACAATCTTACGATTACCAACTCAACTTTTGGGGGTGCAGTTAGTGTAGTTGGCGGAAATGGCTCAGTTACTTCTGTAACTGGCTCAACCCTTTCCAACGGATTTACGGTTAGTTCTCAATTAGGCAGCATCAGCATATCCAATTCTCAACTTTCAGGGGAAAATTACCTTTTTGCTCTTGCGTTCTTGGAAATCACAAATTCTACATTTAGCAACCTTTCAGGCGGTACAACCATCATCAGACAAGGCGGTTCAACCAACGACTTGCTTTCAGGTGGCAACACTTTTCACAATCTTACAGTGGAAAGAAAAGGCGGCACAAATGCAATATATTTTGCCAATGTCAGCGCCGACACCTACAATGGTACAACAACCATTATCTCGAGTGGCCTACCTATCTACATGGCTCACAAAGGCAACAACACCTTCAACGGAGACATAGTACTTTCTTATACTACTGGTGGCAGCACTATTTTCTTTTTGCGATGGAGGGGGGGCGGCCACACAAAACGCCGGTTTTTCAATCAAAAACAGCATCATCAATCCAACTACTACCAATCTCAATCTAACAATGAGAAATTTTGTTCAAAATGGCTCAACAGCCCACGATAGTTTTGATTTCAAGAATGTAACGTTCGATAACGTGTCTCTCAACGGCAACCTGACTCTCAATTGCAGCAATAATATTGCTGTTTTAGGCACTTGTACCTTTGCCAGGACCAACCATTGGACAGCCAATGATTTCAGTGGGTTTTCAGGATGCACATTCAGTTCGGTTTCAGGAAATAGCACTACACTAATCAATGTGGCAGGTGGGGTTTACAATAACTTGACAGGTGGAAACACTTTCAACAATTTAACACTTTCTGTCTTTGGTAACGGGCAAGGCATGACTCTTGGCAATTCAACAGCAGATACCTATAACGGCAACACAACCATCATTTCCAATGGCAGCAACCCCATCGTATTGGGCGCAAGCGGTGCTAATACTTTTGCAGGCAACCTTACTCTGGCTCGTACCACCGGTGGTGGTGATTTTACAATTGGAAATACTTCCAACAACTCAACCATCAGTGGGGCTTTACTTCACGATAACAGCAATCCTACCGCAACCAATACCGGTTTGACCATAAATCGACTTATTCAAACCAACCCTATCAACAATGGAACATTTACTAATCTCGAATTTGTTACCTTATATGGAGTACAGTTTTTAGGTGATCTAAATTTTACGAACGTAGCGGGGAGTTTAACGGTCTCAACTACCGTACCCAGTGTTTTTGCCGCAAACAATAATTGGAAAGCAACGGATTTTGTGGGCTTTTCAGGTTGCACTTTCAGTTCTACACCCGGTACGGGCACTACGCTTAACAAAGGGTCTGCCGGGTCAAATAACACTTTGTTTGGCGGCAATACATTTGGAAACTTAACTGCCAGAATCACAGGTAGCAACAGCAATACAACATTGGCTTTTGCCGGTTCTTTGCCCGACAACTACAACGGCGATACTTTTGTGTTTATTGAGGGCTCCTCCACGCTATCTGGCAATATCACTTTGGCCGCTTCCGGTGTAAATACCTTCGGTGGAAACATCACTTTGGGGCGGACCGGTGGGAACGGCATTATTACTATTGGAAATACTTCTAACACTTCGACTATGAGTGGAGCTTTGCTCAACAGTAACTCTTCTCCGACAACAGCAAACGTAAGCCTTGTAATCAATAACTTATCTCAAATAGGAACTTCTGCAAACGGCAACTTTATACTCAATAGTCTTTCTATCGGCGGCTCAACATTAGGTGGAAATACCAGTTTTGCGGCTGTCTCATTAGGCAATTTTTCCAACAATACATTTGGTACCCCCTTACACTCAATCAATCTCACCAAAAACGGAGCAGGCAATGATAACTTAGTAGGTGGAAATACATTTCACAATCTTACACTCAATATAACTGGTACAGGAACTTTAACGATGGCCAATACAACAGGAGACACCTACTACGGAAATGTTAGTTTTGGCAGAACCAACGGAACACTCAGAATTGCCTCCAACGGGCAAAATAACTTCCACAACAACATTACCCTTACTAGTAATTCAGCAGCAAATGTGAACTTTGGAAATGGTGGTGGGTGGCTCAATATTGTTGGCAATACGATACAGAGTTACACTGCAAACCAAGTGCTCAATTGTGGCAGACTCCGCATGAATACCACTGGAACGCTTTCGCTAAATAGTGCTTTGAACATTGACAACGAGTGCGATTTTGTCAATGGAATTATTAACCCAGCCTCTTCATCACAAACGCTTGTTTTTCAGGCTTCTTCTTCGGTGAGTGGGGCTTCAAACAATAGCCACGTAAACGGAGCGGTTAGAAAAGTAGGAACAACAGCCTTTACTTTCCCCATTGGCAAAGCCGGAGAATATACACCGATTGGCATAGGGACTTCGGCTTCTTCTTCAACTTTCTCTGCCGAATACTTCAAAACCAACTTCCCATCTCTTGCCCCTTTCCAAGCACCTTTGGTGAAAGTAAGTTACTGTGAGTATTGGGATTTGACAAGGGTTTCCGGTACCGGTACTCCTTTGGTTACTTTAAGTTGGAATGACCCCAGAAGTTGTGGAGTGAGCAATATGGCAGACCTTAGAGTAGCACATTGGACTGGCAGCACTTGGGAAGACCTTGGAAATAGCAGCACAACCGGCACAACCACTTCTGGAACTATTACCTCTGCTATTGCTTCTTCGTCTTATAGCCCCTTTACAATCGGTTCAACATCAGCAGACAACGCATTACCTCTCACATTGATTGATTTTAGGGCTGAGACTCTTGGTAATGGTAGAGTCGGTCTCGAATGGCAAACTACCGATGAACGTAACAGCAGCCACTTTATAATAGAAAGAAAAAACATTCATCAATTCGACTCAGTAGGCATGGTAATGGCTACCGGCAAAAGTTCAAACAAGTATTCATTCCTCGACTTTGATGCAAATGTTGGGCATAGTTATTATCGCTTGAAAATGGTAGATACAGATGGCCATTTCAGCTATTCAAAAGTTGTAACCGTACATACGCCACCAACCGTTTCAGCTAATTTGAAGCTCTACCCCAACCCTACCAAAAATGAAATCTACATCTCTGGCGATTTTTCAAAAGCCAGCTACTATGTCATCAAAAATATTTATGGGGTAGAAGTACAAAGTGGCTTGATACAAACAAATTATACAACGAGAATTGACATCAGCAATTTGTCTTCCGGTTTGTACTGGTTTGAGACAGGTGAAAATCTGATTAGGTTTGTTGTTGAATAAACGAAATTAACCCGCAGCCTACTGGCTGTGGGTTTTCTATATAAACTTGTACACATTTTCAGGACTAACACACACATCAAGCCTCACATCGTAAGGCTCAACATCTTGGATTAGTTCAACAGCCTCAAATAGCGAAACCCCGATTTTTTTGGCTTGGCTTGTGGCCAGTATCCTGTCGTAATACCCTCCGCCATAGCCGACTCGGTAGCCTTTTTTGTCAAAACACAGCAACGGGACAAGCACCCAATCCCAATCTCCTTCGTACCAAACAGGCTCGGCAGGCTCTTGCGTGCCAAACTTGCCTGTGATAAGGTTGCCGCTGTAACGGGCATGTCTCAAAATCCCTTTTCCAACCACCACGGGAATGAATAGTTCTATTTGGTAATCAAGAATTTGTTTGATAAACGGCCAAATATCAGGCTCTTTGCCTATGGGTAAAAAAGTGTGAATTTTTTTTGGCTTTTCTTTTGTAAACCAATCCATTAGCTTGATATTAATCCTTTCGCTCAGTTCTTGGTGTTCGCAGACAGAAAGCCGTTTTCGTCTTTGGAGGTAGGTTTGTCGCAATTCTTGTTTTGTCATGAAAAAAGAGTTTTTGCCCGAAAAAATATGCCCAATTTGCCATCGGCCTTTCAAATGGCGCAAGAAATGGGAAAAAAACTGGGAAAATGTAATTTATTGTAGCCAACGATGCAGAAACTCCTCAAAGTCCAATACCAATACAGTGAAAAAACCGATAAAATAGTTATTTTTGAGGATGAAAAAGATTTGTGTTGCTTTGCTGCTTTGGCCTTTTTGGCTCAAAGCCCAGGAGTTTGACTCAACCAGGATGCTTACTTATCTAAAGCATCTTTCTTCGCCTCAGATGGAAGGCCGCAAAACCGATACACCCGGAGCCAAAAGAGCCGCTCAATACATAGCCTCAGAGTTAAAGAAAATGGACATCGAGCCTATGGGGGCCTCTTATTTTCAGCCTTTTGAATTCAAAGATTCAAAGACCAAGACCCACTACCGCGCCGAAAATGTGATTGGTTTTGTCAAAGGGACTCGGCATCCCGACCGCTACCTGTTGCTATCGGCGCACTATGACCACTTGGGTACAAGTGGAGACACCACCTACTACGGGGCAGACGACAACGCCTCCGGTGTGGCTCTGCTGCTCGAGTTGGCCAATTACCTGAGCAAACACAAGCCGCACCACTCTGTTATCTTTGCGGCCTTTGATGGGGAAGAGTTGGGCTTGCAAGGCTCCGAGCACTTTGTCAAACACCCTCCCATCGCACTGAAATCCATTATTGTAAACCTAAATTTTGATATGGTGGCCAGAGCCGACAAAGGCACAATCTGGATGGCAGGCACCAAACAATACCCAACTCTCAAGCCCCTAACCGATTACTTAGCCCAATACAACCAACCCTTTTTGGCTTTCAAAGTAGGCTATGACGGCACAAATCCCAATCAAAAAAATTGGACTGAGTCCTCAGACCATTACAATTTTCATAAGAAAAAAGTCCCTTTTCTGTATTTTGGCGTTGAAGACCACAGAGACTACCACAAATCAACTGATAAATTTGAGAAAATCAACCCCGCTATTTACTTCCAAATCTGTAAGCGAATTTGTCAGGCCATTGTTTGGTACGATGATTTTTTGAAATGATTGATCAATTTATCAAGGTCAAATCTTTGACTTCAAATTTGACTTTGATAAATTTAGTACCTCGCAAAACGATGAGCCTTAATTTTTTGGAGAGATGCCCTTGCAGGTAAAGTATCACCTCGTTGCGCTCCATTTGGGTTACATTGAAACCATTGACAAACCGAATCTGGTCGCCCACCAATAGGCCTGCTTGTTGGGCTTGGCTGTTGGGTCGAAGGTGCACTATTTGGTACAATGGCAATTCCCCGATGGGAGAGATGACCTCTATGCCCGTAATATTGTAACCAAAGTCTTTGGATATGAGCTTGTTGCTCTTTATGTACAATTTGCTGTTCGCATAGTCCATAATCCAATGAAACCGCACAAAAAAATCCGCTCCAATACTGCCGTTTCTGCCGCTTTGTGTCAGATGGCTAACGTATTGTTGGTGAGGGAAAAAAGAAATCGGCTTCTGAAAACCAAATTTCCCCAGTTTGAAGTGGTTCAAACGGCCTATCAAACCGTATATCTCGCCTTGCAGTCCCCGTCCCAAAAAACTCTCAAAGGCATTGGGAGGCATTTTGAATTGCTCCAAGCTGTGATAAAAAATAGAAATCGATAGGCTCGCGCCCATATCGACCAGAAGTTTGCAGTTGTGACCACGGGCATCGAAGTCTTCAATATGGGCATACAGAAAAGCGCGGCGGCCAACAATTTCCAAATCAAAGGCTTGATACCCTAAAGGAATTTTTTTCCGAATACTTTTGGGACTGAGCGTGAGTGTTTTTTTGATGTAATTGCAAGAGATTGTAAAATTCTCAAACAAATCACTGCCTATGAGTCCGTGTATTTCCAGCCCCAAAAAACTTGACAACTCCAGCACATCGGCAGGCAACACCAGCAAATCTTGGTCTAAAGAGATAAAATCAGCCACAATTAGCTTGTTCTTGGGGGTGTAGTAGGCATCAATAGGCTCGTTGAGTCCCAATCCCTCAACCTTATATTTTTTTGTGTAGTCGAAACTCAACTCGCTGCCCGCAGGCAAACCAAAAAGAATGGGAGTTTTGACTCCGGTATCCACAATGAAATTCAGAGAGTCCGACTCCCCAATCTGCAATTTGATGATAATCAGGTTGTGTACCAGTTCAAAACCAATTTCTTCTGCTCTTACAACGCCCCGCAAATGGGTGTAAGTAGCACCATTGCAAAAATATGCGCTGCACATCCATGCCAAAACACACAAAAGAGTTGGTCTCATCAAAATTTACAGACAGCGCAATTTATGGGTGATGCTTATCAAATACCTGAAATAGAGCCGATTTTTCAGCATCCAAAACTTATCTATCTTTCTTTTTCAATTCTCCTTTTTTAACCGATTTGATAAACCTCCTCCATGCAAAGGGGTCTGCTATCGAAAAAGTAGGGTGGTTGTTTTGGGTGGACTGCGCACCTATCTGCTGGTTCATAAACTGGCGATGGTTGGAACTGTAATCCATACCCATATTGGACGACATGGCCATGACCGTAGAGCTTCCCAGCGTTTGTTCGAGTCTCTCTCGCTCGCTCAACGGCAAATCCAAGGCCAAAAAAGCCTCTTTAAACAGTTCCACCGAAGAGTAGGGATAAATCGTAACGGCAGGCAATACGGTGGGTTCGGCTTTCAAATCTACGATTATGGTCAGTGCAGGGTCTTTAAAATCATCGGGAATCGCAAGTTTGTGCTTTGTATAGCCCACATAACTAAAGATTACCGTATCTCCGGGCACGGCATTGATTTGAAAAAATCCCATTGCGTTTGAAATCGTCCCCAGGCCTGCAGCCGGAATCCAGATATGCACCCCCGGCACGCCATACGAACTGTCCCCTTCCACCACCAAACCCGAAACTTTGATGATATTGGCATCGCGACCCTGCGAAAATACAAAAGAACCACTGAGCACCAACAGCAACACAACTCTATACATCATTTACCATCTATTTTTACAAATATAACACCCAAAAGGAAACAAAAGTGTCTCTTGCGTCCCTCAGTATGAATTACAGCATTTAAAATATTGGCTGTTAAGTATTTAAAAATGTTCACAAAAATTGTCTAACCATCATTACAAAACAACTTTTGTTATCAATCAATTCCCACAAGCATTTCAATCCCTACATTACTCAAAAAAAGATTGATTATCAAGTTATTAACTATCATTAATGTTTAAGTAACAAAAAATTCACAAAAAATTCATATTGTATTTTTGATTTTTGATTTTTGATTTTTGA
>CAZRQL010000043.1:0-18520 GCA_964602415.1 uncultured Roseobacteraceae bacterium
CAATTAATTTTAACCTAATTATTGATAATGGCTTAAAAAGCCTTACAGTAAGCCTTTTTTGTAAAAAATAAAGCGCCCTTTCATAATCGGGTGTCCAATTGTTGAGCCTCATAGCGGTCTGTTTTGTGTTGCAGGGGCATGGCAACAAACTGTTTTTTTAACGCAATAAAAATATAGCTTTTTATTGCTGACGAGCTCAAAAATAAGGGTTAAGGGTTTAATATTTTATCTTATAGTTTCTACTAAATATTCCTAAAAAACTTATCTTTGGTACAAAATAAAAACAATATGGCTTCTATTTTTTCTCGAATCATAGCGGGGGAAATTCCTTGCTACAAAACGTACGAAGACGAACTGTGTTTTGCGTTTTTGGACATCCGCCCCCTAAGCGAAGGCCATACGCTGCTGATTCCCAAGCGGGAAATAGACCAGTTTTACCACTTGTCGGAAGACGAACTTTGTGCCATAGCCAAAGCCTCCAAAAAAATTGCCCAAGCCCTCCAAAAAATCAGCAATTGCACAAGGATTTGCTCTGTGGTGGCAGGCTATGAGGTGCCACACGCCCACCTGCACCTGATACCCACTTGGTCTATGAGCGACATTGATTTTTCTCGACCTAAACTCAATCTCAGCAGCGAGCAAATGGAAGCTATTGCCCAGAGGGTTCGTCAAGAGCTGGAAGAGATATCAAATTCCTGATTTGGCAAAAGTCGCGCATAGAGCTATCGGTTTCTTCGATGGCTGTGCCTACGACCACCACATCGGCGCCGGCACGGTAGGCCTCCATGGCCTGCTCTGAGGTTTTGATGCCGCCGCCTACTATGATGGGGGAGCTTACCGACTGATTGACAGCCGTTATCATCAATGGTGAGATGGGAGTGGATGCTCCGCTTCCTCCGTCTAAATACATAAGTTTGAGCCCCAGCATTTCGCCTGCCAAAGCGGTAGTGGCTGCAATCTCGGGTTTGTCGTAGGGAATGGGACTGGTGTTGCTGATATAAGAAACCGTCGTGGGTGCGCCGCAATTGACAAGCATGTAGGCCGTGGGCAATACCTCCAAGCCGCTTCTTTTGAGCAAAGGGGCGGCTACTACATGCTGGCCGATGAGGTACTCGGCATTTCTGCCCGAAATGAGAGAAAGCAACAAAATGGCATCGGCCTGAGAAGATATAAAGTAATTGTTGCCCGGAAACAAGACCAAAGGTATATCAGTGTGCTCACGCAAATAGCTCAATACCAAGTTCAAGTCTCCGGTGGTAATCAAACTCCCCCCCACAAAAAAATAATCGGGACGGTACATTTGGGCAAACTCGACAATTCTTTCCAAACGTTGCAAAGAGGCTTTATCGGGATCTATCAACACCGCTAAAGACTTTTGTCTGCGTCTTTTGCGTTCACAGAGTTCTACTATAATGGATTGATTCATGCCTCAAAGTTAGTGCGTTTTCACTCTATAACGAAAAGCGCGGACACCGGGTTTAATCGGCTTGACGGATAATTTTTTCTTGCACTTCGATAGAAAGGGTGTGTACCAAGGTGAAAAGTTGCCTTGTCCAAGCCGGATCCAGGCTGAGGCTTTCCGCCCACAGCGGGCGACTCTCTGAAATTTCTCTCCAGCGTTTGGGCTGGTAAATGGTCAGGTTGTGTTGGAGTTTGTAAGTGCCTATTTTTTTGCAGACTTCAATCCTTTTGCAGACAACCTCAATGAGTTGTCTGTCTATGTGGTCTATTTCGGCTCTCAGGTTTGACAAATCTTTCTCACAGTTGGCTTGGCTTCGGAAGTTCAACTCGTCAATCATATTGAGCAAATTTTCGGGTTTGATTTGTTGGCGGGCATCGGTGAGGGCGTTGTCAGGGTCGTAATGGGTTTCTATCATCAGCCCTTCATAGCCCAAATCCAAAGCCCACTGGGACATTGCCCTCAGATTTTCTCTTTTTCCTGTTATGTGGCTCGGGTCACAAATAAGCGAAAGGCAGGGAAAAAGATTTTTTATTTCCATGGCAATCTCCCAAATAGGTGGATTGCGGTACTCTGAGCGTGTGTAAGGGCTAAAACCTCGATGGATGGCAGCTATTTTGCGGCAGCCCGCATAGTATAGCCGCTCGATAGCCCCCACCCATAGCGAGACATCGGGATTGACAGGGTTTTTGACCATCACAGGCACGCCGACCCCCTTGAGGCTGTCAGCTATCTCCTGCACCGTGAAGGGGTTGGCTGTGCTGCGTGCCCCTATCCAAAGCACGTCCACTCCGTGCTCCAGGGCCAGTTCTACATGTTTGGGTGAAGCTACCTCAATACAAACAGGCAGATGGGTATAAGTTTTTGAGTGGGACAACCAAATCAAGGCTTCTTCTCCCAGCCCTTCAAAAGCCCCCGGACGGGTGCGTGGCTTCCAAATGCCTCCTCTGACCATTGCGACTGCACTGTCCCGAAGCGGCAAGAGGGTTTTGCGCAGTTGGTCGGGACTCTCCACGCTGCAAGGGCCGGCTATCAACAAAAACTTGCTTTCAGGCCAAAGACCCCATTTTTGTATCGAAATTATATCATTCATTGTCAAATTATTACAATTTTCTTAAAGTTTTTAGGCGGAAAAATTTTTTTTCTTGTAATTTTTCGTTCATATTGTAGTGTCTGTAAAAACAGACGAGGTATTTTCTCCAAACTTAAAACTGTAAAATTATGGAAGTTACCATTCAATCCATCCGTTTTGATGCCGACATCAAACTATTGGAGTTCATCCAAAAAAAATTGAGCAAACTCGAAACCTTCTTCGACCGAATCTTGGGGGTTGAGGTGTATCTCAAACTCGAAAAAGGCCAGTCGGGCAATCTCTACGACAACAAAACTGTAGAAATCAAAATCAAATTGCCCGGCAGCGAGATTTTTGCCAAACAAACCAGTACCAGTTTTGAAGCCTCTACCGATATAGCCCTCGAAGCCCTCAAACAGCAAATCAAAAAGCATAAAGACAAACTCAGAGATAGAAACGTACAATTGGAACAAGATTTCCAAGAATAAACAAAAAGCCCCCAAGAAATTGGGGGTTTTTGTTTCAAATAGAAAATTTAAAATTAATACTTTTATTTTCAAATTAATAAACAAAACAAAAAACAAAAGCAAATAAATCAATTTATACTCAAATATTCATAGCTGACAGCTTACCTTGCGCTGTTTTTTTTGCAAATTCAAAAAACAAATCTACAGCTTTTGTAAATTCAAAAGTTTCCTTGCTGTTGTCCAACTTGATGATGTTACGCTGGTCTAACTCTTTCAAAAACTTTTCTATGCCTTCTTCTTTGAGTTTGATGAGTTTGAATATATCACTATACGTTGAGTTTTCCAAAAGTGTTTGTATTTCAAAAACCGAAAAACTACCATTTTCTATGCGGTCTTTGATGTCCCTACCTTGCAAATTCCATTCATAGCAAAGGATTGATAAGATAACCGTAAATCGTTTTGAAAATTCTTCGCCTGTACTTTTTGACAATAAATAGGCAAATTCTTTCCTTAAAACCAATTCGTAGCCAAAACTTTCTTTGAAAAAAGCCTTGTAAAAATCCTGTTCCTTCGTCAAAGTATCAAAATAGACTTCGTTCCAAAGGATAAACTTTCCTTTAAGTAAGTCATTGACTATTTCGTAGTGATTTTTGGGTGTTTCAAAAGTCATTTTATCAAAGTTTTAAGGTGAATTTTTGGCACTTCCAAAATCAAATCTGCCAAACGGATTTCAACCTTTTCGGGTTCAAAAATAGCGTCCAATTCTATCTGAAAATCTTTTTCAAATTCTTCATCTAAAAACAATAAAGACGAAACGGCAAAAAACTTTTCGGTATTGATATTTTGAGTTTCTGTTTCCTGAAATTCTGCTTTTAAAGACGTATAGCACCACTGAAAAAAGTTATCAATCGGCAAATTTTGAATAAGTTTTTTCTTGTAATGATTTTTAGTTTCTAAATCAAAAAACCAAGTATCAAAAACTTTATTTTCAGTAGGTTGCAGTACAAAACTCTCGTCTTCTTGTAGTCTTTCCCACAAAAATTTGGCATCTTGCCCAAAACTTTCCGAATACAAAGTATGGTTTAGCCTTGTGCTTTCAAAAAAGGCTATTTGTGGCAAATCTTCTGCTTTTTTCAAACCTAATGCCGCTTGTCTAATGTCTTCCAAATAAGCAATAGCACCCGTTAAAATTTGACTTTCACTTTTAATACGTTCTGCCAAAGGCAAGAGTTCTTTTGAGATGATAGCTGAATTTTTTAGGACTTCATCAATGATGCTTTTTGAATGTAGATATAAGGTCGTGAATTGATTGCGAATTTCAAAACGTGGATATTCGTATTGTTGTCGGCTTGCAAAGTCACTAATCCGGGTAAGTTCCTGATAAACAGAATGTGGGTTTTCACGTTCTAGAATATCATTCAAAGGAATAATGTAGTTATCAATCCAATAACTTGCTTTTCGGGTTTTTTCCAAATAGTCAACTTGGAAAATATTGCTTTTTAATTCTCTTGTTTCTTTCAAAAGTTGTTGGGTTCGGTTTTCTATGATTTCGCTAAACTCCTCTATCTCACTCACCAAACTATTTATCAAATCATTGACTTTATTATGTTCTTTCTCTTGCAGAAGTTGTGTGTAATAATTGGCAATGGAAACTCGGTATTTATCTACGCTTTCGTGTAAGGGCATAGAAAAATCACTGAACAAATGCGATAAAAACTGCACATATACCGAAGGCAAATTGTATTCGTTATTGCGTTGTTCTCTTACAATTCTGTATTCTTTTAGCGTGTCAAAATTGACTTCAAACTCTCTGCAAATATCTTTTAGGGTTTCTTCTTTGATGAAAAAATTGGTTTGTTTGGCAATAGAAAAGAGTCTATGCACAAAGTCATAGTTGCGGTGCAAAAATCCTAATATGCTCTTTCCATTGATGTTCATAGCTTTATCAAAAGACTTTCTTGTTCCAAAAATTTCTGTTTGGTTTGCAAATCTTGGCAAATTCTCAAAATGGTTTCGTCTTGCGAAGCCAATACATTTTTTGATGCTTTTTGTCCTTTTTTGCGATTTAGCGTAATTTCTTTGGCGTATTGCTCAAAAAGTAAATCGTAATTTTCAGGTACGAAAAAACTTGTATTTTCAAAAACAGATTTGCATTTCAAGTATTCATTTAGCCCGATATAGTCGTAATCTGAAAAAACAAGTACTTCATTTGTTTGGATTTTTTCTAATAAGTTTTTGCCAATTCTGCCGTAAGAATGAATAAAAACATAGTCTTGCGGAATTATTTTTTCGGCTTGCAAAAAACTTTCTTTGTTTTCAACAAAGCACAATTTTTCAGTTTTTAAACTTTCCAATACACAAGCAAAAAAGCCAAATTTTTGTGTATATTTTTGCAAATCAACAGTTTCATTATTGATTTTAACTTCTTTATTCCCTTTCAAAAATACAATTACTGATTTTTCTTTGCTTTTTTTGCTATCCTTAAATTTGGCAATACTGCTTGCACGGTCTGTAACTTCAATGTTTGCATTTGGAAATTTCTTAGCAAACCAATTTTCAAAAACTTGCCTTTTTTCTTCGTTCAACTCATAGACATAACCACGTCCTACGCTTGATTTTACAATTATTCCACTATTTAGCATATTTTGAAAATCATTATTTTCTAACAAGGTTTTTGGTACTTGCGAAGACAATAATTTTTCAGTTTTCAAGAGTTGAAAATATTTGAGTAAGGTTTCAGTCATTGTATTTTCGGGTTTTTCCTGTGTGGGTTTCGTCCAAAACTACCTTTCCTTTGTTCTCTGGCGATGGTCGCATAAAGTAGTATTTTTCAAAACCATAGCCCATAATATTGGCAGCAAAAATGGTAATAAAACCATTGTCTTTGCAGAATTGCACCAACTCGCCAATATTTTTCGGGTCAATCGTGAGCTCATCAACAAAGAAAACTACTTTGTTTTCTTCGCTATCCACTTTGAAATATTTAATAATGAGCAAAAACAAAATCAAGTTTATCATTCGGATTGTGCCTGTACTTTCGTTTTGCTTTTTCAAATCAATTTCCTTTTTGCTATCGTCTTCATACAAAGCATCAATTTTAATGCTGAATAGTTCGGCAAATTCATAAATTCTTGATTTGGCACTATTCAAATACTCATCAAGTTTTTGCAAGCCTTGCTGTTGTTCTTGGTCGTTGGTATCAAAAAGTAGCTCTGTTTGCCCAATGTTTAGTTTTTCTACTTTGCTTATCAAAGTAAGTTCTTTTATAAAACTTTCATTATCAACAATTTTGATAGTCATTTCTCTGATGCGTGAAATAGGATATTTACGCACCCAATTATTGAACTCGGTAATAAAATCTCGTTTGAACTCTCTGTATTCTTTCAAATAAGCCAAAACAGGGTGAATAATTTGGTTAGAAATAATTTTCAGATGTTCCTGCTTTTGCTTTTCTCTTTCGGCAATGGCTTCCAATTCCTTGCCTACATTTTCAATAAAATCTTTTTCGTAGGCATATTCTCGTCCTGATTTGTTTTTCAGGTCGTTGAAAAGGCTGTTTTTTGTTCTTTCCAATTCTTTGTAGTTATGAATTTGCTTGCGAAAATCGGTTAAAAAAAGTTCAATATCCGAAACGGGAATGTAGTCGCAAACCAATTCAGGTAGTTTGTCGTCTGCGAAAATCTTGTTGTTTTCAATAAGTTTCGCCAATTCTTTTTCGTGGTCTGTTTTCTGTTGGTTGTATTTTTTTATTAGTTCTTTATTGTCTTTAATTTGCTTTTTAATCGTTTCAAGGGCTTCGCTTTTTTCAGAAAGTTGCTTATTTAGGCTTTCAAGTTCTGTACTTAAAACCTTGATATTGTTTTCGTTGGGTTCTTTGAGTTTTACCTTTTCAATCTTTTTGTTTTCGTCATCTCTCTCATTGATTTTGCTTTGAAGTTCTTTTTTCTTCTTTTCAAAATCAATGCTGTATGGTAAAGCCTTTTCCAATTCGGAAATTTCTTTTTTAGTTTGTTCCAAATCGTCTTGCAATTCTGCAAGGGTTTTAATTTGTTTAGGACTAATGGCTGAAATATCAATTTCACCGTCAAAAATTTTCAATAATTCGGAAAAATTGGCAATCTGTTTTACCAATTTCCCTCTGTCCAAAACATCTTGCGAAAGCAAGGCATTGAGTAATTTTTGTTTTTCCGTGTCTTGTGTAATATTGAAAAGTAACAGTTTTTCTTTGCCTTCAATATTGGTTATAAGGCTTTCTTGTGTCTTTTTAAAGTCGGCTAATTTCTTGCGAATTTGATTTGCGTTTAAATCACTTCGCTCTATTTTCTGCATATTATAGTCTATTTCCCTGATTTGCTTATCCAAACTTTCAATTTTTTCTTCAAAAGATTTGATTAAACTTTCGGTAGGTAAATTTAAAGGGTTGAGCAAAGTAATTTCACGTAAAACAGTTTTTGAGTTTTCAATGGCTCTTTCCTTATTTGAAACTTCGGTTTCTAACTTTTGCGTTTCTTTGAGCAAGTTATCTCTATCAGGCTCTATATTTTCATTCAGTTTTTCGTACAAACCTGCTTGCTCTTCTGCGTGTTTGATTTGAAATTGTAAATCTTGGGTACGTTTGCTGAAATACTCATTGAAAGTATAGAAAAGTTGTCCCACCTTTTCTTTCTGCACTTCAAAACGCACCAAACAATCCTTAAAGGTTTCAAAATCTTTTTTGATGCTTTTAAAAATTTCTATGTCTTGATGGATTTTTTTTAACTGAACAAGGCTATCCTTTTTAGTATTGTCTGCAAATACTTTCAAAACGGCATTTTTGCGGTTATTGGCAATTATCAAAGCCTTTTGCAGGTTTTCGGCATTGATAGATTTTGAATTTATCAAGTGCTGATAAATTTCGGCAAACATTTCTCTGCGTTGCACTTCGTTTTTGAGCCAAACCACTGCATTTTTACTTTGGTCAAAACTATAAAACTCGTCAAACAACTTGGCTTTGTCTAATTTTCGGTAATTGATACCATTGCTCAACAAATAATCGGTAAAAGCTTGAAAATCCTTTATTTTACCGGTTTCTTCAAAAAAAGTCAATTCGTCAAAAGGAAAATCTATTTTGTAGTATTCCAATTCATCAATTTTGCGTTTGAGCAAAATACAATAATATCCGCCTGCTTTCTTTTTGAAATTTTCAAAGATAATATAACTGTTTTTGTCGGAAGGGAAAAGGTGTTCAAGGGTTTGTTTGAAAGTGTATTTGTCATTGTCAAACGACATATATTGTTGTTTGATGCAATACAAAAAATTGAGTGTGTCAATAAGCGTAGTTTTCCCGATTTGGTTTTCACCTACCAACTGAATAGAGTTTTTGTCAAGCGTAATAACTGCTTTTGCGTGCTTTTTAGAGTTGAATATTGCAATTTTTGAAATCATTTTTGGTTGTCTTTATTCTAAGTATAAACCTACACAATTAATGAACCTTCACCCTGCCCGCCAATGATTTTTTGAGCCAATAAATCAAATAGCAAAACCCAAAAATCAACCCTATCACACTGGCCATCATAGCCGTTATTGAGTTGTTGAAAAACTTGGCCAAATAATAACCGCACACCGATGTAATAATGGCAACAAGCGCCGAAATTAACAGCATCACACGCAAATCGTCGGTGAGCAAATACGCACAAGCCGCAGGGCCAACAAAAAATACCACCACCAAAATAGCACCCACCGCCTCAAAACTCACCACCGTAGTGAGCGAAATAATGGTTACAAACAAATAATGCCAGCCAACAATCGAAACCCCTATGGCAGCGCAGTAGGCCTTGTCGAAGGTGGTAATAAACAAAACCCTAAAAAATAAAACCACAAACAACACATTGAACAGTGCAATCAAAAAGAGTGAAAAACCTATCCTTGGGATGGAAAACCCAAAAAAATCGCCTGTGTCCAAGACTGACAAAGCTAAGTCCCCATAGAGCACACAGTCCAAATCCAAATCCACCATATTGGCAGAAGAAGTCGTCAAAATAATGCCTACCGCAAAAAGAAAGGTAAACACAATACCCATAGCCGAATCGCCTTGGATGCTGAATTGGTGTTGCAAGTACTCAATGGACAAAGAAGCCAGCACCCCCATAAGCGAGGCACTCAAGAGCATCACCCAGCTTTGCAAAGAGCCACTAAGTAAATAAGCCGCCACGATAGCCGGCAAAACCGCATGAGAAATGGCATCGGCCAGCATGGCTTGCCGCCTGAAAATCATAAAGCAGCCCGGTATAGAGCATGAAATCCCCACCAGTGCCGCCAACAAAATCACCCAAAAGTCTAACATAGAAAATCAGATTGGCTGTCTAAAAAAGACAAATAAAGCAAAATCAATTCGCTTTACAGCCAATCAAGAGTAAACCTGTTTTTACTCAACAACTATTTTTTTATGAATCTCGCCTTGTTGGGTTTGTATTTTTATGACATACAAACCGGCGGTAAAATTTTTAAGTTCAGCTATGTATTCTTGCGCAATACGCTGAAAAGGCAAACCCTGCTGCTGCCCCGTTGAAGATATTATTTTAATGTCTAAAACCTGCAAGTCAGGCACTTTCACAACAATTTGAGTGGATGCAGGATTGGGATAAACGACTATTTGAGCCAATTGCTCCTCGCTCAGGGCGGTAGTCTTGTCGGCTACTTCAATAAAAAACCGCTCCAGCGAGCCGGGCAGAACCGTCGGGATTCCAAAGGTTTTAACCTCAGTTCTTCCGTAAATACGCACTTGGTAACGCCCTCGGCTATTTGGGGGGGGCGTGCCATAAAGTATGGTACAGCCTTGCTTTTGGGCTTCAAACTTGCAATTCGGGGGGTTGCACTTATAACCCATCCCGGGAGGCAGGCCTGTTACACTGTCTATCTGGCTGTAACTTACCGGAACCAGTATTGTTGAGCCGCCCCCGGGCACCTCTATAAGAGTGTCTTTGGGTATGAGGACTTGAAAAACCTCACCGTATGCAACTGTTTCGTAGGCCTTTGGAAAATACCAGAATCCATTGATGAACTCACTGCCTTTGGGGTAGGTGAAGACCCCTTTACTGTCGTTGGGCTGGGGGGTGCAGGTTTGGGCAGCGACTTGACTCTTTGACAGTAAGAGTAGTGTTGCAAACAAAAATAGTATCTTCATAATAAATGCTAAATTAAATATTTTATGAACGATTTGCAGCGGATTTCGTATGAGAATTACATAAAGAATTACCCAAATAATTTAAGCGCAAACGTTTGCCGCAATACAATGAATCTTTACTTTTGCAAATAAACAAAAATCTCAATGAAAACGCTTGAACAATATACTGCTCCGGTAGGCACGGCCTTAGACCGGTTTATAGCCGAAAAACAAGAACAATTCAAATACGCTACGGGTGAGCTTTCGCAACTGTTGCGCGATATCGCTTTGGCGGGAAAAATCATCAACCGCGAAATCAACCGCGCGGGTTTGATAGGCTTGGAGGGCAGCTTTGGAAGCTCAGACATCAACGTACAAGGCGAATACCAACAAAAACTGGATGTTATTGCTGAGGTGCGCTTCACACGCGCCCTAACGCGAGGCGGACAAACCTGCGCTGTAATCTCCGAAGAGGCAGAAGATATTGTTTACACCGGCAAAAATGACGCTAAGTACGTGGTAGCCATTGACCCGCTGGACGGCTCTTCAAATATAGATGTCAATGTATCGGTGGGGACAATTTTTTCTATTTTTCGCCGCCGTAGCCCCATCGGTACGCCCCCGGGACTTGAGGATGTCCTCCAAAAAGGCTCTGAACAGGTCGGTGCGGGTTATATATTGTATGGCTCTTCTACCATGTTGGTTTATTCCACAGGTTATGGGGTGGCGGGATTTACCTATGAGCCTTCACTGGGAGAATATTTCCTATCGCACCCCCAAATCAAAATCAGCGACGATGGAAAAATCTATTCTATCAACGAAGGCAACTACCTCGAATTTGACGAAGCCACCCAAAACTGGATAGAATACTGCAAGAAAAATAAGTTCAGCACCCGTTATATTGGCTCGCTGGTAGCTGATTTTCACAGAAATATGTTCAAAGGTGGGATTTATGTCTATCCCCCCACAGCCAAAGCACCCAATGGCAAACTGCGTTTGATGTACGAATGCAATCCAATGGCCTTTTTGGCAGAGCAAGCAGGAGGAATGGCTACCGATGGCAGAAGAAGAATCTTGGATATAGAACCCACTGACATACACCAAAGGTCGCCGCTTTTTGTGGGTTCAAGCAAAATGGTTGAAAAAGCGATGGAATTTTACAAAGAGGAGTTGTAAGCAACAAAAAAAGGGGCAGATGCCCCCTTTCTCTTAGATACCGTCTTTTTTAGAACCGCAAGATTTTTTTTCTTCGCTGCTGCATCCTTTTTTAGCTTCATCCTTTTTAGCTTCTTCGGCTTGTGAAGAACAGCATCCGTTTTTCTTAGATTTTTTAGACTTCTTCTCGCCTTTTTCAGACTTTTCAGATTTTTCTTTTTTGTCCTTGTCCTTGTCCAAAACAACGGCAGATGATTTAGCAAAAGACTGAGCCACAGGAGCGGCTACAAAAGCGGCCAAAGCCAACATCAAAACAACTTTCCTCATTTCAATTAAATTTACTTACAAAACAAGAATAGTTTGGGTAAAGTTGTTAAAACATCAATTTAAAAAAAATGTAAGTATAGATAAAATAGCATAAAGTATTGAAAATAAACAAATAATAAGCAGAAAAATTGTAGATAAAAATTAAAACATTGCCCCAAAAAGAGTTTTTAGTGTGCAAGTCATTAGATTTGCGAAATTTGGTAACCTAAATAGTTGACAAAATGACTCATATACCCCAACAATCTTGGGTTCAAATAGCTCCCGATTCAGATTTTACTCTGTCCAACCTTCCCTATGGCATATTTAGCACCAAAGAAATCAATCCGCGTGTGGGGGTGGCAATAGGCGATTATATCCTTGATTTGCAAAGAGTTTGCGATTTAGATTTGTTTGAAGATTTGGATTTTGACACCCATGTTTTTGGGCAGCCTACCCTAAACGCCCTCATGCAACTGCCCAAAGCCACTCTGTCCCAAATCAGGCAGCGACTGCTGAAAATTTTGGATGCTGAAAACAAGCCTGTCTCTCATTTTTCTCATCAAATACTTGTGGCTCAAAGTGATGCAGTGATGCACCTACCGATAGCCATAGGCGACTACACCGATTTTTATTCGAGTCTTGAGCACGCCACCAACGTGGGCACTATGTTCAGGGGCAAAGACAATGCTTTGATGCCCAACTGGAAACACATGCCTATCGCCTACCACGGGCGCAGTTCTTCGATTCGAGTTTCGCCTCACAGTTTTTACCGTCCGCTAGGACAAAGGCTTCCCAATGAGTCCGATACCCCTGTTTTTGGGCCTTCTGTGGCACTGGATTTTGAGTTGGAAGTGGCTTTTGTAGTGGGTAAACCCACCGAACCCGGGCAGATTGTGTCAGTGGAGGAGGCAGAAGAACATATATTTGGTTTTGTGCTGTTCAATGATTGGTCGGCGCGCGACATCCAAAAGTGGGAGTATCAGCCGCTTGGTCCCTTTCTGGGCAAAAACTTCGCCTCTACGGTTTCGCCTTGGGTTGTACCTATTGAAGCCCTTGAGCCTTTTCGTGTCGAAGCACCGCCACAAGATCCGGTTTTGCCTTATTTACAACAAAAAAACCGCAGCACCTTTGACATAGAGTTGGAAGTAGAAATCCACACCGCCCAAGGGGTAGCGACCACAGTATGCCGTTCAAATTTCCGTCACCTCTATTGGACTGTAGCACAACAACTTGCGCACCACACAATCGGGGGATGCCCTTTGAATACCGGCGATGTGTGTGCTTCGGGCACTATCAGCGGACAAGACAAAGGCTCTTTTGGCTCTATGCTCGAACTCACATGGGCAGGCAAAGAACCCCTGCTACTCAATGATGGCACAACAAGAACTTATCTGCTTGACGGTGATACAGTTGTGATAAAAGGCTTTTGCGAGAAAGCAGGAGAAAGAGTGGGCTTTGGGCAAGCCCAAGCCACGATTTTACCTGCCAAAACGTATTAATATTTGTCTCCCTATAACTCAAAAACGTGCTCACCGACTCACAAATCGAAGAACTTCTTGGGCTACCCGCACAAACCTGCACTGAACCCTTAGAAATGGCCAACAGGCTGGTTTTAACCTTTTTCCCCTACCAAGATAAAGCCTCTCATGCCGTGAGGTCTTTTGCCGCCCAACTCAAAGCCACCTTGGTCGGTTTTGGAGTCAGTTTTCTACCTTTTGAGCAGTGTTTGCAAGAGGGGAAAAAACGACTCAAAAAGCATATATCGGTCATTGCACTCGGTGAACAAGCACCTGAAAATCTCCCTATTGAATATGTGCCTTCTCTTAGTGATAACTCTATTATTCAAATATTGGATTTTCCTGAGAGCATCGAAGAACAAAGCACCTTTCAACAGCATTTTGATACAGCTATATCATTGTTTGCCAGGCATTTGGTAAATATCGTGTTGGGGGTAGATCAAAACCGCTGGATTCTTTACAATTTCAATGCCTCACACCCTGTTTACAGCCGCAGCGAAGGATTTGCCCATGCGGTGCTGCACTCGCTCGTGCCCAAAATCTTTGCACCTATAAGTCCTCCAAAACTGTCTGATTTTGAAATACTTGAAAAACCATTCGACCCCAAATCAATCCGATACGCTCCCTACATAGAAGATTTGAGTCAGGCAGCAGCACTTTTTGCCCAAACCCAATTGTTGCCCGCCGGTAAATCTTTTGACGAACTGGAATACCTATCGCCCTACCACCGCCGTATCGTCAAAGCCCACCTCGACAACCGCAACGGGATGAGCTACGGTTTTTTGGCGCGGCAAATAGCCCCTGATATGGAGCAAGAATGCTATCCAATAGAGGTAGCAAATACTGAAGTGCTCATCCCTCCCATTTGGGTCATCACCCAGCGCAGCGGGTCAAATAAGACTAACTTTCTGCCGGAGAGGGACTTAGTAAAGTTAGGTATCTACCAAGGCAAACTCATGCTACAAGCCGCTACTCAAGCGGATTTGGGACAAGACTACCGCCCCTCTTTCGATACCATGGTCATTTTGGCTCATGCCTTAGGCAACCACATACTGGCATCGCTGTTGGATAAAAGTCAGATTTTTGCAAAGAATTACTTCCAACAAGGTGCGGCTATGGCGCACTGGCATGGCTACTTTCGGGAAGACCTGATTCCCAAAGGTTTTGAGATTTATGGCCAGCAAAACCCAAATGTGGCCTGCTCGTCGCCACAATCCGCATTTTTTGCACTAAAAGGCAAACTTGAGTGCCTCAATTCCAATTATTTAGGAGATATACATGTGGAGCCTCAGCACGGTGTAAACGTAACCTGCATGAGTCTGACAAACTTGGGACAATATTTGATCAGCACTCCGCAGGCCAGCACGCTGGGCAATCACTACTGGAAGCCCGCATCAATCGTCCAATACATTTGAATCCTCTCCGGCGGCAAATCTTTTAAAAAGGGCTTTTTTGACTTCCTTTTCCGCTTTGAAAAGTGCCAAAATCTGGCGCGGACTAATCAGTTTTTGTAAGTCATCTACCAATTTGCGGGTGGCTTGAAGTTCTTCTTCTTGCAAAGACAAGTGCTTTTGCAACTCAAACTTGATGTGTTCATCGCTTTTGGCTGTGGCGGTTTGATAGATTTGCTCCTGTCGCTTGCGAATGTCTCTAATCTTAGACTCGTGCTTTTCGTAAACAGACCAAAAAGCCACGGAATCCTTTTTCTCCAAGGCGATTGATTGGGAAATAAAACTTCGCCTGTATTGCTGAAGCCTTTCACCCAAAAACTGTTTCCTTCTTTGTGCCGATAAAATATTGGGCAAAATGACCAGTACCACAAAAACAACCAAACCGAATTTATTTGCAATCAATAGCTTTTTCATATTCAATCAATAAGCTGCTCTAAATCAGGAAGTAAGTCCATATCATACATTTGTTCAATAATTGCCAAAGATGGGGATGGATGGGTCAGCATCTCAAAAGAGTACACCGTGCCGGGTAGCTCATCCCATTCTATGTCATTTTGTTGATTGGGAGGCAGAACGAAAAACAGCCCAATCAATACCACCACCACAGCACAAGCGGCTGCCAAAGAATACCTAACAGCCATAAATGGCTTATCTTGAGCTTGTTGCAATTTAGGTTTAAAATTTTCCAAATAGCCTTTAGGGGACTGAAAAGGTTGTTTTTTTTCAATATCTGACAGTTTCATAGACTTTTAGAAATATAATCTTCAATTTTTTTGACGGCAAAGTGATAGGAAGCCTTGAGCGCACCCACAGAAGTACCCAGTATCTCCGAAATTTGCTCATAACTCAGTTCATCGTAGTAGCGCATATTGAAAACTACCCGCTGCTTCTCAGGCAGCCTAAGCAAAGCCTTTTGTAGCAACAACTGGACTTGGTCGGCTTGTAGTTCGCTTTGGGTTTGTAGCTTGTTTTCCAATTCATCTTGCAGCGAGCCAAAGAAAAACCGCCTTTTCTTTTTGGCCAAAAAGGTAAGAGACTCATTGACAGCAATTCTATACACCCAAGTAAAGAGTTTGGCATCGCGGCGAAAATTGTCCAGCCCGTTCCAAATTTTGAGAAATACTTCCTGCATCAAGTCATCTGTGTCGCTGTGGTCAATGACCAATTTTCTGATGGTGAGGTAAATACGCTCTTTGTAAGTGGATACCAATTCCTCAAATGCCCTTTGTTTGGTGGCGGGGTTGAGCAATCTGATGAGCAAGAGCTCTTCATTGTTGTTTTGGGGTTTGGGAGTTGTTGCCACTTGTTTTGCTACCATGAAAAAGATTCAGCGCAGTTTGATTTGTTGTTTGGACTACTTCTTGGTAGGGTAGGTTTAAAATAGAAGCAATTTTTTGCGCCACAAACTCCAAATAAGCCGGCTCGTTGCGCTTGCCGCGATGAGGAACCGGGGCAAGATAAGGCGCATCTGTCTCCAAAACAATGTGCTCAAGGCCTATTTGGCGAATTACAGCATCCAAATCTGTATTTTTGTAGGTAACAACGCCCCCAATTCCGAGTTTGAAGCCCAAAGCAATGGCTTTGTTGGCCTCCTCAACCGTACCCGTAAAACAGTGAACCACACCAAAAAGCCTGTCGTCTTGCAAAGTTTCCAGCAAATCGAGGGTTTCGCTCATCGAGTTGCGGGTGTGTATGACCAAAGGCAGTGCCATTGACTTAGCCCAATGGGCTTGGATTTTGAAGGCTTCCTTTTGCTGCTCAAAAAAGGTTTTGTCCCAATACAAATCTATTCCCATCTCGCCAATGGCACAAAACCCACGCTTGGAAAGCCAATCTTCCACTTCGTAGAGGGACTTTTCAAAGTCGGCATCCACACTGCAAGGATGCAGCCCCATCATGGGCAGGCACTCATTGGGGTAGCGCAACTCCATTTCAAGCATCGGCTCGATGGACTCGTGGTCTATGTTGGGCATATAAATCCGCTCTACGCCTTTGTCAAAGGCTCTTTCAATAATGGCCTGAAAATCAGAGACAAATTTTGATGAATAAATATGCGAATGGGTATCAATCATACCACAAAAATAGCCCTAATCGGCAAAATGTAAGCAGCCGTCCGCTTGCAACAATCGCGTGCAGAAATTTTGACTTTCACATAAAATAAGTATTATTGTCCCAAAAACTAATTTTATGTTCACAAGTGCAGCAAAATACGGGTTGCTCATAGGGCTGATTGGTATCGGAATCATCATGATACAGTACCTAAGCAACTCAATCATAGAGCAAGGCATTTTCCAATACATCTCTCCCGTTATTTATATCGGACTTTTGTTCTACTTTGGAACGCTGGTTCGCAGCGAAGCGGGCGGTTTTTTGAGTTATTGGCAAAGTTGGAAGATTTTTGCCATACAATCTGCGGTCTCTTGTCTGGTGTACATATTGTTTGGTTATTTGCTCATAAATGTAATAGACAGCGATTTGGGCAAAGAAATGAACCGAAGCATCAAAACCAAAGCCATCGAGCAAATAGAAAAATACAGCGCGTATATGGATGAAGAAGCCAAAGAAAAAACCTTGGAATCCATCCAAAACCAAGACTATACAGGTTTTTCAACCACCTTAACTAATTTTGTTGTTATGCTGGTGGTTTGTGTGATACTGTCTTTTATTTTGGCTGCATTTTTGAAAAAGAAAGACCCTACCGCCGAACTCAATGGATGAATTGGATATTTCTGTGGTGATTCCTTTGCTCAACGAAGAAGAATCCTTGCCCAAATTGGTGCAGTGGATTGAAAAAGTGATGAGCGAAAAAAAAATTAAGTACGAAATTTGGCTTATAGACGACGGGAGCACCGACAGCTCTTGGGCTGTGGTAAATGAATTGCACCAAAAAAATCCCGCCGTAAAAGGTATTCGTTTTTTGAGAAATTACGGCAAATCCGCCGCCTTGAATACGGGGTTCAGGTGCACTGCCGGGCGGGTTGTTGTCACCATGGATGCAGACTTGCAAGACAGCCCCGACGAAATACCTGCCCTTTACGATATGATTGTCAATCAGGGGTTTGATTTGGTTTCGGGTTGGAAGAAAAAACGCTACGACCCTCTGTCCAAAACCATCCCCACCAAGCTCTTCAACTGGGCTACCCGCAAGGTGTCGGGTTTGGAACTGCACGATTTCAACTGCGGCCTCAAAGCCTACCGCAAAGAGGTGGTCAAAAGTATCGAAGTCTATGGCGAGATGCACCGCTATTTGCCCGTGATAGCCAAATGGACAGGCTTCAAAAAAATCACCGAAAAAGTGGTCGAGCACCGTGCGCGTGAGTTTGGAAAAACCAAGTTTGGGCTGGAGCGGTTTGTCAACGGATTTTTGGATTTGATTTCGATTACCTTCGTTTTCAAATTCCGCAAAAAGCCGATGCACTTTTTTGGTACGTTAGGCTCTTTGTGTTTTTTGATAGGTTTTCTCATTACGCTGTTTTTGATAGGCGAAAAAATGTACGATGTGCTGATTTTGGGGCGCGAAACCAAACGCGAAATCGTGGAAAAGCCGCTTTTCTACATCAGTTTAACCACCCTAATCGTGGGGGTGCAGTTGTTTATGACCGGATTTTTGGCAGAGCTGTTATTTTTAAATAACCCCGAAAGACACGAGTACAAGGTAAGGGAACAGTTGGGGTAAAATCCCTTTTAAAACCACTTCTGAGCATTTTTTATAATACAATCTATCATATTTTATTTATTTTCTTGCGCAATTGTTCTATTTGGTCAATTTTCAAGCCAGTATGTTTTGCAATTTCTTCATTTGAAAGAGTAGTTGTTAAAAGGCTTTTTGCAATTTCAAAGGCCTGTTTCTCGACTGCTTCCTCCACCGCCTCTTCTACCGCGGTCTCAATGGCACTTTTCATTCCCCAATACTGGATTAGGTTTTCTTCGTACACAGCCCTTTGTTCGGCAC
>CAZRQL010000044.1:0-17079 GCA_964602415.1 uncultured Roseobacteraceae bacterium
GCGGATTCCAAAACCAAGCGCGAACTCATTGCCAGCCGCAGCCAACCCAAGATTGTGGCCGTAGTGGCCGACCAAACGCCGCGTCCTAAAGACAAACAATTTACTTTCAATTTTTTAAACCAAAAAACTCCATTTTTTGCAGGGCCTCAGAAAATCGCAGAGTACCTCAACTGTTGTGTGTACTATGCTGACATGCAAAAAATAAGAGCCGGATATTATGAGGTGAGTTTTACCCAAATCGGCGGTGCGCCTTATCAAGCTGATGAGCATGGAGTCATTGGTAGATTTGCTCATTGTTTGGAACAATCCATCCAACAACAGCCTACCTATTGGTTGTGGTCGCACAAAAGATGGAAATACGCCAAATAATAAATTAGGCCATCTCTACATTCAGAGGCAAGTCTTTTTTGAGGTCAAACAAAAGATTTTTTCCGGTACAGTCCTCAATGGCCGCAAAGTAGCGATTGATGTGGTTTCTTACATCAAACTTTGCTTCGGCAAGTTTGCGGCTGTTTTTGCCCATTTCCAACAGTTTTTCTTCCGAAAAGGAGGCTATTTTTTCCATTTTCAAGGCCAAATCTTCGGCAGATTTGGGGTTACAAAGCAAACCATTGTAACCGTTTTTTACGGTTTCACGACAGCCGGGTACGTCGGTGGTGATGATGGGCCTGGCCATGCTGGCGGCTTCAATCAAAGTGCGCGGTGTACCTTCTCTATAAGAAGGCAATACCACGCAGTCGCTGTGGGCTATAAAAGGGCGCACATCTTTGGTATGCGGCAGATAGGTAATCAGTTTTTCGCGCTCCCATTGGGCTACTGTCGCGGCATCCACTCCCAAACCCTTTTGAGGCTCCAAAGCCCCCAACAGTTTGAATTCATAGTCTAAGCCTTTGCTTTTGAGGATTCTGATGGCTTCTATGTACTCTCTAATGCCTTTATCAAAAATAGCGCGGGCTATCATAATGAAAGTAAACTTCTCGTTTTTAGGTACTTGTATGGGTCTGAATTCTTGCAAATCAATACCTGAGCCCGAAAGAACTTCTGTTTTTTTATGCGATACAAATCGAGAGCCTACAAACTGCTTATGGTCATCAGGGTTTTGGAAAAATACTTTTGAGGTAAAAGGCAGTGCCAGTCGAAGCCCCAATTTTCCTATCATAGAGGTCAACCCTTTTTGCAAAAACACTGTTCCCAGTCCTGTTACGTTGGCCAAAACAGGTATGCCACAAATCCTTGCGGCCAGGGTTGCGTAGATATTGGGCTTGATGGTAAAGCAAAGCACCACATCAAAAGCCTCTTCTTTAAATAGTTCAGTGTATCTACTAAGCAACTTCAGGTCGTTCAAAGGGTTTGAGCCTTTGTTTTCCATATTGATATGGCGATGCCTACACCCTATTTTTGTCAGCTCTGTTACAGTGTCGTCGTAAGGGGTAACAGCCACCACTTCATGATGTTGGGATAAAAAAGCCTTGACCAAAGGCAATCTGAAGTTGTAAACATTCCAAGTTGTGTTGATGACAATCCCAATCCGCATAAATTTCCGCTTTAATATTTCACAACGCAAAATTATTGATGTAGGATTTTGTTTAACTCACAACGATTGTTAAGGTTTTGTCAATAAATTGTAATCTAAATTGCCCCTATTTTATCCATATATGAAGCCAACAGTTCTACTCCATATCCTGTTGCGTTTCTGTACTTCCCAAATTCATTGGTGCTCAGTACCATAGATGCCATGTCAATATGCGCCCAACGGCTGTGGTTGTGGGTGAAGGCTTCTATGAATTTGGCGGCGGTGATAGCCCCTGCTTGCGGCCCGCCAAAGTTTTTTATGTCGGCCACATCGCTGGCAATGGCGGCTTCGTACTCCTTCCACATGGGCAAAGGCCAGAGTCTTTCCGCGCTGCCTTCTGAGGCTTGCACAAGCTCGTTGCTCAGTGCTTGCTCAGGACAGCACAAGGCTGCCGCTTGATAACCCAAGGCATATACAGAAGCACCCGTCAGCGTGGCAAGGTCAATAATGGTATCGGGTTGGTAGTGTTCGATTGTCCAAGAGATGGCATCTGCCAAAATGATGCGCCCCTCCGCATCGGTATCCTCTATTTCAACGGTTTTTCCCGCGTGTGTGTCAATTACATCCCCCGGACGGTACGCCTTGCCGTCGGGCATGTTCTCGCACACCGGCAAAACGGCGATTACACGCAAGGGCAGCTTTTTTTTCAGAACAACATACATTGCCCCCACCACTGCTGCGGCTCCTCCCATGTCGGATTTGAGCCATTGCAGATTTTGACGTTCTTTTAGCGAGATGCCTCCCGAGTCGAAAGTAACCCCCTTGCCCACCAAAGCCAAGGTATGCTTGTATTGGGTGGGGCAGTAGTCCAAAACAGCCAAGCCTGCCGCTTCGCGCGAGCCTTTGCCTACCGCCTCTATGCCAAAGAGCTTTTGCGCTGCCAATTCTTCATTCCAAAATTGAGTAGTCTCGCAGTCCGCAGTCTTTAAATTTAATAAACTTTGTGCCAAAAATACCGGATTTACTCTGTTCGGTGCACCGTTGACCAAATCCATGGCCAGCATTTTGCCTTGAGCCAATAGCTGACCTTCTTGCAGACGCTCCAAAATGGAAGTTTCAAAACTATGCTTGAAATTTATTTCCAATTCAAAAGGTTGAGAATTTGCATTTTTATAGAGTCCCAAATCATAAAATCCAAGACTCAAGCCCAAAGCTGCGTATTGAGCGGCTTGTTTTTCTTTTCCTTCGGCGACAAAATCAAATATTATTTCCAGACTGCCTCTAATGCGCTTCTTTTGATGAAAGATAAACTTGCGGCAGGCCAAACTGATATCGCTATGGTTTGGCTTGGGAGGCAAAACAAAAACAAAATGTTTAGCTGTATTGGTTTCTATGTAAAAACAATGTTGTATTCCGAACTGAAATTCTTCTTCCAAGATGAGATGATGCTTTTCATCAAAATGAGATTTGGCTTGGGATACCTCACTACAAAACTTAAGAGTCGAAGTAAATGTCTTTTGAGAATTTTCTGAAAAAATGAGCATAGAAAAGCGGGGGGTTAAAGGGCTTGGCTAATTTTTTTTCAATCAATAAAAAAACCCAAAAGATTATTTTTAACAATCTTTTGGGTATATTCTAAAACAGAGATGTATTTACCACACTTCAGACTCTGTTGCGGCTTCAAGTTTTTGGGAGATGAATTCTTTTACATATTCTTTACCAGCATCAGTAATAGAATACCTTCCGATAGGGCTTTCTTTTACATAAATATTTTTACCTCTTTTAAAAGAAGAAAGCTCTTTGAAGGCTGTTTCATCTCTCAAACGGCGCGTAGGTTTGTAGTTGGCATTTATAGAAGCAACAATTTGTTTGAGCGATAGAGTCTCAAAAGAAGTGTGTAAGGGAGCGGCGTACAAAAACCAAAGTACCATATCAGATTTATCCCAACTCGAATCAGGATAACCAAATTTGGTACGGTCGTGTTTTTCCCAATTAATGATAAGAGGTTCTTTTATTGCTTCGGTATTTATTGCTTCAGGTTTTGGGGGTTCAGCCTGTTTAACCTCTGCGATAGGTGTTACTTCTTTGTTTTTTTCGGCTCTTTTGGAAATTTTTTCTACTTTAATTTTTTGGGGAGCCTCAACCTCTGCTTTTATTCTTGTTTTTCGTGGCTTTTTTGCTTTTTCTGTCTCAACATTACTTACAATTGCCTCATTCTTAGTTTTTCTGCTTGGTTGTGAGGGACTGACTTTTTGAATTGTTTGAACCTGAGAGGCATCAACAACGACTCTTTTGCCGTCTTTTTCTATTATTTTAGTTCCTTTTTTGCGACCGGGGCGTTTTGCCGATTTTTCTTTTTCTGCAATTTGGATTGGGGCAGAAATTTCGGCAGGGGCAGCATTAGGTATTACAACGGCAGAATTCACAGCAGCAGGATTTACACCCGTAAAGGCAGTTCCTACCAATGATTTAAAACGCTCTCCCAGCGTTTGGGTAATTAGGGGGATGTCTTCTCTTGCTCCCTCCACCTCAAGAACCATGTCTTGATAGCTAAAACGCACTTTAAATTTTTCCATGTTTGAATTATGTTTCGTTTAAAACGCCGTAAAGTTGCAAACAAAAAAATAATAAACAAAAAATATTTAATTTTTTTAACTTTATTACCTTAAAATCTACACTGATTTGTCTTAATTTAAACAAAAATCTGGATAGCAACTATTTTTTTATTTCAAAAAAAGGTCTTCTTGTCCTTTATTACGCCTTAATTTGATTTCTTATCATGCCGCATTTTACTTTCACATTCAGAAAAAATAAAGATAGTTGGTAGGTTTGGAATTGATTTTTTCAAGACTTACGTACTCTGCTTAAAGCAAGACAATATCAACTGAAGCGGTTTGCTCGTGGACGCAGTCATTAATTTCAATCTGTAATGGGGCGTAAAATTTGCCTTTTTATGGTTGTGGCTGTCTGTTTTAATGCTTATTTTGCAACAAAGACAAACCGATATGACTTTTGCCAATCCTTATGCTTTATACGCTTTGAGTCTGCTCGCTATACCAATCGCCATACACTTACTTAATTTGCGGCGTGCCAAGAAAGTTTATTTTTCCAACGTCAAACTGCTCTCCCAAATCCAGACCAGTACCAACGCCATAAACCACATCAAAAGCCTTCTCATATTATTGTGTCGCTTGCTATTCATCGCTTTTTTGGTGTTGGCTTTTGCAAGGCCTTCATCTCGAAACCCCTCTACCGGTGAAGCGGAGCGAGAGGCGGCTTTTTTGCTCGACAATTCTTTGAGTATGCAAAACCGGCAATCAGGAAAGCCATTGCTCAATATATCGGTGGCTACTTTGCAAAAAATTGCTGATTCCTACCCCGTATCCACCCGTTTTTATTTCGCCCAATCAGGTGTTTGGCAACAAAATGATTTTTATCGGTTGCAAGAAAACTTCACAAATGTTGATTATGCAAATACCACTCCTTTACTGGCGCAACAACTCACCAAACTCAAGAAAAAAGCGTCTTATACGCCTTCTTCGGTGTATATCGTTTCGGATTTTCAGAAAGCCAATGTGGGAAAATTGGATGATTTGGTTTTTGATACCGCCGTTCAATATTTTTTGATACCTGTTTTGCCAGAAAGCCGCGAAAACTTGGCGGTGGATTCTGTTTGGCTGCAAACCCCTTATTTACAAACTAATATACCCAATTCTGTTTGGGTCAGGGTTAAAAACTACGGCACAAATACCGCCGAAAATATACCCGTAAGTTTATTTGTCAATCAAATCCAAAGCGGAACAGCCAGCATCAAAATTGAGCCTAATTCTCATACAGATGTAGAATTGCCTCTTTTGGTCAAAAATTCGGGTGTATTTCAAGGCAATATTCAAATACAAGACCCTATTATGCTTTTTGACAATACCTTTTATTTTACGGTTAGTGTGGCTCAGGTGGTTTCTGTGAGCCATATTTCGCAAAGCCCCTCCAAATATGTTGGCTCTGTGTTTTCGGACAGCACTTTTTTTGACTATGCTTTTTTCAATCCAAATCAGCTCAATGTTCCAAGGCTTGCGCTTTCGGATTTATTAATCGTTGAAAACATAGACCAACCTTCTTTGGCTTTGATAGAAGAATTGATAAGAGCCTTGGATAGGGGGGCTTCGGTGGCTGTGATTCCCTCTGAGCGCAACACCCCCGAGCATTGGCAGGCTTTGGCCACTTACAGCCTCACAACGGCAGCCACTCCCCTGCCCATTGCCGTACCCGACGAGCAAGAGCCTTTTTTTAGCGATGTGTTTGAAGAACTGCCCTCTGTGGCTTTGATGCCCACCGCCAAACCCACACTCGTGCCTAAAAACGGAAGGCCTATCCTCAGACTCAAAGACAACACGCCCTATGTCTCACTGGCTTCTGTCTCCAAAGGCAAACTGTACCTATTTGCCTCTCCGCTTGATGCCAAACACACGGATTTGTCTCAGAATGGTCTTTTTGTGCCGCTGATGTTCAAAATGGCTTTTTCATCTGTTTCGGCCAACGAAAAGATCGCTTACCGCCTTGATGGTCAGTATGCCAATTTGCCAATCAAAGGCTTGCAACGCAACGATTTGTTTTCCATAGGCAAAGGCGGATTTATTCCCGAACAAAAAATTTCGCCTTATTCGCTGCTTATTGCCATACCGGCTTTAGAGGTTTCGGCGGGCACGTATCCTTTGGTGCGAACCCGAGACGATTCACTCATGAGCCAACTATCTTTCAATTTTCCCCAACAAGAGTCTCAGACCGATTATTATAGCCCTGAAGAACTCAGTGCCTCTCTGGGCGGCATTCCCAATGTCAAAATCGTGTCGGGAACTTCGCTTTCCAATGTTGTATCTACAATAGACCAAGCCAAAAAAGGATACCCTTTATGGAAATGGTTTTTGTTTATTGCGCTGGTAGCCCTAGCACTTGAAACCCTTTTGGTTCGTTTTTCAAAAGCTCGGTACAAAAAAAACGTCGCGGCATAATTATTCCCTTATCCAAGAGACTTTGTCGGCTACCAAACCTCTGTCCCAAGTAGGCTTGAGGGATTCTTTTGGTACACCGATATAAAAAAAGCCCAAAATTTTGCTTTTTTCGGTCATTCCAAACCAGAGCGGTGCTTGTGGCTCGTAGGTAAAGCCCCCTGAGGACCAATACCCGCCTGCCCCGTAAGCATGAACGCACAAAGCCATATTTTGGACAGCACATGCCACCGCCAATATCTCCTCAATTTCGGGGATTTTGTCCCCTTGAGGCTCCATACCGATGGCTATGATATGAGAGGCTTTGAGCGGATTTTTCAACAATTTTTGGTATTTGGCTTGAGAAAACTGCTCTGCGGGCGTGTGGCTTTGGTAATACTCCGCCTGCATTTGGGCAAACTTTTTTCTGCCTTCCCTCGCAAAAACAAAAAACCGCCAAGGCTGTGTTTTGCCGTGAGTGGGCGCGCTGTGAGCGGCCTGTAAGATTTGCTCAATCAACTCATCGGGCAGGCTCTCGCCCGTGTAAGAAGCCGGAAAGACAGAGTACCTTGAGGTAAGCACCTCGAAAAATTCCGGAAAATTCATTTGTGTCTAATTGGTTCAAATATAAAGCCCAAAGTACTTAAATGAGAAATCAGTGTTCACCAGTCAAATCCGTATCATCTGTGTTTTATTCTTTTTTGAACACGGATTTTACATATCGAATAGATTTCTTATTTTAAGATAACCAACGTTCCTTTGAGGGTTTCTCCTGTTTTAGAGGGCTTTATTACATAAAAATAAGTTCCACTGACCAAAGTGTCGCCTGTCCAAGTGTTGCGGTAGTCGGAGGATTCAAACACCCTTTGCCCCCATCGGTTGAAAATCTCTACGCTTACAGGCCCAAAATCATTCAGTCCTTCTATGAAAAACGTTTCGTTTTTGCCGTCGCCGTTGGGGCTGAACGTATTGTAAACCAATAGTTGGGGTTTGATACACACTTGGGTTTTTACTTCTGCTTGGGCAGTGGCTTCACAGCCCAATTTTTTCACTACCACGCTGTACACCCCCGCTTGACTCACTGTGATGCCCTGTGTGCTTTGCCCGTTGCTCCAGCGGTAGGAATCGTATCCGGCTCCCGCATCCAATACCGCGCTTTCGCCTTCGCACAGGGTGGTATCTCTCAGCGAGGGGGCAACCGGAAAAGGCATGTAGCCCACGTTGCGGCGGGCGGTGAACTCATCACAGCCGCCTTCATTGACCGTAACGGCATAAAGCCCTGCCCCAAAGTCTTTGGCGTTGAGGCTTGAAGCACTAACAGGAAGTAAGTTGCTGTCTTTTGTCCATTTGTAGTTTGCAAAGCCTGCTGCCGCCGTTAAATTTATTGTGCTGCCCTCGCAGGCTGAAGTATCCGCACCCAGTGAGAAAAAGGGCACAGGCTTGAAAATCAGGTTGAAAGTGTCGCTGGCCTGCGAGCAAAGGTCTTTGTCCACGGTGAGGATATAACGCCCTGATTCGGTGGCGTTGAAGGTGCGGTCAAATGTATTGCCTTTGCCTTCTTGCGTCCAGAGGTACGACTGAAAGCCCGCCCCTGCATCCAGCACAATGGTTTGTCCCACGCACAGCATCGAGTCAAAGCCCACGCTGAGATTGGCCGGCCCTACGACTTTGATGTCGAAAGTGTCGCTCACCTCACTGCAAAGGCCTTTGTTTACGGTGATGATGTATTTGCCTTCTTGAGACACGGTCAGGGTTTGATTGGTAGATAGGTCTTGCGATTTGTCAAAATTTTGCCATAGGTAAGAGCCAAAACTTCCCGCATCAAGCGTAATATCGCTTCCTTGGCAGATGGTAGAGTCAAATCCGACGTCGAAAACAGGCTTGGTTTCTATGTCTATTTTGAAAATATCTCTGCCCGACAAACACTCCGCCGAATCTACCAATATGGTGTAAGTGCCTTTTTTTGAAACGGTTATGGAGCGGGTTTTTTCGCCGGTGCTCCAAGAGTAGGTTTTGTAGCCTGCTCCTGCATCAAGGGTGAGGCTTTCGCCCTCGCAAATCGACTTGCTGAAGCCTACATTGAGCAAAAAGTCATCTTCTTTGAATCCGGGGCGCACGCAGCTATCGGGCAGCGAAATCCATCCCGTTACATCGGTGTTGGCATTGTTAGGCCATGAGTTGGGCGAAGTGCCATCGGTCGAGGTGTAGCGGGTGGTGTTGTCGCAGCGGCGGATGATTTTTCTTCTCACCAGCGCACTACTAACACCATCTACTTTTGGGAAAACGTCAACGCCATACAGATTGACCATATCCACCCAGTTGGTGCTGTTGGCCCCGCCTTTTGCCAAGGTTATAGCATCATTTCCGTTCACTCCTGTGATGCCCCCACCGTTTTGGGTGGTGCCGCAACTTCCGCTGTAGGCGTTGTTGCCAAATGTGAAAGTAGCTTTTGAGGCCAAAGTACCTGAGAGTCTGGTAGAACTTGAGGGGCTGGTGTTGCCGTTGTTGAATACCCTGACCCAATAGTTTGATAAATCTATACTTGAGTTGGTGGGGTTGTAGATTTCGATAGCAAAGCCATCTCCCTGCGCTCTATCCACATACTCCACAATCATCAAATCGTCGGTTTGAGCCTTTGCACCCAAAGCCATCAACAAACCCGTCAGGCATAAAAATACTCTCATTGTTCTCTTGTTTTGGGTAGCAAACCTATTGCTTTATTGTTTCTCAAATGTTAAATTGGGATGAAGTCTAAAATTATACCCACAAAATGCTATTTTCAACCCGATATGAAGGAGTTTATAGCCTTGATTGGCGGTTTTTTACTTGGTTTACAATCTTGTAGTCAAGGGTTTGATGCAGAACTGCTGGTCAAGCAAAATGCCGAAATTTTAATCAAAGACGCTTCGCTGAGGGACTATTTTGCCATAGACAGCCAAGGGGTGAGCCTATTTGCAAGCCCGCACCACCGTGCTAAAAATCAAACCGAGTGCCGTTTGACTTGGCAAGAAGGGTTTGTCTTCACCCAAATGGGCAAGGCTTTTACGCCTGAGCATTTGCTGAAAGCCTACCAAAAAGATACTTTTGAATTTGACAAAAAATCGCTCAAACGCTGGAGGGAAATACCCGAGCTGCCCCCCCGAACCTACGTACCCGAAAAGCCCCTTCAGGGGGTTAGGATTGCCATAGACCCCGGGCACTTGGGGGGCAGTATGGCCACCGCCGAGATGGAAGCCCGTTATATCAAAGCGATTGTAAAGGGCGACACCCTTGCTTTCAATGAGGGGACATTGGCTTGGAAGACGGCCAAGGTTTTGGAAATGAGCCTTTCGCAGTTGGGCGCAACGGTATTTATCACCCGCAAAGCCCCCGGTTACAGTGCTTTTGGCAAAACGTTTACCCAATGGGTCAAGCAAGATTTGCACAAAGCGGTGGATAGAGAGGTCAAAGAAGGTCGTCTGGAATCTTGGACAGCCAAAAAAATCAAGTCCGGTAAAGACAGTCTGTTTATTTTCAATCAATTTTTCAAACGCTACGAATTGCGCCAACGCGCCAAAATCATCAACGAGTTTCGTCCCGATGCCACCCTTATCATCCACTACAATGCCGATCAGGACAGTTGGGAGCGGCGCAATCCGCAGGGCTTTTACGAATTGATGGACTTCAATTATTGCATGGCTTTTGTTCCGGGGGCATTTATGAAAGGCGATTTGAAGGAGTTGCGCGATAGGGTGGAGTTTGCCAGACTCTTGGTTAGCAATGATTTGGCGCAATCGGTGTATTTGAGCCGTTTGGTGGTCGAAAAGCACCAAGAGCTACTGGGTATCGCGCCGGCAGATGAATCTATGGGTATCCGATACCTCAAGGCCGTATGCCTACCAACCGAGGCAAAGGGTGTTTATGCCCGCAATATGGCACTGACGCGCTACATCAAAGGGCCGCTTTGTTACGGGGAAAGTTTTTGTCAAGACGAGACCAAGATTGCCTTGGCTTTGGCAAAAGACGACACTATGGTAGCCCAAATTCCCATGCCCAAACTGATAGTCCAAGTGGCAAGGGCTTACCACGAGGCAGTGGTCAAGTTTTTTGAGTAACAAAGGCTATATTGCTTTAGGATACTGAACTTTGCCTGTTCATGTAGAACAGAGAGTATATCTTTGCGCGGCGGGGGCGATTGTGCTTGCTGCATCTTTAAAATGCGAACATGAACTTAGATTTGCTCATTGAAAATTTGACAAGCCCTGCTCTTTTGTACTTTGTACTGGGAATTTTGGCGGTTTATTTCAAAAGTGATTTGGAAGTGCCGCCTAACTCATCGAAGTTTATTTCCCTTTATTTATTGTTTGCCATCGGCTTTAAAGGCGGTCAGGAACTCTCACATGAGCCGCTGACAATGGAGGTACTCTGGTCTATTCTTTTTGGGATTTTGATTTCTTTAATTATTCCTATTTATACTTTTTTTATTTTGATACGCAAGCTCAATGTGTTTGATTCCGGTGCGGTGGCGGCGGCGTATGGTTCGGTGAGTGCGGTTACTTTTGTAACGGCTGTCTCTTATCTGGAGGCTCAACAGTTGGGTTTGCGCGGGCACATGGTGGCCATTATGGCTTTGATGGAGTCTCCGGCTATTATCATGGGGCTTTTGCTCATTTCTTTTTTCAATCGGGACAGCAAAGAAAAAATCCACAAAACCACCGCCATCAAGCACTCATTTACCAACGGGAGTGTGTTTCTTATCTTGGGAAGTTTGCTGATAGGTTTTTTGGCCTCTGCACAGCAGGCAGAAGGCATCAAGCCCTTTACCAATGATTTGTTCAAAGGTTTTTTGGCGATCTTTTTGTTGGATATGGGCATCAGCAGCGGCAAAAACCTCAAGGCCTTTTTTTCACTGGGTTGGTTTCCGCTTGTGTTTGCGGTGGTCATACCTCTTGTCAATGGGATTTTGGTGGCGGCAATAAGTTCTTGGGTTACTACCGATCTTTCCAATAGATTTATTTTTGCTGTGTTGGCGGCCAGTGCGTCTTATATTGCCGTGCCCGCCGCCATGAAAATATCCGTTCCCAAAGCCAATCCCGGGCTTTTTTTGCCCATGACCTTGGCCGTAACTTTTCCCATAAATATCACGGTAGGCATGCCGATTTATTTTTTGGTAGCCCAAAATACTTAAAAAGCCATCCGTATTCATCGCTCACATCCGTATCATCAGTGTTGTGTTGAATACAGATTGTGCGGATTGAGCGGTTTTTCACGGATAAAAATCAGTGGTTATCTGTCAAATCCGTATCATCAGTGTTCTCAATCTTTTATTCTACTTATTTCTTTTTGCAACTTGGTTGTAAGAGATGGCACGTTGTCTATTGCATTTGAAGCGATTTACCGAGGAGTCCCGCAGTCGGCTGTGTTTGGTTTTTCGTCCGCATACGTGTGCCCGCCAACGCTTGAAACTGCTTTTTTTTAGGTTTTTGCGCATAAGGGCGATGACCTGCGATTCGCTAAGCCCAAATTGGGATTCGATGGCCTCAAAAGGGGTGCGGTCTTCCCAAGCCATTTCAATGACGCGATTCAAGTCAAATAAAGCCTCCTGTTCTTCTTGATAAGCAGCCACCGAAGGCAAGCCACTGTACCAGCAAAAATCATTTTCCATGACTTGCAGACCAGATTTAGACAAAACTTCCCTAAAAGAAGGGCAAGTTTTTTTTAAAAAAATTTGCGTCTTCAGGTTTCTGTTTTACTTTTGCGCTGTCAATAGCCCGAACAGTTATTGATTTATAAAGAAGAGGGGAGAGACACGGCTCTATGAACCTCTGGCAACCCGTCTGTGGACAAGGTGCCAACTCCGGCCTTCGGCATAAGTCGCAAGGAGATATAAATTGATACGAAAATGAAAAACACTTTTTCTTACTCATTCGGTTTTTCGCTCAGAACTCCATCTGTTCACGCGTTGGCTTCCCTATTTTGTTGTTGTTGTCGCTAATTAGCAAGGCCCTCATTATTGCGGTCTAAGCCTCCAATCAGGCTGTCTTTTCATGTCCTTTTATCTCAAATAAACAATTGATTGTTAGTTATTTAACTTTTTTATAATCTTAAATTTATTTAATCTAAATCTAAAAAATATGTCCTTGCATTTTGAAACCCTCCAACTTCACGCCGGACATGAGCCGGACAAAGCCACCAACTCGCGGGCTGTACCCATTTATCAGACCACTTCTTACGTGTTCAATGACTCTCAACATGCGGCCAATTTGTTTGGACTCAAAGAGTTCGGAAACATTTACACGCGAATCATGAATCCCACGACGGATGTATTTGAGAAACGGGTGGCAGCACTGGAAGGCGGCGTAGCGGCTTTGGCGACTGCCTCAGGCCAAGCCGCTCAATTTATTGCCCTCAACAACATCCTCCAAGCAGGGGATAATTTTATTTCCACTTCCTTCCTTTATGGAGGCACTTACAACCAGTTTAAAGTGGCTTTCAAGCGGTTAGGTATAGAAGTGCGTTTTGCCGAAGGCGATAAAATCGAGTCTTTTGAGGCACTGATTGACCAAAATACCAAAGCCCTTTACCTCGAGACCATCGGCAACCCCGGGTTCAATATCCCTGATTTTGAGGCTATTTCAAAACTTGCCCAAAAGCACGATCTTCCGCTTATTGTGGACAATACTTTTGGCGCAGGTGGCTATCTTTTCAGACCGCTTGAGCACGGTGCGCATGTGGTAGTGGCTTCGGCCACCAAATGGATAGGAGGGCACGGCACAAGCATAGGCGGTGTCATAGTGGACGGTGGCAACTACAACTGGGGCAACGGCAAATACCCTCAATTTAGCGAGCCTTCAGAAGGTTATCACGGCCTGAAATTTTGGGATGTTTTTGGAGCCTCAGGACCGTTTGGCAATATCGCTTTCATCATCCGCGCAAGGGTAGAAGGTTTGCGGGATTTCGGCCCTGCCCTTAGCCCCTTTAATGCCTTCCAACTCATCCAAGGCTTGGAAACCCTTTCCCTTCGGGTTGATAGGATTGTATCCAACGCACTGGAGATAGCCAAGTGGTTGGAAACCAAAGAAGAAGTAGAATGGGTCAACTATCCGGGTTTGCCGAGCAGTCCTTATCATGAAAGAGCAAAAAAATACCTCAAGCGCGGCTACGGCGGAGTGTTGTCTTTCAAGCTCAAAGGCGGCAAACAACAAGCCGACGCACTGGTAGAAAACCTAAAGATAGTCAGCCACTTAGCCAACGTAGGCGATGCAAAGACCCTTATCATCCACCCCGCCTCAACCACCCACGAGCAGCTCAGTGAGCAAGAACAAATCAACGCGGGAGTGGTGCCCGGTCTGCTTCGATTATCGGTTGGTTATGAGCATATTGAGGATATAAAAGCAGATTTTATTCAAGCGTTTAACAAAATATGATACCAAGCCCAAGCCTGTAAAATCGCTTCTGAATTTACGGGCTTTTACTCATAAATTATGAATTTGCAACTACTCAATATTGACGAGCCTTTTGAGTTGGAAAGCGGTGCGGTGTTGCCGAAGTTGACCATTGGCTTCCACGCCTTCGGACAAAATAGGGGCGACAACGTGGTATGGGTTTGCCATGCTTTTTCGGGCAACAGCAACCCCCATGACTGGTGGGAGGGGCTTTTTGGCCAGGGCAAGACGTTTGATTCGCGCAACTATTTTATTGTTTGTGCCAATATAATTGGCTCCTGCTACGGTACAACCAATCCTTTGTCCCTCAATCCATTGACCGGAGAGCCTTACGGCCTCAGTTTTCCTGTTTTTAGTATTAGAGATATGGTAAGGGCGCATGTTTTATTACGCAAATATCTTACAATCAATGAAATAAACTTTTTGATTGGCCCTTCTTTAGGGGGCTTTCAGGCCTTGGAGTGGGCGGTGATTGAGCCTCAAGTCATCCGCAGATTGGTGTTGGTGGCCACCAACGCCCGACAGTCCGCTTGGGGTATTGCCCTGAACGAAACCCAACGCATGGCCTTGGAGAGCGATGGCACTTGGGGGCAGATTCATGCCCAAGCGGCCACGAAGGGGCTTCAAACCGCCCGCGCCATGGCCATGCTCTCTTACCGCTCTTACGAAGGCTACAACCAGACCCAAACCGATGCAGAAGAAAAAATCGACCACTTCAGGGCATCAAGTTACCAGCGTTACCAAGGCGAGAAATTTGCAAAGCGGTTCAACGCTTACTCGTACTGGTACCTCACCAAGGCAATGGATACCCACAACGTAGGGCGCGAACGAGGGGGCTTGGATGCCGCCTTGCGCAGCGTCAAAGCGCAGACCCATATTTTGGCCGTCAGCAGTGACAGATTGTATCCCTTGCAAGAGTCTCAACAAATGGCCTCTTGCATACAAGGCTCGCGTTTGGAGGTCTTTGACTCTGAATTTGGGCACGACGGATTTTTGGTAGCCACCGAAAAAATTGCAAATTATTTAACTCAATTTATTCTAAATCAACAATAAAAAAAATGCACAAAGTAGCTCTTATTGGTTTTGGCTGTGTGGGGCAAGGATTTTACCGTATATGCCGCAGCCACTCTCAACTGCCTTTTGAACTCACAGCCATTTGCGACAGAAAACCCAACGCCTACCAAGGCGATGAAGTGGAATTTTTTACTGATTTTGAAAGACTTATAGAAAAGTCGGAGATTGATATAATAGTTGAAGCCATCAATTCTGCCCCCACTGCTTTGCGTATAGCCCAAAAAACGTTGGAAAGCGGCAAAAATCTTGTTACCGCCAATAAAAAAATGGTCTGCGAAAATTTGGCTTTTTTGCTCGATTTACAACAAAAAACCGGCAAAAGCATTTGGTTTGAGGCAGCCGTAGGCGGGGCAATTCCTATCATAGAAACATTGGATAGCCATTTTGCCTACTTCAACATCAACAGCATAAAAGGTATTTTGAACGGCACAACCAACTACATCCTTACTGCTATGTTTGAGCAGGGTATGGACTACGAAAAAGCCCTTTTGGCAGCGCAAGTCAAAGGCTTTGCAGAGAGCGACCCCACTCTGGACGTAGAGGGCTATGATGCCAAAAACAAGCTCGTTTTGATGCTTTTGCTCGCTTACGGGCTGGTGACAAAGCCGGAAGATATTTTCAATTATGGTATTAATTTTTTGCAGGCGGAGGATTTGAAAATTTTTAAAAGCAGAGGATTGACTGTCAAATCGTTGGTGCATGGAGTTCGCACCATGCAAGGCCAAATCCGAGCGTATGTCTTACCAACTCTTTTGGACAAGAGTCAGGCTTTTGCCAATATTGATTTTGAAGAGAATGCCTTAGAAATTCACGGTTTGCATACTGAAAAGATTTTTATTTCCGGCAAAGGTGCGGGTAGTTTGCCCACCGGATCGGCTGTTTTTTCCGATGTGGTTAGGGCAGTACAGGGCAAAAGCTACCGTTTGGACAAGTTTTTTGCTCACCAACCACAATTGGAGCGCGGCTATGCCCCTAAGATTTTGTTTTTGGCACGCTCTGCCGAAAGTATTGAGAATTTGCAATTCAATGATTTGCAAAAAATTGACGCGGGTCAAAACAGGCACTGGTACATTGGGCAGGTATCTCTGGAGCAACTTATCGAATGGGAATCGGTTTTGAAGCAAAAAAAGATTTCAATAATCGATTTGACGTATGCGGGCGCGTTTGGGTATCACATGGGACTCAAAAGCACGGCAAAAAGTGTGTTGTGTTTTTGAATCGTATGATTTTTTACTCTTCTTTTTTATTGGGATTTTCAAAGTAATTAGTTACTACTTGTATTCCCGAATTTATTTTTTTGCTGAAATTCATTCTTGCTTTTCTGTCTATTTCAAACATATCTTCTATACCGCTCTCATCTTTACTGAAAGCAAAAGTATTGGTGATAGACATAGAGGCCGCTGTTTTTTCCACATCGTGGTCTGTCCCGATGTACGTAAAAGTCCAATTTTGGGAGTGCAATTCGTCGATGAGGCTTTTTATGGCTTTCCCCGAAAACTCTTTTGAGGCATTTTCTTCTCCGTCGGTCAAAATGGTAACAAGAACATGGTAGTCGGTTTTACCTTCCAGCGATTGCTTCAATTTGTTGACAGCAAACCCAATGGCATCGTACAAGGGTGTAGAAGCATCGGGATTGTAAGTTCTATCATTTATTTGTTTCAGGTTGCTTACCGGCTCGACGAAGTGCAGCAGTTTTTGCCCCAATCCATTGAAGCTGACCATTGAAATAAGGTGCTCTTGATTGGGAAACTGCTCTTCAATTCCTTTGATGGTCTGTACCAACTCGTTAAAACCTTGGATAATGTTCCTTTTGATGGATTGCATCGAACCGCTTTCGTCCAAGATGATCAGGTTGTGGACTTGGTGTTTTGGGGTTGTATTCACTGGGGGTACTAATTTTATTTATTAAATGATTTTTTTTAAGAAAAAGTTAGTTTTTAAAAAAAAAATTGGTTAAATAATTGAGAATAAAAATAGCCATTCAGTGGAATCTTAGACCCAGATGGCTTTTGTTATCTTTGCAAAAAAAGCTATGGCAAAGAGGCTGATACGGTTTGATTGGGCGGTCAAGAAGTTGCTCCGC
>CAZRQL010000045.1:0-16100 GCA_964602415.1 uncultured Roseobacteraceae bacterium
CCGCCTCATTAGCAAGTTTGAGTGCCGAACAAAGGGCTGTGTACGAAGAAAACCTAATCCAGTATTGGGGAATGAAGAGTGCCATTGAGACAGCGGTAGAGGAGGCGGTGGAGGAAGCAGTCGAGAAACAGGCTTTTGAAATTGCCCAAAAACTCATCAAACGCAACTTAACAAATCAAGAAATTGCAGAAGATACAGGTTTGAGCATCGAGCAAATAGAGCAATTGCGCAAGAAGAAAAATAATTATCAATAATTAAGGCCGCGCAAAATGAAATACTTCTTCGGCAGACTCTCCAACGGTTCTGTAAGCAATATTTAGTTACTATTCACTCGCTCAAAAGTGGATTGCGCTTGTATGAGATGCCTGCGGCTGTGGGCTATCACAAACCTAAAAACATCGCCCAGCCTGAACCGAATCCCCGAAAACAGCATAAAAGGAATTCTTATTTTGTTTAAATCTGTATGCTGGCTTTTTAACATAAATTCGTTGAACTCTTGCATCGAGGTCAAGTACTTTTCTATTGCCATAGGGTTTTGGCCTGTTTTGGCAGGGTCAAAAAAAGCAGGAGCTTTTATTTTATTGGTAACGCGGTCTTTTTTGGGGCTTAAAAAATTGGTGAAAAAGTTGCCAAAAAGCCCCGGTTTGAATTCGGGGTTGAAGGGGGGCAAATTGGGTGCAGACAAAGCCTGTTCGATGCGCAAAAAGTAGGCTTCATTGCCCAAATTCAAGTGCTCAAAAATCTCATTGAGCGACCATTTGTTAGGGGCAGGACGGCGGGAGAGCATTTCGTCGGGCAGGTGAAGGTACTTTTGTTTGACTTCATCTATGATTTGCCGGTTTTGTTCGAGCAAATCTTTGAGCAACAGCCGTGAGTTCATCAAACTAAGGCTTTGGGTCTAACGGCCTGAACAAAAACACTTTGCCAATAAGTAGAGCCAAGCAAATCTTCCCTGACCCCTCGGCTGGTGCTGGCATGGACAAAAGTAGCCCTACCGTTTTCGTCCACATGGGAAACGATTCCTACGTGTGTGATGCGGTTGCCGCCCGGTCGGTTGGTAAAAAAGACCAAATCACCGGGGCGCACATCCTTGGGGGCTATGCGCTGGCCTACGGAGGCTTGGTCGCGAGATACGCGAGGCAGCTTGATGCCCGCCACGGCAAAAGCCAAGCTCGTAAGCCCCGAGCAATCAATGCCTTTTTCGTCCATGCCACCTGTTTTGTAAGGAGCACCGCGCAAAGAGCGCGCCTTGTCTATAATTTTGGCTATGGTACTTTGTTCCATATTTTTTTATTTTTGCCCAATAATAATTTTTTCCTCAAACAAAAACAACTTGCTGGACAGAACCACACCACCGGATGCCAAAGACATCTCCCAAATCCATATACCCCAACTCCAAAGGCACACCTTGCCCAATGGCGTGAGGCTTTTTGTGTTGGCTGACGATTCGATAGAGGTTTTCTCAATAAAAATTATCGTACATGCAGGCATACTAACTGAAGGAAAACCACTCTCAGCCACGTTTTACCAACGATGGGTGCAAGAAGGAGACAAAGAACTATTGACGCTGTTTGAACAAAACGGCTTTAGTTTTTCGGCTCAAGCCGCTGCAAATTATGTGGAGTACAGCGTGGCGGGGCTGAGCGATTGGATACAAACAGCTCTTGAGTTGCTTAAAAGGCTCTTTGAAGCTGAGCACTTAGACCCAAAAGAGTTCGAGCAAATCAAACAAATCGCTCTGGAAAATTACAAAGTAAGCATCCAGAAAACCTCTTTCAAAGCCTCTACAACTTTGAGAGCCAAACTTTTTGGCGAACGCCACCCGCTGAGCCATCACGTGTGCCCCGAACTGCTGGAAGATTTGACGCTACAAGACCTATTGGATTTCCAAAACAACGGTCTTAAACAAAGGCCGTTTGATTTGTTGTTGATAGGCAAATTTCCTGATGATTTTACTGAAAAAATCACCCAAACTTTCGGACAAAGCCAACTAAAAAACCACGACAATGCTTGTTCTCTGGACTATCCCATCAGCGCAGCTCAAAAAATATTCATCCCTATAAGCCATGCCCAACAAGCCTCGATTGCCATGGGCAAAAAAGTATGCAGCCGCAAAGACAAAGATTATTTCAGCCTCTTGGTGCTCAATGAAGTGTTGGGAGGCTATTTTGGCTCAAGGCTTATGCGGCGTTTGCGGGAAAAAGAAGGGCTTACTTATGGGATTTATTCTCAATTGAGTTTTACCAAAAACACTGGCAATTTGTACATCATGGCCGATCTGAATCGGGAGAATTTGAACCGAGCAATCGAATTGATATACCAAGAAATCAGCGATTTACAAAACAATCCTGTGCCCTCGGAAGAACTCCAAACCGTCAAAAAACACATCAGCGGCTCTCTGTTGCGCAGTGTGGCGAGCCTATTTTCGGTGGGTAGTTCGCTTTATTTCTCTGTGTTCAACGAGTTGGGCGAAGAGCACCTCACCCGCACACTGCAAGAAGTCCAACAAATGGATGCGCAAAAACTGCAACACTGCGCCAACAAATACCTGTCACAAAACTGGATTGAAGTGAGTTGCGGATGAGATTTTTTATACCTGTCGGGCTTTTTTTGCTGGTTCATCTCAAGGCTCATAGTCAGATTGACAACAAAATCTTTGACGATACACTGTTGGTCATTAAGCCCAAAGAGTTGGCTTTGCACTGGGACAATTTGGGATTTTTAAGCAATACCGAATTTTTTGGCCCTATGGCTTTGGGTTCTACCCTGTTTGGGTTTCAGAGCTTGCCCCGCTTACAGTACCAAATCAGCCCAAAAACATCGCTAACCGTAGGCGGCTTTTTTTGGAAAGATTTTGGCAATGAGGCTTTTTCTCAAATAAGCCCATTTGTTAGAATGCACTACCGCAGCGGCGGCTTTGCCATCAACTTGGGCAATCTGCAAGGATGCCTGCAACACAAGCTGATAGAGCCTATTTTCGACTACCGAAGGTTGATTTTTTCGAGAATAGAAAACGGCTTGCAGTTTCTATTCAAAAACAAAAGATTTCATTGGGATACATGGATTGATTGGCGCAAGATGATTTACCCCAACTCCGCTTTTCAAGAAGAATTTCATCAAGGCATCGTCTTAAAATACGATTTGTATCAATCTCAGCGCGCTGCTTTGAGCCTGCACGCGCAAAATTTTGCCTTGCACAGAGGCGGACAAATACAGGACACCAGTTTGAGAGGCGCGGCTTTTACTGCCTTAAACACCGCCTTGGGATTGCAATTTGAAACCCCTAAAACCCACATCGAAACGTGGCTGCTGCGCCACCAAACCCAAAACAACCAAGGAACGGCCTTACTGGTCAATACCACCTTAAAAACCCGTTTTTTAATCCTTACGGCCAGTTATTTTTTGGGCAACAAGTACGAGACTCTGACGGGTATGCCTTTGTATTCCAGCCGCTCTCAGTACCAAGAAAGATTTATGGCGCAGCGGGAAATCCTATTTTTGCGATTGATAAAAGAATTTGAACTCGATGAATCCAACAGGCTTGCTGTGCGTGTGATTCCGTATTTTGACACTAAATTGGGCTTGTTTGAATACAGTTATGAACTGTACTGGCGCATGGTGATTGGGGCTAAAATCAAAAGTTTTTGAGTGTTGGGTTCTGATTTGCAGCCTATCTAACCCACAAAAACGCTTTGTCGTATCTTTGCAAGATGAAATACGATGCCATAGTGATAGGTGGGGGGATTGTAGGACTGGCTTCAGCCCTGCAACTATTGAAATCAAAACCCGGGCTTAAAGTCGCCGTGTTGGAAAAAGAAGCCCAACTTTCAGCCCACCAAACCGGAAACAACAGCGGAGTGATCCATTCGGGTATATATTACAAACCGCAAAGTCTGAAAGCCCAAAACTGCCTGCGCGGCTACGCCATGCTGTTGGAATTTGCCGAACAAAACAATATACCCTACGAACTTTGCGGCAAAGTAATCGTAGCCACCCAAGAAAGCGAACTGCCCGCACTGGAAAACATCTACCAACGGGGCATCCAAAACGGATTGGACAAAATCAAAAAAATTTCTCCTCAAGAACTCAAAGAAATAGAGCCTCATATCGCGGGCAAAGCTGCTGTGTTTGTGCCTTACACCGGAATCATCGACTACAAAGCAGTGGCACAAAAAATGGCCGAACAAATCCAAGCCTTAGGGGGAAGCATCCACCTGCAAACACCCGTGCTGCGCGTACAACAAGAAGGCAGAGAAATCATCACGTCCAAGCAAACCTTTCAAACGCGGCTCACCATCAACTGCGCTGGACTTTACAGCGACAAAATAGCCCAAATGACCATGCCCGCCGCCCAAAACGTTCGCATCATCCCCTTCAAAGGCGAATACTACGAACTCAAGCCACAAAGCCGCTATTTGATAAAAAACCTCGTGTATCCCGTTCCTGACCCCAATTTCCCATTTTTGGGGGTACACTTCACCCGCATGATAGCAGGAGGCGTAGAGGCAGGCCCCAACGCCGTTTTTGCCCCGGGGCGAGAGAGCTACCGCAAAACAGACTTCAACCTAAAAGAAACCCTCGAATCGCTGGCTTGGCCCGGATTTCAAAAAGTAGCCCTGAAATATTGGAAAACAGGACTTTCGGAAGTGTACCGCTCTTTCTCAAAATCGGCTTTTGTGGCTGCCCTACAAAAACTCTGCCCACAAATCCAAGAACAAGACCTGGTAAGCGGCGGGGCGGGCATACGCGCCCAAGCCTGCGACAAAAACGGTGGACTGCTGGATGATTTTCTTATACTCGAAGACCAATACGTCATCAATGTCTGCAATGCCCCATCACCTGCTGCCACTTCTTCCCTCAGCATAGGGGCTACCATAGCCCAAAAAGCCTTAAAAAGATTTTGAAAGAAAATTGGCAATAATCAATATTTTGCAAAAAAAAATGCAATTATGGTTTCACATATACGCCAATGGTACAACTCGCAATTTAGCCCCGAGAAATACCAACAAGTCATAGCCAAAGCCAACCCGCTGTTTGACCCTGAAAAAGATTTCAGGCTGGCCGAAACGCCTGTATTTGTCAGCAAAGCATTCAAAGCCGAGATGATGCAACTCTTTGCCGAGATAAAACCCGTACTGGAAGCAGAGGACTTTGCCCAAAAGATGCACGCCGCCGTGCCGGAGCACCTGCGAATGGCCAACGAAGACAAAGCCCCCGTTTTTGTGGTGATTGACTTTGCGGTTTGCAAAAACGAGGCAGGAGACTTTTACCCCCAAATCATCGAAATGCAAGGAATCGCTTCTTTGTACTGCTACCAAAGGGTCTTTTCCAATGCCTTTTTGGAAGTCTATGGAATAGACAAATCGGAGTTTTCGCCTTTTTATGAAGGCTACGATGACGAACGCTACCTATCAGAACTCAAACGAGCCATCATAGCCGACCAAGACCCCGAGCAGGTCATTTTGCTGGAGATAGACCCTTGGAATCAAAAAACAAGGGTGGACTTCTACCACACGCAGCGGGATTTGGGCATCGAAATTGTGGACATCAGCACCATCACCCAACAAGGTCGGCAACTCTTTTACACCAAAAACAACAAAAAAATACCCATCCGCCGCATCTACAACCGTGTCATTTTTGACGAGTTGGAGCGCAGAAAAGACGTAACCCTGCAATTTGATATGTTTTCGGATTTGGATGTGAAATGGATGTCCCACCCCAATTGGTTTTTCAAAATCAGCAAATTCACGCTTCCCTTCATCAAAAGCCGCTACCTGCCTGAAAGCTGGTTTCTTTCTCAAGTGCAGAGCCTACCCGCCGATTTAGAAAACTACGTGCTCAAGCCTTTGTTTTCTTTTGCGGGGGCGGGTGTGATTTTTGATGTCAAACCTGAGCATATCGAAGCCATCAAAGACCCTGACAACTATATTTTGCAACGAAAAGTCAGCTACGAGCCTTTTATCCCCACCCCAAACGACACCAACGCCAAAGCCGAAATCCGTATGATGTGCCTATGGGATGAGAATGGTCTCAAACCGATTTTCAACTTAGCCCGCTTGAGCAAAGGAAAAATGCTGGGTGTGGACTTCAACAAAGAGCGCGACTGGGTGGGCGCAAGTGCTGTGCTGTTTGAGCAGTGAGAGATTAAAAAATTGCTCTCATTTTATCAAGTAACAAAGTGTAACTTTGAAAAGCGATCATTCGTTCAGTTTAAGTGGAACATTTTTTAAAATACTTCTAAATTTGTGAAATTTTTCTCCAGCGCAAACAACAAACATTAAAAAAACAGAAATAACTTATGTTTTTTAACTCAATCGACTTTGCAATTTTCTTACCGATAGTTTTTGTGCTATATTGGTTTGTAACCAATCACAATCTAAAACTGCAAAACTTTCTCATAGTTGCAGCGAGTTATCTATTTTATGGTTGGTGGGACTGGAGATTTTTGTCGCTGATTTTGTTTAGTACCATGTTGGATTATTCAGTTGGGCTTGGGCTTTTGAAACAAGAAAACCCGAGAACAAGAAAAATTTTACTCTGGACGAGTATTATAGTCAATCTCGGATTTCTTGGTTTTTTCAAATACTACAATTTTTTTCTTGATAATTTTACCACTGCTTTTTCATTTTTCGGGGCCAGTATCAAAGCCGATTCCCTAAATATCATTCTACCGGTTGGGATCAGTTTTTACACGTTTCAAACATTGAGTTATTCAATTGATGTTTACCGAAAAAAACTTGAACCCACCAAAGACTTTATTGCATTTTCTGCATTTGTTTGTTTCTTTCCTCAATTAGTAGCCGGACCCATTGAAAGAGCAACACATTTACTGCCCCAATTTTACACAAAACGGACTTTCGACTACTCAAAGGCTGTTGATGGAATGAGGCAAATACTTTGGGGATTGTTCAAAAAAATTGTGATTGCAGACAACTGTGCAGAATATGCAAATCTGATTTTCAACAATTCGGCAGATTACTCAGGCAGTACTTTGGTATTGGGTGCGTTATTTTTCACCTTTCAGATTTACGGAGACTTTTCGGGCTATTCAGACATTGCCATAGGAACTTCCCGACTTTTTGGTTTTGATTTAATGCAAAACTTCAATTTTCCCTATTTTTCAAGGGATATCGCGGAATTTTGGAGGCGTTGGCATATTTCCCTTTCCACTTGGTTTAGGGATTACTTGTATATTCCTTTGGGGGGTAGCCGTGGCGGAATGTGGATGAAGATAAGAAATACATTTATCATTTTTATAGTCAGCGGCTTTTGGCATGGTGCAAATTGGACATTTATTGTTTGGGGGGCATTAAATGCGATTTATTTTTTACCGCTTTTGTTAACCAATGCCAACAGAAATAACCTTGATATAATAGCTAAAGGAAGAATCCTTCCTACTATTAAAGAGTTTCTTTTGATGTTGCTCACATTTTGGCTGACTGTGTTTGCTTGGATATTTTTTAGGGCTGAAAATATTGGACACGCAGTCAGCTATATTTCTGAAATTTTATCGCCTTCTCTTTTTAGTATGCCAAAATTTGTTGGAATGAATCAAGCCTTAACGACACTTATTCTTATTGCATCATTTCTGCTAATAGAGTGGTGGGGAAAAGAAGGACATTACGGAATACAATTTATTAATAAGATAAATTATAGACCCGTCAGATTGTCGCTATACATTTTAATTTTATCTATAATCTATTTGTTTGGAAATTTTGGAGATACAGTAGAGTTCATATACTTTCAGTTCTAAACTCAATTTTAATTATTTTCAAACTTTCAAATTACTTCAAAACCAACGAGTATATATTCTTTATTCGGTTCGTTTCAAAAAATATTACAAAAATGAAAAAATTTATCACCAATATATTAATATTTTTGCTGTTAATAATATTATTCAATTTAATATTATTAATATTTTCTGCAAAGTATTTTAAAGATTATGAATATTTTATAGATGAGAACTACAAATCCTTTATTATGTCAGATTCTCATGGTTTGCCCATAGGTAAATCATCTGAAAAATTTGGTGTTTACAATTTTTCGACAGGGAGTGATTCTTATTTTGATATTAAAAGGAAGATAAACTTCTTAATAAAAAAGGGTATTAAAATTGACACCATTTATCTCACCGTTGACGACCACATGCTTGGTAAATATAGGGAGACTACAAACAACTTGGATAGAAGTGCGATTTATTTAATACCAGAAGACGACTTTATACTTTATCTAAAAGAAAGATATTTCAACAGATATGTGTTAATCTTTTCATCTAAAATCCGATCCCTTTTTAAAGAATATTTAGAAACAAAGACTTATTCTTTATTTTCAAATAAAAAGAAAGATGAGCAATTTTCATGGCCTGATTTATCGGAGGAAAGGAAAATCAAATATTCAGAAAATAGAAGAATTACACATTTTCCCTCCAAGGAAAAAAGTAAAAAATTAGAGCAGACTTTAGTAGATATAATCAATCTATGTCGGAAAAATAATATTAATCTAATCGGGGTAAAATTTCCTCTTTCAAAAACTTACATAACTATATTGAATAACCGTAACTATGGAGCAGATACGATATTTTATTCCAATGGTTTGACTGTAATTGATAAAAAAGAACTATTCGCCGATAATGAAGAGTATTTTGAAAATCAAGACCACATGAATGAAGAAGGGGGTAGAAAATTTACTGAAATACTTTTTAGATAAAAGCAAAAAAAATTTGTAGGCTTGTCCCGCAATTAAATAACATGAGTATTTAGAATAACCAAGCCTACGACCCCGTTGGGGTCGAATCCCATCAACTTATGCCCAGGCTACAAACATGTGATGCCTACGGCATCGGCTGCGTTTGTTCGGGGTTAAATTTATATTGCACAACCCATAGTTTATTAAGCCCTAAAACCTTCATGGTTTATCTTCGACCCAAACTGATTTGGGGTTGCACACGGGGAGGGGGTTGGGTAATCCCCCTTGAGGATTTGCCCGTATTTTTTGAAAAACCTGTAAGGTTTCCACACAATCCGTGATAAACACAACAGCCACAGGCGCAAACCCGTGGCTGTTCTTGCAAGACCCGAATTTATCGGCGGATGTATTTCTCTGTGTGGCTAAAACCGTTGCCTTCAAAGCGCAACAAATACAGCCCTTTGTTGGTTAGTTTTTCGCTTAGCCACCTGCCTATCTGCTCAGAGTCGCCCTCAAAGCTGCCCAAAGCCGCTCCCTGAGCGTCGTAGATGCCGACCCACAGTTTACCCGCATAGGAGCTGCGCAGTAGGACTTGTCCGCTGCCGGGATTGGGATAGATTTGGAACACAGGCAGACCCGATTGGGGTTTCTGCACAAACACCACTTTGCTCAGTTGCTCGCTGCCGTCTTGGCTCACGATGCGCAGGCGGTAGTAGCTGCCCTCGTTGAATGCCTCATCGGTATGGCTAAACTCTTTTTCTGCTTCAAAGTCAGATTCTTCGGGTACTATCAAGACGGTAGCACCAAATCCCCCGACGGAGGTTTTTTTCTCAAGCAAAAAATGTGATATGTCTTTGGCTTGGCTGACTTTCCAGCTCAGCAGCGCGCCTTTGTCGGTGGCTTGCCCCCAAAAGTCATGCAACACAAGCGGCAAGGGGTTCACGCCACCCAAGCCGCCAAAACCGAAGTTAGACCAGCCCGAAAGGCCGCTGGCGGCTATGGTAGGGATGCTGACCGAACCAGTGGGTTCGAGGTGAGTGCCCGAAGCCGTCCAGTTGGCTGAGCCGACCCGCTTGAGCAGGCGCAACTCGCACAGGCTCGTTACGCCCGTGAGGTTTTCGGCGGTGGCACTCAGGGTGTAGCTGCCGTCGGTGAGGGTGCCGGATTGATTGTCTATGTCCCAGTACTCATCGGCGGAGGTGGTTACGTTGAAGGCAGGGCAAGCACCTACGGCGGGGATGCCCGAGATAGGGAAGCCGCTGCCCCCCATGGGCAAAGCGGTACGAGTAGCCGTCAGGTGGCCGCCTGTGGTGGGGGCGGAGGTGTACTCCACTTTGACCATGCGGTTTTGGAGCGAGGAGGTAGCAATGGGGAAAAGACTGCTGGCATCGCCGGAGTTGGTGCCCGAAAACCAGCGGCGCATAGAGCCGACCACATAGCCCGAAGTGCGCGAAAGCGTCCCTTTTTGGCTGGTCGAAGTGCCCAACTCAAGCAGATGAGAGCCTGCCAAGATATTGCCCGAGGTCAGCGTCAAGGTATTGGGTATGGTCAGGGCAGAGCCTAAAGTGATACCGCCCCCGTTGATGGTTAGGTTGTTGCATTGAGCCGAACTGAACACCGAAGCGGGCAGGGTCAGCATCGAAGCGTTGGTAAAGCGTACGGTCGCTGCGCTGTTGGTGGCATCGATTTGGCCGCCGCTGCGCGTAATCGAACTGCCCGAATACGTGAGCTGGTTAGGCCCTACGGTCAGCGTGCCAGTGGTCAGCGTCAAATTGCCCGTTACTTCTGTGTCCGAGCCCAGCGTAACGCCACCCAAGCCGTTGAGGGTCAGGTTGTGTACTTTGGAATTGACAAAAAGAGAAGCCGGCAAAGACAAAGCCGCCGCGTTTTCAAAGATAAGCGTGGGCGAATTGCCGGCATTGAACTCTACACCCAGTCTGCCGTTGGTGCGGCTGATGTTGGAGCCTTTGTAGGTGAAAGAATAATTACCCAATTGATTGATCAATAAATTGCCATTGGTCAGCGTCAAATCCCCCAATACCTCAAAATCCATATCTGTTATAACATCATTGGATGATTTGTTGACAATTAAATCCTGAATGGTAATCGTGCCTGTGCCGCTATTACTAATAAAACACGGAGTTGAACCTGTCAATCTCAAGTATTTGCCTGTGCCGCTGACAATAAAATTGCCTGATACCCCCAGCTCCTTTTCTAACTCAAATCCCGTTCCGGTGCCGTCGTTGGTCAGGGTGTGGGTGCTCAGCACGTTGATATTGCCCTTGATGAGCATGGGGTTGGTGTTGGTGTTGGTGTTTTTGACGGTGATGGCGGCGTTGGTCGAAGAGCTGCCCACCGTCAAATCGCCCTTGACCGTGCAAAAGCCCCCCGTAGAACCTGTGAAATCAAAAGTATAGGGCGTGCCCGAGGTGTTTTCAAAAATCAGATAGGGATAAAAAGTATTGACGGTAGTAAAGCTAACCGCACTGGCTCCTGTGTACCGAAGTATCCAAGTGGGTCCGTTTGAGCCAATAGGCATGGCACTCATACCCCCTTCGTAGTTGCCGAGGAAGATGGCCGAGCTGGAGTTGCGGGTTTTGATAAAGGTGGCCGAAGTGCCCAACTGCCAAGTCGCCCCCGAACTGAACACCGAGTTTTGCGCACTGCTGGCGTTGTCTTGGTAGGTGCCGTTGACGGTAAAATCTACCCCCGGGCCGTTGTTCCATGTGATGGAGTAGTTGTTGAGTACAAAAGTGCCGCCCGTTTCTATGACAAACTCATCGAGGGTAACTGCATTGTTGAGCGTGATGGTGTGCCCGTCTCTGACGCTGATGGTTTTGGCCGTGAAGTCGGGGGGTACTGCCGCCGTAATCCATGGGGCACTGCCGGTGAGAGAGGTCTCCCACACACAAGGATTGGCAAAATCGCCGCTGGCCGTGCTGCGGTAGTACAGGTCTTTGGCCGCACTGATGAGATTGCCTTTGATCTCTATCTCGTCTAAGGCATTGGTTCCGCCTGCAGCAATCGAACCGCCATTTACTGCGACCGATGAGCGGATGAACCAGCGGACTTGCAGGTTGGAGACGTTGTTGGCGGCAGCGGGCAGGGCGACATTGTCCAATTTGCAAGTGCCGCAAGGAGTGATTGTTGGCCAAGGTGTTGACGATAGGGTCAAATCTGTGCCACTGACATCTGTCCATGTTCCTGTGCCGATGCGGTACTGGAGCTTCCAGTCTCTGGGGCCTGTGTTTGAGCCTCTGTGTACCGACGAGAGGGTGATGTTTTCATAGCCCACAGTGGAGATATTGGTAGTAGCCCAATAGCCGTCGCTGGAGTTCCAATCCGTATTTAGAATGCACTTATCGGGGGAAGGTTTTTGGCCACCCGGATAGTCCGTCCCACCGCTCGCTCCCGTGCTGGAGATGGTTACGCCGCTGTTGGCGGCTATGCCTCCGTCGGCGGTGTTGTTTTGGTCAGCAAAGTCCCAACTCACCAAAGTAGCTATCGTTGGGGGGGTGGCCGTAAAGTCAAAACTGCTGCTGGTGGCGGTGGTCAAGCTGCCCGAACTGGCCGTAAGGGTAACCCCTGTCTGGGCGACTGTGCCCTGCAAAGACGCAAAAGAAGCGACCCCCGCAACGGCAGTGGCCGTGTTGCCGGTGATAGAGCCGCAGGCCAGCGTAGCCGAAAGCGACACAGTGCCCACAAAGTCCAAATCAAGGTTGTTGTTGGCATCCAAAGCCCGCACCGTAACGGTGGGGCTGACATTGGTGAGTACGGCTGTATTGGTGGGCTGCTGCTGAAAGCTGAGCTTGGTGGCCGTTACCTCTATGCGGTTGCGGTCGGCGGTGGTGCTCGAAGCAGCCCCTCCGGCATTGACGGCGGCAAAACCCGAACTGTTGCTGCCCACCGAAGCCGAAGTAACCGTAAACTGAAACTGTTGGTTGTCCGTTACGCTGCTCTGAAAGGTTGCGCGGAGCGTAAAGGTTTTGCTCCCGTTGTCCGGTGCGCTCAAGCTCAGAGACGAAAAAGTGATGCTGGCGGCAGCGGCCACTTCGGCTACTTCGCTGCTGCCGTCGTAGAGTGCCACGCGCCGCAAATTGGCGTGGTTGCTTATCGAAAAAGTAACAGAAGACAAAATAGTGGCGCGGGTGTCGGCATCCGATGAGCCGCCCCCGTCGCGTATGTCAAAGCGGGCGACTTCGATGCTGTTGGCCGTGGTGATGTCGGTGGCTTGGTAGGCTGCATAGTCTATATTGGAAGGCTCCGTAAAGGCCGTGTTGCGGATGATGTCGGAGTTGGTACTGGGGCAGTTGCTTGGCACAAGTTCACCTGTGGAGAGCAGGATGGCTTCTGCCCCCGAAAAGCCCGTAAAACTGATTTTTGCCAACTGCGCTGCCGTCAGGGCCGTGCTGCTGTTGCCAAAAAATACCTTGCCTGCCGTGCCCGAACCGCCGCAAGTGCCGCTCCAGCCCGTGATGGTCAAGCTGCTGCCCGACCAAGTTACGCTGCTGCTGTTGGCAAATTTGAGGGAGTGGTTTCCCGTTCCCAGTTCTATGGTGGCGTTGCCCGAGACGTTGAGCGTGCCCAGTACCTCTTCGCGGCCTGAGTTGTCCGAAGAACGCCCCGTTTTGAAGCTGGCCGTGCCCAGCGTCATATTGCTGCCATCGGGTATGTCGTTGTCGCGCTCCAGTTGCAGCGTACCGGCGTTTACGATGGTAGCCCCCGTGTAGGTGTGGGTGCCTGAGTTTACATCAAGGCGGAGTGTGCCGTCTCCGGTTTTGGTCAGCGAGCCGCTGCCCGTTACCACATTGGTCAGCTTGAGGATATGGCCGCTATTGACTTGGAAAGTGCCCCCGCTGCCGCCCAAGGTGATGCCTCGGTTGCTGTCGAAGTTGATGTTTGAGGTGGTGGCGATGCCTCCGTCGTTGAGGGTAATCTGGTCGGCCACAAAAGAGCCCGGGTTCCCACCAAAGTGGCTCTCGCCGGAAGCAGCGATAAAGCCAGCATTGATGGTCGTTTTGCCGGTGTAGGTATTGGCCGCGCCGCTAAAAGTGAGCGTACCCGCACCGCTTTTGGTGATGCCGCCTGCGCCGCTTATCACAGAGGGAAGTATAAGCTCTGCCGTGGCGATGGGGGAAAAAGTTACCGAGTTGGTCAGGGTCATGCCGCCCGTGAGGGTGCGGGAGCCTGTGCCCGAAGTAGCCACCGTATAGCCCGCCACCTCAAAGGTCATCGCGCTGACGCTCTGTGAGGCCGCCAGCGTAACCGTGCCCGCAGTGCCCTGAAAAAATACGTTGTCACTGCTTGAGGCGGTGGTCAGCGTCGCATCGCCTGTGGCGGTGGTTGAGAAAGTCGTGCCCCATGTGCCCGTGCCGCCTACCCCATTGCCTGCACCTGCAGCAACGTCCCAGTATTTGTTACCAGTGTAGTCTGTGATCGTGATGTCATCTATATTCATCCGTCTATCCCCACTAGTACCGGGCGTAGTAGTAAGTCTTATCCTCAACCTAATATTTCCAGCTACATTCACTGTTTGGTTGAAGGTCTGCACGCTGCCAGTGGCGGTAATATTTGAGCCGATTTGTGTCCAGTTAGCACCGCCATCAGTGCTGTACTCTACTGCCCAGGGCTGCTGACTGCCATCGGTGCCGTATCTTTCATATTCAAAACTTACACTGCCAATCCCATTGCTTTTATCAGCCGTCATATTCATCACAGCACCATCTCTACCTCTGAGCCTTGCCGATCTATTACCGTTTTTAAAATCACTGGAACCATCACCAATAAGAACTTCCGTCATATTCCATTGAATCCCCGAGAGAGTGACAGTACCCGTGGCATAAGAGCCTTTTGTCTCAGAAGAACCTTCAAAATTTACCACATACTGAGCCTGCATGACCAATGGCATCAGCAATGCCACAGAGCAAACCACAAAAAAAACATTCCATCTTTGGACGGAATGAATCGAAAGTAATGTACGAATCATTATGATAACTATTTTAGAGTATAAAGATGTTTTTATGGGATGACTCCATGATTTTGGGATTGTTAACAAATTGTTACATAAATTTTTTATGGGTTAAATTTTGAAAATCAAAGCATAGAATCTATTTTGCAGCCTCTATTATGGAAGCCTATCAACTCAATCGTCTGGTATCAAAGCCCGAATTGCTCAGCCAAGCAGATATTCCCGCGCTTGAGCAGCTAAGCGAAGAATTTCCTTATTTTCAAGCTGTTAAGGTATTGAAGGCCTGTGCTACCCGCTCAGAGCGGGACATCCACTTGGCGGCGGCCTACATCAGCGACCGCTCTGTGTTGGCCAAATTGATAGGCTCTGATTTTCAGACCGCTGACCCTTTGCCTGAGTTGAGCCGCGTACTACAAAGCGAAGAGTCCCTCGATGCGCTGAGTGCCCTTTCTGTCAAGGCATTGGATTTGCCGCTCGAAACCCCACAAGCCAGTACACCAAGCCAGCAAGAGGCCGTTGAAGAAGTCCTTATTGAGCCTTTTGAAGTAGAAACCTACCAACCCGATCCTGTCTGGTACGCCGAGGAAGAGCCTTCTGCCATCGAAGACATCAAAGAAAGCAGACCGTCTGATTTTGAGCCTATCGAGTACCCCGAGCCTGAAATCATCCAATACCCCCAAATCGAAGAGCCTACCTTTGAAGAGCCCCAATGGACAACAGAGCCGCAGCCGACCGACGAGCAACCACCACAGGCCGCCGAAGCCCCAAACGAGCCTACCGGCGAAACCAAGCCCGATGAATTGGACTTTTTTGAGCCTAAGCCAGCCCCAAGTAGGTTTGCACTCGATGAGTTGCTCTCAAAAACAGACAAAGGCTTCGGCAACCGAATCGAAAGGCAGCAAAAACTCATCAATCGATTTATCTCCAACCCGGTGATTCCTCCTTCAGAAGAGGAAGTCGCACGTTTGGAGGCCAAAGAAAAAGAAGACCTATCGGAAAAAAGCAGCCACCTCACACCCGAAATGGCCACCGAGAGCTTGGCCAAATTTTTCCTCAAACAAGGCAAAACAGAAAGTGCCAAACAGATATACCGCTTTTTGATAGAGAAGCACCCCGAAAAAGCGGATCATTTTCTCTCCATCATCCGACAAATCGGGTGACCATTGGTTAGCGATGAGGTGTATTTGTTAAAATACCGCCTCTACGAGGCTTTATTTGCTCAATTGGTGAAAAACTATTAACACATCGCCTCTACGAGGCTGTGGGTGGTCGCCCAAGGCTATCGGGCTATGGGATTGGCTCCGTGGGAGCAAAACAGCAATCCCAACCGTAAATTTTTTAACTTTGTCATAAATAAAAAAATTTGCTATGCCAAAATACATCAACCCATACACCGATTTTGGTTTTAAAAAACTCTTTGGTGAGGAAGGCAACAAAGACCTGCTCA
>CAZRQL010000046.1:0-15960 GCA_964602415.1 uncultured Roseobacteraceae bacterium
GTGAACGACACTTGGATGATAGACGGCTTGGAGCGCGCCCGCTGGAGGGTCTCCATCTTCAACCGCTACGGGCAAGAGGTGTACCACTCGCAGGCCTATCAGGGGCTTTGGGGACGGCGGCGGCCTGCCCGAAGCGGTCTATTACTACCACCTGCAAAGCGAGCAAGCCGGCTTGGAGTACCGTGGCTGGGTGATGCTGGCAAGGTAGCGGCTTCAAACCCCTTTTGGGTGGTTTATTCAACCACAGCACGGGTTTAGGTATGTGGTTGTATGCAAGCCACCGAGGTCGAATCCCCATCAACGTATGTCCGGCGCCTACTCGTATTTGAAATAAAAAAAGCCGTATTGCAAAGCAACACGGCTCTATATGAATCAAGGTGTTTCTTACTCAATCACGTCGTAAACGAGTTCGTACATCGTGTCGCCTTTGCCGTTTTTGCGAACCAATTTTTTGTCATTGCCTACGCTCTGATTGAAAAAGTTGGTTCCAATAGATACCATTCTGTGGACAATGTCGCCGCCTTGTTGGCCTTTGCCTTTCTCAAGGTCATAAATAAAAATGGGGAAATAACCTATTGCTGGAGTAAAGACAAGTACAGGGCCGCCTTGTGTGGTATTGAATGTAATTTTGACAGTGGTTCCCGTTTCGATAAGAGGCTGGTTGGTTTTGTAAGTGGCCTCAGTAACAAGAGGGACGTTGGTTTGTCCATTGAAATACCCGGCTACCAGATCGGCTTGGGTTTTGTCTTTGTCTAAATCTGCCTGTCCGTTGATGGTGGCACTGTTGTCCCAATCCAATCCCAAGGTATCGTTGAAGGCAGGGTAAAGGATAAACTCTTTGAATCTCACTCTTCTGGAGGTCAATACGTTGAGTTTTTTCTCTTTAGACAAAGAAGTACCTTTGAAACCTGTTTCAGAATAGCCTGTGAGTTTGATTGTCCACTCACCCACTCCTCTGACGGTCACGGTAGGATCTTGGTTTTCGATAGGGGCTTGGGCTTGTCCTTGGGGTGAGGTGAGCTCCCAGCGGTAAGACTTTACATTTTTTAGGCGGGGCATAAGCTGAAAGCTCGTGCCGTCATAGACCTGCTCAGGTGTCCAAGAGAAATCCACTTCCAAAGCCGGAGGTGGGGGGGTGTTGTCTTTGCTACCTCCGCCACAAGCGTAAAGGAAAGCAACGGCCAAAAGTGTTGCAAAGAGAGAAATAGTTTTTAAATTCTTCATTGATAAAAGTTTTTATTTGTTAATGACGCAAAATAGCACAATTGCGATGCAATTGCTTTATTTGAAATATTATTTTACTGCATTTTGGCAATTGACAGACAAGATTTTAAATCAAGACACTAAAGAAAAGAGTTTTTAGAGATAGTTTTGCACCATGAAAGGCCCAAATTTTAGCGAAGCCCTAAAAGAAAACCCCGTTTTTGAGGTCGTTGCAAAAGTTGCGCAGCGCAGCGGGATTCCTACTTACGTGGTGGGCGGCTACGTCAGAGACCTTTTGATGGGCAAAACTCCCTCCGAGATTGATCTGGTATGCTTGGGCAGCGGGATAGCTTTGTGCGATGAACTGGTCAAAGAAAGCCCTGAGCAATTTAGCAACTCTGTGGTTTTCAAAAACTTCGGGACAGCGATGACCAAGTTTGGCGAGACCACCTTGGAGTTTGTGGGGGCAAGGCGTGAATCTTACAGCCGCGACTCCCGCAAACCTGCCGTAGAAGAAGGTAGCTTGGAAGACGACCAAAAACGCCGCGATTTTACCATCAATGCGTTGTCTATCAGTTTGAACAGTGAAGATTACGGGCAACTATACGATCCTTTTGGGGGCATAGCCCATTTGGGACAAAAAATCATCAAAACCCCGCTTGATCCTACCGTTACTTTTTGTGATGACCCGCTGCGCATGATGCGGGCTATTCGCTTTGCAACCAAATTAGGCTTTGATATTGAGGCAGATACCTTTGCAGCCATACAGCAAAACAAAGAGCGCATCCGCATCATATCTTTTGAGCGCATCAGCGAAGAACTCAATAAAATTATCCTCTCCCCCACACCCTCTTACGGCTTCAAACTGCTGTACCACTCGGGAATTTTGGAGATTATCTTTCCTGAGTTTGTGTTGCTCAGGGGCACGGAAAGCGTCGGAGACCGCAGCCACAAAGACAATTTTTACCATACGCTCCAAGTGCTGGACAACCTCAGCCAAGTGAGCGACAACCTTTGGGAACGCTGGGCAGCCGTACTACACGACATAGCCAAACCAGCCACCAAACGATATGACCCAAAAGCAGGCTGGACATTTCATGGGCATGAAGAAAAAGGAGCTAAAATGGTTCCTGAAATTTTCAGAAAGTTTAAACTACCGCTCAATGAAAAAATGCGTATGGTGCAAAAATTGGTCAGGCTGCATCTGCGCCCCATCTCTTTGGTCAAAGACCAAGTAACCGACTCAGCCATCCGGCGGCTGCTCTTTGAAGCGGGAGAGGACTTCGAGGCACTTATGCGCTTGTGCCGCGCCGACGTAACCACCAAAGCCCAACAACGCGCCCAAAAATACCTGCGCAATTTTGACAAAGTAGAAAACCGCGTCCGCGAACTGGAAGAAAAAGACAAAATCAGAACCTTTCAACCTGTCGTTACCGGAGAAATCATCATGGATATTTTTGGCCTAAAACCCTCCAGACAAGTGGGTATCATAAAAGAAGCCCTCAGAGAAGCCATACTGGAAGGCAAAATCCCCAACCAATACGAGCCATCTCTCAATTTTGTACTTGAAGAAGGCAAAAAATTGGGACTCAAACCAGTCCGATAAGCATCGCATGCTTTTTGCAAGGTGAAAACTACCAAAGGGATTGAACCCGTAAATAAATGATTTTCGATAAATTATTTTTTTATTAAGATGCCATCCCTATGGAATTCGTCCTTTCTAAACTCAGATTGTGCAATAGAAATTTAACCCCGAACAAATGCACCCAATGCCGTAGGCATCGCATGTTTGTAGCTTACGAATACGTCAGGCTGTAAAAAAACTCAGCTTTCATTGAAAAACTACTTATTTTTATCTTGTTTAAAGGCTATATGTTGATTGTGAGCAGGCCTTATTTTAAGCAATCAATTTATCTCATTATTTTTAATGCCCCATGTAGCCTCAAAGAAGCCCGTTTTTTAGGAAAACAAATCATCATTTCATAATCAGGTGTCCGGGTTCTGAGTCTGATGGCGGTCTGTTTTGGGTTGCAGGGGCATGGCAACAAGCTATTTTTTTAACACAATAAAAATACAGTTTTTTATTATGACTTCAAAATAATTCTTATTTTTCTGGGTCGGTTTTTTCACAGGCTGACGGCAGTGGGGCTACCACCACACCAACCTGCGGGGTTTGGAAAAAGTGAACGGAGAAATGGCTTTGATTATGACGGTTTACAACCTCAAGCGGAGCTTGAACATCCTTGGTATGCCCAAACTGATAGAAAAACTCAACAATTAGACACCCGATTATGAAAGGGTGGTTTATTTTTTACAAAACAGGCTTACTGTAAGGCTTTTTAAGCCATTATCAATAATTAGGTTAAAATTAATTGCTTAAAATAAGGCCTGCCTACAATTAAGATATGGGCTTATGATGCGCTAAAATCGCAATTAATCATTGAGGGGCTGAGTTTTTTCACAGGCTGACGGTTTGCAGCTTGGCGAAGGGCGTGATTAAATAGCACTTCATTTCGGCAGGCTCAATGCAACGCCTTGCCCTACGCACAATGTTTTTAGAAAGTACAAAAGCCTAAATTACGCACATCAGCCCGCCTTTTCGCAAACATAATGTTGTGCCTTGCCTTTCTTTTTTGGTCAAAGTGTCCGCAAAAAGTCTTCAAAAAGCATTACCTTTCTAAATCCTTGTTTTCGCAAACCTTCGTATAAAGGATTATCTCTTGTCAAAAGTGGCAAATCCAATTGCATTGCTAAGGCTACGTAAGTCGCATCTTTCAAATCTATCTTGTCAAGCAACTTCTTAGACTTTTCAAGGCTTTCTTCATTTAAAGGCGTATTGTGGCAAGATTGTTATTTGCGAAAACACAAAATAAGTCCATTGCAAAAACTCTTCATCTTGCATTTTGGTCTTAGTTCTCAAAATATGCTTGTACTTTTCAACTTCTACCAACACAAAGTCGGGTAGAATGAAATTAAAGTATGTTAATAAGGGTCTGTAACTTGCCTTTCCGCTTATCAATATACTCATCAAAATATTTGCATCAATTACGAAGTCTGTCATTGCTACGCAAAATATTTATGTTTCTCTTGTTGCCAAGCCAAATTTCTTGATACTTGCCATTCTTTGTCATTTTCAAGGTCAATGCTTTCCAAATCTTTTAAAATATCTTGTGCAGCAAGTTTGAGGACAACTTTCTGCATAAATTCTTGCAAATAAGTTTCTATTTGCTTGTAGCCCATTGTTTGCACAAAACTTTCTTCTAATTGTATCTTGAACTCTACCATTTTGCTACGGATTTAAAGTTTACGCAAATTTACGAATTATTTGTAATGGGTGTTGCCTTTTTTGTCGTTGTTTTGTCTTTAGGGTAAGGCACAACATCTATACAACCGCAACCCTTGCGTTTGTTGCTCAAAACTTGCGTTTATTTCTGATTTATCCGTGCCTTCATTTGGTTTCATCGCAAGTCTTTACAAATAAAACAAATTAAACTCTAAATCTCCAAACAAAATCAAAATATTTCCTCAACTATCCAAAGTATCTAAGGGACTTTTTATTTGGTCAAAGCCCTTGGTGGTTACCTCTGTGGGGCTTGCGTGCCCGAGTAGTGCTTGTATGAAGTGCCCTTTTTCTACAAACATGCCATCCCTACGAGATGAATGTGCTGACACCATAGCGATAGCCCATTCTCAACAATTGAAGCCGTAAATGCCGACTTCCACCTATTGCTTAATCCAGATTTAACTAAATAACTTGTCTATCAAGGCTTTGACGCGGGGTTCATGCCCTTTGAAAGCCACAAAAAGATCAAGGGCTTTTTGGCTGCCGCCTTTTGAGAGTATGGTGGCCCTTAGGTGCTCGCCAGCCTGCGGGTTCAAAAAACCCTGCTCTCTGAAGTATTCGTAAGCGTTGGCCTCCAATACCTCCGCCCATTTGTAGCTGTAATAGCCGGCAGCGTAGCCCCCATTGAAAATATGCGAAAACGAAGGCAAAACAGCCGTCCCGGGTATTGGTGTGAGTACGCGAACATCTTGCAAGTGCTCCTGCTCAAAGCGTTCGACTTCAAAATCTTCGGGCAAAGCCCCCAAGCTATGGCAAGCCATATCCAAATAAGCAAACCCCAACTGCCTCATGGTGGCGTAGCCTTGCTGAAAACGGGACATCTCTTTGATTTTTTCAATGACAGAATTTTCCAGTGGCTCACCTGTTTGGTAGTGTTTGGCAAAAAGAGACAGCGGCTCAGGCTCGGCGCACCAGTTTTCAAAAAGCTGGGAAGGCAACTCAACAAAGTCCCAAGTGGTATTTGTCCCGGCAAGGCTTTGGTAGCGGCATTCCGAGAGCAGCGCGTGGAGGGCGTGCCCAAACTCGTGAAACAGCGTCCAAACCTCTTCAAAGCTGAGCAGTGTAGGCTTGGAATCCGTAAAGTTGCACACGATAGAAACCAGCGGAGCTACCCCCTGTTTAGGGGAACGAAAATTGGTCTTCCATGTTCCGGGGCTCTTGCTTTGGCGGGAAAACAAATCCAAATACAACACCCCAATGTGTTGTCCTTTGCGCCTGACCTCATAAACCAATACGTCTTCTTGATATGCAGGTATTCGGGAATCAGGCAAAAACTCCAAGTCGAATAAACGCCCGCAGATATGAAAAATGCCATTCAGTACATTGTCAAGTAGAAAGTATGCCCTGAGTTGCTCTTGGTCTATGGAAAACTTTTCTGACTTTATTTTTTCTGCAAAAAACGGCCAATCCCACGGTTGTAGGGTATCTATTCCATGTGTCGAGGCCAACTGTTGCATTTGGGCAAGTTCTTGCAGAGCATAAGGGCGTGCGGCTTCTTTTAGCTCATCGAGAAAGCGTATCACGTTGTCCTTTGAGGCGGCCATTCTCTGCTCCAGTACAAAGTCTGCATAGGTTTCGTACCCCAATAGCTTGGCTCTTTGTACCCTCAATTCCATGATTTCGGTCAATACAGGCGGGTTAAGGGTAATCGCGCGGCTCGCATAAGCCCTCATTATCTCGCGCCTAAGTTCGCGATTGGGGCAATACGTAACAAAGGGAACATAACTGGGCGCAAAAAGGGTAAAACACCAACCGCTTTTGCCTTTGGATTGGGCTAAGGCCGCAGCCTGCACCAAAACCCGCTCAGGTACACCTTCTAAATCCGATTCATTTTCAACAAAAAGCTCATAGGCTTTGGTCTCATTGAGCACATGCTCCCCAAAAATGACCGAAAGTTCGCTCAAGCGACTGTCTATTGCTCGGAGTTGCTGTTTTTGTTCGGCTTCGAGCTTTGCCCCGTTGCGTACAAAATCTTTGTAGGTTTTTTGGAGCAACATTTGGCCTTCTGAATCAAGCGATGGTGCTTTGTGATAAACCGCCTCTATGCGTTGGAAAAGTTGAGAATTGAGCATCACGTCATTGGAATAATGGCTCAGTAGCGGTGCAGCCTCTTTGGCGGCTTCCAATATGATGGGGTTGCTATGGGCGTGATTGAGATTGAAGATGATAGCAGAAATGATATCCACCTGTTGACCTGCGGACTCCAGTGCCTCGATGGTGTTTTCAAATGTAGGCTCATCGGCTGACTGAGCAATCAAATTGACCTCTTGGGAGGCTTGCTTAATGGCTTCTGTAAGACCATTAATTAGATTTTCATAGTTAATCGCACTAAAATCTATCACAGAAAAAGGCTCAGTAAAAGGTATTTTCATGGTGCAAAGCTATACTCGGAAGTTTTTTGGACGATGTAAATAAGTGCAAAAAATGAACTGTTTATATTTTATTAACACACACAGGCAATCTCGTAAAAACAAAACCCCCATTGATTGAACGGGGGTTTTGTTGGGTAAAAGACAGCTATTTTTTACCTCTGTATGGTAATGGGGCCTTTTTCTACTTGCTCTCGGCCTTGCTTGTCTTTGTAGATAAATATGTAGAAATAGGTACCCTCCAGCGGGTCGCCTTCACGGTTGGTGCCGCGCCAGTCGTTTTTGTAGTCGGATACCCGATAGACTTCCTGCCCAAAGCGGTTCAAGATGATAAGCGTGTTGTCGGTGTATCTTTCTATCCTGTCCAAGACAAAAACATCATTGAACCCGTCTCCGTTGGGGGTTATCATGTCATAGACAAAAACTTTGTGTCTGAACTCGGTACAGGCTTCGTTTGAGCGGGATTCTACTCCCGTGCCTTGCTCTTCAGCTATCACGACAAAGCAGTGTCTAAAGGCATCTATTCCGTCAGGGTACTCCAGTTTGGTGTCATTGGTTACGGCGTACTGGGTAAAGTCCGGCTCATCGTCCAATTTGCGTAAGATGCGGTATTGGGCTACGCCACCTTTCCAATTTTTGTACTCGTTCCATTGCAGGGTTGCAGACACATCTTTTTCGTTTCGGGTAACTCTGAGCAAGATGCTGCCGTGCTCATCAGTCTGAATTTGGTCGTTGCAGCGGTTTTTGGACTGCAAGAAATACTGGTAAGTAGAGCGTTTGATATCAAGCCTTTGGTCTGTGTACGAGGTTTGGTTTTTGTTGACCGAAGCAATGCGCTGCTGTGCGCCGTTGTTGGTTTTTCTGAATATCTCCAGCGGCAAGTTGGGTTCAGTAACGCCCTCTATTCTCCAATCCAGTTGCAAGCGGGTGCTGTCGCCGGGCAAAGCCGTAACCCTGACCATCTCAAGCAAAGAGTCAAGCCCCGGGTTGATTTTGACATTGAGCTTGGGCGAAGCCTCAAAGCAAATTTTGTCCAAAGTACTTCTTCTCACCCAAATTTGACCTGTGCCGACTCCGTTCCAATTGACGGTTACGCTCCGCGTGCCTTGTCCAGCCACAATTTGGCCTCCGGTTATTTCCCAATTGTAGTCTCTGCCGGCAGAGGCAGGTATTGTATATCTTTTATTGTCTTTGTCATCTACACAAAACTCTGTAGGCCCGGTAGGCAATGGAGTGGGTTGGTAAGGGTTTAGCTTGACAACCATCGAATCCACAGGGCCTGAGCAGTTTTTGAGGTTGAAAGGCGTACAGCGTACAATCCCTTGAGTGGCTGTATTGCTCCAGTTTACGATTACAGTGTTGCCAATATTGCTTCCTGTTATTGTACCACCGGTTACTGTCCAGCGGTAGTTGCCACGGCTGCGGGTGGTATCGGTAGAGGTATATTCAACGCCTTGCGTACCTTGGCAGACTTCATTTTTGCCCGAAACCTTGGCTCTTGGCTCTTCGATGCTAATCTTGATTTCGCCATTGGCTACTGTTTTGCACAAGCGACCTGTTTTGCCCGTAACCTTTACGGTAAACACACCGGGGCGGGTGTAGGTGTGTGTGATTCTGTTGGTGCGAGGTATGGCATTGAGTTTGGTACCGTCGCCAAAATCTACATCCAACAAATTGATGAGCGGATGTGAAGTAAGGTTGAAGGTCGCGGTGCGGTTGGTACAGAAGCTGGTATCTGACGGAGATACGGTAATCACTTTGGAAGGAGCCGGCTCTATAAACACAGGAAAATCAGCAGAACGGTCGAAGCACAAATTGTCAATGACATTGCTGGATTCGAGCCAAATTCTGCGGGTGGTGAAGGTGGTTACGGTATCCCAATCCACAAAAACCGTCCTTGTGCCTTGCCCGCTGCGTATGGTTCCGCCTACCAGATTCCAGTTGTAGGCATATCCGGTTTTGGCCGGTACGGTATAGCGTCGGTTGAGCCTGTCTTCCACACAGATAGAATCAGGGCCGGAAGGTGTCTCGGTTGGCTGGTACTCATTGACTCTTACGGTAAAAGAGACAAGATCGCCATCACAGCCAAACTTGCTCTTAGGCGTGCAGCGCACTTGGGCGTTTGGATTTGCGTTGCCCCACTTAATACGAACTTTGGCAGTTCCTTGGCCTGAGGCTATCGTGCCACCTGTTACTGCCCAATCATACGTATCGGCAAAAAAGGTAGTTCCATAGGTGTATTCTACTTCTTGGTCTTTGCAGACTTCATTGCGTCCCGCAATCGTCATGGCAGGCTTGACTACATAAATAGTCATGCTATCAAAAGTCTCGGTGTAGCAAACATGCGGGGCGGTATAGGCGCGGGTTTTTACTTTGTATGTTCCTTCTTTGCTGTAAGCATGGGAGACATTGGCACCGTATTTTTTGGCTGAGCCATCGCCAAAGTCCCACTCAAAGGTTTTCATCTCTGCATCGGCACTGACCTTTCTGAAGTTCAGGCTCTCATTCAAACAAGCCGTATCGCGGTTTACTCCAATCTCAAAGTCTCTTGAGGGGCGTTTGCGGACAAATACCTTGGCTGTATCAGACCAGCCTTCGCAAAGGGTGTCCACTGTGCTGCGCTCCAAGTACCAAATCTTGTAAAAACCTTCTGTAGTAGGGAAATCAAATTTGGGGTTGGCTGTTCCTTGACCGGATTTAACCGTCCCCCCACTCAAATACCATGTATAAATTGAGGTATTGTTTACCACATCCAGCGTAAAAGGCACATCTTTTTCATCATTGCAAACCGAATCAGGGCCTATGGCGGCTTTGGGGTCAAGCACTCTATTGACCCGCACAGGCAAAACCACCTCATCGCCTACGCATGCCCTACCACTTTCTTTGGGGATGAGTTTGAGGCTGGCGTTGGGATTGGTTGCGCCCCATGCTACCCTCACCGTATCAGAAGTTGAACTACCTGAGATAGTGCCACCCGATACGCTCCACTGGTAGGAATTGGTGAAATACTTGTCTTTGAGCCAATATTTGATGGCAGGGCCATCGGGACAAACCGAATTGGGACCCACAATAGTAGCAGTAGGCTCAACGATAAAAATAGTAAGCGTATCAAAAGCCTCTGTATAACAAACCGTTGGGGCGGTGCGGGCTTTGACGGTGATGGTTTTGGAGCCTGTAGTGGTGTAGGTGTGGTTGATATTTTTGGTAAAATATTTCGCGCCATCGCCCATATTCCACTCAAAAAACTCGTATTGAGCGTCTGCATTGAGGCCAAAACTGAGTGATTGGTTGGCGCAAAGTGTATCCGAAGCGTTGGTGATGCTAATTACTTTATTTGGCTCTTGTTTTATAACCACTTTCAAAGAATCTGAAGCCGCAAAACACAAAGAATCAACAACATTGCTGGAGGCAAGCCAGATGTAGCCTTGTCCGGCATTGCCCCAGTCCACGGTTACTTCGCGCGTGCCTTGGCCGGATTTAATGCTGCCGTTGGATATTTGCCAGTTGTAGCCGTAGCCAAACGTCTGAGGAACAGAGTATTTTTTGCCGACTTTGTCGAAGGTACACACCGAATCCGGGCCGGATGGCTTGGCGGTGGCTTTGAAGTCGTTGATGGTTACGTTGTAAGATACGCTGTCCTCGCAACCAAGGCTGTTTTTGGTTTTGAGTTTGACCACCCCAACGGGGCCGGCTCCCCATGCCACCGTGATGCTATCGCCTTGGTTTTGAGATATAGTGCCACCTGTTACGCTCCATGTGTAGGTATTTTTTTCTGTATCGGTCAGTTTGTATTTGATGCCTGTGGCATTGTCGCAAACATTTCTGCGCCCCGATATGACGGGTTTGGTAGGTCTGGAGACCTCAACTTTATAGGTTCTTACCAAATTTTTCATTTGGCATATATCGGGTACGGTGCTTGCCGTAAGTTTGACGGTGTAGGTGCCTGCATTGGCATAAGACTTGAAAACGGTGTCGCCTGTAGCTACAGGGCTGCCATCGCCAAAATCCCAACTATACGAGACGTAACCCGTATTTTTGATGGCATTGAATCGGATGGATTCGCCGTAGCAAAACTTGTCTTTGGCTGCTGCAATTTCTAAGGTATCGTAGGCATTTTTGATGATTACTTTCAAAGAATCTGAAGCCGCAAAACACAAAGAATCAACAACATTGCTGGAGGCAAGCCAGATGTAGCCTTGTCCGGCATTGCCCCAGTCCACGGTTACTTCGCGCGTGCCTTGGCCGGATTTAATGCTGCCGTTGGATATTTGCCAGTTGTAGCCGTAGCCAAACGTCTGAGGAACAGAGTATTTTTTGCCGACTTTGTCGAAGGTACACACCGAATCCGGGCCGGATGGCTTGGCGGTGGCTTTGAAGTCGTTGATGGTTACGTTGTAAGATACGCTGTCCTCGCAACCAAGGCTGTTTTTGGTTTTGAGTTTGACCACCCCAACGGGGCCGGCTCCCCATGCCACCGTGATGCTATCGCCTTGGTTTTGAGATATAGTGCCACCTGTTACGCTCCATGTGTAGGTATTTTTTTCTGTATCGGTCAGTTTGTATTTGATGCCTGTGGCATTGTCGCAAACATTTCTGCGCCCCGATATGACGGGTTTGGTAGGTCTGGAGACCTCAACTTTATAGGTTCTCACCACGTTTTTGATTTCGCACACGTCCGAGGCGGTGCTTGCTGTGAGTTTAACTGTGTAAGTGCCCGCATTGGTGTAAGCCTTGAAAACGGTGTCGCCTGTGGCCACAGGGCTGCCATCGCCAAAATCCCAACTGTACGAGACATAACCCGTATTTTTGATGGCATTGAATCGGATGGATTCGCCATAGCAAAACTTGTCTTTGGCTGCCGCAATTTCTAAGGTATCGTAGGCTTTTTGAATGTTAATCAGCAACGTGTCGGAGGTCAAATAACACAAAGAATCAACACTGCTACCCCCATCTACCCAAAGTTTGTGAGTGCCTGAGCCGTTCCAATCCACTTCGATATGGCTGGTGTCTTTGGTGGTCAAAATCGTGCCGCCTTCTATGCCCCACTGGTACAAATAGCCTGTTTTTTGAGGGATGTTGTACTTTTTGCCCTTCATATCACGGTCGCAAAGTTCGGTTGGCCCGCTGGGGGTGGTAACTTTGATGTAGGGATTGACGATGACTTTGAGGGAAGAAGAATCGCCTGAGCAAGCTACGGCGTTGTTGGGAAAAAGGGTAACGCGGGCGTTGGTATTGGCGGAGTTCCATTTGACTCGGATAGAGTCGCCGTCATCAGCCCCCACGATTTCCCCTCCATAGACCTTCCACACAAATTTGTTGGTTTCGCGGTTGGTCAAATCGATTGAATCGGCATAATAGATGTAAGTGTCCCCTTCGCAGGTTTGTTTAGGCCCCTTGACGAAGGCATAAGGTTTAAAGATTTTGAGCACTTTGGTAACGGTTTCCCTCGAGCCTACCCCGCAATCACCCGAAGCGGTGGACATGGTAACGCGCATTTGGTAAGTACCTATCTTGGTGAATTTATGCACCACATTTTGGCCTGACTTCTCGGGACTGCCATCTCCAAAATTCCATGTAAAGTTTTTGAAAACCGTATCTGCACTGATACTAACCCTGTAAACTTTGTCCAAGCAATAAGCATCTGAAGGAGACTGTATAACGGTTTGCGAAGCATCTGCGGTATCTACAAAGGTGAAAGAAGCGTTTAGGTTATTCAGACTGGCCCCGGTACTGTAGCCAAAAGACTCAAAACAAGCATTGCCGCAACCGGTATTGCTAAACCCATATACATAGGCGATAAAGCCGCTGTCAGACTCCAAGCGGTGCGTGCCCGATGAAATAGAGCGTCTGGCATAGGAGAAATCCCCGTTGTTGGGTACTTTGATGAAGCCTACCAAGTTATTTTTTGAGCCGTCAAATTTAATTCTGGAAGTATCGGCAGTCTTGGTAATGACATTCATGTAATACTGAAAACCTGATACCTGACCGGTGAATGCGTTGAAAGTAATATTCCTGAGTAGCTGCTCATTGGGACTCAACATGATGTAAAAAGGGTCGCCCCTTGTTTCAGCGGACGAACAGCTATTGCCGGTTCCTGTTTTTTCTTGGGTTCGGGTGTATTGGGCTACCGATATGGGCTTGTTGGCCGAAATCTGAAAGGCCGCCGTCCGGTTGGTGTACGTCCTAAAGTCACCCGCTCTGGAGAGAGTGATCGTGTCGTTGGTGTTGACAACGACCCGCGTATTGTTTTCTTTGGCCATAATCCTAAAATCATCGCCGTTGTTCCTCAGCAGGTAGGGCACGAAGATATAGTTTTTGCCCCAAGTGTTGGTGGGGTACATTTGCTCAAAAAGGTGGTCTCGAGTGGCATTATTGACATTGACACAGCTACCGACCCTGCCAAAGCTATGCCCGGCAAAGACAGCAACGTTTTTGCAACTTGAATTGCTACCATAGGGGATGACCGTAATGTAAGTACCTGTCAAATCGTCTCGATAGGCGCGGGGCTGTAGTTGAACCAAATCACCTGCTTTATTGAAAGTAATCGTATCTCGCTTGTTGGCATCTCTTCCGTTGTTGAGGTTTACGGGAGAAACAACCACGATTCGGGTACTGTCTTCTACGGCCATGACCATAAACTGCGATCGCTTGATGTTGCTGCCTTCGGCGTTGTCATTTGCATCGGCATAAGACATCACGTAGTACTCGTTGCCCAGGGAGGCTACCGGCAAAACCACCGTTGCATCGGCACTGTTGTCTTTGTTATTGACGGCATAAACGGCAAAATTCTCGCTGTTGCCGTTGTTGCCCGTTGAAGTGATGCGTATCCACTTGTTGCGAAAGGCGGTGGTACTTGGGTCTCGGTTGCTACCCCTGATGTGGAAATCGTTCGTATTGAACGTCCTAGAAAAGGTAAAATTGTTGGCTGCATTGAGGGTAAAACTTACCGAGCCCCCATTGTACAAGATTCTTCCCGTTGTAAACTTTTTTGCACTGATAAAAACATCAAGCGTGAACCTTTGGACTCCTTGGTAACGTCCGTTTTCCATGAAGCCAAGCCAAAAATCATTGCCTTCAGTGGTTACCTGGCTTCGGGCAGTCTGCCACGTAAACAAGGAAATGGTAATTATGAAATAAAAAAGTAATCGTTTGAACATAAGCATCCTTAATTTTAATTTACTTTAATGGACAAAAAAAAATCTCAAGAAGTCCTCCCAAAATATTTTTTTATACCTATTTAGAATTCAAATATTTAAAAATCAATGTCTTACATAATAAATCCCACCGAGCAAGACTCCCATCACAACCATTTGGAATTGCTGTCTCTCAAAGAAATTTTATTGGCTATCAACCAAGAAGACCACAGCGTGCCTGCGGCTGTAAACAAGGCTCTTTCGGCAATTGAATCGCTGGCCCGGGCCACCTACGAGCGCATGAAATCGGGGGGGCGGCTTTTTTATATTGGGGCAGGAACCAGCGGAAGGTTGGGGGTGGTGGACGCTTCGGAGTGCCCGCCCACTTTTGGGATTGAACAAGGGCGGGTAGTGGCCCTGATAGCAGGGGGCGATGCCGCCATTAGGGTAGCCGTCGAAAATGCCGAGGACAACGAGCAGCAGGCTTTTAAGGATTTGCAAAAGCATAACGTTTCCGGTTCGGATATTGTGGTGGGCATAGCGGCCTCCGGAAAAACGCCCTATGTAGTGGGAGGGCTAAGAGATTGCCAGAGGCACAACATCACCACAGGCTGCATCGTCTGCAACCCAAACTCAATGGCCGCCCGCTACGCCGACTACCCCGTAGAGGTCATAGTCGGGCCGGAACTCATCACAGGAAGCACAAGAATGAAAGCCGGAACCGCACAAAAACTGGTGCTCAACATGCTCACCACCAGTGTGATGATAAAACTCGGCCACGTCAAAGGCAACAAAATGATCGACATGCAACTCACCAACTCAAAACTTCGCGAGCGCGCCTTGCGAATGGTAATGAGTGAAACGGGGCTTTTAGAGCCGGATGCCCAAAGACTGTTGGATGAGTTTGGATCGGTAAGAAAAGCCATTGACCATGCAAAAAGCTAATTACCAGACCGCTAAGACAGTCTGTCCGCCCACTACCCTATCGCCCACTTGCACCTTCAGTTCCGCTGTCAAGGGCAAAAACACATCTACCCGAGAGCCAAATTTGATAAATCCCATTTCTTGGCCTTGAAGCCTTTTGTCGCCTTCTTTGACGTAGCAGCGGATTCTTCGCGCCACCGCACCTGCTATCTGTCTGAAAAGCAAAACCCTACCTTCTTCATCGCGTACCGCTATGCTGCTGCGTTCATTGAGCGTGGAAGACTTGGGATGCCAAGCCACTAAATACTTGCCCGGATGATACCGATAATAAATCACCTCACCCGAAACAGGCATCCTGTTGACATGAACATCCAAAGGAGACATAAAAATAGAAACCTGTAAACATTTCTGCTTCAGAAATTCCTCTTCCTCAACCTCTTGTATGATGACGATTTTGCCGTTGGCGGGAGCTATCACCTGAGAGGGATTTATATCGGTATAAACTGAAGGATTGCGAAAAAAATACTGAAAGAACAGATACACCACCGCACTGAACCCCAACACAAAAAGTTGGAGGGTTTGCGCGTCGGGCAGATAGTGCCAAATCACAGCATTCAAAGCCACCAACAAAACAAAAACCACCGGCAAGGTGCTGTATCCCTCTCTGTGTATATTCATAATAAACTCATTGATGGGGCAAAGATACAAGCAAAAGCATTGAGTTGGGTTGTCAGGAGTCGCTTTGCAATACGGTTTATTTGGGGCGCATGTGTGCCCAAATTAGCCGCGCCGGTGGCCACTGACCGTTGGGTGATCGGATTGGTTCAGTTGCTGTTTTGTTGTGCTCCTTGCTTAAGTAACGGCATTCTATTAAACAACTCATTATTTATACCAAGATTTAAGTGATTTTTAAGATTTTAAGGATTTATTCGTTTGATTTTCAAGGATTTAATTCTAAAAAAATATAAAACCACTTAATTTATAGTAT
>CAZRQL010000047.1:0-15647 GCA_964602415.1 uncultured Roseobacteraceae bacterium
AACAACTGCTTTTTCCACAAATTAAAAACTCCCCGCGATGGTGAAATAAAAGCCTCTCCCATCTGCCGATATGATACCCGGCCCCGGGTAGGCTTCTGCACGGCGTGTAAAATACATCTTGTTCAAAATATTGCTCACAGTGGCTTCCAATCGAAAACGGCGGCTCAGTTGATAGGCTGCCGACAAATCCATCACGCTGTAAGAGGGGATGATCCCGTTGACCCCGGAGGCCGAGCGGATGGTATTGGTGGCATCGGTAAAGTGCTTTTCGATATAAGAAAAATAATAAGAGGCTGACAACCTGTCTTTTTTGAAATGAAAGCCTGTGCGCCAATTGATGGGCGGAACCAGTTCCACTTTGCGGCCTTTGACGGAGTTGTCTTTTGTCCCCGTGTAGCGGGCATCAATGAGTGCCAAGTTAGAAAACCAAGCCAGTTTTATGGGGTTGTTTTTCCCGAAGGCCACTTTCCACAAATCCAGCTCCCATGTGGTTTCTAGGCCGGTTGTCCTCGAGTCGGATATATTGGTGCGGTAGCGGTAATCCAGAAACAGCGGTGGTTGGTCGGCACGCAAGACTTGGCCTATCCTGCCCGAGTAAAATAGGTGAAACAGCGTAGCGTCGTAACTGAAAACCCGCCCTATCTGCCCTTTTATGCCCAAATCTGCATTGTAGCCGCGTTCATCTTGGATGTTGGGGTCAATTTTGAAATTGGGATTGACGATTTGCAAGTCGCTGAAGGTAACGGCGCGGTAGTTTTGTGTAAAATTGGCATAGACTTCCAGTGCCTCGGTGGCTTTGTAGTTGGTTCCTATTCCCGCAATCACAAAACTACGGTTTCGGCTGCGGTTGTCTTCGATTTTTGTGTCTGAGACTATGTTTTGAGCCATGTCTCGGACGGTTACGCGGTAAAATCCACGGCTGTTGGTTTGTATGTTTTCGATTCTGATGCCGGGCGTAATGCTGATTTTTTCGCTTAGGTTGAAAATATTTTCTACAAAAAAAGAAAAGTTGCGATTGGGGAAGCTGTAAGATGAGTTTTCGGGGTTTTCGGGATTTAAAAATCGAAAATCGGGGTCGCTGCCTTTTGAGCCATCGCCTTGTTTTTGGCTGGAAAAGCCCCAATACGCTCTTGTTCCTGTTACGAGGACTTGCGGCGAATTGCCAATTTTGTAGCGATGCAACAGGCGGGTTTCATTGCCCAAATTTTGATAATGGCCGTAAATGAGTGTTCGGTTATTGCCGAAGTCCATCACATTGGCACGCTCAAGGTTTCCCAGTGCTTGGCGCGAAGAGTTCAGGTAAAAAGTTTTGCTAATGACAGAAGTTTTTTCTGAGATTTTGTACTCTAAATTGAGCGAAGCCAAATTCCAATCCACCGAAAACCAGTTTCTGCTTCTAAAAGAGCGGCGTGGATTTTGAGCAAACTGGGCATCGGTCAGCCCGCCGCTTTGCTGGGCGGTGTAGTGCATGAGGGTCTGCTCCCAGCCGATTTTTAGGCGGCGAGAGAGTTGGAAGTTGGCAGATGCAAAGCCGGTATAAACTTCAAAACCACTGTTTTGCCGCCATCCGTCGCCTCGCTTGTACTGAACAAATCCATAAGTATCAATTTTATCGCTGGCAAAAGCTACGCTGTTGAACGAGTTGAAAAATCCCCAACTGCCCAGAGTTTGGCGGGCGGTTACTCCAAACTTTTTGCCTTCGGTTTGGCTGAGGAGGTCTTTTGCGTTTTTGAGGACAAAATTGACCATGCCGCCAAATTGCGTTCCGTATTGCAGAGACGCTGCACCGCGCACGATTTCAATGCGTTGGAGGGCTTCCATAGGCGGGGTGTAGTAGCTTTCGGGATAGCCCAGCGCATCGGCACTCATGTCATAGCCGTTTTGGCGGGTGTTGAAATTGGCGGTTCGGTTGGGGCTTAGCCCGCGCCCTCCTATGCCCAGTTGCAGTCCCGCGCCATCGCTCTCCCAAATATTGAGGCCGGCCACTTTGGCAAATGCCTGTCGTGCCGAGTTGGTGGAAAGATTGGCTGCAAAGTTTTTAAAATCAACTATTTCTGTCTTTTTTCCTTCAAAAATGGTGTAGCCTTGTATTGCCTTGAGGCTTACCAATTCGTTGCCGGCGGCCATTACCCATACTTCTGCGAGTGAGTCTTCCAAGACTTGCAAGTAGATATTTATTTCTTTTTTCTGTTTACAATCAAAGGTTTGCGTAAAATATTTATGGCTTGGAAAATAAACGGTAATCTCGCATTTGTTTTCCGCTGAGTTGAAATGGAAGCGTCCTGAGTCGTCGGTTTGGGTCTGTTGGCTTCGGTTGAGCACAACCGTTGCCCCTGCGGCAGGCTGGGACAGGTGATCAAATACTCGGCCAATCAATTGAGCATCAAGATTTTGTGCAGAAACAAGCAGAGCTAAAATCAAGCAACCGGCTGTCAAATATTTTTTCATACCCAATTTTCTATCGGGCAAATATAGTGTTTATTTAGACTAATTTTAAACAGGTGACAAAAATCACATTTTCTGTCAGTGCACCATTCCCTTTTAAAACTTAGAGTTTTTTTGCTTAGTCATAAATCCCCTCGAGGGCAGAAAAGGGGCATTGAATTCTGTCGTGCCATTTACGGCCTTTCTTTTTTCGGCGGTCTCTGGTTGGCGAGAGGTTCAGCACGATTTCATGAGTCCCAAAGTCGGATCGTACACCCGTCAAATCCCAACCAAAACTATACGCCAGCCTGAACCCTGCCTTTCGGTAGCCCGTCAGTACAGACAAAGCATCGGTTTTTTGTCCCTCAGACATAGGCAGAATGCGCAGCCATGCACCGGCAAAAAATTGCGATTTGTAGAAGTTTGAGCCTACATCTATTTTGCTAAAAGCACCCTGCCGTTCCAGTAAGATGCTTGGCCTTGCGATGTCGTAGTATCTTTTGCCGATTTTTCGCATGATTCTCAGTCCAGCGTGGGCAGAAATTCTTATCGGCTGGGAAGTCAGCCCAACGGGCGACTCGTTGGGGCTGTTGATGTGGTGGGCGGCCAGCCCCAGCCAGACCGTGCGCGAGTGAACCAAAACCCCTGTGCCAATCGACAAAAAGCCAAACCTTTCATTGGGCAGCCGCTCTAAGGTAGGATTGCCGCTGACGATTTCGTCGCCAAATACAAAGTCCTGATAGCCAACCTGTCTTTGGGTGTACCCAAACTTGATTCCCGGGGCGGCCACCCATTTGCGGCTCAGTCGGACGCTCTGGCTGTAGCCCGCTTCGACTGTATTGGACTGCCAGCGGTTGGTTCTATCGCTGTACACGGCCAGCGCAGCCCCGCCGTTGATCAGGTCAAAATGATAATCCATGGCAGCGTAGTAGCTCTGAAAGCCTTCCAACCCGATCCAACGGTTTCGATACAGTGAAGCTATTTGATAATGAGGTACTTTCCCTGCTAAAGCAGGGTTTATTTGTATGGGTGCGGCTTCAAAAAAAGTGAAATTCAAGTCTTGCGCTTGGGTGTAAAACCCCAAAAGATAGAAAAACCAAAAAAATTTTATCCTGTGCATGGTATTTGGTTGGGTGTATTTTGTTGAGTCAACTTTACTTCGACTCAAAATCTTTTGGGTAAATCTCCGACACAAACTTGTCGAAAGCAACTGTTTTGTAGTGGTTTTCTCCCAAAAACGTCAGAATTTGGTGAAAAGTACGCGCATTTTTGTAGCCGGGTACTCTATCTATAATCGCAAAAGTTTCGTCCAAAAAAACCAAAGAGGGATAGCTCATCTCTCCGTTGAGCAAGCCCACAGCGGCCTCGTGGTACCCTCTTGAGCCTTGCGGAACAAATCGCAAGACCTTGTCTCCCAAAGTAATATCTGTTCTTTGTTCGGCATTGAGCTTGACGGCGTAAAATTTCTCGTTTGCATAAGCGGCTATGTAGCTTTGGGCAAATGTTTCTCTGTCCATTTTTTTGCACCAGCCACACCAATCGGTATAGACATCTATAAATACTTTTTTGGGTTCTTTTTGGATTTTGTTGTAGGCTTCTTCCAAAGTAAGCCATTGGATTTGAGGCTCTTTTTGCGAGGAAAGCCCCAAAAACAGACCCAACATAAATACATACCGAGCTATCACTTTCATAGGTTTCATTTTATCAAACTTTATGCTAAAAACCAAGTTGCTTGCACTCACTGTGCAATTTTTTAGTCCACATAGGTTTCTTTGATAATTGATTTGACCCGATTATATGGTTTCTTTATCTAAGTGCCTATGGTTTTTGTTATTCAAACTTTCTCGTCCTTCCAACTCAAAACTTATTCTTGTTGGATAGTTTTTTGATTTATAATTTATTGGGCAAACTACAACTCTTGCTACGTGCTTTTCGTCTCATTGGGTAAAACAATTATGCAAAGGCGTTTATTCCTCATTTTGCTGCCTTATTGTAGGATCTAAATTGACAACAATAATTTCATATTGTAAAAATGTTGTCATGACTTAAGCCCAGTATTCGTTTTCAGATACGCTGTCTATAATTAACTTATCATCCCCTCTTTGTGCATGGCCTATTCCCAATCTTTGCGCGGCTCAACAACAGGCCTTATGATTACACAATCAGTTTCTAACACAAGTTCAACCTTGTCGGTGATTTGGTGCTTTTCTAAAAGGGTTTTACTTAATATAATACCTTTTGAGTTACCAACTTGAATCACTGAGCCTTGCACAGTTATCATATTTTTATGCTGGCGCACCTACATCTTTTTTAGTTATATGTCTCATTTTTGATTTTCAACTAAAAGGTTAAATTTTCATAACGCTTACAATTTCGCTAACAAAACGCTTTAATAGATTTAATTTGCTTTGTAGTATAATTTTTTAAGATTTTTCATCAAAAAATTTGGAAACAAAGAAGCTCTTGCTACCTTTGCAGCCCGATTGATGCCCAGATGGCGGAATCGGTAGACGCGCTGGTCTCAAACACCAGTGGCAGCAATGCCATGCCGGTTCGACCCCGGCTCTGGGTACTCGAAAAGCCTCATCCATTTGAGGCTTTTTTATTTCCTTATTGTGGCAAGTGCGCTTTTTGTATCTGACTCGTACAACTCCGCTAAAATATTCAGCGTGAAGTCAATGTCTTTTTCGGTGTTGAATCTTGAAAAAGAAAACCTGACATTGTTCTTATTTTGGTCTGCTCCAATGGCTCTCAACACGTGAGAACCTGCCAAAGCCCCGCTGCTGCAAGCACTGCCCCCGGAGGCCGCCACGCCCCTCATATCGAGATGGAACAAAAAAAGGTCTTTTGATTCTGTAGGCGGCAAAGAAACATTGAGCACTGTGTAGAGGCTGTCTTGGGTGTCGGATAGACCATTGAAATACACGCTCTCGCCAAATAGGGCTTTCAATCCCGTTATCATGTTGGTTTTCAGGGATTCAATATGCAAACGATGAGCGGCTGCATTTGTCAATGAAATTTCTAAGGCTTTGGCCATAGCGGCTATAAAGACCACATTTTCAGTGCCCCCACGCATTCCCCGCTCTTGGCCGCCGCCGTGCATGAAGGGCAAAATTTTGGCTCCCTTTTTTACCAAAGCAAACCCCACCCCCTTAGGTCCGTGAAATTTGTGGGCAGAAGCTGCCAAAAAGTGCAACTCGCGGCAATTGATTGGGTAGTGCCCAATGGTCTGCACCGTATCGCTGTGAAAATAAGCCCCGTATTGACGGCAGAGTTTACCCACTTGGTCTATGTCAATCAGGTTTCCGATTTCGTTGTTGCCGTGCATGAGGCTCACCAAAGTAGGCTGAGTTCGTTTTTGCAACAACGACTCAAGTTCTTCAAGGGATAATCGCCCTTTATTATCGGGTGTAAGCCACTGTTTTTCAATATTTTTTGGTAAAGCCTCAATCGAGTGCAGCACGGCATGGTGCTCCAGAGGCGAACTGATGACCTTCCCAATCCCCAGCGACTCAACCGATCCTTTGATGACAAAGTTGTCGGCTTCTGTGCCTCCAGAGGTGAAAACAATCTCGCCGGCAGCCACTCCGAACAATTCGGCAATGGTTTTTCTCGATTTTTCTACTATCGCTTTTGCGGCTCTGCCTTGCGAATGGGTCGAAGAGGGATTGCCAAACTCGTACAAAAACTCGACAATAGTCTTGCCCACTTGTGGGTCAAGCGCAGTTGTAGCCGCATTGTCAAGATATACTTGGTTTTTGTTCATCAGTCCTCAAACTCTTTTTTGAGAATATCGACGACAAAATCAATGGTATCTTCTTCTAAATCGGTACGCCTCAAAAGGTCTTCCTTGCTGATAGCCAGTACACTTTTTGCTGTGTCTAAGCCGATTTTCTTGAACTCGTCCAACACCCAATCTTCGATGGCATCTGCAAATTCGCTCAGTTCGACATCTTCGTCATTGTCTTCAAATTCGAGGTGTTCGCGATACACATCAATCTCATAGCCCGTCAGTTTGCTGGCCAACTTGATATTGGTTCCTCCCCTTCCGATAGCAAGAGAGACTTGGTCGCGGTTCAAAATCACCGAAGCGCGTTTGCGGTCGTAGTCAATTTTTACTGAGTTGACTTTGGCTGGTGTCAGGGAGCGAATGATGAAAAGCTCCAAATTTTCGGTGTAATTGATGACATCAATATTTTCTTGTTGGCACTCGCGGACTATGGGGTGGATTCTTGAGCCTTTCACCCCTACACATGCCCCGACGGGGTCAATCCTGTCATCATAGGATTCGACCGCGACTTTGGCTTTTTCGCCCGGCTCTCTGACGATGGCTTTGATGGTAATCAGCCCGTCATAAATTTCGGGGATTTCATTTTCAAACAACTTAGCCAAAAACTCAGGCGATGCCCTTGAAGCGATGATTTTTGGGCTGTTGTTGATGAGTTCTACGCGACGAATGGCGGCTTTGACCACTTCGCCCTTGCGAAAACGGTCTTTGGAAATTTGCTCGTTTTTCGGCAAGCTGATTTCGTTCATCTCCGTATCAATCAAAATGATTTCGCGGCCAAATACTTGATAGACTTCGCAAGTAATTAGCTCCCCTACCATGTCTTTGTATTTGTTGTAGAGCAAGTCTTTTTCCAGGTCTTTCACTTTTTGGATAAGGGTCTGGCGTGCAGTTTGTACCAGACGGCGGCCAAAAGCATCCAGTTTGATTTCTTCGGCCACTTCTTCCCCTACTTCAAAGGAGGGGTCAATTTTGTGGGCTTCGCGCAAAGAAATCATACTGTTGATGTCTTCAATTTCGTGTTCGTCGGCCACGATGGTTCTGGAGCGCAAAATCTCCAAGTCGCCTTTGTCCACGTTGATGATGATATTGAAATTGGAGTCATCGCCGTATTTTTTGCGCACCATAGTCCTAAATACGTCTTCCAATATGCGTATCATGGTAGGGCGGTCTATGTTTTTTTTGCGGGCAAACTCCGAAAAGGACTCAATTAACTCTTCTGTATTCATGTGTTCGGATGATTTTAAAATTCTACTTTAACAATGGCTGTTTTTACGTTGTCTGTTTGTATTTCGATAGGCTGGGGTAAGGGTGATTTGGCTTTTTTGGGTGCATCCGGCTGGAGGGTCATCTTTTCGAGGCTGTACTCAGTGAGCCGACCTTCTATTTGGCTGCCGTCTTTGAGGGTGAGTTGGACTTTGCGCCCTACATTGGCCAAAAACTGGCGCGGCAACACCAAAGGACTATCCACGCCCGGCGAACCTACCTCCAAAATATAAGCCTGCTCAAACAAATTGTTCTCCTCAATCCAAGCCCCCAACGCCCGACTCACTTTCGAGCAAGTATCAATATCAACTCCTTTGTCTCCATCCAATACCACAGCTACCGTGGGGCGTTTGGAGGCAGATATGGAAACCGAAACCACAAAGTGCTCAGGCCGCTCCAAACAGCTCTCTACGAATGCCAATATCTTGGTTTTCAAGTCCATACTAAAAAAGGCAAATAAAAAAGGGGCTTTTGCCCCTCTTGTTGTTGAGATATACATTGCAAATCAAGTGCTTTGGATTTGAATTTCCAAATTTTTCTTTAAAAATATTCCAATTCGTCTGTTAAACCATTTTTTCGGGTCGTACCCACTCATCAAATTGTTCAGCCGTCATGTATTTGAAATCCAGCCCTTGCAACTCGTAAGAGAGGGCTGCTTCTTTTAGAGTTGTGCCTTCACGGTGGGCTTTTTGGGCTATGGCGGCGGCGTTGTAGTAGCCGATTTTGGGATTGAGTGCCGTAACGAGCATGAGCGAATTGCTTACGTGTTTGCGGATGTTGTCGTGGAGCGGTTCGATGCCTACGGCGCACTTGTCGTTGAAAGCCAAGCAGACATCCCCTATCAAACGGGCAGAGTGCAAAAAGTTGTAGATCATCATGGGTTTGAAGACGTTAAGCTCAAAGTGGCCGTTTGCCCCGCCTATGTTTATGGCTACGTCATTGCCCAGCACCTGCGCGGCCACCATGGTCATGGCTTCCGATTGGGTTGGGTTTACTTTGCCGGGCATGATAGAAGAGCCGGGTTCGTTGTCGGGAATGAATATTTCGCCTATTCCAGCGCGAGGGCCGCTTGAGAGCATCCTAATATCATTGGCTATTTTCATCAGGCCCACCGCAACGGTTTTTAGTGCTCCGTGCGCTTCGACAATGGCATCGTGAGCGGCCAGTGCTTCAAATTTGTTTTCGGCGGTTACAAATGGCAGTCCGGTGAGCTGCGCAATATGACGGGCTACACTTTCGCTGTACCCTGCGGGGGTGTTGATGCCTGTACCTACTGCTGTGCCGCCCAGTGCCAGTTCACTCAAATGCTTGAGTGTGTGTTGGATGGCTCTGAGGCCGTGCTCCAGTTGGCTTACGTAGCCGCTGAACTCCTGCCCCAGCGTCAAAGGGGTGGCATCCATGAAGTGGGTGCGTCCGATTTTGACAATATCTTTGAAAGCCTCTGATTTGGTTTTTAGGGTGTCGCGAAGTTTTTCGATAGCGGGGATGGTGTGCTCTGCCAGCATTTTGTAGGCCGCTATGTGCATGGCCGTTGGGAAAGTGTCGTTGCTGGATTGTGATTTGTTTACGTCGTCGTTGGGGTTGAGTTTTTTCTTTTCGTCCGTTAAACTTCCGCCTGCTATCACATGCCCCCGATATGCCACTACTTCATTGACGTTCATATTGGACTGAGTACCCGAACCCGTTTGCCAAACCACCAGCGGAAACTGGTCGTCGAGTTGTCCGCTCAAAATTTCATCACAGACCTGAGCAATGAGGTCGCATTTTTCTTTTGGCAGCACGCCCGCTTCGTAGTTGGTCAGGGCGGCGGCTTTTTTCAGGTATGCAAAGGCGCGGATGATTTCACGGGGCATCTTGTTGATATCCTGAGCGATAGGGAAGTTCATGATAGAGCGTTGGGTTTGCGCCCCCCAATAGACATGAGCGGGCACTTCAACCTGTCCCATGGTGTCTTTTTCGATACGGTACTGCATTTTGTTTGTCTTTGGCTGCGAAGGTAAAAATGTTTGCCAAGCTGTACAAGCGGTCGGGAGGTTTTATGTGTTCGAGTGGAAAGTCTTGGAATCCATTCTGAAAATTGAGCCAATTATTAGCAAAGCTATGATATAAATCATTTGTTAATTGAACAATATAATTGTGCTTTGCAAAAATTAAAAGCACATTTTTATGTTACACAAAAACAAGGTTCATATCCACGATTTGCATTTTGACCACGTGAATTGGCTCAATGAGTTGAATTTCTATGTCAATGAGTTGGAAATTTTCCAAAAAAGACTCGATGAGTTGGCTTCTCACAACACCGGCGAGGAAGTCCGCAAAGGCATCAGCCACCACCAAAACCAACTCATCATCCAAAAAGAGCAGATAGATATTTTGAGCCATGAATTGAGGGTTCACGAACAGTCGTTGGGTACTTACGCCAAAGAACACCCTGTAGCGATTGACCACAAACTATTTGGCGACCATACCGGACTCAGGGAACGTATGGAGCGTTTTACTCAAATCTATCAAGAATTTAGGTCAGAATTCCGTCGTTTTGTAGGTGCTTGGCTGTAAGCCAACCAAAGATTTAACTGCCGGGGGGTATTGTTGCCCAATTTTTGTTGTTATAGCTTTGTATGCTTACAAGATTGGGCAACTTTATCCGTTAATAAAATAAAATCTTATGAGGCTTGTTGTTATTTTGGTGATTTTTAATTTGTTGGCTTACAAAGTTCATGCCCAGTGCAACGCAGATTTATTGAGTGAAAAAAGCATGAGGTCTATTGCCCCCGGGTTTTTGTATGAGAAGACTTACAGAATAGATGGCAGGGGTGGGGCAAAAAGCAAAATTGAATTTACTTGTATTCTAAGCAAAGACACCAACTATCAATTTGCTATGACCAGCAAAGATGGAGGTTCTGAAAATATGATTTTCAATCTGTTGGATGCCAAAAAAAATCCTGTGGCAACAAATTATGTAAACGAGAAGTATTTTAATAGCCTTACTTTCCGCTGCAAGTCCACCGGATTGTATTATTTGAGTTTTACATTTGAAGAAAACAGCAGCTACTGCGGGGCTGCGGTGGTAGCTTTTAGGCGATAGTTTTTTTTGGCTGTCTTGGTTTGTATTGGGCGGCCAGTTCTGCAATTGCTTTGATATGGGCTGGTGTAGTGCCACAGCATCCCCCCACGATATTGACAGAGCCTTCTTCGAGAAATACTTTGATTTCTTCGGCCATTTGAGCGGGGCTTTGGTCGTAGTGCCCAAATTCATTGGGCAGGCCGGCGTTGGGGTAGGCCGACACCCATACGGGTGCTTTGTGGGCAATCGTTTTCAGATAAGGCCGTAAGTCTTTGGCTCCCAGAGCACAATTGAGTCCAACCGAAAGTAGGTCGGTATGAAGCACGGAGACAAGGAAAGCCTCGGTAGTCTGCCCTGAAAGGGTTCTGCCGCTTGCGTCGGTAATCGTTCCCGAAATCATTTTGGGCACTCTGCGGCCTCCTTCATCAAAGAATCGGTCTATGGCAAAAACAGCGGCTTTGCAGTTGAGGGTGTCAAAGACTGTCTCGATGAGCAGCGCGTCCACCCCTCCTTCGACCAGTCCCTTGGTTTGCAGGTAGTAAGCCTCTACCAGTTCATCGAAAGTGATGGCGCGGTAGCCCGGGTCGTTCACATCGGGCGAAATGGAGGCGGTTCGGTTGGTGGGTCCGAGCGCACCAGCCACAAAGCGAGGTTTTTCAGGACTTGAATATTTTTGAGTGGCGGTTTTGGCTACAAAGGCAGCTTGGAAATTGAGTTCATACACGACTTCTTGCATGTCGTAGTCGGCTTGGGCTATTGTAGTGCTGCTGAAGGTGTTGGTCTCGATGATATCGGCTCCGGCTTCGAGGTATTGGCTGTGGATTTCCAAAATAATATCCGGCCTTGTCAAACAGAGCAGGTCGTTGTTTCCTTTGAGGTCTTTGTGCCAGTTTTTGAATCTGTCGCCCCGAAAGTCGGCTTCCGTAAGGTTATATCGCTGAATCATTGTACCCATAGCACCATCCAAGACCATGATGCGCTCCGCCAATATCTCTTCCAAACTTTTCATCATGCTAAAATTTGCGCAAACTAAACCAAAACGCATCATTTTTGCGTCAAATTCATTTGGAGACCCCAAAATCTGTTGTTTACCAAATTCAAATTATCAGAACTATCCTCAATCGTTATGTTGAAAGTCAATCACTTATTACTATCGCTTTTTGTTTTGTTTGCTTCAGGTCTGCAAGCCCAGATAGATGCTTATCCCTTCCTTCGCACCGACAAAAACGAAATTTACATCCCTTCCAAAACTTCGTTTAAGTTGTTTTTTGACAAATTGAAAAAACTTCAAAGCGGCGAAAAAGAAAAAGTTCATATTTTGCACATAGGGGACTCTCATATTCAGGCAGATATATTTTCGGGTAGGGTTCGCCAGCGGTTCGCCGACGACTACCGCTTTGGCATAGGCGCGCGCGGGTTTTTGTTTCCCTATCGTTTGGCCAAAAGCAACAACCCCGAGGATTTTCAGGTCTTATACACAGGCAGTTGGGAGGGCAAACGCTGCGCCCTGCCAAGCGAATACAGCCGTTGGGGTTTGGCGGGAGTTACTGCACAAACCCGCGATGTAAACGCCACTTTTTCAATCATACCGAATATAAAAAGCGTTCAAAATGAAATTATTAGAGTCAAAGTCTTCTATCCTTCGGCAGACAGCTACTCTTTTCATATTGTATTGATACCTGAAGAGGACAATCAGATTGTCAGTCAGCTCAGAACCAGTGATTTTGTGGAGTTCACTCTCGCCCAGCCCCAGCAAAAAGTTAAATTCGCTCTTCAAAAAACCAGTCCTATTCAAAACAATTTCTTACTGCAAGGCATCTCATTGGAAAACAATGACCAAGGGGTCATATACAGTGCTTCGGGTGTCAATGGCGCAAAGGTCAGCAGTTACATTCGCTGTGTGGCTTTTGAGCGCAATCTTCAAGCCCTCAAACCCGATTTGGTCATTATTTCTTTGGGTACTAACGATGCCTTTTTTGACGATTTCAACCCCGCCACCTTCAAATCGAACTACCGCTATCTCATTGACAAAATACGCAAGGTCGCGCCTCATGCGGGCATTCTGCTGACCACCCCGGGCGACAGCTACCGCCGCCGCCGTTACCCCAACCCCGATATGCAAGTGGCGGTAAACAAAATTGTAGAAATTGGCAGAGAGCTTGGTGTGGCGGTCTGGAATTTTTATGAGGTGATGGGCGGCTTTCGCTCGGTCGAACTCTGGCAAAGGCATTTGCTCTACCAAAATGACTATGTTCACCTCACCCATCAGGGCTACATATTGCAAGGGGACTTACTGTACGAAGCCTTCGACAAAGCCTATCGGGCTTTTGCTAAGTAGTTGATATTAAGCGAATCGTTGCTTTAAAATTCTTGCAATAACCTGCCTCAAAAATTTTAAACCAACTGCTCGATTTTTCGCTGCACTTCTTGATAGGATTGGGTGTATTTGGCCAACAGTTCGGGGTTTCCGAAAACAGAGGGCTTAGAGAGTTCGAGTTCCAATGCTTCTTTTTCCAGTTCCAGTTCAAAAAGCAGTTCATCGGCTGTTTTGCCGTTGGGCTTGCTTTGCGGTTTGTTGGGAGAGGTATTTTTCTCCTGTGTTTTATTTGCCTCTTTTTGTATGGGGGTTGGTAAGGGTTGCTGCTCTGTGACCCTTCGCGCTTGCCAGTCTTGGTATTCTTCAAATGTGCCCGGGTATTCTTTGAGTTGTTGGTCTTCGATAAACCAAATTTTGTTGGCTACGGCGGAGACAAAAAACCTGTCGTGCGAGACGACCACAAAAGTACCGGCGTACTGTTGCAGGGCGCGAATCAAAATATTTACCGACTGTATGTCCAAGTGGTTGGTAGGCTCATCGAGAAGCAAAAAATTGGCTTCTGAAACCAACGTTTTGGCCAGGGCGACCCGCGATTTTTCGCCGCCTGACAGCACTTTGATTTTTTTGTACACGTCGTTTCCGGCAAAAAGAAAGCAGCCCAATATATTGCGGAATTGGGCTTCGGTTCTTTCTACGCCGGTTTGCTTCATTTCTTCAAGTATTTCGTTTTCTATGCTCAAGGCTTCAAGCTGGTGTTGGGCGTAGAACGAAGGGATGACATTGTAACCGGTTCGCCTTTCACCTTCAAAGGGTTCTGTTCCTGCTATCATCCTGAGCAAAGTAGATTTGCCTTTTCCGTTGGCTCCTATGAAGGCGATTTTGTCCCCGCGCTCTATGGTCGCGTTGCTCTCGCGGATGATGACCTTGTCGCCGTAGGCTTTTGAGGCGTTTCTGAGTTCGGTGATGATTTTGCCCGGCTGGGTTTTGAATTCAAATTTCATGTTGATGGCGGCATTGCTGATTTCGACATCATCAACGACTTCCATTTTTTCCAACATTTTGACACGGCTCTGCACCTGCCTCGATTTGGTGGCTTTGGCTCTGAACCGCTCTATGAAGGCTTCCGTTTGTTTAATCTTTTGTTGCTGGTTTTTGAAGGCGTTACGTTGGATTTCGATTCTCTCTGATTTTTGTTCCAGGTAGCTGTCGTAGTTGCCCACATAAAGATTGAGTTTTCCACCACTGACTTCTACAATTTTGTTGCAGCACCCGTTGAGGAACTCTTGGTCGTGTGATACGATGATGACCGCTCCTTCGTAGCCTTTGAGGTAGTTTTCGATCCACTCGATGGAAGGCATATCAAGGTGGTTGGTGGGCTCATCGAGCATGAGCAAGTCGGGCTTTTGCAGCAGCATCTTGGCCAACATTACCCTCATGCGCCAGCCTCCCGAAAACTGTTCCAGCGGACGCATCAGATCAGCGGTCGAAAAGCCTAAGCCTTCCAGCACCTCTTCGGCTTTGTGTTCGATGTTATAGCCGTCTGCCGCCTGAAACTCATCTTGTAGCTTGGTGAGTTGGTTGAGTAGCTCGTCGCTGTATTGCTGCTCCATTGCGTGCAGCACCTCGTCTATTTGGGCTTGGAGTTTGAGCACCGGCCCAAACGCCTGCATGGCCACATGCAAAATAGGCTCTTCGCTTTGAAAAGAGAGCAAATCTTGGTTGAGGAATCCAAGGCTCATGCCCGTAACTTTTTGGATGCTCCCTGAGTCGGGCTGGAGTTGGCCGTCAATGATTTTGAGCAAAGTAGATTTACCCGCTCCATTGGGGCCTACTATGCCCATGCGGTCTTTGGGTTTGATATGCAAAGACGCATCGTCATAAAGAGCCCGACTGCCGTAGTAAAAAGAGAGATTTTGTATGGAAAGCATCGAAAAGCTAATTTTTTGACCCGCAAAAATACGAAAAAAACTGTTTCGATATAGGCTTTACCTTGGGGAAGGCGGTTTTACGGTAGAGTTGATTTTCAGATAGCTTTACCCTATCCGCCAGCCAAAATTTATCTCGACTTGCGCAATAGAAATTGCTCTAAAGCTTAGCATTTGGTAAATTTGTCTTATGCAATACGAGTTAAGTTTTGTAAATAAGGAAATTACACCTTGGCAAGGCTTGCAAAGCGTGATTCCAAAATTTTGGTTAGGGTATTGGAATGCTCTTTCATCTACTTTGTCAAAACAATTATAGCAATCCGGCATACCTGTCGTAATAATTCATTGGGTTTAATAATCCTTTGTAAAGTCAAACTCAATCTCGTCCTGCGACATAAAAAGTTTGTCCGTTAATTTTAAAATAAGTAATTGAAATTTTTCATCTTCAATTTTTTTTATTTCAGGTAAGTTTTCTCCGACTTCACCTTTGAAGTCCGGTGGTAGATAAAAATTTATTTCTGCCTGTCCGCAGAAGTAGTCGTCTGTTAAAAGAGCCTCAAGAATTACGCATTTTGAGTCGAAGTCGAGGTCTTCAAAATCTTTTTTTGTATAAGTGTTTTTCATTTGTTAAGTCTTTATACTTTCTGTGTCTTCGTTGCCTGTAACGGCAGTTTGTGAAAAAAAACACCCCACAAAAATAAGAATTATTTTGAAGTCATAATAAAAAGCTATATTTTTATTGCGTTAAAAAAACAGTTTGTTGCCATGCCCTTGCAACCCAAAACAGACCGCTATGAGACTCAACAATTGGACACCCGATTATGAAAGGGTGGTTTATTTTTTACAAAACAGGCTTACTGTAAG
>CAZRQL010000048.1:0-14701 GCA_964602415.1 uncultured Roseobacteraceae bacterium
TTGCCATCTTTGGATAACAAGTCTCTTGCAATCTCAAGCCGATTTTTCATAAAGGTTAGCCAAGTGCTTTCATTGAATGAATCATTATACTGAAAACTATCATTCCCAGTATTATATGGCGGGTCTATGTAAATGAGTTTTACTTTTCCTGCAAATTCTTTTTTGAGTGTATGCAAGGCAAGTAGGTTGTTGCCTTTAATAATCAGGTTGTCGGTTATCGTGCCGTTTTCGTTTCGGTTGAACACACCCCGTCCTTCGGACACCCCTCTCAAGAGGGGAATTTCACCTTCGGTAGTGTAGCGTTTGGCATTGGTCAGCACTTTTGGCTCTAAGAGTTGGGTAATTTCATCTTGTGCTAAAATCTCGTTGAAAAATATTTCTTCCCGTTTGTCTTCTTCACGACTTTGTCCACCTTCCAAAATGCAGTCTTTAAAGGGCCAAACCAAAGCCACTTCGTTGCGTTGTTTGAGGTATTTGCCGTCAATGGTCAGCCCGACTTTGTTTTTATACTTTGTGTAGCTGTCGTTGAGGTAGTTTTTCTGCTCCAAAAATTCGCAGAAAAGGTTTTGGTCAAATAGGGTTACTTTTTCGCCCTTTGGCAGGCTCAGGGTTCGAAAGAATTTTTCTTTGAGCGTTTCGTTTTGGAGCAAAAGAGCGATGAGTTCTTCGTCAAAATTCTGTGCTTTGCTGAGTACCACCCATTTTTTGAGTTCGCCATCATCTGTTACGAAGTTGATTTCTTTTTTGAGGTGTTGCTCCAATATGGTAAATAAACTCATTATGTTTCCATTTTTTGATTGGGTAAAATTAGATTTTTGTCTGTTTGGCTGTTTATTTTTCGGAAAAAAATGTGTGTTTGTTGGTCAAGCCTATCCAAGCGGTTTTGCGGTTTGATTAGTTTTTGGATGAGTGGACAAACCAAGCCTTTTTTCTAACTTTGCGTTCTTGTAACAATCCGAATGGAAGTTTTAATCAACATATTACAGATGATAGCCTGCCTGACTATATTGGTGGGTCTGCATGAGTGGGGGCACATGGCCTCTGCCAAATATTTCAAAATGAGGGTCGAAAAGTACTACATAGGCTTTCCGCCGACTCTTTTCAGCAAGCAGATAGGCGAAACAATCTATGGGATAGGCTCGATTCCTCTGGGTGGCTTTGTCAAAATATCGGGCATGGTTGACGAGAGTTTGGACACCAAAAACCTCAGCAGCACGCCTCAGGAGTGGGAGTTTAGGGCCAAGCCCGCTTGGCAGCGGCTTATTGTGATGTTGGGGGGTATCATAGTCAATATATTGACAGGTGTGTTGATTTTTATCTTGCTCACTTACAGCTATGGAGAGAAATATGAGTCTGCCGAGCAGATCAATCGGTACGGCATCACGCCCAAGGCATTGGGCTACGAGATAGGCCTGCTGCCCGGCGACAAAATCACAAAAATCAATGGCCAGCAATTGGAGAACTTTGCCGATATTTTCAATCCCAAATATATTTTGGAAAAAGGCAGTTACTACACGGTAGAAAGAGACGGACAAGAAGTGGAGATACCGCTCGGCCCTGAGTTTTTTGAAAAGCTCAACACCAAAGAGTACAGGGGTGATTTTTTGGAAATCAACCGCCCTTTTACGGTGGGTGAGGTAGTGAAAGGCTTTCCTGCCGACGAGATGGGTCTCAAAGAGGGAGATATATTTGTGGAGTTTCAGGACACTGCCGTTCAATACTTTAGTGATTTTAGCATCCGCAAGGCCAACTACGCCATGAAAAAAGTCCGTGTTAAGGTCTTACGCGGCACTGACACACTGTCACTGTCGGGGGAGTTAGGTTTGGATGCTTCTTTTGGCTTCAGACCGGTATTTGACACCCAACAATCGGTCAAAGAGTACACGTTTTTTGAGGCGATTCCTGTTGGGACGGCACGCGCTTTTGGGATTTTGGACGTGCAAAGAAAAGCCCTTGGGATGATGGCAACCGGCGAGATTTCGGCCAGCAAAAATATAAGCTCGATTTTGAGGATTACGATGATATTTGGGGGCGGTTGGAATGCAGAGCGTTTTTGGGTCATTACGGGCACTCTTTCGATGGTGTTGGCCTTGATGAACGTGCTCCCCATCCCTGCTTTGGACGGCGGTCATGCAGTCTTTTTGCTCATTGAGATTGTAACGGGGCGCAAACCCTCAGACCGCACGATAGAAACGGCTCAAAAAATTGGAATGGTGCTGTTGATTTTGCTCATGGTGTTTGCTTTGAGCAATGATATTCTGTACTTTTTGCGCTAAAAATTACCTTTATGATGCGACCCTTCAATTTTAAGGCTTGGATAGAACAAAACAGGCACTTGCTCAAGCCTCCCGTCGGCAACCAACAGGTTTTCAAGGGCAATGAAGACTTTATCGTCATGGTGGTGGGCGGCCCCAACGCCCGCAAAGACTACCATTACAACGAAGGCGAAGAGTTTTTTTACCAACTTGAAGGGAACATAACCCTGAAAATCATAGAAAACGGCAAACCGGTTGATATTGAAATCAAAGAAGGCGACATTTTTTTGTTGCCCCCAAAAACGCCCCATTCCCCCCAAAGACCTGCTGGCACGGTAGGCTTGGTCATCGAAAGGTACAGGCGCGAGGGCGAAAAAGACGGTTTTTTGTGGTTTTGTGAGAAATGCGGCAACAAACTTTACGATGAATATTTTGTTATGACTGACATAGTCAAGCAGTTGCCTGTTGTAATGCGCAATTTTTATGACAATGAAATCCACAGAACCTGTCAATCTTGTGGCTACGTGATGGAAAAACCTTAATTTTTATTAAATAATTTAGCAATATGGGACGCGCATTTGAATACCGAAAAGCTCGAAAATTCAAGCGTTGGGGGATGATGTCCAAGACCTTCACCAAGATAGGACGCGAAATTTCGGCAGCCGTCAAAGATGGAGGCCCCAATCCCGAAGCCAACGGCAGACTTCGTGCCGCCATCCAAAACGCCAAAGCCTCACAAATGCCCAAAGAAAACATCGAAAGGGCAATCAAAAAGGCGAGTTCTAAAGAAGAAGCCGACTACGAAGAGGTAGTGTATGAAGGCTATGGGCCTCATGGTATCGCGGTGGTGGTCGAGTGCCTAACCAACAACACCCAGAGAACTGTGGCCAATGTGCGCAGCTATTTCAATCGCTCGGGAGGCAGTCTTGGAACCAGTGGCTCGCTTGATTTTTTGTTTGACAGAAAATGTCATTTTAAAGTCGAAGACACCGGCCAAGACCTCGAAGAGCTTGAGCTTGAGTTGATTGATGTGGGCGGAGAGGAGGTTTTTAAAGACGAAGACGGCAAAATTGTTATCTATGGCAGCCCAAAAGAATTTAAAGCCATACAAGAGTTTTTAGAAAATAAGAAATTTGATATTATCAGTTCCGGGTTTGAGAGGCTGCCGCTGGACACCAAAGAACTTAATGAAGAGCAGCAAGCCGATATAGAAAAACTCTTAGAAAAGTTTGAAGAAGACGACGACGTGCAAAACGTCTATCATACGATGCGATAAGTTATTGCGCATAGAACTTTTTTTTGGTCAGGTTGGTTTTGTTTGCAAGACAGTGCAGTTGGTGCACCTCCAAAGTTTGGTTGATTAGTTGTTTGTTTGGGAAAATGGGTATCCTTTTTGGGTACCTTTTTTTATTCCATGTTTTGTTTGAATTCGATTTGTCCTTTGGCGTTGTAAAACTCCCATTCTCCCGTCATCTCCCCTTTTTGATAGATGCCCGAAGCGGTCAAAATTCCCATGGTGTAGTATTTCCATGTGCCTTCTTTTTTCCCGTTTTGAAAAGAGCCTTCCGAGCCTATTTGCCCTTGGGTGTCGTAAAATTTCCAATTGCCTTCGGGCAGACCGCCTTTGTAGCTCCCCAGCGATTTCATCTGACCGTTGGGATAAAAATTCCGCCTCAAGCCGTTGCCATTTTTAAAAGAGCCGGTTGGGATTTTTCGTCCGTCTTCTGTGGTATAGGCACTAAGCTGCCAGAGCAAGCCTTGTTTCCAGATTTCGGTGTAGGCAGGCTTGCCTTTGCCGTGAAAGTAGTTCCACTCTCCCTGTTCGAGTCCATGCTCAAAGTAGGCTTTTAGTAGGGTGTCCCCTGTGGGCGAAAATTGGTAATGTGCCCCTTGCTCCAAGCCGTTGCTGTGGGTATAAACAGCCTGTAAGTAAGCCTTGCCGTTTTCTTGACCGTAATAGCTCCAACTACTGTCACTGAGTCCGTTTCGGTACAGTTCGAGTGCTTGCGGCAGTGAGTTCTCATAAAAATACTTCCAATACCCATGCTTTTGGCCTTCCACATAGTGGCCTTCGACTTTGAGCGTGCTGTCGGGATAAAACTCGAAATAACCGCCATGAAGCCGCCCATTTTCAAAGTGTTGTATTTTATGGGTGCTGCCCGTATGCTCGTAAAAGTATTCCCAGCGGTCGTGTTGTTGGTTGTTGAGGTAAAAACCTACTGCCTCAATAGCCCCTGAGGGATAGAAAAAAATCCAAAGACTGTCTCTTTTGTCGTTTTTAAATTGCCCGATTACGGCGGTTTTGCCATCAGAATACCATTCGGTAAAATTGCCGTTTTTAAGCCCTTTTTGATAAAATCCCTGAGATTTGGGTTGGCCTTCCGTGTGAAAAGTCTCAAATTTTCCTTCGGCAAGCCCACTTTTGAATTCGGTTTGGGCGGTAATTTTCCCGCTTTGCGGCTCGTACTGTTGGCAAAGCCCTTCGATGAGGTAGTCTTTGAAGTTTTTTAGCCCTATTTTTTGGCCTTTTTCGTTGTACACCCAAAGACTGCCTTGCCCTTTGTCGTAACTGCCAATTTCTAACGTACTGCCATCGGGGCTACCGAGGAAACTGATTTTGACCAATTTCCCTTCTTGGTATTCTTTTTCTGCTTCGAGCACGCCGTTGGGGTGGTAGTATTTCCAGATGCCATGGCGGAGGTTTTTTTTGTATTGTCCTTGCCAAGCCGGTTTTTGGTTGGGGTGGTATCCGGTGGTTGTGCCCTCAAGCTGTCCGTCTGTGTAGTGGATTTCTTCTTCCAAATACCCGCTGGGGGAGTAGATGAGCATTTTTCCTTCAGGTACACCCAGCAGGTAGTAGCGTTCAAAATGTTTGTATCCGTTTGGGTAGTAGCCAATGACAAGCCCGTTTTTAGTTCCTCCACTGTATATTGTGTGCAGGGCTACTTTTCCGTTGGGGTAGTACTCATACCAATCTCCGCTTTCGTATCCGTCGAGGTAGCTTCCTTCCAGATAGATTGTTTTTGAGGCGGTGTCGTACTGTATCCATTTGCCGTGTTTTTGGTTGTGGCGGTAGTGGGCTTCGAGCCATAGTTTGCCACTGCGGTATTCTTTGAGTTCGCCTTCAAGTTGGTCTTGTTGGAAATGAGCCAGCACCCAAGAGGTATCGGTGGAAAATTTCCACAGGCCTTCTTTGTTATTTGCCTGTAATGCTCCTTCGGCTTTCCATCTCAAAAAATCAGGCTGTGCGTGAAGTTCCACACACACGGCCAGCCATAGCAAGAGTCTCATAATTATTCTTCGGGTGCTTCTTCCTCCTCTTCTTCTTCAGTTTTTTTCTTTTTTTCTTTTTTAGGTTTTTCCTTCTTAGGTTTCTCTTTTTTAGGCTCTTCGTCGGGGAGGGTCTCCTCGGGGGTTTCTTCCTCCTCTTCTTCTTCGGTTTTTTTCTTTTTTTCCTTTTTAGGCTTTTCTTTTTTGGTTTTTTCCTTCTTAGGTTCTTCGTCGGGTAGGGTTTCTTCTTCCGTTGGTTCTTCACTTTCATCTACCGGCAGTTTTTTGCGGGCAGGTTTTTCTTTTGGAGTGAAAGTAGGCTCGTCTTCAGGCATGGGGACATCTTCTTGGATACCTAGGTAGTCGGCTTTGAAAGCGATGATATTTTGAATGGCGCGGTCGCCGTCAGCCCATTTGATTTTGGCTTCTTTCTTTTTGGTAACTTCGAGTTTGAAGGCTTGGTTGTTGGAGAATACGCGGGCTGTTCCTTTTTCGATTTCAAAATAAAACCAATCGCTGCCGTTTTTCAAGTAGATGTAAATGGTGTTGTGGTTGTTTTCTTTTGGGACTTCGACAAAACCTTCCACAGCGGCATTGACCTCGTATTTGCCGATATTGAAGACAGGAATTTTTCCCGTGCTGTAAAAACTTTTGTGGTCAGAAGACCATTTGAGGTTTACTTTTGGCATAGTGATGTATTTATCCAACAAATCAAGGTAGTTGGGTAGCCCTACAGCTTTTTGGGTCAGGTAGTCATCCAAACTTTCTTCGGGTAAAAAGTCCACCATTTTGGCATGAAAATCTTCAGGGTCAAGGATGGCATCTTCGGTTTTGCCATTGGCAAGAATCTCGGCTATGATTTGGGCGGCAGTGTTGGAGAGGGGTATCTCAAGGCCGAGCATGAGGTTTAGGTTGAACTTGGAGTTTTTGTGGTCTGCATCTCCTTTGCCGGCGGCTATGACTTTGGCTTCGTTTTCTTTTGTTTTGATGATTTCGAATTTGCCGTCGAAGTTGGATTTTTTCTCTTTGGCATCGTAGATAAAACGATTGCCCGCCGAATCGGGGCTGCTCATTTTGCCCTCCGGCGACACGATATAAACCCCTTTGTCGGCATAAAAATTCAAATCGCCCTTAGCCACAAAAATCTCAATATCTTTGGCTCTAACCGGTTCAAACTCAAGGAAACTGCCATAGACTTCGCGCTCCCCGAAGGCTTCCAAAAATATGCCTGTGGCTTCTTTGTTGTTGCTTCCGTTTACGTAAATGGGTTTGCGTATGGAGTCTTTGGAGACGTAGGGCAGCCAGTTGGGCTGATCGTCCCATTTGATGTCAAGGGTGTATTCTCCTGCAAATTCGGGGCTTTTTTTCTTATCTTTGAAAACAAGGTTTCCTCTAAATATGATGCCGGGAAATATCTTCACCGCACTGTCTTCTCTGATTTTGGCGGTAGCGGAGGCCTCTATGATTTCTTGGGGAGGCGTTTTTTTCTTTTTGTCGTCATAGCGCAGTTCTTTAGTAACTTTGAAACTACAATTGAGCACGTATTTGTCTCCGCTTTCGTTTTCGTAGTCGTGTTTTCCTGTTCCTTCAAATACGTTTCTGGATTTTACTTTGATGTCGCAATCTCTGAATTTGTGGAATGTGGTATTGGCGTTGAATACGACTTGTGATTTTTTGAGTCGGTCAATTTCTGCATCCCTTCTGATGACCACTTCACCTTTATCGGGGATGATGAGGTTGTTGGCAATATTGATGTAGGGCACGCCATATACGTTGAGTTTGAAGTCGTTGAGGTCATAGTCTGCGGCTTTTCCCGTAAATTCGAGGCCAAATTGTTTTTGACTGGTAGAGATAAAAGTAGCGGTTGCTGATGTGTCGTTGGCGGCTCTGCTCATGGTTACTTTTTTCTGGTCAATATCCCAGCGCGCTTTACTGAGCGATGTTTTGAACCGAGTATAAGGAAAAGAGAAGGTTTCTATGGCATAGTTGACGGCTTCAATATCTGCATAGCGGTTTTTCAAATCGTAGTTTACGTTTACGTTTTCACCTCTTACGGCTTCTTTTTTGATGTCGTCCGATTTGATTTTCATCACCTCGGAGTTGAGGGCTTCAAATGCCGTTTCTTTAAAGTTAAAATTTGGACTTTCAATAAAAGCCCCTGTTGTTTCCACACGACCTGAGCCGCTTAGCTTTTTGGGTGAATAGGTTAGGTTTCCTTCGTATTGCAGGTTTTCGCGGGCATCGTCGTAGATTTTGAATTTGCTGCCCCGGTAGGTTTCCAGTACCATACTGTCTTTTTGGGTATCCCAATCCATATAGTAGTCATCCATTTGTACGTGCGGAAAGGAAGCCCCTGTTTTGGCATAAACCCCGGCTTTGATCTCCCCTTTTGTACCGATGGTTTTTAGGGAGTCGGAGTAATAGACAAAGTCTTTGGATTCAAAAATTCCGTTTAGGTAGTCGAGTTGTCCATCGCCTCTTACGCCTTTGTTGTCCAGCGTAACCTCGCCAATGAAAGTGCCTTTTCCCTCATAGACGGGGTAGCCTTCTTTGGGTGTGGGTCTTCTGAAGCCAAACGAGCCATCGTCCATGATGCTGATGGGCTGATCCACAAAATCTGGAAACATACCCGAAGAAAAGAATGTGCCCTTGATACCCAGATTTTGGGGGTCGTAGGTATTGGTCGAGTCAATATCAATAAAGGGTATATCGAAGTACACTTTTGAAGAGTCATACACCCCTCCCAAAATCTCTTTGCCATCGAAATTGATTTTTCCGCCTGCGGTAGCCGTAAAACGCGGATATTCAGGCAATTCTGCAAGGCCGGATTTATTTCTGGGTCTTGAGATGAGCAAAACGCCGCCTTTTTCTATCAGGATTTTGTTGTCCATTTCCCTGCTCGCCCCTGTTGCACTGTCGGTTTTTACGAAAGACATAGAGTCAATTCTGGGCATTCGAATCAAAAAACTGTCGTATTTGAACTCAAAGCCGCTGCCCCTAAAAATCAAACGGCGTGTTTCGACTTTTCCCGAAAACATGGTGCGCCTGTTTTCTTTGATTTTCACGGTTCTGTCTATGGGGGTAACTTTGACTTTCATGCTATCCGAAATCAAGAAAAAATTGACTCCGTTGGCTTTGTAAGTATTGCTGTCAAGAAAAATGGTTGTGTTTGCGCCTCTGTTGGTCAGGGAGTTGATGCGCATGTTGTCGTAGTCTGTGCCCTTGATTTGGTTGATGGCGTTGTAGTACAGTTTGGCTTTGGGTTTGAGAGTGATCAGGTCTCGCTGCATGTCGTAATGGATGAATCCCCCCAAATAAAGTTCGTGCATGGCACCCCTAAAGCTGCGCAAGTCCAACTTTCGTTCCTGTGCGACTGCCCTGGCGGTGAAGGAGTTTACCTTTTTCTCGCGGGAATAGCTTACGATGACCTGTATGGGATGAAACTTGCGAAGGGCAACCATTCGGGTAGAGCGCACGGCATCAAAGCGGTCTTTGGACTCAATTTCTACCATGGTTTTTTCTCTGGCCAAAGCCATATTGAGGTCAATAGAATCTGTGTTTACGTCCCAAAGCAAGTTTTCCGCACTAACCTCTGTTCCAAAATAGCTCATGGTAAAAGGCGTATGGTTGTAAACAGACTTGGGGCGGCGGGTGTACAGTTTGCCGGTAGCGGTGTTGTAGCGAAGCATCAGCCCCAAGTGCTCAATGGAGTCTTTGCCGCCTTGGTGGTAGGCCACAAATCGTGCTATGTCATTGGAAACCACAGAATCGGCAAAGCTATACGGGCGCGTAGAAAAGGCACGAAACCTGAGTTTACCTTCTTTAGAGACCTCAATCATGCTCTCTCCTCCATCCAAAGAGTTGGAAAACAACTGCTTACCTTGTATAGAGAAACCGCCTCGATAGGTAACATCTTTTGCCATGTCTTTGACCCGAATGTTACTTTCGTTGGAGGTGAAGCGCGGAAATCTGGCACGGCTCGGGTAGCGGTTGGCGGCTGTGCTTTCGTATTCCAAAAGTCCTTGTACGGGCTTTTCCAACTTTTCGGGGTAGTTCAACAAGGCATCCGGCGCATAGAGCTTGAATCGGGTGGTTTGGAGGGTGTAATTTTTTAAGTCCGCTCCGGCTGCCAACCCAAAACGTTCCCAAGTGGTGCTTCCTGTTGTACCCAGCCATTTTTGCGTGGCAAAGCCAAATGTGCCATTGGTTTGGCGGATGTAGAACGTATCGGCGCAGGCAGCCGAGCTGCAATACTTGCTGATGAGCTGTATTTCGCAGTTTTTGAAAGTTATGTAAGGCCCGCTGACTTGTTCAGCGGGCACTTCAGGCGAAAAAGATATTTTTTTCTCTGTATCTGCCCAATCGGTTGATGTTTCGCCCCCATCCCAATCACTTTCTGTTTCTTCAGGTTCTTCATCTTTTTTTGCGGGTTCTTCTTTCTCGGGTTCAAACCAAGATTCTGCTTCCGGTTTGGGGACTACTTTTCTTCCCTTTGAGAGTTCTTCGTCCAGCACGTGCCCAAAGCCAAAATCTCCTCCTACGACCCTAAAAGCCGCTGCCTCACCCACTTGGTATATGATGCCCGACTCAAAATAGGTTCTTGTGGCTCTGAAAATAGCGTTGTTGACCTCAAAAGGATACAGTTGAGTGGTGCTGTCCACCAATTGAAGAAATCGGGTTATTTGACTGGGCTGGGCATTTTTTTTCAAATATCCATAAGCCAAACAGGCGTAAAAGTTTTCGCTGTGAGGCACCAAACCATAGCCCATTTTTTTGAGCCTACACCCAATTTCAAAGGTAAGTTGCCTTTGTTCGGCGTTGAGTCGGGACTCCCATACGGTTCTGAAGTCGGCCAAGACCGTCTCGTTGGTGATGCTCTTGGTAGGGCGCAGCAGGTTATAGACATCGGTCATAAACCGCTCAATATCAGTAAAAGGAGCTACCGTAACGCTATCTTTTTGGGCTTGGAGTGGAGCGCAGCCAAGTACGAGTGCCAAAGCGAAAAAAAAATGCTTCATCGTCAGAGTTAGGTTTGAATACACAACAGAAATCCTTGAAAAATTGACAAGTTTAGTGCCGAAAATTTATCTAAACTTAGCAAAAGGTCTAAAATTTTTGCTTACTTGATAAATAATCGCTTTTATTGAAGCCCGTTTTCTTTGCTAATTTACTCTTAAAATAAATCAATAATGCGCAAGCAGGATCTTTTTAAAACCTTAATTAAATCTGTAAAGGGGTTTCTGATGGCTCAACGATGTAAGTCTTTGTTAGAGCCACTCAAAAAGGCTTTGTCGCAGCGCGAAAACCAAATTCCGGTGCTGGTGGTGAGCTACAACAATGGGGTCTATGTGGCCAATACCGTCAAACAATTGTCCAAATATTCTATTTCCCCCATCATTTTGGACAATCGTTCCACTTCGCAAGAAAGTATTTCTATTTTGCAGGATATAGAAAAAAGTGGCCAAGCCACAGTCATTTACGGCAAAAAAAACTTAGGGCATTTGGTGGGTTTTTTTGAGCCTGTTTACAGCCTGTTGCCGGAGGTGTTTGCTTACACCGACCCCGATTTGGAGTTTAATGCCGATTTACCGCCTACTTTTTTGGAAGATTTGGCTGCCTTAGCGCGCAAATACCGGTGCTACAAAGCCGGTTTTGCCCTTGCCATCCCTGCTCAAGAACCCATAACTTCCCATTTGCAACAGCATAATTTTTACAAACCTTTTAAATTTTCTCGCTCATACACCATCGCTGAATGGGAAGCTCGCTATTGGACAAAACGCCTTGCCGACCCTCAGTACGAAGTCTATGCCGCCGATATTGACACTACCTTTGCCGTTTATGTCAAATCCAATTATAGGGGCTATTTTATGGATGCTGTCAGGGTAGGGGGGGGGGTTGCCGCACTTCATTTGCCTTGGTTTCCCAACCTTGATTTAATGAACGGTGCACAAAAACAGCAATATTTGGCAAAAAATAAATCTACTACTTGGATTAAATAAATATGATTTTTTCGTGAACTCAGGCAAATTTTTGTCAATTTTTTATATTTATACCAAGATTTAAGTGATTTTTAAGATTTTAAGGATTGATTCGCTTGATTTTCAAGGATTTAATTCTAAAAAAATATAAAACCACTTAATTTATAGTATACTAAAAATTTATGCAGCAATACCATTCACTTCTAAAAGATATATTAGAGAGCGGAGCACAAAAGAGTGACAGAACAGGGACGGGCACGTTGAGCCTTTTTGGCTACACCATGCGCTTTGATTTGAGCAAAGGATTTCCTTTGGTTACGACCAAAAAGGTTCATTTTAAATCAATTGTCTATGAGTTGCTCTGGTTTATCAAAGGCCAAACCAATACCAAGTATCTCAAAGAACACGGTGTGAGCATCTGGGACGAGTGGGCAGACCCCCAAGGCGAATTGGGGCCTGTGTACGGCTTTCAGTGGCGCAGTTGGCCTGATTATCAAGGCAATGCCATAGACCAACTCTCCCAAGTGATTGATTCGCTTCGCAAGAATCCTGACAGCCGCCGCCATATTGTAACGGCCTGGAATCCGGCCATGATTGACCAAATGGCACTCCCTCCCTGTCATATTTTGTTTCAGTTTTATGTGGCCGAGGGCAAGTTGTCTTGTTTGCTGTACCAGCGCAGTGCCGACTGTTTTTTGGGAGTGCCCTTCAATATAGCTTCTTATGCCTTGCTCACGCATTTGATGGCTCAAGTCTGTGGCCTGCAAGTGGGCGAGTTTGTGCATGTTTTGGGAGATGCTCACCTGTATCTCAACCACTTGCCCCAAGCCCGCCTCCAAATAACCCGTCAGCCGCGCCTACTGCCCACCTTGACACTCAACCCCGAGATTAACTCTTTGTTTGATTTTGATTATCAAGATATTGGCTTATTAGGTTACGACCCTTACCCCGCTATAAAGGCCGATGTGGCCGTCTGAAGAGTTCTTCCAGTCTTGGATGCCTTTGAAGCGGCGGGATGGCGAGCAGTTCGGTTTTGTCTAAAAATCGGACTTCGCTGATGAATTGTTGTTGGATTTCGGGGTCGCTACCGAGCCGCAGTTCGCCTCCTATCCTCTCAACGCCATAAAACAACTCGATGGCGTGCAAAGGCGGTTCGATGTATTCGTGAATAAGCAGAAAATCTTTTGTTTTGACCAAAAGGTCGGTTTCTTCTTGAAATTCGCGTTCAATGGCTTGGCTTATCGTTTCACCAAACTCTACCCCTCCGCCCGGCGGCGACCAAAAAATCCCTTCTTTTCCGATGCCCAACATTTTGACCAAGAGCATTTTTTCCTCTTCTAACAGTACGCCTACGGCACGGATTCTGATTTTTTGGCCGTAGGTAGCAGCCAATGTATGGTTCACGAAACAGCAATTTTTTTGCGCAAGTTATCAAGCATGTCTTTGGTCATAGCATCCAAATCGTACTCTGCCGACCAGCCCCAATCTTGTTTGGCGGCACTGTCGTCAATGCTTTGCGGCCAAGAGTCGGCTATTTGTTGGCGAAAGTCAGGGCTGTATGCTATCTCAAAATCGGGGACATAGCGTTTTATGGCTTGGAAAATTTCTTTTGGGCTGAAGCTAAGTCCCCCCAAGTTGTAAGAGGTGCGGATTTTGATGGCTTCTTTGGGGGCTTGCATGAGTTGGACGGTAGCCCTGATGGCATCGGGCATGTAGAGCATGGGCAAGTAGGTATTTTCAGACAAAAAGCAGTCAAATTTTTGACCTTCAAGGGCTTTGTAATAAATTTCAACGGCGTAGTCGGTTGTGCCGCCACCCGGAGGGGCTACATAGCTGATGAGTCCGGGATAGCGCAAACTCCTCACATCCAAGCCATATTTGTCGAAAAAGTACTGACACCACAGCTCGCCCGCTGCTTTGCTTATGCCGTACACCGTAGAAGGGTAGAGGGGAACGTGTTGGGGCGTGTCTTGAGTTGGGATGTGAGAACCAAAAACCGCGATGGTGCTTGGCCAAAATACTTTTTCCACGCCATGCTTTTGGGCTGCTTCCAGCACATTGAGCAGACCGCGCATGTTCACGTCCCATGCCCATAGAGGATTTTTTTCTCCCGTCGCTGACAAAATAGCCGCCAAATGGTACACCTCCGTAATTTTATGCTCTGTTATTAGCCTTTCTACTTGTTGATAATCAAGTACATCAAGTTTTTCAAATTGTCCTTTGTCCCCATCAGGCTCTCTAAGGTCTGCCAACAGAACCACTTGTTGGCCGTAGATTTTTTGCAGATAAACCGATAGTTCAGAGCCTACTTGCCCTAAAGCCCCGACAACGAGTATTTTTTTCATTTTCATTTTTAAACCGCAAATAAACCAAACTCATCTGCTTGGCGAAAAAAGCATTTTCAAAAAGCACTTTTTGGCCAAAATAAAGCCTTTGCAGCCTAAAATGGTTTTATTGCTTGCAGATTTGTGTACCAATCTCGGGGCAAATACCAACCCGCATCAAAAATCTAAAGGCAGGGTGTTAAACATGTAATTTTAGCAGAATAATAAATGACCAAGAAACCAGAGCAGCCCTTTTAGTACAAAGTGCAAAAAATTAGGAGTCAGACGAAGCGATTAAATTTTAGATGAAAAATTGGATAAAAATGACCCCGTTGCTGTTCAACAACAAATACAGAATACCCTCTGCCCGCTTGCGGTATTGGAATTATGCCAATCAGGGAATGTATTTTATCACGATTTGTACCAAAAACCGCCAACATTATTTCGGCGAAATTGTCCCCGCCAACCGTCCGCATCGCTCGCAATTACGGCCTACTGAAATCGGACAAATCGCCCATGACCAATGGTACAAAACTCCCGAATTGCGCCCTGATATGAATTTGGAATTGGGCGAATTTGTCGTCATGCCCAATCACATTCATGGCATCATCATAATTGACACCAACCAATACAATACGCCGTACCGTGATGGTGGCAACGGCGGCAACGGTGGTAATGGCGGCGTTGGTAACGGTGGTAATGGCGGCGTTGGTAATGGCGGTGACGGTGGTAATGGCGGCGTTGGTGGCGGCGTTGGTAATGGCGGCGTTGGTGGCGGCGTTGGTAACGGTGGTAATGGCGGCGTTGGTAATGGCGGTGACGGTGGTAATGGCGGCGTTGGTGGCGGCGGTGGTAGAGACGCGATGCATCGCGT
>CAZRQL010000049.1:0-14292 GCA_964602415.1 uncultured Roseobacteraceae bacterium
AAAATCAAGCGAATCAATCCTTAAAATCTTAAAAATCACTTAAATCTTGGTATAGTTTACACAAAAAAACCAAAAACTGTTCATTTGTTGTAGCGCACCTATTTTTGTGCCATGAGATTTTTATTTGGACTATTCGTAGGCTTGTATATTTTTAATCAGTTTTTGGGCGGTTGTGCCAGCATCCAAATGCCTGTCGGCGGAGAGAAAGACACCATTCCTCCCAAGTTGGTGATGAGTATTCCTGTGAGTGGGTCAACCAACTTTAGAGCGCAATCGCTGCGGCTGGTTTTTGATGAATACATCAACACACAAGATCTTAAAAAAGAGCTTATTATCACCCCAACGCCTCGCGGAGAGATGGCCATCAGGAGTCGAGCCGAAAACTTGACACTCATCTTTGACCAGCCTTTCGACACCTCGACAACATACAGTTTTTATTTCAGAAAAGGCATAAAAGACGTAACCGAAAAAAATCCTGTCAAAGACTTGATAATCAGTTTTTCCACCGGTTCGAATATTGACTCCATTTCACTAAAAGGCAAAGTCAGACACGCTTTGACGCTGCTGCCCCAAAAAGCCTGCCAAGTGATGCTGTATTTGGCAGCCGATACATTCGATTTTCCTGAGCATAGGCCGCTTTACCTTACTCAGACAGACGAACTGGGCAATTTTGAGTTTTTTCATTTGCCTGCAAAACCCTTCAAAGTGTATGCCTTGAGTGGCAGCAGTCCCAAATACAACCGCAGGGAGCAGTTGGTCGGGTTTATTGCGCACCCAATCCGAGGGGACACAATCAAAGAATTAGAAATCAAAGTATTGGATTACGATGTAAAGCCCTTTGTTTTTATGAGGTCAAAAGCAACGGGTAGAAATTTTGAATTGCAGTTCAACAAAACTCCTTTGCATTTCAGTGCCGAGTTTCCGGCTTATTTTGATTCTTTACTCTCTTACGTACAAGACAAAAACCGTGTGGTATTTTATGCTATGAATCAAGATTTTGCAGACAGTTTGCTTTGTAAGTTTAGGGCCATAGACTCTGTGGGCAATGTGATAGACTCTTCGGCGGTGCTTAGGTTTGACCCCAAAGCCAAGCTGAGGCGTGAGAAGTGGGAAGCCACTGTTTATCAGCGTCTTGATGTGGTGGCGGGCGATTCTTTGTTCTTGGAAATCAAGCTCAATCAGCCTTTCGCGCTCTTCAATACAGACAGCGTCGAATACTTGATAGAGGGTGATTCACTGCCAAAAAATATTGATTATCAAATACTTGCTCGTCGCACTTGCCTCCAAATCAAAAGCCACCCTGTTAGTTGTCCCCACAGCATCAAATTGAAAAAAGGCTGTTTAATTTCTTTGTCGGGCGATACCCTTGCAGAGCAGACTTATCGGTTGTTGCCTCGAAAAGAGCGGGATTTTGGTATTGTGTCAGGCAAGGTCATCACAGCCGAAAAAAACTACCTCTTGCAACTTCTTGATGATAAATATAATATAGAGGCAGAGTTATATGGAGTTCAAGATTTTAGATTTGAATACGTCAAACCCGGTAAAAAACGCTTGCGCATCTTGTTGGACAGCAATGCGGACGGACGGTGGGACAGAGGCGACTTCATAAACCGTCGTCAGCCCGAGCCAGCTTTTATATTGGAAAGAGAACTTATCCTCAAAGCCAATTGGGAACTGGGCGAAAATATCATCACATTTTAACGCATAGAACTTACAATTTATCTTTACTGTCATAACTTTGACCGAAATCTGATTAAGGAAATGGATCTCATCAACAAACGTGATTTTATATCTGCTTCACATTTGGACAAGTTTAAGTTGGAGTTCACCGCCGACTTTTTGATGAAACTTTTTAGCCTTCACAAAGTCAATAAACTCTACGGCAAAATACATGAACTCAAGGACTTAGATTTTATTCACGCCATGCTCAATGAGTTGAATATACATATTGAACTCCCTGAAGCAGACAGAAAGCATATTCCCCAAACCGGGGCTTTCATCACCGTCTCCAACCATCCCTTTGGTATGTTGGATGGAATCACGCTCTTGGCTATCATGCTGGAAAGCAGGCCTGATTTTAAGGTTATGGCGAATTTTTTGTTGCAGAAGGTGAGCAACCTCAAAGATTTGTTCATTCCCGTCAATCCTTTTGAAGACAAGCCCCAATCGGGTTCGAGTTTTGGGGGGCTTCGTGAGTTTTTGCGCCATATCAAGTCCGGCTCGCCGGCGGGTATTTTTCCTGCCGGTGAAGTCTCTACCTACCAAACCGACTGGAGGCACATCACCGACCGACAATGGCAGCGTCCTGCCCTCAAAATTATCGAGCGTTGTGAAGTCCCTATCTTACCGGTTTATTTTACGGGGACTAACAGTTTGATTTTTCACTTGTTGGGCATCATAAACCCCTCTTTGCGCACGGCAACCATACCCGCCGAATACTTTCGCAAAAAAGATACAGCCGTAAAGGTTAGGATTGGTTCGCCTATTTCGGTAGAAGAGCAAAAGCGTTTTGAGTCAGCCGAACAACTGGGTAGCTACCTGAGAGCCAGAGTGTATGCCCTTGGGTCGGCCATCAAAGTCAAAAAATTTTTCAGCAATAAATTGGTTCTCTCTAAGCCCCGCCGCATTATAGACCCCGTGCCGGTTTCCATCCTCGAAAAGGAACTCGAAGTGCTCAGAAAATACTACCTCATCCACACCAAAAACAATTTTGAGGTATTTATCACAGATTCTTACCACATCCCCAACTTGCTTACCGAGATTGGCAGGCTCAGAGAAGTTACCTTTCGCGAAGTAGGCGAAGGCTCTAACAAAAAAGTTGATTTGGATGAATATGATTTGTACTATTATCATCTGTTTATTTGGGATAAGGAAGCCCAATGTATCGTAGGGGCATATCGTTTGGGAAAAGGGGGAGATATCATTGCCCGCTACGGCAAAAAAGGGTTTTACACCAGCAGTTTGTTTACTTTTGACCCTGCCTTTGAACCCATATTAGAAAAAAGTATCGAACTGGGAAGGTCTTTTATCACCAAAGCCTACCAGCAAAAACCTTTGCCTTTGTTTATTTTGTGGCGCGGCATTTTATATTTTATTATCAAAAATCCCGAATATCAGTACATCATAGGGCCTGTGAGTATTTCAAACGATTTTTCTCAGGTATCTAAAAGTTTTTTGGCAGCTTTTATCAAACGCTACTATTTCGATGAAAAATTGGCGGCCTTGGTCAAACCCAAGATGGAATTTGCGGTTGATTTTAAAAATACCGACTCTGAAATATTGCTCTCCGGTCTTACCGACCTCAACAAGCTGGATAAGTTTATTTCAGACATTGAGCCTACCCACCTGCGTGTCCCTATTTTACTCAAAAAATATATCAAACAAAACGCCAAAATTATCTCTTTCAATATTGACCCCAAGTTCAACTACTCTTTGGATGGCTTGATGATACTCAATCTCAATGACTTGCCGGAAGGCACTATTGCCAACTTAAAAAAAGAACTAAACTTAGACGAAGAATGACCTTATTTTTGTTGGCCATCGCGGCCATACCCATCGTAGCCATTGTTGCCGATGCTTATACCAAATCTCGGCGGCTCAATGGACACCCCGCTGACGTGAATACTGTCATTCGAGAGTTGGCGGCTTTGCGCAAGGACAATGAAGAACTCAAAGAAAGAGTCAAAAATCTTGAGATTATTGTGGCCAGTGTCAATGTGCTCGAAGAGCCGGATTACACAAAAAAAATCGAACAAGCCGCTCGAAAACTTAGGGACGAAGAAAATTCCAAAAATGACTGAACCCTTGCCAAAGTTGGTTGTATAGAGTATGATAGACAAGCCCGTTAGCATCACTGCTTTGGCCGCAAAGGAGATAAAGCAGACCATAGAAAATAAGCAAATCCCTCAAGGTTATTTTTTGCGGGTAACTGTCAAAGGAGGCGGCGGTTGCGCGGGTGCTGTGCCTACTTTGGGCTTTGACAAGCCCCAAGTCCACGACGACACCTACATCATACAAGGGCTGACAGTGCTTATTGACCGTAGGCAACTGCTCTACGTGCTGGGCTATGAGATTGATTTTGTCGAAAATGAAAACGAAAGGGGATTTACCTTAACTAAAGTATAAGGTTTTTACTTTGGGGTCTATGACGGCATAAAGCAAATCAACCAAAACATTGATAAAGATAAAAATGGCGGCTATAAACAAGATGACCCCCATAATAACGGGAAAATCTTTGGCCATCACGGCCTGAATGGTCTGCATGCCAATCCCTTTGTAGGTAAAAATGTATTCAACAAAAAAAGCCCCCGCCAAAAGTGAGGCAAACCAGCCGGAGACAGCCGTAACAATCGGATTCATAGCGTTTTTGAGGGCATGGTAAAAAATAACCCTAAACCTGTCTGCCCCCTTGGCTTGAGCCGTTTTGATGTAGTCTTGCGAAAGTACCGTAATCATAGAGTTGCGGGTGAGCTGGGTGATGATAGCCAAGGGTCTGAACCCCAGAGTTAAACCCGGCAAAATCAAGTTTTCGAGGCGCAGTTCAAAATCGCCTTCGTCGTTTAGTATCCAAAGCGAGCCGATGGAGTTCAGCCCTGTAATATGGTGCAGCCAGCCTCCAAAAATGAGCGACATAAAAATGGCCACCACAAAAGAAGGCATCGAAATACCCAAAACAGAAATACCTATCAAGCTGTGGTCTATCCATGTATCCCGCTGTAAAGCAGCGATTATACCAAAAGTAATGCCTACTAAAGTGGCAAAAAACATAGCCGACAGCGTGAGCCAAAAAGTCCCTGCAAAACCTTCATAAATGATTTGTGAAACTTTTTTGTGTTGTACGTAGCTCCTTCTCAAATACGGAAGTTTGACGACCAGTGCCGTGCCGCCCACAGCTAAAATCCTCACATACTCATATTTGGTTTGGTTTTCGGGGCTGTCGGTATAAATCGAAATAATACTTAAGTCATTGAGGTAGTTCAGGTATTGCAAACCAATAGGTTGGTCTATACCCCAGTCTCTTCTCAGGGCTTCTCTGACATCGTTGGGGCAACGGTCGCATATATCGGTAGGATCACCGGGCAGCACTCCAAATATGAGAAAGACCAAGGTTACCACCCCGAACAGTACCACAATGCTGTAAAGAATTTTTCTGATTAGATACCTCAACATAGCTATCCCATAGTTTGCTCCAAATTTAGTTTGATTTGTCTTTTTCTGGTATTCTTTTCCAGATAATACAATTTAAATCACTTCTGTCAACGTGAAATAGATTTACAAGCAATTTAGTTTGTTTTCTTTCCAACAAAAAAGTATCCAAAGCCCTGAGGGCTGAATTTTTATGGTACAAAAAAAAGGGATGGCCTTCGCTAAGGGGATAACTGGTCATAAAATATTCATAATCAAAAATTTCTCTGTGTAGTTTTTCTCTTTCTTCTATATCAAGTTTCCAGCGACAAATTTCAAACTCCGCCTGTATCTGTGCAGCAACGTAGAAAAAAACTTCGTCTCCCACAATGCGGGAATTTTCAGGAATATTTTCTTTCACAAATTTTAATAATTTTTGTGAACTATTTTCTCCCAAAAGCAATACTGCCTGCACTTGCCTAAGTGCCAAATAACTCAAATTCAACATCAAAACGATACCGAAACCCCATCCCCAATGAAAATACCACTTGCTCATACAGGGCAATTTTCAAAACTTTTTCTTGATTACATCAATGGCGAGCCTTCTTTGCATAGTTTTTACAGACTGCCTCCCCAGATTACTTCATTTCAACAGGCCATTCGCACCAAAAGCAACTTTTCACACCGTGAAATTTTGGCCGAACGCATCGAAAAACAATACCAAGATGCAGGTTTAGAAGTAGATACAAAAATTTTCTTACAGCCTAATACTTTCACCCTAACCACCGGACACCAACTCAATATCTTCACAGGGCCTTTGTACTTTGTTTACAAAATACTCACAACCATCAAGTTGGCGCAAGAGCTTAACATGTCCTACCCCGATTACAATTTTGTTCCGGTTTATTGGATGGCTACCGAAGACCATGATTTTGAAGAAATTAACCACATCCATCTCTTTGGTAAAAAAGTGGAATGGCAGCCCCCAACAATCGGGGGGGCAGTCGGCAGGCTCACCACTGAGGGATTTGAGGCTATATGGGAGCAAATGCCTGAATTAAAGCAAGTTTTCGGTACTTTTTATGACGGGAAAAACTCTTTGGCGCAGGCTACAAGGCAGATGGTGCATCATTTTTTTGCTCATTACGGCCTTTATGTCATTGATGGAGATGATGGGGAACTCAAAAAAATCTTTGTTCCCTATATGGAAAAAGAAATTGCTGAGTCCTATGGTTTTGAGCAGGTTATGGACTCATCCCAACAACTCAAGGCGTTGGGTTACAGCACACAAATCAGCCCTCGTGAGATTAATCTTTTTTATCTTGGCCAGTTTTCCAGAGACAGAATCGTCAAGGACGCGGACACTTTTAGGGCGGCAGATCGGGTTTGGACTTTTTCGGAGTTGATTGAGCATCTGCACAATCAGCCCCAAAACTTCAGCCCCAACGTGGTGCTGCGTCCGCTTTACCAAGAGTGCGTGCTGCCCAATTTGGCCTACATAGGCGGCCCGGCTGAGGTAGGCTATTGGATGCAGCTTAAAGGTGTTTTTGATGCCGTTCAGATAGATTTTCCTATTGTTCTGCCCCGCAACTTTTTGATGCTTATCCCCAAGAACTTGGGTCAAAAACTCCAAAAGTTGGGCTTCAATTCCCAAGATATTTTTAAAGATGAAGCCCGACTCAAGGAGGCGTATCTTGAGAATAATAGCTCTCAAAAAGTTGATTTTGAGGTAGAAAAAAGCCAAATAGCTGAAATTTTTCTCGCTGTGAAAGCCAAAACCAAAGCCATAGACCCCACCTTGGAGTCTGCCGCCGCCGCAGAAGAGCAAAAGCTATACAAGGCACTAGAAAACTTGGAAAAAAAGCTCCAAAAATCCATCGAAAACAAACACGCTCAAGCACTTGGCCAGATTGCAAATTTGAAAACCAAGTTTTTCCCCAAAGGCACTCCGCAAGAGCGACACGATAATTTTTTGAATTTTTGGCTCAATGACAAGCAAGTGATAGATTTGATACATAAACAGATGACTCCTTTTAATTTTTCTTATTTAGTTGTAGAATTATGAACGAGAAGATTTTATTGCTGATGAGACATGGTGAAGCCCTTGAGCCTATTGCCTCTCAAAAGGATATAAGCAGGGAACTCACACCCAAAGGACAAGCGGATGCTTACAAGGCCGGACAATTTTTGGTCAGTTCGGGTCTGACTCCTGAGTTGATTGTTTGCTCGGCTGCCACAAGAGCTTTGCAAACCGCCGAACTACTCTCTTCGCAGATTCAGTACCCCAAAGAAAACATCCAATCCGATGAGGCTCTCTATCAAGCCTCTTTGGGGGTATGGATAAACCGCATCCACGAACTGCCCAACTCTACTGATACGGTTTTATTTGTCGCCCACAACCCCACCCTAACGTACTTGGCCGAATACCTCACCGGTGAAACTTACTCTCTACAACCCGCCTCTTGTCTTTGTATCAAATTTTTGACCACTAACTGGAACTTGATATCAAAAGGGCAGGGGCTTATGGGCTGGTTTAAGCAAACATGGTAAATAAATAAGGCAAAAGCAGGTAAATTTTCATCCCGTAGTATGAATAATAAAATAAATTACATAAAAATCCGGCACTTTAAGGTTTTTGGAGATGAAATTGTGATTTATTTTGACAATCCCACCATTTTAATAGGTGCAAATAATTCCGGCAAAACAAGTGTCATACAAGCCTTAGCCTTGTGGAGTTGGGCGGTGAAAATTTGGTATGACAAGAAAAAAAATACGCAAAGTACAGCACAAAGAAATAAAGGGGTTGCGCTCAATCGTTTAGAAATTGCCCAAGTACCTATCAAAGAAGCCCGCTATTTTTGGAATAATGCAGCCGTTCGGCAGGGGAGCAACGCGAATATTCAACTTGCAGTTCACGTAGGGCTTTTTCACAAAGGTACAACCAAAGAAGTAGGCATGACTTTTACTTATCACAGCCCTGATTTGATTTATTGCCAGCCTACCGATGAAAGTTTTGTCGATTCCACTCTTGACCTCATACAGTATGCAGCCGGTTTGTCCCTCAATCTGCTCTACCCAATGTCGGGCATGAGTGATAAAGAATACGTTTTCCAACCGGAAGCCATACGCACCCAAATAGGAATCGGACAAACCGCCAATGTGCTTCGAAATATTTGCTATCATCTGAGTGTAAAAAGCAAACAGGATTGGAAGTATTTGGCTGAGCTTATGCAAAAACTGTTTTCTGTTTCGCTCAAAGAGCCTTTTGTTCGGGCTACCGGAGTGTTGGAGTTGGTTTACAATTACGAAAGTAAACAAAAAACATTTAAAGATTTAGATATTACTTTAGCAGGCCGTGGGCAACAACAAATGCTTTTAGTTTTAGCTTATTTATTGAGCAATAAAGGCTCTGTTTTGATGATAGATGAGCCGGATGCGCATTTGGAAATTTTGCGGCAAGCCCAAATTTTTACGGTACTCAAAGAAGTTTCCCGAAAATATGATTGCCAAATTATTATCGTAACGCACTCTGAGGTAGTGTTGAACGAGGCTGATTCTGTGGTGTTTTTGGTAGATGGGAAAGCCCAAGAAATATTTGATAAACAAGGGCATAAGTACATCAAAGATGCTTTGAAAAACTTTGGAATAGAGCATTACTACAAAGCAAAACTTAGCCCCGCCATCTTGTATGTAGAGAGCAACACAGACTTGGATATTTTGCGTGCATTTGCAAAAAAATACAACCACCGTGCAAAAGCCGTTTTGGAAGATAGGCTTTATTTTTATTATACCCAAAATCAAGAAGAAGACAACAACTTAGACAATAAATTAAAGCGCGCGTCAGGCTCTTACCAACCCTTCAAAAAACACTACCAAGCCCTAAAAACAGTCGTCCCGAACCTCAAAGCAGTCGCTATTTTTGACGGCGATAATCATAACCATCAAGATGAAGAAACTGAAGATTTTGGTGTATTTTACTGGAAACGGTATGAAATAGAAAATTACTTTATCACACCCAAAGTCGTCTATGCTTTCGTCCGCGAAGAGTTGCTTAAATTGTACGGTGATTTGTTTTTTGAAAAAGAGTGGAGACAATTTGAACATATTTTTGAACAGACTTTTTTGCTGCCTATTTTCAACCATAACCAAAAAGCCTTAGAGGAATTTAAGGCATTACCCGAAAATTTGAAAGATGTGCAGTTTGAGAATTTTGCTTCTTCTAAAAAGGTTAGTACACTTTTGGAAAATACCTTTATTGGGTTTGAAAATGTAACAAATACAAAAATGCTATTAACAAAAAGTAAGTTTTATCAAATGATAGAATTTACAGACAACACTCGACAACAAGAAATTAATGAAAAACTGGACTTGATTTTAAAATATTTATCTATACTATAAATTAAGTGGTTTTATATTTTTTTTAGAATTAAATCCTTGAAAATCAAGCGAATCAATCCTTAAAATCTTAAAAATCACTTAAATCTTGGTATAAATAATCAAATTGTTGTCGGGGGGATGATTTTTTTGTCAAAGCCCAAAACAAATAAACGCTGACTTTTAACTACTTCGAAGCCAGCCCCAGTAGGTACAGCAGCAGAATCGCTCCTCCGGTAGCCACCACCAAATGACCCACCAAACTGCCCGCAAAAAGCCCCAAAGAAGAAGCCACAAAACCGCCTATCATGCTTCCCAGTATGCCCACCACAAGGTTTCCTACCAGCCCAAAACTTTTGCCTTTTAGGATTTTGGAGGCCAACCAGCCCGCCAAAGCACCCACTATCAAAAATGCTACGAAATTCATAAATGTATATTTTGCAGCAAAATAGAAATAAATATAAAAATCTTTTGCCTTTTCGATGGCTGTATTTACCTTGCTGCCACTGTTCGATACTAAAATACAGAATAATATGAATGAAAATTCTACTAAAAAAGGGCATCCTAAGGGGCTTTATGTACTGTTTTTCACAGAGATGTGGGAGCGTTTTGGTTATTACCTAATGCTTGGTATTTTCTCTCTTTACATGCTCGACAGCTTGGAAAATGGGGGCATGGGCTTTTCAGGACAGAAAAAATCTGACATATACGGCACGTATATCGGATTGGTTTATCTGACTCCGTTTATAGGCGGCTTGCTGGCGGACAGGGTGTTAGGCTACCGGCGGTCTATTTTTATAGGGGGCTTGCTGATGGCGGCGGGCTATTTGGGGCTTTCCATACACAACGAAACCATTTTCTACATCTCTCTTTTGCTCATCATTTTGGGCAATGGTTTTTTTAAGCCCAATATTTCTACTTTGGTGGGCAATCTTTACAACAACCCTACTTACAAAGACCGCAAAGATGCCGGTTACAATTTGTTTTACATGGGCATCAACATAGGAGCTTTTATTTGCAACTTTGTGGCGGCTTATATGCGCATCAACTATGGCTGGGGCTATGCTTTTGCGGCGGCAGGCGTGGGTATGTTGGTGGGTTTGGTGATTTTTGCACTGGGAACCAAGCACGTAGCAGAGGCCGATGTCCTCAAGCCCACCAAGGCGGGCGATATGGCCACGGCAACCATTTTGGCTGTTACCGTGTTGCCCATGTTTGTTTTCGGGATTATCGGCTATTTTTATGGAGGGGTTACCAGTGCGGCCAACCCTGATGGCAACCTGTTTGGTACCGATACCAACGATGCCTTTATATTCGGTTGTGTCCCAATTGTGGGCTATTTTTTGTATTTGATGTTTACCGCTGACAAGGAAGACCGTGCGCCGATTTCTGCCTTGCTCTCGGTGTATGCCTGCATTGTGATTTTTTGGGCGGTTTTTCACCAAAACGGCGATGCGCTGACCGTTTGGGCGGAGGATTACAGCGACCGTGAGATGCCAGCGGCTATATCGGGCTTTGCTTCGAGTGTGGGAATGGTTCAGACAGTTACCAATTACCCTGAACTTTCACTGCCCAAAGAACAATATAAGGCTTACATGGACAGCCTCAAAAACGTCAAAGAGTCTTTGCCCGCCGGCTCAATAGAATCCAAAGAACTGGGCAAAAAAATTGGCTCCATAGAAAAGTCAGCCAAGTATTTTGAGAATTTGTCGCAAAAGCCTAAGACCGGACAAAGTTTACTTTTGGTTTCTACGGAGTTGTACCAGAGTATCAATCCTTTTTGGGTGGTTTTGCTCACGCCGGTGGTGGTGGGTTTTTTTGGACTTTTGCGCTCGCGCGGTGCTGAACCCAGTACACCCGCAAAAATTACACTTGGGCTACTGATCACGGCACTGTCGGCCTTGGTGATGGTCATGGCCGTCAAATCGGTCAACATCCACGATGAAAAAGCCAGCAGTATTTGGTTGATAGTTACTTACGGGGTGATTACGGTGGGTGAGTTGTGTTTGAGTCCGATGGGGCTTTCGCTGGTGTCCAAACTCTCTCCGCCTCGCCTGACGGCTTTGATGATGGGAGGCTTTTTCCTCTCTACCTCTGTGGGCAACAAGTTAGCGGGTATTTTATCGAGCAATTTTGAAGCCGAGCAAGACAAAGCCTTTTTCTTCTTTACCAACTTTGCCATGGTGATGGTGGCCACGGTCATGATGGCTGTTTTGCTCAGGTGGCTCAACAGGGTAATGAGAGAGAAGAATGTTCTTTAATTTTGATTTGAGGGATTTTCAGATTAATTTCGTGCTTAATTAAATACTTTTCAAAAATGTCATTAGTCAATAAACCCGCCCCAAAATTTTCAGCTCCCGCTGTTATCAATGGCGAAGAAATCGTAAAAGATTTCTCATTAGATCAATACCTTGGCAAAAAATACGTGGTGTTTTTCTTTTGGCCAAAAGATTTCACTTTCGTGTGTCCCACCGAGATTTTGGCTTTCCAAGAAAAACTTGCCGAATTTGAAAAACGCGATTGTGCAGTGGTAGGCTGCTCAACCGATACCGAAGAAACCCACCTTGCTTGGTTGATGACTCCCAAAAACAACGGGGGAATCGAAGGTGTGAAGTTTCCTGTGGTGGCAGACACAGCCAAAACCATTGCCCAAAACTACGACGTGTTGGGAGGTGAGTACGATTACGATGACAACGGCCAGTCAATCTTTATCGGTGCACCTATTGCTTTGCGCGGCACTTTCCTTATCGACAAAAATGGTATCATCCGCCACATGGTGGTCAATGATTTCCCTCTTGGCCGCAACATAGACGAGGCTTTGCGTATGCTCGAAGCCCTCATCCACGTAGAAACCCACGGAGAGGTATGTCCTGCCAACTGGGAAGAAGGCAAAGAAGCTATGTCGGCCACCCGCGAAGGCGTAGCCAATTACTTGTCAAAACATTAATCTGACGCAGATTTTGATGGTTAAACCCTTGCCTTATGCAAGGGTTTTTTGTTTTGCAGCCCCTTGTACACTCATTATGCCAATAGTGGCTCATAGTCTTCTCGAAGTCCCCTCACTGCCAAAATAATTCCGATGACAGCTCTCGACTTATGTGTTGCGTTTTTGTTTTTGTAAAATGGTGTTTTTACCCACTGTGTATGCATAAACTGAGGCAGGTACAAACTTTAGTTGTATATCGTCTATTTTTTTGGTTCCTTCTTTGTCAATGGTTGTAACTAAAGCGGTTTGCAGGTTGTTGTCCTTCAAAAATTGCAATAACGGTTTTAGGTCTCCGGGTTTTTCAAAATAGCGATTGCTCCATTTGATTTCGACAGCCCATTGAGTTTTGAAATTTTTATCGTCAAGTTTAACCATATCGACCTCGCCTTTTTGCCATCTTGCATAATGCAGGGTAGTCCACTCTCTATGAAGCCATTGAGCATAAACAGCGGTTTCAACCATATTGCCTACAAACGAGTCGGTGGGTTGCAGTGGAGCAAACAAAGCACTTCGCAGCGAAGGATTGGTCAGGTAAATTTTGAATTGTGTTGCGCGTTGAAAGAGCTTGGGTCTATTTGAAATTTTATGAACCACTTTTATTAGAAATGCGGCTTCTAAATACTCAATATAGCGTTTGATGGTATTCTTCTGAACTCCTGAATTTTTACTCAATTCTTCAAGGCTTACTTCCCCTGCGCTGTTGTAGGCAATGGCCGTAAAAAGTGAGTTGAGTTCTTGTACGTCTCTTATTCCGTATAGGTTGGGAAGATCTCTCAACAGTACTTTGTCAACAATATCGCTTCTGATGTATCGTCCCGGATTGCTCTGAATGGTATCGGAGAAAATTACTTCGGGATAGCCGCCGTAATTGATATAATCTAAAAAATGCCTGTTAAGCTCATTGATATTGATGGTGCTGTAAAACTTAGTCAGACTACCTTGCCAATCTAAGTTGCTTTCTGTGATAAGTCTGTTTAGTTGCTTCAAATGAATAAACTCATTGAAGGTCAACGGTGGCAACATAAAATCGGTAAACCGCCCTGCACCGCTTTCGTTGCTTTTCAGTCTCAAAGCAGCCGCAGCAGACCCCGAAACCACAAAACGGGTGCGTGGGTAACTATCAACCAGTGATTTTAAATGCACTTCCCAGTCTTTGAGGTATTGTATTTCATCAAAGAAGACATACCAATCTTTAGGGTTTTCTTTCTTTGTTGCCTTTCGACAAAGGTTAAAAAGTTGCTCCAAGCCGATATTGTTGTAAATAGGCGTTTCAACTGATACGAAAGCTATTTTCAGGGGGTCAATATCGTTTTCAAGCAGGTGTTGAACGCTATGGTAGAGCATTACCGTTTTGCCAACTCTTCTGGGTCCCATTAAAACAACCGCTCTTCGGACGGTTGTTTCTGTGATAAGTGGTATGAACAAATCAAAATACAGCCTCCTTTGCATCGAAGTATAATAATCTTCTACCGCGCCGTTCACCCACCAGGGATTTTCAAAGCGTAGTCGGTCGAGAATATGTTCCTCAGAATATGCTACTAAAGCCATTTTAAGTTGTTTTAATTAGTCAAACATACAAAAATAAGATTAATATACTAATCTTATTTTTTAAATATTTATAAAATAAGAAAATTTGTTTCAAAAGTAAACTTTAATTTCTAACTTTTTGACAGCTTATTATTCACATGACTTATTGATGCCCTGCACTTGCTGATTTCTGCTGAATAACTATATCTCACGCATCTTTAATTGCTTCTATACTATAAATTAAGTGGTTTTATATTTTTTTTAGAATTAAATCCTTGAAA
>CAZRQL010000050.1:0-13382 GCA_964602415.1 uncultured Roseobacteraceae bacterium
TTTAAGCCATTATCAATAATTAGGTTAAAATTAATTGCTTAAAATAAGGGCTGCCTACAATTAAAATATGAACTTATGATGCGCTAAAATCGCAGTTAATGATTGAGGGGCTGAGTTTTTTTTCAGACTGACGGGAAAATGTTTGCGAAGGGCGGGCTTAGTAGCACTTCCCTTGCCCTACGCACAAAGTTTATAGAAAGCACCAAAGCCTAAATTACGTACATTAGCCCGACTTTTCGCAAACATAATGTTAGGCACAGTTTTTACTCTTTCGCACATCTTAATTGTTCAATTTGTTCAGTGGTTAAATCAGTCAAATCTGCGATAGTTTGGTTATCAAAGCCTTTTTTAATTGCTTTTTTAGCCATATCAACCTTTTCTTCTTGCTTGGCTGTATAACTCACACTGTTTTCAATACGCCTGTTTTCTTGAAAACGGTCATACATTTTCTTTTCTTCTTCTGTCAAACTTTCGTAACGTAACTTTTCTTTTGCCTTATCCAAGCCTTTTGCTTTAAAACTATCTTTTACTTCGCTGTTTTTTAGGAAATATACCCATTCATCAAGTGTATCTTTTGCCACATTGTTAAAGTTATTTACTTTCAGAATATAGTATTTGGGAAAAATATCAGATACTTTTTCCACTTTGAAATCCTGCTTTTGCAAACTTGTTGGTAGCAAAATATCGTGTTCGTGCAAACCTATAAATTCACCCTTGTATTCATAAACATAGTCTTTGCCCTGCCCTAAACCAAAATAGACAATGTTGATAGAGTAGATTTTTTTGATAGTCCCATAAGGCTCACCTTCTTTGATGTACTCCGTAACCAACTTAGATACACCAAAAAGCATACGTTGGAAATAATCTATTTCAGAGTCATTCTGTACTTCTACAAGAAGTAATTCATTGCTTTGGCTTTTTACCAAAATATCCACTCGGTTATATTTGTCGTATTCGTCTTGCTTGTTGCCTTCACCTTCCAAAATGCTCTCTATCGTTACATCAAAACGAAGTAACTCCGATAAAAAGCCTTCCAAAATACCAAAATTGGCTTTGTGGCGAAGTAACTTTTTCATTGCCCAATCAAAACGTATTAGTTTTTTACTCATAAAATTAATTTTTTATACCCGCCCACAAATATACTAAAAAAAGACGGATAGTAATATCCGTCTTCTACAGCTATTTTTTGTCTTTTTGATTGGGATTAAGCTGCTTTCCCTTGTTGCCTTGATTTTTTTATTTGGTCAAAGCCCTTAGTTGTTACTTAGGTGTAAACCTCTGAGGTTTTCGTAACTCAAAGCTATGTGAGTGTATCGCAAAACTACTCTGCATAATTTAAAGTCAAGAAATAGACAACCGTATTTTATTCACTACAAATCCCTGTAAAAGCATAATGTGTTTTAAATTAGCGCAAACCATAAATGGCTCCTGATGAGGTTGTTTTTTAGGGGGGGGCAACAAGTCACAGGTTGGGTGTCTGTCTCATGGGGAGGTGTAGATTTCAACACGCAAAAGAAAATAAAGAGCAAACTTTGACTTCCGATTTTTTGATACAACAGGCAACCGAAGAATTTATCTTTGCGCTATGAAGAGCAACGACGGCGAAACCCCGCTCATGCGGCAATACAACACCTTTAAAACCCGGCACCCTGAGGCGATTCTGCTTTTTAGAATAGGTGATTTTTATGAGACTTTTGGCCAAGATGCCGTCATTGCCGCCAAAACACTCAACATCACCCTCACCAAGCGTGCCAACGGCTCGGCGGCTGACATGGAGTTGGCGGGTTTTCCCCATCACGCGCTGGACAATTACCTGCCCAAACTGGTGCGTGCAGGCCTTAGGGTGGCCATCTGCGACCAACTCGAAGACCCCAAACAAGCCAAAGGGATTGTCAAACGGGGCATAACGGAACTCATCACACCCGGCTTGACACTGAACGACAATGTCTTGAATGCCAAACAAAATAACTTTCTGGCTGCCCTCTTTGCCGATAGCTCCCAAGTGGGGCTGGCTTTTTTGGATTTGTCAACGGGTGAGTTTTCGGTGGCTCAGGGAAACTCCGAATACGTACTTAAATTAATAAATAGTTATTTACCTTCTGAAATTGTATTTTCTAAAAGTCAAAATTTGATAATTAATGCGCTTTTGGAAAGCGACTTTTGTCATTTTTTTAAATTAGATGATTGGTTTTTTTCTCTTGATTTTGCTGTTTCTAAGCTGCAAAATCATTTTGCTGTCAGCACCCTGAAAGGCTTTGGGATTGAGGAGTTCCCGCTGGGTATTGTGGCAGCGGGGGCGGTTTTGCAGTATTTGGAGCATACCGAACACAAAAACATCGGGCATATTTCTTCCATTTCGCGCATAGACCCCGAACGCTATGTCTGGTTAGACCATTTCACGGTGCGCAATCTGGAGCTTGTTTCGACCCAATACCAAGCCGGCGTTCCGCTCATAGACGTACTTGACGACACCTTAACCCCTATGGGAGCCAGACTGTTGCGCCGTTGGCTGCTAATGCCGCTCAAGGATTTGGCGGCCATCGAAGACAGACTCTCTGCGGTGGACTATTTGGTGCAACATACCGAGCCACTCGAACAACTCAGGCAGTGCCTGCAGCCGATTGGGGATTTGGAACGATTGGTATCAAAAGTGGCCACCTCGCGCATCAACCCCCGCGAACTGCAACAAATCAAAAAAGGCTTGCAGAACATGCACCAAATCATCATTTTTTTTGCCGGCAGTCAATTGGGTACTTTGGTTGAACAACTCAACCCTTGCCACTCATTGGTGGAAAAAATTGAATCCCAACTCGCAGAAAACCCTCCCCTGCAAACCCATCAGGGGGGATTGATAAAAAACGGAGTGCACAGCGAACTGGACGAATTGAGGGGCATCTCTTCGCAAGGCAAAGATTTTTTGCTCGAAATCCAACAGCGCGAAACCGAAAAAACGGGCATCGCCTCTTTGAAAGTGGCTTACAACAATGTATTTGGCTACTACCTCGAAGTGCGCAACACCCACAAAGACAAAGTCCCCGATACGTGGATACGCAAACAGACCCTATCCAATGCCGAGCGGTATATCACCCCCGAACTCAAAGAATACGAAGACAAAATTTTGACAGCCGAAACCAAAATTACTCAAATTGAACAAGAGATTTTTGCCCGGTTAATCAGTTTTGCGTTGCAATTTTTAAAGCCCTTGCAGCAAAATGCTGCCTTGCTTTCTGCGCTGGACGCATTGGCAAGTATGGCTTCTATCGCCCTGAAAAACAAATATGTGCGTCCTGTGTTGACCGAAAATCTTGAGATAGACATTCGTCAAGGCCGTCATCCCGTTATTGAAAAACAACTCCCCAAGGGTGAGCCTTTCATACCCAACGACGTGTATTTATCTGAAAACCAACAAATTATTATCATCACAGGGCCTAATATGGCCGGCAAGTCTGCTTTGTTGCGACAAGTTGCGCTGATGGCCATTATGGCTCAGATGGGCAGTTTTGTGCCCGCCCAGTCGGCCACCATCGGGCTGGTGGACAAAGTCTTTACAAGGGTCGGGGCATCGGACAACCTCTCCAAAGGCGAGTCCACTTTTATGGTCGAGATGACCGAAACGGCAAGCATCTTGCACAATCTTAGCCACAAAAGCCTGATTATCATGGATGAAATAGGCAGGGGTACCAGCACCTACGACGGCATTTCCATTGCTTGGGCTATTGTGGAATACCTGCACGAACTCGGCCCACGCACCCTTTTTGCCACCCACTACCACGAACTCACCGAAATAGCCAAAGATTTGCCCCGCGTCAAAAATTTCCATGTTTCTTTGCAAGAGGCCGCCGGGAAAATCATCTTTTTGCGCACGCTAAAAGAGGGTAGCAGCGCGCACAGTTTTGGTATCAACGTCGCCCAAATGGCCGGAATACCCAACTCGGTGCTTATCAGAGCCGGCCAAATCCTACAATCTCTTGAAAAACAACGTGATAAAGACCCTAAAAAGACCCGGCTTATCCCCCAAAGCCAACCCTACCAAATGACCCTTTTTGAAGCCGCCGACCCTGCCTACCGCCGTGTGGTTGAGATCATCAACACCACCGATATCAATGCCCTTTCGCCCATCGAAGCCCTGATCCAACTCAACGAAATCAAAAAATTACTTTCCAACCCCGCCCAAACCAAGTCCGCAGATACCTAAACTGTCGCATACAACTTAAGCCTCAGCTTAGTATTTTTACGGCCTTAGGGTTACCTCTATGCTACTGAAAAAAATAGAAATCAAAGGATTCAAAAGTTTTGGCGATAAAATAACCATCCATTTTGGCGAAGGTATCACGGGGATTGTGGGACCTAACGGCAGCGGCAAGTCCAACGTAGTAGATGCCATACGCTGGGTGCTGGGCGAGCAAAGCTCCAAAGCCCTGCGCTCCGACAAAATGGAAAACGTCATCTTCAACGGCACAGCCAAGCGCAAAGCCCTGCAAATGGCCGAAGTGCTGATGACCTTCCAAAACAACCGCAATTTGATTTCCACCGAGTTCAGCGAAGTAACCATTGGCCGCCGCTACTACCGCGCCGGCGAAGGCGAATACCTACTCAACGGGGTCGCCTGCCGACTCAAAGACATACACAACCTATTCATGGACACAGGTATAGGCCATGACAGCTACGCAATCATCGAACTGAAAATGGTGGACGAAATCCTCAACGACAAAGACGGTTCAAGAAGAGAACTCTTTGAAGAGGCTGCAGGAATCGCCAAATTTAGGATCCGCCGCAAAGAAACCTTGCGCAAACTCGAAGAAACCGATGCAGACATAGCCCGCGTAGATGATTTGTTGGCCGAAATACTCAAAAATATGCGCCAACTCGACCGGCAAGCCAAACAAGCCCGACAGTATTTGGAACTCAAAGAACAATACAAAAAATTCAGCCTCGCACTGGCAAAAAAAGTTATTGAAGTTAGAAGCCTGTTGCTCAAGGATTTTGAAGCTCTTTTGCATCAAGAAAACGACAAAAGAACCGAGCTTGATGCTCAAATAGCCGACCTGACCGCTCAAATCGAAGCCCAAAAATTCCAATTGCTTGGCCAAGAAAAACAAATCAACGAACTTCAAAAAACCTACACCCAAACCTTAGACCAAATCCGAAAAAAAGAAAATGAGATTAACCTAAAAAATGAAAAATTCAAATCTCTCAATACCCGCAAAACAACGCTGAGCGAACAAATCATACAAAACCGGCAAAAAGCCGATGCGTTAAAAGACAACTTACAGACTTTGGAAGCCGAGAAAAATGATTTGTCGGAGGTCACAGAAACCCAAGACCAACAACTCCGGCAACTCCAGCACCAATACGACCGAATCAAACATGAGGCTGAGACACACAAAAAAGCCGCAGCCGAACTGCAAACCCGCCTCAAAAACAAACAACACGAACTTGCTTTGACCATCAAAAAAAATGATGACTGCCAACTCCAAGTCCAAATATTTTCGGCCAACCTATCGGGATTTGAGCAGGAAAAGCAGCAGGCCCAAACCCAACTCGACCAACTCAGTGAGCAACTTAGCTCCGTTGCCGAGCAAATTGAGGCTTTCGCACAGCAACAAGAAGAATTTTTGCGACTTCAAGAGCAAGCCAAACGCAAAATAGACAGCGTCCAGTCACTACTGACCGAACTGAACCGACAAAGAGCCAATACCTTAGGCGATTACGAAGCCAAAAAGAAAGAACTTGCCGTAACCACCGCTTTGAGCCAAAATCTTGATGCTTATTCTCAGTCAATCAAGTACCTTAAATCCCAAACTCAATACCAATCTTTGGTTTTTTTATCAGATATATTGGATTGTGATCCCCAATATAGGGCAGCGGTAGAAGCATTTTTGGCCGATAAAATGGAGTTCCTTTTGACAGAGAGCGAAAGCCATGCTTTGCAAGCCATTGCCGAGTTGAGCCAAAAACAAAAAGGACGCGCCCATTTTGTGTTTGAACCTACCGAAAATCCCGCAACCCCCACCCAACTCCCGCAAGGCGTGCTCCCCTTGGCGGCTGTTCTCAAGGTTGAACCCAAATACCAAGCCGCCGTACAGGCACTTTGCGATGGCGTTTATATTGTTGAGCCTCAAACAGAAATAAGCAATCTTGAAGGCGTTTTTGTGGATAAAAACGGGCAGTGGATTAAAAATTCAAACCATCTGTCCGGTGGACAAATCAATGACAACAAAGCCAAAAAAATTGGCCGCTATTTTGATTTGCAACATCTTAAAAATCAAGTTGAAGACCTACAAGACCGCTTGGAGGGCATAGAGCAGCAAATTGATGAGCAAACCGGATGGCTCCAAGCCGCTCAAAAAGAATCTTATGTCCAGCATTTGGCCGAAGTAGAAAAAAGAATCAATGCTCTGGAAAGGCAGCACCTTACGCTCAGTACACAAAAAGACCAACTGGGCATATACCTGAGCAATAGCCAAGACAAAAACAAGCAGATTTTGGACAAAATAGCGGCTTTTCAGGCTCAGTCTGCCGAACTCAAACCCAAAATTGAAGCCCTGCAATCCGAGATAGAGGCACTTGAAGACCAACTCGAACAAACAGCAAACCAAGCCGAAGAGACAAACCGCCTCCACAGCCAACTTGGCATCGAACTCAACGAGCACAAAATCCAATTCAATAAGTACAGCGACCGGCTGAACTCATTGGAAAGAGAACTCAACTACAAAAGCAAAGACCACCAAAATTTGTTGCAGGCTTTACAAAAAGCCCAAGAATCCCTTGAACAGACCACCACCGAACTTGAGCAGATAGCCAAAGACTCAGATGCAGAAAATGCAGACTTGCCCGAGTTGTACAGTCATAAAAATCAACTTGAAAATGACATAAAAAATTTTGAAAAACAGTATTTTGAAGAGAAAAATGAGGTCATTGAAACCGAAAAACTCGTCTCTCAATACCGCCACCAACGCGAGCAATCCCAACAAAAAGCCACCGAACTCAGCGAGAAAACCAATGCTACCAAAATAGAACTTTTGGGCATCAAAGACCGTATGTCTGTGGAGTTTGAAATAGAACTCACCGATGAACTGCTTGCCCAAGCTGACGAAGGCGACTACACAGAGGCCGATTTGCGCGGGCAAGTGGCCGCCATAAAATTGAGCCTTGACAAGTTTGGACCTATCAATTTCACGGCCATCGAAGCCTACAACGAAATCAAAGAGAGGCACGATTTTATCCTAAGCCAAAAAAACGACTTGCTCAAAGCCAAAGACACGCTGGTAGCCACCATCAGCGAGATTGAGACCGTAGCCAAAGAGAATTTCTTGAATACTTTTTCTCAAATCAGAGCCAATTTCGTGGAGATTTTCCGCTCTCTTTTTGCCCAAGAAGACACTTGTGACCTGGTATTGGCGCAACCCGACGACCCGCTCGGCTCTGACATAGACATCATAGCCAAACCCAAGGGCAAAAAGCCGCTGACCATAAACCAGCTTTCGGGCGGGGAAAAAACGCTCACCGCTACGGCTTTGCTTTTTGCTATTTATCTCATCAAACCCGCTCCGTTTTGTGTTTTTGATGAGGTGGATGCCCCGCTCGACGATGCCAATATAGACAAATTCAACAACATCATCCGCAAGTTCAGCGACCGCTCCCAATTCATTATCGTAACGCACAACAAGCGCACAATGGCTTGTACGGACGTGATGTATGGCATTACGATGATTGACCAAGTTTCTACCGTCGTGCCCGTTGATTTGAGGGTGATGGAGCAGGTGGGTGGATAATCAGGAGTGCGTCAGACTGTGAAATAACGGAATTTCATCTAAATAATCCCTCTAAAACGACCTATTGAAAGCCTATACTTTAATTGTAACAGAGGCCTATTTTTAGCAATTAATTTTAATCTAATTATTGATAATGCCCTACATGGCCTTATAATAAATCTGTCTCGTGAAATAAGCCAAACTTTCCTAATCAGTTGCTCGGTTCTTGCTTTTCTGTTTATTCCAGTTTGGCAATTTCTCGTTTTGCCCGACAAATGTAGTCAAAAACAAAAAACTTAATCTGAAAACCATCACTGCAATAATTATATTTCTTTTCATCATATTTTATTGCTTGATGTTTTTTTGGTTTTTAATCCGTTTAATACTATTTCCAAATTACCCGATAATAATTTGGTGCTGTTTTTGAGCTTCTTTTATCGCTATATGCTACATACAAAAGGTAGTCGCCTTTAGCAGGTATAACAAACTCTGCATTCAAGCCATCTGCATCGGTCAGGGAGGTGTCCACTGCCACCAATGTTCCATCTGTTTTGTATAGAAACGAGTCTGTAAAAGTATTTACCGCTTGGTTTGTCATTATTACCTTATCTTTGGGATCGGCCTCATCAATAAACCAAATATCCACCTCATCACCAATAGCACCCAACTTTGAAACATCTCGTAGAACAGTGGAAACGTTTTTAATTAAAAAGCCATCCGGGAGCATGGTTATTTTCGCTGTATCTGTGACAGCACCTGAGTAAGTGGGGTTGGTAGAGGCAATTACTTTTATATCTCCCACCATAGTAAAATAGGGGAAATATTCTTTCAATCCAAGGTTTACTTTGTTCGCTTCTAAAGCAGTGGATGGAAAACTGAACTCACGAATTATATTGCCTGCATAGTCTTGTGCTTTGAAATAAACAGTAACTTGTCCATCATGTCCTTTTGTTGTAACTCTAACATCAAAATAATTACGCTCACTTTCATAAATTACACTTGATGGAAAGTCATATATCTTAATTGTGAGTGGACCTAAGTCTTCTTTTTCATTTTTACATGAGCTAAAAAACAACACAAGAGAAAAGAGCATGAGAAAGCATGCTATTGATTGATTTTTCATCTATTTTAAATTTAATGGATAAGGAAAGTTTATTTGTAAGTGAATACACCTTCGGTAATTACCACGCTGTCTTTTGGGTTGGAATAGTTAACACAAGTACCGGAAAACGTACCAATAAACTCTCCCGGAGAGTGCGCAGTTATCACTAACGACCCTCTTACAACGCCATAATCTACTTGAGACCCTATCCCCACATTTAGCGAATAACCAAGATGGTATGAATTGTAATTTGAGGTGTCAAGTGAAAATGTGCCAACAGTGCTTTTAATTGCACTTATGGAAATATCCTGATTCCCTACGTTGCCCCTGTAAAGGTTCAGGCCTGTAAATGGGACGTCTGCAAGGGAAGTACTTGTAAAATTTACCAGGACACCATTCACTTTGGCTGTTATCAGACGGTTTGGGTTTAGTGCCGGTTTTGAATTGCCCTCATCTTTTTTACCGCATGAAAATGTTGCAACTAAGATCGTCGTCGCAATGACAATCTCTTTGAAAAAAAAATTGGTTTTTTGGGTGCTCATTGTGAAAACAGTTTAAGTTTAGATAAAAATATTTCAGAGCACAACATTACATAATACAAAATAAATAAAACTTAACATAAGTTAAGTTGAACAACATTTTATTCTCTCGATTCTATCCTTGCTTTAATTCTACTTAGCGAAACGGGATTCAAACCCAAATAATTTGCTAAGTATTTATCTTGAATTCTTTTTGCTAAGGCTGGATTGTTTTTGACATAGTTAATATATCGCTCCTCTGCCGTATTTAGAACAAATGACTCCAATCTTCTTATGGTTGTTTTTAGTAGTTCTTTGTATGCCAAATGGAAATTTTTCATTAGTTCGGGCGACTTGGCTGCTATATTAAATACCTCATCATATTCCAATGATAACGCAATGGTTGGTTCAATTGCCTGAAGATATGATCTGCTTGCTTCTTCAAATAAAATAGCATCATAGTTGGCAATAATTTGATTTTCGCACCTAAATCCTATGGTAAACTCCTCGCCATTTTCTTTAACCATGTATAATCTAACCAAGCCCTTCCTGATTAAAAACACCTCTTTATGTTTGCTACCAGCCGATAAGAATATTTCGTTTTTAGAAAAGATTTTTCGCTTGGCAGATTTAAAGAGAGGTAATAAATCTGACAATTTTAGTTCTTTACTAAATTGATAAATTTTTTTAATTTGTTCTAATTGAAATTTTATGCTTTTCATCACTCAATCAGCATTTTTCTAATTTATTGCTTAATATCCCTTTTATATGTTTCTTTTTGGCTTTCTCGAATTACCGCTAACGCCCGCCTGTGAAAAAACCACCCCACAAAAATAAGAATTACTTTGAAGTTATATCAAAAAGCTGTATTTTTATTACGTAAAAAAACAGCTTGTTGTCATGCCCTTGCAACCCAAAACAGATTGCTATGAGACTCAACAATTGGACACCCGATTATGAAAGGGTGGTTTTTTTTCGTAAAAAACGGGCTTTTTTAAGCCTTTTTAAGCCATTATCAGTAATTAGGTTAAAATTAATTGCTTAAAATAAGATATGCTTACAATCAAAATGTAGGCTTTAAACAAGATAAAAATAACTAATTTTTCAATGAAAACTGAGTTTTTTCACAGCCTGACGGTTTGCGGCTTGGCGTAGTGGCGGGGCTTTTTAGCACTACCGTTCATTTGGAAGACCGTACTTTAATTATACGAAAAAACTGTCAAACGAAGCACTGAACCCCCGCTTGCGGCAAACCGATGTTGGTGGCTGTGCTTCTTTTCATTCGTCAAGTTTGATTATCTCTTTTATCAATGACTTTCTTGCGTAAAACGCTCTACTTGTCGAACCGTGTCCTGCACCTTTAGTTCTTGCTTGTATCCATTTGCCGTCTTTACCTGTCAATGCAGCAAAACCTTGCGTTTTTAGTTTGTTACGGATAAACTCATAGTCGGCTTGAATTTCTTGTATTAGCGTATCACTCTCCAAAAAGTCAAATGACTGAACCTTAAGCAACTTAGATTTTTCATTATGCTTGCCATTCCAAGAAACTGCACAATAAACAAGCGATTTCAATTTCTCCCAACAATGACTTTTGAAAAATGGAGTGTCAATTAAATTTTGTGGATTTATCATTGTAATAGCGAATGTTTCTTTGGGTGTCCATTCGCCTTTTACTTTGTAAAATGCAGTTGATTTTAGCTCAAACCCAAGTCCGTTTGGTGCTTGTTTGTTGTCGTTAGAAAGTCCTGCTAAAAGTTCTAAAGTCAAGCCTTTCCAACCTTTATTTTGTTTGCCGTCTTTAAATGTTGTTTTACCGTGTTGCTTCGCTAACTCTGATAAGTCTTGTCCGATGTACTTCTCTAAACTACATTGTCAATCTGCCAATAAGAATTTTTATAATGATTAATAAACTCATTGATAGAAACCTCTTTCATTTCACCATCAATTCCTTCATCATGCAATTTATTATTAGCGAAAAGAAGAAAGTGAGTAGCTGAAATATGTCCAAAACGCAACTTTGCTTCAATCCATTTATTGGAATTTGATATAACAGTTTCAATTAATTCGTTTGTTCTGATAAAATTTATTTCCATAGCTTTTTGTATTTACCTCCACCTAAAAATTCAAGTAATCCTAAATCTCTAAGATACTGTAGTTGTTGTCTTATTTTATCTGTGATGTGTTGATTTGTAGGATATATTTTCCTTAAATGATTCTCAAATTTATTTATCTCATTCAAAGTAAAAATCTGTTTTGGAATTGAATTAGCACACTTGAATACTTCTAATTTCCATCCTGCCAAAGAACTTAAAATAGGTTCAACAGAAGTTTCAATTATATCTAAATTTTCTTCGGGAGTTTCAATCTCAAAACTTGGAAGTTTAGGAGAAATAGATTTGGGAATTTTAGACAAAATATTCTTGACGGTTTCTAAATCTGATTTTTTAACTACTCCCGTCTTTTCATTTTTTGAGAGAGAATTAAAATCATCAATAATGGTTTTTACAATTATTTTCTCATCTAAATAAATTCCATACTCAAAATTATTAAGCATCCCACCATAAGTCAAATTACCGGAAGTAATAATCGCTTTTTCTTCATCAAAAAGATAAATCTTCGAATGAAGTTTTGGGAAGTTCTTTACTGTTCCATTATTATCTATAATATTTTCAATAGCAGAAACATCAAGCGAACCCGAATAAATACTCATCAATTTGAAAGAAGTAATCAAATCAATTTTTGAAGAACTGTTTTTAGCATTTATCATTTCAGCACAAACATCATTTTTCACAAAAGGGGATGTAATTTTTATTGACTTCTTTGATTGATGCACAAGCTCAAGAAAATCATCTTTCCAGGGTGTTGTTAATATTTTCATTAAGCTGCTAATCTGTTTTTTGCGTTAGGGATAGAAGCGGAAAGCCCGCAGCGAAGCGAGGACTTGAAGCGGAAAGCCCGACCCTGCCTGTGTGATTGCTTTTTGAGTTGGAGAGGCAGGGTAATGCCCAAATAATAATCTTTGTTTAAATCGCAACCGATGTATTTTCTCTCACCGATTATTGTTGAAACAATTCCTGTTGTTCCGCCTCCGTTGAATGGATCAAAAATGATGTCACCCGGTTTTGTTGATGCTAAAACGATTCTCTTTAATAATGCTAAAGGTTTTTGTGTAGGATGTTTTCCAAATTCTTTCTCACTTGGTGCAGGTGTCGGAATACTCCAAACGCTACGCATTTGCAGGTTTGGTTTTTTAATGTTGTCCTCTGGAAAACGTCCGTTTTTCATTGCCTCATAATTGAAATAATATTTCGCTTTCTTGTCTTTTCTTGCCCACAAAATAGTCTCGTGAGATGCTGTGAAAAATCGGCAAGAAAGATTTGGCGAAGCGTTTGGCTTGAACCAAGTAATGTCGTTTAAAAGATGAAGTCCAAGTTTTTGAAGCAAAAAACCGCATTGATAAATGCTGTGATATGTTCCGCTAATCCAAATTGTCCCTTCAGGTTTTAGAACTCGTTTACATTCTTTGATCCAAGTTTCGTGAAAATTCAAGTCATCTTCAAAGCCATTCGATTTGTCCCACTTCCCTTTGTTCACGCTTACCATTCGTCCGTTTTGGCAAGTAAAACCGTCATTGGAAAGCATATAAGGCGGGTCGGCAAAGATCATATCGAGGTAATTGTCGGGGAAGCGGCTCATTACCTCTAAACTGTCGTCATTGTATAGGGCAAAGTCATTCGTCTTGTAAACGGGCTTGATGCTCCGTTGAACTCCATTTTTTGAAATGTAGCCGACCAAGTCCTCTAAAACCAAATTATTTATAGTCGTATTTTCTTCCATTATTTCTCTCTGTCGTTAGATTTCAAATTTAATTAAAAAGTCGTCTCAGTCGTTCTAAAATTTCAGAAAGTTGTCAACTTGTCCGATGGGCTTGAGTGTCGCGATAGCATTGCCACCAACGTTTCGCGGCTTGCTGCAGTTTCTCTCCTCTCTAATCTCTCTTCATGGCAA
>CAZRQL010000051.1:0-11556 GCA_964602415.1 uncultured Roseobacteraceae bacterium
CTCACAGAACATGCAAGGGCAATTTTGCCGCGTGTGGGATTGGGGAAAAGAATCATTTGTTCGCTCAATTGGCTTTTGAACTCAGCCCAAACCACCTTAGAGAAATTTTCCTTGCCGTCGTTGTCTATCATCCGCAGACGGTAATAATTCACACCCAAGGCGGGAGTTTTGTCCTCAAAGTTGTACTTGCCTCCTGCTTTGCTTTTTACAGTGCCAATTGGGGTAAAATTGTTGTTGCCCGTTTTGCGCTCAACGACAAAGTGCGAGAAATTGTATTCTCCTTCGGTGAGCCAGTTGAGAAGTACGCTTTTTTCTAAAGCTACGGCTTCAAAAGAAGTCAGCGTTAGAGGCAGAGGAATGGTAGAGTAAATCTGTGTAATTTCTGAAAAGCTAATGTAGCCGACACGCTTGGTTTCAGATACCCGCACAGTACCCGTGAAAGTAAAGGGATCGGCACTGGTGGCTCTTTTGCCTATGGTTCTTTGCAATGCACCGGGACAGTCAATGCCCACGGGAAACAGTTCTATACCATAAACAACATTCGGGGAGTTGGGCGTAGGTGTCAAATCCCAAAAACCCCCGTCACAAGGGAAGCCGTAAGTATATCCCGTCAGCGGCAAGGTTATGTGAATGTCGTCTGCGGTTGTTACCGTGCCTCCTGCGTCATTGGGGTTGAAAAATGCAGTCAATTGGGTTAGGTTGACATTGGCAGTAATGTCAATATCCATCTGTTCAGGTCGGTCGCTGTGCCCCACAGGAAAGCTGTAATTGCCGGTCAGCGACACATTGCGGCGCAGTGTGCCCCATACATAGCCTAAAGACCCGCCGCCGCTGAGTCCAGACACCGAACTGTTGGTCAGGTGAATGAGTTTTGTATAAGGCGGGCTGGTGGCAGCACCAGTCTGTAGCCTGCCTTTTGTAAGGTTGAGGGTATTGTTTACCTTGATGGTATTGGCCAAAATGGACAGACCTTTTGTGCTGCCATCGGTTTCGCGGTTGGTGGTGAGTTCTTGCAGTTCGTCGTTGTCCCCATCGGTGAATTTGATGGTGCCTATCAGATTGCCTTTCCCGTTGACAACCAACTTTGAAGTCGTGGTATTATCAGGCCCTTTTCCTGAGATAGTGCCCGTGTTTTCTACCAATGTGCCTTCAAGCCTGAGTTCATGGCCGTTGATATTTAGCCAGCCCGAGCCTTGTATGTCCAATTGGCCATTGTCATTGGTTACATCGCCGACCAAAACCGTTTTGTTGGTCAAAATGCTGGTCTGCCCATTGTTCAATATGGTCAGGTTGTGAAAGTTGGTGCTTGTGGCCGTGCCTCCAATGTCGGAAGTAGGAATGGTTTCGTTGTAAGATTTGGAAAAGTCTGAGAAACATGTATTTCCCGAAGGTGTATCAAAATTCATTTGCACCGTTCCTGTACCTTTGTTGAAGGTTGCGCTGTGGTCAAATCTACCCGCTACTTTTACAGTTCCCTGCCCCAAATCAAGCGTCCCGCCGGATATATTCACAATACCTTCGTGGGTAACGAAAGGCGAAATCGTATAGGGGGCTTGGGCGGCGGTAGTACCATTGAACCAGCACTGCTCCAAAATGGCTCCATCTTGAAACTCAATGGAAGCCCCATTTTGGATGATGAGTTTGTAGCACTGCGCCGCCGAGCGTCCTGAGGGATAAGAAGTCGTAACCCTGACCGTAAAAGGCGAAGGAATAATAACATTGTCTGAGCAAGTAGGCACAATAGGCGGACTCCAGTTGGCAGGGTCGTTCCAGTCTATGACGCTGTTGGTAGAAAGCCCCACGAAGGTGAGGGTGTTTTCTACCTCGTCCGCCCCTCTGTCCGGACCGCGCCTAAACTCGCCGTCGTAGTCGTCCAGCGCAAAATCCGTCAAAGGCAACGCGGCGGCATTGATTTGGAAGTCGGTATTCTGCACATGCAAGTCGGCGATGACTCTATTGGTAAAGCTCATGGTGTTGGGCACTGTAATGGACAAGTCATCGGAAACTCCCTGATAAGTGGTGAGGTTTTGGGCTGTACCCAGCCACTCGGCCAGTTCGTTGGCTTGAGAGGCATAAAATGCGTTGTAGTTGGGCAGGTGTTCTCCGCCTACCGAAGGGACGCAGGGCGGGGTGGGGGCACTGCAAGCACCGCTGCCCCAGCCCTGACAGGTTACTTGGTTGCCGATGGCAAAATGTTTGCCTGTACCGCTGCCTACTCGGGTACGGGCATTGTAGAACAAGTTGTTGATTACGTAGGCCGGTGTGGTAATGCTCCCGCCGGCATTGTCGCCCCGCAAAAATCCGTAGCTGTTTTTGCTGCCGTCGCTTGAGCCACCGATGGCTACTGAGTTGTAGATAAAATAGCAATTGTTGCTGCCATCAAAGTTATTCCACATACCCAAATACATAGCGTCTTCAGTATTGTCAGTTCCGTCGGGGTTCAGGCCAAGGCTTATCATGTTGTTGGTCATGATCATGCTTTGCCCGATGTTTCTGGCCACAATCCCTGCAGCGGCGGGGGTCGTGCCCCCTGAAAGGTTGCGGATGTTGTAGATGGCGGATTTTTCGATGCGGCCTTGTGCGCCTCCTGTTACCAAAATACCGGCGGCTGTCGTACCAGCACTTGCCCCTGTGGCATTGGAAAGCAGGCTGTGGATGGTATTTTGGGAAACCAACACATCGGCAGTGTTGGATGCAATCCGAATACCAATGACAGTGGCTTCATCTAATGTCGGTTCAATTGCGGCATATCCGGTAAGGTTTTCTACCAAATTATTGCGGATGATATTATTTCCCGTGCCTGACTGATTGATGCCTATATTAAAACTTCTGTAAAGAGACGCAACAGGTGGATTGGAATTGCAGTCTATATTAGGCATGGTTGAATTTTTTGAGAAATTCGTTATGTTTACAATATGGTTATTCTCAAACGTGATTTTTTGTCCTCCTTCTAATGAAACAGCCCGCAGTAAGTTCGTGCTACCGCTCGTTCCCCCGTTGTGAATGATTCTGATGTTGTTGGCTTGGGTGGTGCTCCCAATGAGGTTGTTTTTTACTTCCAACCCATTGTTTGAGGGCGATAGCCGCATGATAACCGCGTTGAAGACAGGGAAATTTTGAGTCTGGTCAACCCTACAGGTAACCCCCGCCAGTACATTGTCTTCTATAACCGACCCCGAGCCAATCCCTGTGAAGGCCATCAATTCCATGATAGCATATTCGCTACAAGCATTGCCTCCGCTGCAGAACATGGTTCTTGCCTCAGCTTGGGAAAAAAGCAGCGAGGTGTTGTCGGTTGTCGAACCGATTGTATTGCCCGTAACTTTGGAAACCCCGCCCAGTACGTGCAGGGCGTGCATGGAGTGCTCATTGCAATTGCCATCTTTTCGAATGATCGTATGAATATTTTTGATGGTGTTGTTGGTGATTTCGGTGTAGGGCGAGCCATCTATCCGTATAGCCCCCCTAAATGAAATGGGTTGGTCTTTTGTGCCTTGCTCATAGACCATATAAGAACCACCGCAAAACCGCTCCCTGCCCCCAAAATAATTGGACTGTATGTATATCGAATCATTGCCCGAACCTTGCACCCTGAGCAACATGGCTCGGGTCGAACTGGTGCCTGATGTGTAGTTGAGGGTTTGGTAAAAATGATTCTCTTTTATGGTGATTTGTTTGCTATATCTATTTATATTGAGTGTGTTCTGATTGCCATCTCCGGTTACAAAAAAGTTGTAGATGTCGTTGTCCTCTATCAGGATACTTCTATTGGGTTTTTTTTCGGTTCCATCTATGAGTATGGCAGTCCCCGCAGTATTGGTGGTCGAACTGTTATTTCTGATATGACAGGATTTGATTTCTATGTCTCGGTTTACGTTAAAGGTATCGGCTGTGATTTTGATGGCCCCGCCATTTGCACCAGATGCGCCTGTTCCTGAGGTTTCTATAAAACAATTTTTAATTTTAATATTGGTTGCCCCGTTTTGTAGTACCAATGTAGAATTGTTTGCACCGGTTCCACTATTGGTATTTCTGAACCTGAGGTATTTTGAGCCGCCTATGTTCCCGTCTATTTCGATGTGATCGGCGTTATTGAACCTAATCATACCTCCATTTGAATTAACACTTCCCGAAATAAGCCTTTCTGTGTTGTCTTGCGGGACGAACTTTATTAAATTAGCTGCGCTCATGCCGCTCAGTTGGTAGAGCGGATTTGTGCCGTCTTCGTTGTCTATGTCTTGGTTTACAGAAAAAGTATTGGCACCGTTGATGGATGAGGTATAGTTGAGCACCTCAAAAATCCCGCCTCCATTTCTGGTCAAAGAGGTAAACGTAGAGGTAGAAGTAGCCACGCTGACCCCTTTTCCTATGGTAAATGCGCTGCTTGTAGGAAAATTTCCGGCAGGAAACATAGAAATATCATCAATGGAAAGCGTGGTATTGATGTCAGGTGCAAAGATGATTTTGAAATCGGTAACCACCGAAGCCAAACCCGCTACATCCGCCTCATCGCTGACCAGTGTGTTGCCCACCCATATATCCATTTTGCCTGTTGCTACCGTAGTGGTGACAATCGGCGAGCCGGTGGTGGCGGGCGACATATACGTAACCGTAGAGCCGGAACGATTCATCACTACGGTAATTCTGTTATTGGTAGCAAACGAAATGCTCACACTCGTACCATCAGGGCTTAAGCGCATTTGGTTGTTTACAGAACTGTTGTGGATATAAAACTCTCCAAATAGGTTTAAGCCGGACTCTGCGGTTGAGCCATCCGTAAATCCCGTACCCAACTGAAAGTGTGCCGATACTTTGTTGGTGGCACTTGAGCCTGTGTTTTGATTGATTGTAAACCTGACGATGTAGGCATTGGCACCGCTGCCTATGCCCGCGATGTCTGTGCTTCTGGTCAGAGAAGCGGTGGAGCCTACGGTTCCTCCTCTTGCAAGATTTAACCGATTTGAATTGGCTGTTATGGTGGCCGTCCCTGTGAGGGCACTGTGGTTGAACTGGCGGATGTTGGGAGCGGCAGAGACGTAGTCGCCGATGGTGGTACTCAGGTTGAAGTCTTGGTTAAAAAACTGCCCAAACACGATGCGAGGGGCTAAAATTATTATCCAGGTGAGTTTCCAAAACACCTTTCTCAAAAGTTTTGCTTTTTTCATACAAACAATTTATATTTATACAAAAGTAAATCAAATTCTGAGTTTAGATGTTCTGTTTGAGTTTGTTAATAAATGTAATTAGATATTTTCTTATAAATCTAAGAATCAGTTAATTTAACAAAGATTGTGTTTGGGCGTTTATCCTATATCTTTGCCCTAAGTTATGAACGTCGTAATTTTTTCCCGCAATTCCAAACTCTTCTCAACCAAGCGTTTGCAGGAAGCGGCACGCTTTCGCGGGCACAATATTCAGGTGATAGACCATACAGAGTGCCATGTATTGTTGGATAGGGGCAAGCCGCTGGTTTACCACAAGGACAAGCTCTTGGAAGGCATAGATGCGATTGTTCCGCGCATTGGTGCATCGGTTACCCAGCACGGTGCGACGCTGATACGTCAGTTTGAGTTGCAGGGAGTTTTCAGCACCACCAGTTCGCAGGCATTGCTTCGCTCTCGCGACAAATTGGTGAGTCTGCAACTCATCAACGGTGCGGGTTTGGGCGTTCCCAAGACGGCATTTACCCGTTATTCTACCGATATAGAGGCTTTTGTGCGTCAAGTAGGCGGGCCGCCTGTTATTATCAAACTCTTGGAAGGCACACAAGGGCTTGGGGTGGTGATAGCCGACAGCATCAAAGCCGCCAAATCTTTTATTGAAACGCTCAACAACTTGGATGCTGAGGTGTTGGTACAAGAATACATAGCTGAGGCAGGCGGTGCAGACATACGTGTTTTTATAGTGGATGGCAAGATTGTAGCCTCTATGAAACGGCAAGGCAGCACAGGCGAATTTCGCTCCAATCTGCACCGTGGGGGTACGGCCAGCCTGGTCAAGCTGACCGAATCAGAACGCGCCACCGCCATCAAGGCCGCCAAAGTGTTGGGCTTGGGAGTGGCGGGGGTGGACATTATTCGCTCCAAAAGAGGCCCCTTAGTCATAGAGGTAAACTCCTCCCCCGGTCTGGAAGGCATAGAAAAGGCCACCAACATAGATATAGCGGGAGCTATCATGGCTTATGTAGAAAAAGAAGTTGCCAAACTCAAAGTCAAAACCAATGCTCGATAAGTGCGTGAATGTTTTCTCAAAGGGAAGCCGCCCAAAACCTCGTTTCTACTAATAAAATATTGTCTGTTTATGGGAAAGTATGTAATAGCCGGTGCGAGTTCCGGCATAGGTCTTGAGATAGCCAAGTCCCTTCTCGAGCAAGGCCATGAGGTGGTTTCGATGAGTCGCCGCCCTTCACCGTTTTGCACCGTCCACCATGAGGTTGATTTTGCGAGCGAGTCGCCTCTGCCCGAGATACAAGGGGCTATTGCAGGGCTGGTCTATTGCCCTGGGTCAATAAATCTAAAACCGTTTAGGAGTCTTAAAGCAGCGGATTTTCAGGCTGATTTTCAGATTAATGTGGTAGGGGCGGTCAGGTTGATACAGCACTGTCTTGCTTCGCTCAAGCAGCAAAGCGGCTCTTCGATTGTGTTGTTTTCTACCGTTGCGGTGCAGACAGGCATGCCTTTTCATGCTTCTGTTGCCTGCGCCAAAGGGGCTGTTGAGGGATTGACTCGGTCGCTGGCTGCCGAATTTGCTCCCGATGTGCGGGTCAATTGCATAGCTCCTTCGCTGACAGACACACCATTAGCCCAAAAACTACTCCAAAACGACAAACAAAGGGAAGCGGCCTTAGCAAGACATCCGCTGAAAAAAATAGGCAGGGCACAGGATATTGCCTCAATGGCTTTATTTTTGCTCACCGATTCTTCCTCATGGATAACGGGGCAAGTAATTGGTGTTGACGGCGGAATGTCGTCCCTAAGAACCTAAAATAACGATACAACAAATGAACTCTGCTCTACTTGTACCAATTATCAAAAGATTGGCTACGCAAATTGACCACAAAGCCAGCTTAGAAAAATTGGAAGATCCATTTGCTCAGGTAATACAACTTGGCAATAACCTTGATGAATTTTTGAGTTTGGCTACCGAAAAAGCCCAAATGGTAGAGTTGGGTTTTTTAATCAATCGCTTTAAAGCCAATGATTTTATCAACAGTATCATGGATATGGAGTATCCGGTGCTGGGTTTTGTCAATTTTGGCTCAAAAGTTAGCCCCGTTGTCTTTGACTACACAAAACGGGAAGGCTTTGAGGCCTATGTATTTGAGGATAGTGTAGGCTATATGGTGATGGGTAAGGACATAGAGGAGCTTTTCGCTAAACTCGTTCTTGACCAGAGAGGCAATTGTATCATGGCCATTCCCGTGCCAATTATATCTCAAGTCAGTAAGTTTGTGGATGGTAAGCCGGAGAAACTCACTCCCGTTAAGAGGCTTTTTAGGCTTTTGTCGGGAGAGACAAAAGAAATCGTCCTCATTTATTTTTATGCTGTTCTCATTACCCTCATCAGTTTGGTTTTGCCTCTTGGTATTCAGTCTGTTATAGAATTGGTCTCGGGAGGCGTGGTGGTCAATTCGATTGTTTTGCTTATTGTTTTTGTGATAGTTTCAATTATCATTTCAGGCTATCTGCAAATCATGCAGTTCAGTATCGTAGAGGTATTGCAGCGAAGGGTTTTTGTAAAAGCAGCCATCGAATTTTCTGTAAAAGTGCCTCGCTTTAGGACTGAGTCTATTCTTGATATTTTCCCACCCGAGATCATCAACCGATTTTTTGATGTGCTATCGGTTCAAAAAGGGTTGCCTAAGCTCTTGATGGATTTGACGGCAGCGGTTTTCCAGATATTTTTTGGGGTGCTTCTGTTGTCATTCTACCACCCGTTTTTTGTGTTTTTTGGTATATTTTTAATTACCACTTTGACGACTATTATTTATCTGACCAGTCCTCCGGCTCTCAAAGCGGCACTTATTGAGTCCAAATACAAATACAAAGCGGTTCATTGGTTGGAAGAAATTGCCCGCACAGTTTTTACTTTCAAGTTGGCCGGGCACACCAATTTGCCTATACAAAAAATGAATACTTTTATCAATAGCTATTTGTACTACCGCAAAAAATCTTTCCAGATTTTGATTGCCCAGTACTCCAGTGTGGTGGCTTTTAAGACCCTTGTTACCGGTGGACTTTTGATTATAGGCAGCTATTTGGTGGTAGAGAGGCAAATTACATTGGGGCAGTTTGTGGCTACTGAGATTGTTATTATATTGATTATCGGGTCGGTTGAAAAACTGATGCTCACCATCAGCACGGTGTATGATGTGTTGACGGCGGTTGAGAAAATAGCCCAAGCTACTGATATTGAGCTTGAAAAACAAGGCGGTATCTCCATACCATCCAACCAATCGCAAGGCATGGAGATAAAAGCCACCAACTTGTCCTACACTTATCCGGGTTCGAGCGAACCTGCCCTCAAAAATATCAATTTGACTATCGCACCCAAAGAAACCGTTTGTATCACAGGCTACGGAGGCTCAGGGAAAAAGACTTTTGTCAAATTGCTTAGTGGTATATTGGTTGATTACCAAGGCAGTTTGACTTTGGATAATATTTCTTTGCGCGATGTAAACCTGACAAGTTTGCGCGATGTAGTGGCCAACAATGGCGAAGCCACCGATTTGTTTGAAGGTACGATTTTAGAAAATATTACTGTTGGCAATCAGCATGTTACTTATCAAGATGCCATCTGGGCTTTGCAGTCGGTCGGTCTCTATGAAATGGTCAATAGTTTGCCCGATGGCCTGAACACCACTTTAATAGCCGGCGGAATGGACTTTTCTAATAGTGTAGCCACAAGGCTGGTATTGGCAAGAAGTATAGCTGAAAGACCTAAGCTACTGATTATGAACGATATTTTTCATAGTCTGGAAAAAAATCTCAAACTTCAACTCATCAGTTTTCTTTTGGATAGGCAACATCCATGGGATTTTATTTGCGTGTCGAACGATCCTTTGCTAATGGCTTCTTGCGACAGGGTAATTGTTTTCAAAGAAGGTGAAATAGTAGCCGATGGCACTTATATCAACTTGATACAGGAGCAAAACCCTTACATCAACGAGATTATTTAGTGCTTTGGACAATAATTTTTCTGGTGGCTACGTGTTTGAAGTCTTCCGCCAGCGTGTAGAAATAAACCCCCGGCCTATTTTCTTCAAAGCTGATTTTGATGCTTGTTTCGGAAGGCCAAAGGCGATGACGCGAAAGTTCGCTGCCCAAAATATTGCTGATGAGCACTTCGTAACGAGCAAGCGGAGTGGATACTTTGAAATGAAAGGCCAGATTTGCAATCCCTGACGTGGGATTAGGCCACGCCGACCATACCTCAATTTCCGCATTGTTGTAAATGCGTTCCGTTTGAGGGAATTGGAAATTGAGAAAAAATAAAAACGGTAGTATTTTTGTCATAATGTTTTTTGAAACGAAGGTAAATATATTTACCCCAAATCATCAAATTTAATTTATCGATTATCTTTTTGCGCGGTATCGAAACAGACATTGATAGGTGCTTACACCTTTTGCAAGCCCGGTGCTTAGACGATGGTTGGGTTTGGCCTGAGCACAAATTATTTTTTCGTTTTTGGCCTGCTCAAACCTTTAGCCTCGAAGATGTACTGGCTTCAAAACGCCGTTTTCCTGATTTATTGGTGCTTCACTGTTGGGTAGATGTGTGGTATTGGCACAAACAAGTGGTTTTGAGTAAATTGGCATCTTTACTTGGGCAAAGCCGGCGTGTATATGCCCGACAAACCCGCTTTGAGCGCAGCACCGCCGCTGCTCTTGATGACTTTATGCGCAAGCACCATATCCACCCCAACCCTGCGGTGCGGCATAATTTTGCGCTGGTAAATAAGGAGTTGCCTGTGGCTATGGCCTCCTTCAGTCGGGGAAAAAAGATGTTTAAAAACGGCACTCAAGTCAAATCTTTTGAAATGGTCAGGTTTGCCACCGAATCGGGGTACAATGTCGTGGGGGGCTTAAGCAAACTCATACGCGGTTTTGCGAGGCTTTACCAACCTGACGATTTGGTTTGTTATGCTGATTTGGATTGGTCAGATGGGAGGGGATATAGGGCTTTGGGCTTTAAGGCTTTGGAAATCAAGCCTCCGCAGTTTTTTTGGCTCGACCCTGTCCAGATGCGCAGGTACTATCCCGACCAAATCCAAAACCCCCACGGGTACATAAAAATTTGGAATACAGGCAGCCAAAAGTTTGAGTTAGATTTCTCTTCACAAGATTTAAAAATCTAACAAACAGTTTTTTGAAAAAAAAAGTACTCTTCAAGAGCAAAAAATGCGGGGCTAATGTTTTGTTTTGTTTGGGCTTTCAGCTATTTTTAGCCAAAATTCAAAACATGAGTGTTTTAGTCAACAAAAACTCAAAAGTTATCGTGCAGGGCTTTACGGGTTCTGAAGGTACTTTCCATGCCGGACAGATGATAGAGTACGGCACAAATGTTGTCGGTGGCGTTACGCCGGGCAAAGGAGGTAGTATTCACCTCGATAGGCCGGTTTTCAATACGGTCTCCGATGCTGTACAACAGGCAGGAGCCGATGTTTCGGTTATTTTTGTGCCTCCGGCCTTTGCAGCCGATGCCATTATGGAAGCAGCCGATGCCGGTATCAAAGTGATTATTTGCATTACGGAGGGTATCCCCACCAAAGATATGATTATGGCCAAACAGTACCTCCAAGGCAAAGACTGCCGCCTTATCGGCCCCAACTGTCCCGGCGTGATTACCCCCGGCGAAGCCAAAGTAGGCATCATGCCCGGTTTTATCCACCGCCCCGGCACAATCGGGATTGTGTCTCGCTCAGGTACTTTGACTTATGAAGCCGTGGACCAAATCACCAAAGCCGGCTTGGGACAGTCCACTTGCATAGGCATAGGCGGTGACCCCGTTATCGGCACAACAACCAAAGAAGCCGTTCAACTGTTGATGGAAGACCCCGCTACCGAGGGCATCATCATGATAGGTGAAATAGGAGGCGGCATGGAGGCAGAAGCCGCCTACTACATCAAAGAGCACGGCACAAAGCCAGTTGTAGGCTTTATAGCCGGACAAACTGCACCTCCCGGACGCAGAATGGGGCACGCCGGTGCTATTGTGGGAGGGGCTGACGATACAGCCGCCGCAAAAATGAAAATAATGAGCGAGTGCGGACTTTACGTAGTCGAATCTCCGGCAAACATAGGCGAGACAATGGCCAAAGCTCTTGCAGAAAGGAAATAGTCTATTCGTTCAGGCACAATTAAACAGGGCTGTCAGAAAAGGGCAGCCTTTTTTTGTAGGTTTTTGGGCTTGTTCTATCGGCACTTGTTTGCATAAAGCAGGAATAGACATCAAACTTATCAGGGTGGGGAATAATTTGGATTTAAGCAATTAATTTTAATCTAATTATTGATAATGGCTTAAAAAGCCTTACAGTAAGCCTGTTTTGTAAAAAAT
>CAZRQL010000052.1:0-11433 GCA_964602415.1 uncultured Roseobacteraceae bacterium
ATGACCTCTCTGCCGCTTTTATCGACAAAGCCCCATTTCCCGTCTTTTTTTACCCGAGCCAAGCCTTCACTGAAAGACCCTACCTCATCGTATAGGAGTTCCCTTCCCATTTTATCGACAAAGCCCTGTTTCCTGTCTTTTTTTACCTCAGCCAAGCCTTCACTGAAAAACCATGCCTCATCGTACCGGCAAGGGATGACCTCTCTGCCGCTTTTATCGACAAAGCCCCATTTCCCGTCTTTTTTTACCTCAGCCAAGCCTTCCCTGAAAGGCCCTACCTCATCGTACCGACAAGGGATGACCTCTCTGCCGCTTTTATCGACAAAGCCCCATTTCCCGTCTTTTTTTACCTCAGCCAAGCCTTCCCTGAAAGGCCCTACCTCATCGTACCGACAAGGGATGACCTCTCTGCCGCTTTTATCGACAAAGCCCCATTTACCGTATTTACTGCACGGTCTCAATTCGGGGCCGACAGCCAACTCAAAGGAGATATCCCCCTCGAGTGCTATGCGGTCTTTGAGCACATCCCAAACGACTTGCTTTTTACCGGCCTGCTGTTCGCCGATGGCTCCGCTTAGGGCGGTCATATTTCCCTTGTCCGATGCCTTGAGGCTGACGTGGAGGTTGCCTTCGCCGGTTAGCTCGTAAGTGATGAGGATTTTGTTGCCTTGCTGAGTGGCTGTTGCGTTTTGGATGGCTTGCCCAAAGAGCTGGGGCGCAAAAAGCAAACAATTCAAAGTAAGTAGTAGTATGGGTCTCATGGTTAATTTTTTTTATAAAACAAATAAAAAAACACCAAACCCTCAAGACGGCCTAAGGGTTTGGTGTTTGCCACAGTTGCATCTTGCTTTTTCAAACCCATGGGTTTGGTTTTTTTGGTGTTGGCACCAACAGCCACAACCCCCTTTTTATTTCTGCAAATACCTATGCGGTGGAATGCCCGGATGCAATAGCCTATTTTCAGCGATTGAAGCCACCAGTGCTATTCATGTAAAATAAAAAAGCAAATGCCAAAACACCACATTGATAAGGAACTTTTATTGGGCAATTGATTTTTGAATGATGCGAATCTCTTTACGAATACTTTGGTTAGAACTCTTCTCTGATAAAATTTAGCTTTCCGCTGTAATCAAGCAAAACAGTATCCTTTGTAGAGCTAATCACGGTTTTGTATTCTATTTTGTAATTGGAATTTGTTAGAGAATTGATATTCATAACCCCATTCAAAAATTTTTGTTCTTTTTTTACGTTCGACTCAGGGTTTGTGGTAGTTATCAAAGTTTCTATGATGCAATTCATTTTGTTTTCATCAATACAGCGGCTGTACCTGTAAGAATTAGACAACAAAAAATTTGAGTTGCTTAATTCCAGAGATACATCGAAAACAGTTTTGGCATCACCTAAAGGCTGATTGCTTGCAGTATCAAGGTAAAAATCTGATACAATCAACTGGTATTCATCAGGCTCACCTCCGCCTGTGTACTCTATCAAATAGGCATATTTGACAGGATAGCTAATTTTGCCGATTTTTAAAGTGCCGGTCTGTTCAATCGGTTTGATTTCATTTTTCTTTGAACAAGAAAACACCAATGAGATGGCAAGGGCAATAAAAAGTATTTTTTTCATAAAAATTAAAATTTGTACTCAACCAAAAAAGTCTGGTAAATATTTTGATAAATAGCAACAATTTCACTTTTTTTGGAGAAATGTACCGAAGACAAAGACATCCCCTCATAAATATTGGGAATAGTGTACGTTTTGAGTAATTTCTGTCCTTCAAAAATATCAAGCAAATAAAGCGAATTGGCCTTATCTCCAAACATACCATCGGGGTTATACCTCGATAAAGTACAAATACTTTGTTTGTCCAATTTGATGTCAATCGTGTAGTAATTGATGACTTTGTCCATTGAAAGGATATAATCTATATCCGTTTTGTATTTGAATCTTTTCTCAATGGGATTTCTGGTGGGTAATTTCAACACGTCCATTGATGCCAAACTCTCATCAAACACATAAAAAGTACCCGAATAACCATCGGATAAAATGATTTTATCATTATCCCGCTTCATAATATGTTGATTGAGTGCGTAGCCCAATCGGTTGGCAATGGCAAATGAATCAAGGCTACCTATCTTGCGCACAAAATTAAGCTCACTGTCGTACACATGAAATAAAGGAGCATCTGCATAAAAGTTTTTGTCAAAGGGGTTTTGTCCCATTACCGTATCGGCGATTGAGCTTCCAATCACAGGGACACCTTTTTCAACAGCAAAAATATAGCTGTCTTTGCTTAGTATAAATCTCGTATGATCAGCAGATAAAGCAGCATATTGACTATAAATTTCATCCAATACTTTGCAGTCTTTTATCAATGAGTCATTTAGGCTTGCGCGACAAATACAAGGTAAATTTCTGATCGACAACAAATTACCGTTCATTTCCAAAGAAGGAAGACTTAAAGAAAAAAATACACTATCTTGTTCTACAACAAAAAGGTTGATTGAGTAATTAATCCCTGCATTTTTTTTTGCCCATTCGAGTTTCTCCTGATTTAATTTGATGTAAGACATTCTTAGAGCCGAATCAATTTCTATTTTCCTTAAAAAACTACCTGTATTTATTTGATAAACAGGGATATAGCTATTATTTGAAAAATCACCGATTAACAAAAGCGAACCGTTTTTTTCTGCCTTCTCAATGACACCCAAAAAGTTGATACTGTCTTCAAAAATTTTTGTTTTGTTAAATGGTTTGAGTTGGGGTGCAGTGCTTGATACAGCCGCAATCTTTGGTTTGATTTTTTTCTTTGGTTTGATTGCCTTCTCACTTTGAAAAAAATTATCAAAATTTTCTTTTCCCAAAAAGGCTTCATAAGAAATCAGTTCCCCTTTCGGGTTCAATTTGATGGCTATCGGGACATTGACTGTGCCAGTATTTAGATAAAAATATTCCAGTACGTTTTCAAAAAACAGTACTTTTGAAAAAATAAAACCACGTTTTTTTAGATAAGCGATTGATGAGTTAAATCGTGAATCGGTTATCCAAATATCGGGTGGAGTAAGCCCCTTTTCTACTAATTTATTTGATAGGAGATTGATAATAGCTTCACATCTTGGACAAGATGCCGGATTTAAGATAATAGCATAATAGTAAGAGTCTTTATTGAGGCGGGATTTTACGGTTTTGGCGAAAAAAGCAGCACTGTCTTGATAGGGATAAAGTTTGAATAAACCTTGCGCCACAATAGGCTGATAGATAAGAAGTGTAAATAAAATAATGAAATTAAATTTAATCATAAAATAAAAGTTTGATGTATAATTAAAAAAAGCCCTTCGGAAAAATCCAAAGGGCAAATTTTCTTAATCGTTGCAATCTTCGCAGGCAGGATCAATGACATCTGTAGTGCCGTCATGGAAATTAACATTCATCCCCGGAGAAGGAGCACCTTGGTACGAACCCGGGCCTTGATACAAAATTGACCCATTGACCGAGTAAACCGTAAAGTTGCCCTCAAACCTATCGGGGGCAACCTCGATAATACCAGTGATGATGAAGCATGGGAGCGTACTTTGCTTCATACAGATGCCTCGGCGGCGTACGCCACCTTTACCGAAAACTATGATATCGGCACTAACTGAGCCTATGCAGGCAAAAAACAGTGAAACAATAACAAAAGATTTCAAAAACTTTCTCATAATGATTTAATTATACTTTTTGCCTACTCTAACCTTTTCGGCTTTCGGGTATGAATTTTGTCTCATACAGACCATAGCGTGGCCACTTACTACACTGCAAAAATCAAAAATCAAAAATCAAAAATCAAAAATCAAGAATCTAATATTAATTTTTTGTTAAATTTTTACCTGTTTTTTCCTTAAATGTGAACAGAATGTTAATTTGCGTGTATCAATTCATTTTTTACGCTCACCAGCTTTGTATATTTGACTCGTTATTTTTGAGATTTGGCTAATTTGCAAATGATGTAAAACTAATTTCATGGAAGATTTAGAAAAAAACTCCGATGCACCAAAAGAAAAAGTCAGCCCTTTTCAAGCCCTGAAAAATCGGCTTAAAGAGCAAATGGAGTATTTGCAGTCTTTGGCACAAAAAACCCAAAGCGCGGCAGAGTCCGCACTCGAAAAAGCCAAAGAGTTCAAAGAACAAGCATTTGATAAAATTGAGAAAGCCAAAGAACAAACCCTCGAATCGCTGGAAAATCTGGGCGACAAAATCCAATCCTCCGCAGAGCAACTCAAAGAAAAAGCCCAACAGACCAAAGAGCAGGCTGAAATTTATTTGCTTGAGTCAAGCCGCAAAGTCCATCAGTCCACCGCCGACTACCTGTCAAAGGTAAACCTGCCCAAAATCTATTTCGGTATCATAGAATCGCATGTTGAGTACGTGGCTCATAAAGTCGCGGAAAATGCCAAAGGTGCACTCAACGACAAAACCGACGAATGGCTCATCACCATCGTGGACTCGGTCTATGAATTTATGCCGTTGCCGGTTCGTTTGGTTTTTAAGCGCGAAAACTTCCGCGACCTTTGTTTGATGCAGAAAGCCCGCCTCTACAAGTTGGCGATGGAGTTCTACACCCCGCCGCCTCAACTCCAAGCCCCCGACAGCCCCCCTACACTGCCAGCATAGCCAGTACCGCGTCCGCCGCCTCTATGCCTTTGTTGCCGTATTTGCCTCCGGTGCGGTCTTGGGCTTGCTCCAGACTGTTGACGGTCAAAACCCCAAAAGCTACCGGTATGCTGTGCTCCAGCGACAAATCCATGCAGCCCTGAGCCACCGCCTGCGCAATAAAGTCAAAGTGCCGCGTTTCGCCTTGTATGATGCAGCCCAGCGCGATGACCGCATCGCAGCCCACTTGGCTCAATCTGTTGGCGGGGTAAGCGGGGTCAATGTGCCTTTGGCGGTGTTTGGCGGTGATGAGTTTTTTGCAGCCCAAAGGAAGCTCAAAAGCCCCGGGCACCTCCAACACAATGACATTGCATTTCAAAACCCCGGCTTCCATCAGCCGACCCAAGCAAGCGTTGAGTAAAGACCTTGTGATGTCAATATGGTAAGCCGAAACCGCTATACCTATAATCCTATGCGAATAATCAACTTGATGGGAAGCAGGCGAAGAAGAGCCTAAACTTTTTAGATGGGATGCCATAAAAAATCTTTTATCAACAGTTTGCAAACTAAGCCAATCTTGACAAGTAAGCCAAATTAAAGAATTTATTTTCCTTTTCGGGCGTTTTTTTTCATCACTCCTACCATTTGCTCTTCTTCTGTCAAAGCGGCCAGCAGTTTGCGTACAAAAGGGATTAGGGGGCTTTTTGGTTTTTGCTCGATGTAGTCGCTCAATACAATATAATAGTCTGCAATATCTGACACCCGTTTGCCATAAATCATCATGCCCAGCACCTTTACATTTTCGATTCGGATGTATTGGGGGTATTTTTCTTCGATTTGCTTAACAAGCATGTCTGCCGAACCGTACTCTTCGACCTCAAAGTGTTTGTAGGCGCGGGCATACAGGCTATCGGCGGCGCGCGTATCGGCCTCAAGCTCGATGAGGTAGTTGGGGTTGATGAGCAGTTTAGCCCAAATGGACTCGGGATGGTCTTCGATGAGCCTTTGTTTGTAAGGTTCTTTGTTGCAGATGGCTGGGTGTTGTCGGCACACGCTGTGGTTGGTAAAGAGGGCTTCGGCTCTGGGTTGGGCAGTGGGGTACTTGTCAATGAGTTGGTCAAGGGACTTTCGAGCCAAGGCCGGCTCTTTGAACTTGTAGAGATAGATTTTGCCTACCCTAAAAAGTGCTTCGTGGAGTTCGCGGCTTATTTTGCCCTGAGATGCCGTGTCAAGGGGGATTTCTTCTTCACGCTCTTGAGCTGACTTTACAGAGGCGAAAATATCCACCACATCCGAGCCGCCGGCGGCTTTTTGAGCGGGGTCTTTGTCGTCTTTGGCATCGGAAGCACTGGAAAAGGGCTTGTTGCTTCGGCGCCAGTTGTCTTCCAGTTTTCTTGCGCCCCAGTTTTTGGTAAACTTTTCTTTGCCGTCAAAAAGAAGTTTGTCGTTGTAAAAATACCATTCGTTGGAGGTTTGGGTTTTGGCCAACGAAGAGCCGGCGGTAGGGGGTTGTTTGAGCTTTTCGGCTATTTTTTTGTTGCGCTCCATCTTCAAAATCATGCTGCGCTCTTGTGCGATTTCTTGGGCAAAAACGCTGTCCCTTTGCTCAAAGCTCAGTTTTGAGAGTGCCAGAAGACGGGTGTTTTCTTTGATGATTTTCATTTCGGAGGCCAGTTCTTGGAGCGTTTCGGCCTTGCGGCGTATGTATTCGCCGTTTTTGAACTTTGCAGGCATGACGGCCACTGCGCTGTCGTAATAGGCTGCGCCTTTTTCGTAGTCTTTGAGCGAGTCCAAATAAATATCGCCCAGCCTGAGATAAGAAAAAGTTTTCTGCGAAGGGTTGTTCACATTCAAAATAATGGATTGGTTGTATTCGTGCATGGCATCACCTAACCGGTTGCGCTTTTGTTTAAAACGCCCCAGTTCGTAGTGAATTTTGTCGCGGTAGTCCCAGTATTTTTCATCTTTGAGCAGTTTGTTGTAAAACTTGAGAACTTTTTTCTCGTTTTGCTCATCTTCTATGTTTTGCAGTCCTTCTGCCACTATCGAAGACTGAAAGGCAAGGTCAAAATTGGGGCGGCTTTTGTTCACTTGGCTGTAAGCCTGAAACGATTTGCTTTCTTGTCCCAGTTGCTCATAAATCTGCCCCAGCAAATAGTATAATCTTGCACGCTGCTTTTTGATTTTTATTAAGGGTAAGGCTATTTCTAAATGCTGCGCACAAGGCTCTAAATCCTCAATTTGTCGGTAGTAGTGCGCCATGGTGAGGTGGTACTCTTTGAGGTTTTCTTTGCTGAGCGGATTGGGTTCTTTGGTGATTACATCTTTGACATACAAGAAGTTGTTGTATTCTTTGGTCTCAACAAAAATGCGCATCAAGCCCAAAAGAGCCGTATGGCGGGCGTTGGGGAACTCCTCGTAGTCGCTATTGACATATTTGTAGGTGCTGATGGCATTGGGAAAATCAGCTTTATAGACACGGGCTTTGGCTATCAAGATGTAGCAATACGGGACCCATTTGCTCTGCTCGTGAAACTGTATTGGCTTGGCGGCCAAATGAATGACCGAATCCAGCATCGTTATACCTTTGGTAGCGGCGGTATCGAGCGGCGGGAACACTTGCAACAGTTGGGTATAATCGTCTTTGTGTTTGGCCCAAATATCGTCTTCTATTTCTGTGAGTCTTTCATCAGCCAAAAAATAGGCGTTGTAGTGGGCGGTTGTATCATGGTAAGCCTGACAGCCGGTCAACAATAAAATGATGATAAAAAAGCGCATTTCAATCAAATTTTGTGAAGTGTTGGAACATTTCTTCATTCACATAGACAAAAATACGTTGATTTTAGGATGAGATGGTTATTGGGGCTGCAAAAAGTTGTTGTTGCGTTCGTAATGCGCTGATTTTTTGCAAATATTTTTTTGAAAATAGTTGCGCTTTGATAAAAGTACATTAACTTTGCAACCCAAATTTTTTGAATTATGAAGCATTATGAGACGGTGTTCATACTTACTCCCGTTTTGTCTGATGAACAGATGAAGGACGCCGCAGAGAAATTTAAACTTGTTTTGCAAGAAGCAGGTGCCCAAGTGTACCACGAGGAAAACTGGGGGCTTAAAAAGCTCGCCTACCCCATCAACAAAAAGTCCACAGGTTTTTATCACCTCTTTGAGTACAAGGCTGATGAGACAATCCCTTCCAAGTTGGAGATTGAGTTTCGCCGCGATGAGCGGGTCATGCGCTTTTTGACTGTAACGCTCGACAAATACGGCGTTGAGTTTAATGAAAACCGCCGCGCGGGCAAATATGTCAAAAAGCCCAAACCCATATCCGAGACCGCAGCCAAATTTGTTGACACCGAAATTGATTAAGAGCCATGACATTAGTAAACGAACCCATCCACTCGACCAACGAGAACAAAAGAGTCAAATTTTGCCGCTTCAAAAAGTACGGCATCAAATACATTGACTACAAAGACCCCGATTTTTTGATAAGGTTTTTGAATCCTCAAGGAAAGATTTTGCCCCGCCGCCTGACGGGTACAAGCCTCAAATACCAGAAAAAAGTGGCCACTGCCATAAAACGCGCCCGCCATTTGGCTCTTATTCCATTTGTAACCGACGGATTAAAATAATCAATTATGCAAATCATTCTAAAAGACGATATAAAAGGACTGGGATTTAAAAATGACATCGTTGATGTAAAGCCCGGTTATGGCAGAAACTACCTTATTCCTCAAGGCTTGGCTGTTATGGCCACCGATTCTGCCAAAAAAGTGCTGGCCGAAAACATACGCCAAGCCGCCCACAAAGCTGAAAGAATCAAGAATGAAGCCCTCAGAATAGCCGAAACCATAGGTGAATTGACACTGGTCATTCAAACCAAAGCCGGTGAATCGGGCAAACTCTTCGGTTCGGTTACCACCAACCAAGTATCAGAGCTTTTGAAAGCCAAAGGCTTTGATATTGACCGCAAAAAAATCAGCATAGACCAAGAAATCAAGATGTTGGGTGAATACACTGCAACACTGACTTTGCACCGCGAGGTATCTCACCAAATCAAGTTGGAAGTCGTTTCGGCTTAATTCTTTTTTGCATTTGCTGAATAAAAAAATACCCCAAAAGGGTATTTTTTTATTTTGTACTTGAGGCTAACTTCTTACTGTCAGGCTTAGAATTTCGCACAGAAATAAAATCCCGAATAACTTCGAGCCTTACGAAAACAAAGCATGATGAAAAAATTGGTTTTATTGGCATTGGCGGCATGGTTTTGTGTTCCTGTTGCTTGGGCGCAGAGCCTCGCAGTAAACGACACAGACTTCTCAAAAGGGCGATTGGGCAATACACAAACCATTGAAATACAAGATGTTGCTAAGTTTCATGGACACCTTTGCGATGGTTTGGTAGAGGGTTTTTTGGCTTTGCAATACAGCTTGTATCGGCTTTTCCCCGACAGCCTGATAGACCGCACCAATGTGCGCATCGTAAGCAAACCTTCACCTTGTCTGAGCGATGCAGCCATCTATCTCACGGGCGCAAGGTATCAATTTGGCACCTTTTATGTAAATAATAACTTCGAGGGATTGTATATTGTACAGCGAATAGACAACGGAAAAGCCATCAATGTTGTCAGGAAACCAGACGTAAAGCCAACAATCATTGACCAAATGGGCAACCAAGCTATTGCCGGCGAGCTGTCCCCTTGTGAGTTGGATGGATTGCGCAAACTGGAAGATGCCTACACTCAATTTTTGTTGGAACATAAATCCGAAAACTTGTTTGAGATAAAAGACTTATCTGACTTTGTTTGGCTTGCCGTGCTGAAAAACGATTTTATCAAAACCGATATTTTGAACAAAAACGCGCGCAAGTGCCAAAACTAAAAACCGATGGACAAAGAAAATTTCAAAATCAAACTTTTAGAGTTGATACAGAAAACAGAAACAGAAATAACTGAACTCGGCAAAGACACCCAACCCGTAAGCCCCGACAATGCCATCGGCAGGATCAGCCGCATGGATGCCATCAACAACAAAAGTGTCAATGATGCCGCCATGCGCAACTTGCAACAAAAACTAACCGGCCTTCAAAACCTCCTCAACAACCTTGAGCACGAAGATTTTGGCAAATGCGCCAAATGCAAAGCCGATATTCCCGAAATGAGGATGCTTTTAGCCCCACACAGCCGTTTTTGCGTCAAATGTGCCAGATAAGTTATCCATTCGTAGGGATGGCATAATTTGTAGAAGTTGAAAATAGGTATAAGGCTTGTTTTCAATTTGTTACCCTCAGTATGAATACCGCCCATCAATGCCAATGAGGCAGGCTAATCAACAACCCATTTGTTTGTAGCTCGCAAGACTTTGCCTGATTAAAAAAATGAACTTTTTTACCATTATTTCGTTTTTTTACGAAAAACTAATTATATTTGTATCTCAAAACTAAAACCCATGTCAAACATGAAAAAATCTTTTTTGTTAGCCGTTGTTTTTTCGGTTGTTATGGCTGTAAATCAGCTTGTTGCTCAAACTGTTGAAGTGATTGATTTTCACAGCACACACCGCTGTAGGACTTGTGTAGGGATAGAAAAATCCACCAAAGCAGTACTGGAAAAAGAATTTGCCGATGAACTCAAATCCGGTAAGATAGTTTTCAAAACCGTCAATGTGGACGATGCCCAAAATGCCAAACTCGCAGCGCAATTTGAAGCATCAGGCACGGCTCTTTGGATTTATAGAGCTGACAAAAAAATCAAGGTGGATTTGACCGATTTTGCTTTTATGAACATGCGCGACGCTGAAAAGTTTAGCGAAAGGATCAAAACCGAAGTAGCAAAAGCCCTCAAATAAATGGAATGGCTCAACGATATAGCCCAAGCAAGAGAATTGCCTGTTTTGGCGGCTTTTGCTTTGGGCTTGCTCACGGCGGTTTCGCCTTGCCCGCTGGCGACCAACATCACAGCAACCGCCTACATTGCCAAAGGCTTCACCGACAAGCGGAAAGTACTTTTCAGCGGGGTGCTTTACACGCTGGGCAGGGCTTTTAGTTATACGCTCATCGGCTTGGTTATCTACTTTGGGGCAAGCAAATTTCAAGTGGCCAAGTTGTTTCAAGGCAACGGCGAAAGGTATCTCGCACCTATTTTGATAATTGTGGGCTTGGTGATGCTCAACGTGATAAAGTTAGACTTTTTGGGCAAAATCAATGTAGCAGAAAAACTATCAGAAAAATTTAAAAACCAAGGGCTTTGGGGGGCTTTTGTGCTGGGAGTGTTGTTTGCGCTGGCCTTTTGCCCTTACAGCGGGGCACTTTATTTTGGAATGCTTTTGCCCATGACCGTTGCAAGTGCTGAGGGTTTGTCTTTGCCTTTTATATTTGCCATAGGAACGGGGTTGCCCGTATTGCTTTTCACCTACTTGATGGCTTTTGCGATGCAAAAAGTGAGTCAAACTTTCAATGCTATCCAAAAAGCCGAAAAAGTGATGCGAAATGTAGCGGGTGCGGTTTTTGTTCTTACGGGAATTTATTACGCCTTAATCTTTCTGCAATGGATATAATAACCACCCTCAGCACCGCTCCCTACACGGTAAGCGACGAAAAATTAGCCTTGTATGCCAAGGCTTTAGCGCATCCAATCCGCGTGTTTATTCTTCGCTTTTTGGAAAAACAATGCGCTTGTTTTGCAGGGGATATTTCCGAGCAGTTGCCCGTCGCCAACTCTACGGTTTCCCAGCACCTAAAAGTGCTCAAAGAAGCGGGCTTAATCCAAGGCACCATCAACCCGCCGACCATCAAATACTGCATCAA
>CAZRQL010000053.1:0-10569 GCA_964602415.1 uncultured Roseobacteraceae bacterium
TCCAAGCCGTCTATCATCCAAGTGTCGTTCACCCCGTCGCCGTTGGGCGTGAAGACGTTGGGAATAATTAGTTGACAAACTGTTATTGTAATGTTAATGGTGTCATAAAAGGTACAATGTGCTATACTTAAAGATGTGATAACTTGCGAAGGTACTTTGGCTCTGTAAACGCCGCCCATTTGACCATTTGGCCAAACGACCTCGCCATGAATAGCCCTGAGTCGGATGTTTGATATTATACCTTCACACAAAACGGTGTCTTCCGGTACTGCAATGGGTTTTCGGATGTACCTAACTTCAAGTTCATCCTTTATTTCACACTCAGCTTGTTTGATTTCAACACTGTATTTGCCTTCTCTGTCGATGGTATAGATAGGGTCTGTGTTACCGTCTTGCCATTTGTATTGGCCATTGGGCAAACCGACATCCAACGTGATACTGCTTCCTTGGCACAAGAGCGTATCTAATGGAAGTTTTCTGGGTATTCTGCCTCGCTCGTCGTAAACAATAACTGAATCTCTTGATTTGCAAGGCCCTAAAATCACATCAAGCCAGTAAATACCCGGCTCTGTAACCACAAAAGTCTCTCCTCGCGACCCGTCATGCCACTGTATTTCTCCATTTCTTGGGTTAGGGGCACTGAGCACAATGGGGGGGCTGTTTTTGCAAATACTCGTATCCGGCCCCAAATTAGGTCTTATGGGTAACTCCGGAATATTTGCCTCCATCAACACAATTTCATCTATTGCATGTGCAAAATTAGTATCTTTTACCCTTTTATTTTTAAACATAGGTCCGTTGTAATCAGACCAGTCTCTATAATCATGATACCGCCACAAAACCAAGGATTTTTCATAGGGCAAGACATTGCCGACTATTAGGGTTGTGTAGTCCTTATCTGCTACAAAACAGTCTTCAACAAGCGTCCATTCATAACCAATCGGTTCTTTTGGCACAACGACCGGACATATCTTTGCAAACTGATCATCTATATTGCTATCGCATAACTTGTTAAAATAAGAAAACCAATATCTATTAACAGTATCCTTATTATTGTTTATGTAATTATCGGTTAAAACAGTGTCTGAATTGAAAATAGGCGGTAGAATGGTATCTGAAAGTGCCAAACCAATGTTATTGGTTTTAGATATGTATGGGGCAGCTGTGGCCCAAAAAGAACCATAGTATATTTTACCTTTTTCGATTTTTTTTAGTAACTTTGTACTGATATGACTATAATGAGATAATATTGGGGAATATCTAAAGTCATTTGGGGGAATTGGTTTGACAAACCAATCTATTCTTTGTCGGTTATAGTCTTCATCAACATATCCGGAAACTATGCCAATTAATATTTTCCCAAGTGTTTTTGGCCTTGAAAATCTTTTACCAACCCCATCAAGATCTAATTCCTTTGTATAGGAGGCATCACATTGGTAATAAAAGTAATCTATATCTTGATTGATTATATTCGTACGGTTAGTTCTATGCCAGTTTCCCAGCATATCAGAATAGTCATATTTTGAAGTGTAAAAATCCGGGTCTAAATATTTTTTTACGCTCTTGTAATATAGATTGAAAGCAGATCTATACTTGCTTTCATCGTACCACTCATAAGTAAGGTATGTTTTGCAAAAATCCTGATGAAGTAATTCTTCAAATGAGTGGTTGGGAACTAAGTTCTGTCCATAAACGATAGACTTACACAACAATAAAACCCAAAAAACTCCCCCAATTTTTGGTTTGGGAGAGTTTTGGGCGCTTTTTTTAAAAAACACCTTATCCATAAGTTACTGTTTAATATAACGCCAAATGTACTCATTCACACCATCGCTCAACTTGACAATATATAGGCCATTTTGCAATGACATAACTGAAAAGTTGATAAGTTGCTTGTCTGAGGTTTGAACCGCTTGCAAGTTGTTTTGCATATCAAATATACTAAGTGTGTAATTGTAACCAATCGAGTGAGTAGGAGCAGGCGGCATTCCTGAAGGCTCAAAGAAAGCCAAACTCATGTCCACCGCCCCCGGATTGGGGTAAATCATAGGGCTTAGCTGCTCAATCCCACCCGATTGAGCCTGACCCATAAAACAATTTCCGCTTGTACAACTGGACAGAACCTTTACCGTATCAAGAAAACGGTTATTACCTGAGGTTATTTCGATTTGGTAGTCGTTAGGAGCTATTCCGTTGAGATAGAACAGGGCTCGGCTTGTATTGGCAGTATCAAAAAATACAGTTTGTCCGTTTGAAAGACTTTTTAGCTTAACGGAATAAGTGCCTATGACGTGCGAGGACTTACTGTATTGATTGGTATCGGATACATGATGCCATTTCAGTGCCATAACATTATGAAAAGTGGGGGTAAAACTGTTGCTTTCTCTTGCATATAGATTTGAAAACTGAGGTACATACCTGCCCAGAGCCTCATGGTATCTCACGTTTTCAGATGATGTATCCCACCAGACAGGGAAAAGATCGCCCCAGTCAGGGTAAGGATTATCCTCGTCATCAGGGAAAAGGTTGTCCCAATCCGGCATAAGGTCTTCAATACTCCAGCCGCCGCCAAAATCAGGATTTTTAAACCTTCTTACTAAAATTCCCAATGAACAGCTATAATCTGCATTTTCACAAGGATCAATGAGTATATTTCGATTCACCTCAGCCCATCCACAAGCATTTACTGCTCTTGCAGTAACTCCAACAAAACCCTCACCAACAGCATGACCAGTTCGCAGATGATTCCCAATTTGCCGAACGTAACTTTTGCCTAAGGTCAATTTGCTAAGATCAGAGCTTTTCCACTCCAAGTTAAAATGCACTCCAAATACATAGTTTGGATGTGGCATCAAAGGCGTGAAGGTTGTATTGTCATCTATACACAAATTTAACCCGTCTTGGGGATAAGAATCCTTAGGGTCACAACTGCTGGCAATAGCAGTAGGACTTTCCGGCTTACCTACCCTGATATAAACTACCCTGTCTTTAGCCATGCAGCCTCCACTGTATTTTGATACAGTCAGTTTGATCCAGCCGTCAGGTCCATCCCCACTAACTTGAATTTCTATTCCCGATTTACGGGGGGAAATTAATTCTTTTGTTGAAAAAGACTTTAGACTGTCTCCGGTTGCCTTAACAAACTGAGCTTTTTCGTATTCACTAATTTGCCAAAGCAATGTATCACAACCGCTTGCAATACTGAACTTTGCTGAACTACCCGGGCAAATGACGTAGATACTATCGCCATCGACTGTGGGCATTTTTATTTCAAAATTACTGACAACCAGCGCACTAATATCTGAAATAGAGTTAGTTATAAATGCGTCCCAGATAGTCGAAGCCTGACTGGAATTTTGGGGAGGTTGATCATTTGGGGTAAGCCCGAAGACTGACATCCATGCAGGGACAAAAACTGTCTCGACATAATAAATCCCATCAGTTGTATCTGCTGTAAATGTAAAAGAGGACGAACTTTGTGAAGACCAAGCTGGTTTTGAACTTCCAAATTTGTAACTCCGCCAATAATGCTTGCCGGGCACTGGTGGGTTTGATGTGTTAAAAGTAAACATATCACCACTTTTTAATACCTGTGTGGGTGAATTGGTAATAAATTGGGCTTCAACCGTTTGTGCGGCTGCAAAAAGGAGGACGAACAGGGCGGACTTCAGCAGTCTCGCGGGGGGGGGGGGGGGTGATAAACTTTTTCATAAATAGACTTGGAAAAAAAGCCGCTTGAATTTACTACTTGGAAAATGAAAATCCAAATTTTTTTAGTATAATTTTCCCCTGTGTATTGCACTAAATTAAATACAAATTTTTCAATTGTTTTAAACGGAAAAGCAAAAATGTTCATCGTACCAAACATAAGCTACCTTTGCACAATAAAGATAATTCTACTTGCAACGCAACAACATGAAAATCAACAAAGCTGAATTTATAGGCTCTTTTGTAGAAGCAGAAAAGTGCCCTGCGCCCGACAAACCCGAATACGCCTTCATCGGACGCTCCAACGTAGGCAAGTCTTCGCTGGTCAACGCCCTGACAGAGCGCAAAGATTTGGCACATATCTCTTCAACGCCGGGCAAAACTCAGACCATCAATTATTTTTTGGTCAATAAACTTTGGTACTTGGTGGATTTGCCCGGCTACGGATACGCTCAGGTAAGCAAAGACAAAAGAGAACAGTTTGCCGAAATCATAGACAACTACCTGCAAAAAAGAGAAAACCTGCTTTGCGTGTTTGTGTTGGTGGACATCCGACTACCCCAACAAGCAAAAGACCGCGAATTTATGCGCAAACTCACACTCATGGGGATGCCGCTCGCGGTTGTTTTTACCAAAGCCGATAAACTGTCTGCCTTGCAAGCGCAAAAAGCCATTGATGCTTACAAAGCTCAACTCCTTGAGGACTTTGAAGAACTGCCCACCATCTTCGTAACCTCCTCACAATCAAAAAAAGGCATCGGGGAAATATTGGACTTTATTGCGGAGGTAAACAGCAAATTCTAACCCAAATCAACCAAAAAGCGCATGGTATCAATCTCATCGGCGCAAAAGAAAATGTCCGGTTGTTGGGAACTGCCAAAAGGCAAAAACTGCCTACCTACGACACACTGAATTTGCGAAGCCATTTCATTGAGCCATGTTTTCAGCTGATTTTCAGAGCTATAAAAGCGATAATAGAGCGAAGAAACAGGAGAATGTAAGTTTTCGCTTTCCACCAACATCACAGCCCCGTTGTCGTAGTGAGGGGTGTGAGAAAGCAGCAGACAGGCTTTTTGGTAGTCGTAATTATTGGCGTATTTGTGGTTTTGGGCGCACTCGAAAGCGCGGGCTTGAAGGGCGGACAGCAAACGCTCTGTTTCAAAGCCTTGCGGCAGCCAAATCGAAGACACACTCCGACAGCCCAGCCCAAAATAATCAAACACATCGTCGGCCAACAAAGCCAACTCATCATCGGTTTCGTCGCCTTGTAAAATAGCTACTGCGGTGCGGTTTTTGCGAATAATGTGCGGGTATTTGCCAAAATAATACTCAAAGTAGCGTGATGTGTTGTCGCTGCCTGTGGCAATAAAAGCATCGCAACCGTTGAGCCTATCGGCAAACTCGAAGCGACCGGCTTGAGGGAAAAGTGCCAATACTTCTCTGGGCAAATAGTCATCTTGCGAACTTAGCTTGCCCACCAAATAATGCCCCGCCAACAGCACCAACAGGGCATCTTGGAAGCCCACCAAAGGGATATTGCCCGCCATAACGACACCAACTTTTTTGGGGGTTGGGACTGAAGGATAAATAGCCGCAAATTCCTCAAGCCTATCGAAATACCTCAAAATGCCCTGTATGGCTTTTTTGACATTTGAGGGCGTGAACCAACCATTTCTAAGGGCAGCTTGTTGCGCCCAAATCTCATGGTCGGCTTGGGCAATGGCATCTCTCCATGCCCAAAAAGGCTCAAGCCTTTCGGCTGTATCGGACATCAACTCAACCATTTGATTACCAAGTTTCTTAAGTCTTGCTTTTCAAAAGGCTTCTTCAAAATATCGTCATAAATCATCTCGGGAAAAAGTGTCTGCACGGCGGATTTGTCGTAGCCTGTTATGAGCACTACGGGCGGGCGTTTGAGTGAAGGATCGCGCTTGTAGATATCGAGCACTTGCCCTCCACTGAGCACAGGAAGCTCCAAATCAAGCAAGAGCAAATCAAAACACTCTTGTTCGAGCTTTTTTATGGCTGTGCTGCCATCAGAAGCCGTTGTGATATCTACATTCAGACCCATTAGATTGCTTTTGATAACGAGCAAATTTAAAATTGAGTCGTCCACAGCCAATATCTTTTTGGCTTTCAAATCAATATCGTTTTGCACTTTTGCAAGATTCGGGGGGTGGTGAACTTTTCGGTAAGGCAAAGTAAATGAAAAAATACTGCCTACGCCTATTTGACTCTGAACATTTACGCTACCTCCTTGCAATTCAATAATTTGCTTGACGATGGTAAGCCCCAAGCCCGTACCGCCATGCACTTGTTCGCTGTTAAACCTATCCTGAACAAATGGCTCAAAAATGCTCTGCAATTTTTCCGGTAAAATCCCTCTACCTGTATCCTGTACCTCAAAGAGCAATACTTCCGGCTGTTGCAAACCCACCCGTAACTCTACACCGCCTGAAAAAGTAAATTTTACGGCATTGCTGAGTAAATTGAAAAGAACTTGGGAAAGTCTAAAACCATCGGCGTAGATATAAGAAGGCACCTGTGGATCAATTCTATACGTGAGACTCAGCTTTTTTTCACTGGCCAAGGCCTGAAAACTCAGGTTTATGGTTTCAATAACTTCGTAAAGATTTACTTCTTGATTAACAAACGACATTTTTCCTGACTCCAACTTAGCCAAATCCAATAAATCATCCACCAAAGTCTTCATGTGAGAGGCCACATGGTTGAGTACCCGAAAATATTGTCCGATTTTGGTTTTGTCATTCGCGTCAATGAGATGTAAAATCCCTATCATATTGTTGATGGGAGCGCGCAAGTCGTGGCTCGCTTTGGCAAAAAACTCATTTTTAAACTGCCTTTCCTGCTCTAACTTCTGGTTTTTGAGTCTGATGATTTCATTTTCTAAGGCTATGTTTTTGTTTTGAATAGCCAACATTTCATTTTCAATGGACGATATGCGCTGCCTGATAATGGTATCTGAGAGCATACTCTCTACATCGCGCAGTATCCAAAGATAAACCTCGCGCTCGTTGTCATAATCTTTGATTATGATATAATCAAAAATCTGCACAGTACCATCGGGCAAATTGGTTTCTACCCTAGGAAAAACCAACTCAGTACCTGATGCAAGGGCAAGCAAATCTGCTTTGGTGCCATTAAAAAAAGTATCGCAAGAAAACACATCATCGCCAAGTTGATAGGGTGGTGTGAAAAAAGTGTTGCAAGAACCCAAAAAACAACCTGAATCGCTCAAAAGATTGACCTGACACCTCACAGTCTTGGCGAGGTAATTTATTTTTTTTGTTTCCAACAAGTTAAGTTCACCTATAAAGACATTCATAGGCCAAAAATAAACTTTATTTCCAAAAAAACATACATCATAAAAATGTTAATTCTCTGAGGCTACCCAAAGAACAAATAACAAAAGCCGACCGCGGCAATCGCCCCCACCAAATCAGCAAACAACCCTGCACTGAGTGCATAGCGCGTTTTTCTAATCCCTACCGAGCCAAAATAAACCGCCAAAACATACAGAGTGGTGTCTGTGGAGCCTTGAAAAATACATGATAGCCTGCCCGCAAAAGAGTCTGCCCCATAGGTCTTCATGGTCTCTATCATCATGCCCCTTGCCGCGCTGCCACTCAAAGGGCGCATCAGAGCCGTAGGAAGTGCCTTGACAAATTCCGACTCCAAACCTGCTGAATTGAGCAGCCAAACCAAGCCCCCTGTAAACAACTCCAATGCCCCTGAAGTCCTCAATACGCCAATGGCCACCAGCATACCCACCAAAAACGGGATGATAGACACCGCCACCGAAAAACCCTCCTGCGCCCCCTCAATAAAGGAAGTATAAGCATTTACGCTCTTGCGAAGCGAAAGCAAAATAACTCCTATTATAAACAAAAATATAATAAAATTACCCAATAGACCCGAAAAAACCTTCATTTTTTCGTCAGAAAGCGTCAGAGCAACATATACCATGGTGGAAATGAAAAGCCCTAACCCCAATATCAATCCCAAAATGTATTTGTTTAATAAATTGATGCCCTGATAAAAAGATACAAAAAGAAAACCTGCAATCGTAGAACAGCATGTAGTAAGCATCAAAGGCAAAAAAACATCTGAGGGAGCGGCAGCTCCTTGCTGAGCGCGGTACATCATGATGGTAATGGGAATAATGGTCAGCCCCGAAGTATTGATGACCAAAAACATAATCTGCGCATTAGAAGCAACATATTTGCGGTTGTTGAGTTCCTGCATTTCCTTCATGGCTTTGAGCCCCAGAGGCGTGGCAGCATTGTCAAGCCCCAACATATTGGCCGAAATATTCATCAAAATAGGGGCCATGGCGGGATGACCTGCCGGTATTTCAGGAAAGATTTTTGTCAAAAACGGGCCGGCGCGCCGTGCAATGGCCTCTACCATCCCGCTGCGCTCGCCTATACGCATCAAACCCATCCACAGGCAGGTAATACCCGTCAGACCTATCGAAATCTCAAAACCTAATTTAGACATCTCAAAAGTGGAGACCACCAACGACTCAAATATCCCATACTGTCCCAAAAACACAATCTTCCCCAGTGCCACCACAAAAGCAATCAAAAAAAAGGAAATCCAGATATAATTAAGTGTCATCCAAGTGTCATTGATTTTTTTTAAAGAAAGTTTTTTATGGACGCAAATTAGGCTAAATCCGTTCGTGCAACATCAGAACCAAATCCGATTCCAACATGATTTTAACGACCAAACATTCAAATCTTTTGTTTAGAGCCTCTTTTCTTATATTAGCACAAATTTTTGGAAAATGAAGTTTTTTATTGATACGGCAAACCTCGCAGAAATAGCTGATGCTCAGTCTATTGGAGTGCTTGATGGAGTAACCACCAACCCAAGCCTAATGGCCAAAGAAGGCATAGCCGGTACAGCCAACATCATGGCGCACTACAAAGCCATTTGTCAAATAGTGGAAGGCGATGTGAGCGCAGAAGTGCTATCGCTCGATTTTGAAACTATGGTACGCGAAGGCTCTGCTTATGCCGAAATAGACGAAAAAATCACCGTCAAATTGCCCATGACACTCGATGGAATCAAAGCCATCAAATACTTTGCAGACCGAAACATCAAAACCAACTGCACACTGGTTTTTTCACCGGCACAAGCCATTTTGGCCGCCAAAGCGGGGGCTACTTATGTTTCACCTTTTATTGGCAGATTGGATGACATTGCCTCATCGGGAATGGAGTTAATCGAAAAAATCGTAGCCATTTACCACACACAAGGCTATATGACGGAGGTCTTGGCGGCTTCCATCAGACACCCTATGCACGTGGTGGACTGTGCGGCAGCGGGTGCCGATGTGGTTACTTGCCCTTTCAATGTGATTACTTCTTTGCTCAAACACCCTTTGACCGACAAAGGATTGGCTCAGTTTATGGCTGATGCAGAGAAAATGAAGTAAAAAAGCAATACTTTTTAACTGATTGGCATACAACATAGGGGTAAACCATACGTTTAATCATCTAAAATTACGTATGTACATCGTAAAAATTCAGGGAAAAGGCATGATACCCGACCATGTCCAGATCAGAGATGAAAATTTTGTACTGATAGCCTACATGAGAGCCGACAAAGGACTTAAAAACTTAGACAGATACGGCTTAGGTCAATTCGAAGCGCAAATCAACGAGCAACTCAACACAATGCCTTACGGTAAAATCGAAAAAATTGGTCAAACAAACTAAGGTTGTTTTTGTCTTGTTTGTTCTTTAGTCATTTTGGTTTTGCAAAAGTTCTATCTGTTCGATTGTCAAACCTGTGTATTTGATAATTTTTTCAACCGCTTCGCCCTCCGAGAGCATTTTCTTAGCAATCTCAACAGAATTTCTGTGCCTTTCATCTTTGCGCACCCGCTCTTCGGCTTCCATCTTTAGGGACAGTGCCTCGCTGGCTTTGTAGTGCAGGTAGTCCAAATAGCGGTTGTAGCCGTAGTGCTGCTCTTTGTCCAAGCGCATGATGTCCAGCACTTCTTTGGCCTCCGCCAAGCCCTTAGCCCTGAACTCATCGCGTACCTCGCTGTTTTTCAGAAAGTAAATCCACTCGTCAAGCGTATCCTTAGCCACGTCGTTGAATTGGTTCACTTTAATAATGTAATACTCAGGAAAAATATCAGATACCGTTTGCTTGGCAAAAGTCTCCTTCTGCTTGCCCGAAAGCTGCAAAATGTCCTTCTCGTGCATGCCCTCAAAGTTCGTTGAGCCTTTATACACGTAGTCCTTGCCCTGTCCCAAATCAAAATACACGATGTTCACAGAGATGACTTTCTTGATTTCCGAGTAGGACTGACCCAGCGATAAGTTCTCTGTCAGCACTTTGGAACTGCCGTATATCATCCGATGGAAGTAGTCTATTTCGTAGGTGTTCTGAATTTCGACTATAATCAACTCATTTTTTGAGTTTTGCGTCAAAATATCTACCCTGTTGTATTTGTCTTCGTCGCTCTCTTGGTTGCCCTCGCTTTCCAATATCCGCTCTATCTTGATGTTGTCGAACAACAACTCAGACAAAAAACCCTCCAGCACCACAAAATTGGCCTTGTTGCGGAGCAACTTCTTGACTGCCCAATCAAACCGTATCAGCCTCTTTGCCATAATTAAATTTCTTTACGTAGATATTCTATCTGCTCTATTGTTAAGCCTGTATCTTCTGAAATAATTGCTACTGATGTGCCTCGCTTAAGCATTTTCTTAGCAATCTCTATTTTCTCACTTTTGCGCACCCGCTCTTCGGCTTCCATCTTTAGGGACAGTGCCTCGCTGGCTTTGTAGTGCAGGTAGTCCAAATAGCGGTTGTAGCCGT
>CAZRQL010000054.1:0-9320 GCA_964602415.1 uncultured Roseobacteraceae bacterium
AATGACTCAAAAACGCATACGAGGCGGTCTGTTTTGGGTTGCAGGGGCATTGCCACAAGCTATTTTTTTAATATACAGCCTCTTGATATAGCTTCAAAATAATTATTATTTTTGTGGGGTGGTTTTTTCGCAGGCTGACATTAGAAGCAAGTGTGAAACTACAATTACAACTTTAAAATACAATGCAAGACCTACTATTTGACTTTATATCAAAATACATTTCTCTTACAGAAGATGAAAGGAACGTATTACTTTCATTAAATCTATTTCATTCAGTCAAGAAAGGCACCATTTTACTCAAAGAAGGACAATATTCGAAAGAAAGCTATTTTGTTTTAAAAGGCTGTATTCGGATTTATTACATTATAGACGGAGAAGAAAAAACGACTGCCTTTTACACAGAAATGAACGCCTTAACACCTCATTGTGTGCTTAATAAAACATCTTCTGATTATTTCATTAGTTGTATTGAAGACAGTATCCTTTTAGTTTCAAATTCTGATATGGAAGCAGAAGTAAACAGTAAATTTCCAAAGTTTGAAATAATGTGTGGGAAATTGTCACAAGAATTATTGGCTAAACAACAAATAGACTTTGACGAGTTTAAAACTTCATCTCCTGAACAACGCTACCTAAAATTATTACAAAAAAGGCCAGACCTTATCCAGCGAGTGCCACAGCATCAATTAGCAAGCTATTTAGGTATTAAACCCCAATCTTTAAGCAGGCTAAGAGCAAGAATTTTAGAAAAAAGTAAAGCCTAATTTCATTTCTTAACTTAAGTGAACGGTTTTAGGCAAGCCGCCAATCTACTTTTGCAGCATCATTTTAATCAATTAAAAAGATATGCAAAAGAAAATGTTTTGGATTGGGCTTGTCTTTTTATTGGCAAGCAATCTACGTATCAACGCACAAGATGCCAAACAAGACAACAACTACAAAAAATGGTTTGTTGGGAGTACACTCTATTTATTGGGTAATTTTGATAACACAAACAACCCTGAATATATCCAATTAAATGTTGGATACAGAATAACACCTAAAGATGTTGTTTCCTTTAGATTTAAACGTTCCATTTATGCTTGGCCATTGGGCATACCTTTTAGTTCACCCTCATTTGATGCTCCAGGAGAGAACTACCCCGGACACGCCCGAATCCTCGCGCCTACATTAGGATACCAGAGATTTTTTTGGAAAGGAGCCTACGCCTCTATGCAGGCATTAAATGCTTTTGAAAAATATTTTGATTTGAATAAAAACAAAATTGGAAATGGATACACATTGTATTTAGACTTCTATTTGGGTTACCAATTTAAGTTTTTTAAGAAACGCTTCTTTTTTGAACCAGCCATAGGAATCAGTACTTGGCCTTTAAGAACGGGGGTTCCTGAGTCTTTTAAAGCCATAGATAAAAAGTGGCCTAATTACTTTATTCAACCCGGATTTGATTTTGGATTTAATTTTTAAAATTAAAAAGTGATGATAAGGAAAATATTTTTCATCGGCTTTGCCTTAATGATGGTAAGCACACTTCAACTCAAAGCACAATATGCTAAAACAGATAGCACTTACAAAAAGTGGTTCGTAGGCACTTCTTTGTTTGTGTTATTGGGTAATTTTGATACAGAAAATCCACCCAATTTTGCCCAATTGGATATTGGGTATCGGCTTACAGGCAAAGATGTCATCAGATTTTCTCCCAAAACTTGGAAATACGCATGGCCGAATGGTATCCATCCATTTTTAAACAAAGCCTACAAAAAGCCCGAAGAAAAATTCCCGGGATATGTCCGTGAAATTGGTGTCACTTTATCTTATCAACGATTTTTTTGGAAAGGTTTGTATGCCCAATTAGACGTTATGCCCACTTGGCAAATATTCGTGAATGACAACGGAAAGAAAATTAAAGACGGTTTCCAGATTTTCAATTCCTACCGTGTGGGCTATCACTTCAAACTATTCAAGGATAAGTTTTTCCTCCAACCATCCGTATGTATGACGCATCGTGCCTATCATACTGAATTACCTGATGGGTTTAAACATTTGGACGATAAGTGGTCAAAATTCGTTTTTCCTGAACCGGGATTAAATATTGGTTTTAATTTTTAAATACTAAAAATATGAAGCATAAAATCAAATCCGTATTGGCAATCATTAGCTTCATTGCAAATAGTGCTTGTTCACAACAATCTTTTAATCAACCAATAAATCGCACCGAAGATGTGGTGATTGACAGCATCAGATTTGAAGCTTATGAAGGATTTGTGGATGTTCCAGAGAACTATCAGGATGCAAAGTCCAAAAGGATTCAACTTCCTGTATTCATCATTAAATCTCCCAATAAAAAACCACAAGAACCCGTTTTTTGGTTTGATGGCGGCCCCGGTGGAAGCAACATCATTTCACGAGATAAAATCAACTTGCGTTCCGCTGCTAATGCACTGAAAAATCACGATTTTGTATGTGTGGGCTATCGGGGCGTGGATGGCTCGGTAAAGTTGGAAGCAAAGAAAATCTCAAAAGCATTCAAAGGACTTGATAATGAAATGTTGAGTGAAAAGTCTATTGATAACATCAAAGAGAAAATTAAAGACTTTAGAGATGAATTAATAAAAAATAATATTGATATCAACCAATACAATATTCTAAATGTAATTGAAGACGTAGAAACCGTAAGAAAGCAATTAGGGTATAAGAAAATAAATTTATTGTCCGTAAGTTATGGAACCCGAGTAGCGTTGTTGTACAGTTTTATATATCCTGAAATTATCCATCGGACTTTAATGATTGGTGCCACGCCACCTGGATATTTTTTGGCAAGACCCGAACAAGCAGAAGAAGTGATTGATGAATATGACCGGTTGTATAAAGAGCAATTCAATAGCGATTTTTCAATTAAAGAAACAATGAAAAAGGCGTTTGAAACCTTGCCAAAAAGGTGGTCGATATTCAGGTTAGATGCGGATAAAATAAAAGCAGGCACAAACAACGCTCTGTACAATGCGGGTCTTGCTGTTTCTGTTTTTGATGCTTACAATAAAGCCGTGCAAGAAAAAGATTATAGTGGCCTGTTTATGTTGCAAAAGCTTTCGGATGTAAGCCATCCCAAAGTGATGGGCGATGTATATGCCAAAACAGTAAGTGCCGATTGGGAGAACGACAAGGTTTATGCAATGGAAATACGCAATAGCTCAGCTATTTTAGGCGGAAACGTATCATTGTTATATGCGGTTACTTCCGAAGAATGGGCTATACAACCTATCCCTGCTGCTTATCAAAAGTGCCAACAATCGAATACGGAAACCTTAATCATCAGCGGTAGCCTAGACCATAGAACCCCACCAAAAATTGTAGAAAAAGAGTTAATGCCTTTCCTTATCAAAGGTAAGCATGTCATCCTAAAAAACAGTGCTCACATTGATATTTTGACCACCGTAATGAAAAGTGAAACCTTTCTTTCACAATATTTTGATAGCGGAATAATTGACGAAGCAACATTATTAGTTCCTGAAAAAGTAGATTTTACACCCAAAATAAAAATGAGTAAAACAAAAATATTTTTGTTTGGTGTAGTGAAATAGCGAAAATATTGAGTAATTAGGGGGCTCATTGTAAAAAGATAGACTGACAAAACACAAAAATCTGAAAATTTTAAATGGAAATTTTAAATATACAAACAACAAGACTCAACATTCGACACCTCGAATTAACAGACCTTTCTGGTTTTCACATCTATCGTTCAAATCCAGAAGTTACAAAATATCAAGGTTTTGATGTGATGACAATCGAACAAGCCGAAGAATTTATCGAAGACAACTCGACAAAGTGTTTTGGTAAAGCAGGTGAATGGGTGCAATATGGTATTGAAAATAAAGAAACGAAACAACTTGTTGGCGATTGTGCCATTAAACTTGACCAACACGACACAAGAATTGCTGAAATCGGAATAACCATTTCGCATCTCGAACAAAAAAAAGGTTATGCAAAAGAAGCTCTACTTGGAATTTTGACTTTTCTCTTTGACACGGTAAAAATCCACAGAGTAGTTGAAATTGTGGACGCTGAAAATGTTGCTTCAATTAATCTATTGAAAAGCGCAGGTTTTAGACAAGAAGGTCACTTTATTGAAAATATCTTCTTTAAAGGAAAATGGGGAAGTGAATTTCAATTCGCAATGCTAAAACGTGAATGGGACAGCAGAAAATAAAATACTTGGCAAACCAAAACAACGAACCGCTAACAGACGGTTCAACAATTAACAATAAGAAAAATATTTTTTACATATACAACAACTTAACAAATAAAAATATGCTGACACAGATAAATCCAAAGTTACCAATGCGTGATAAGGCAGTTACAAAGGACTATTACGTAAACAAATTAGGTTTTCAAACTTCTGGCCACCATGACTTTGAGGGTTATTTAATTGTGCATAAGGACAACATCGAAATTCATTTTTTTGACTTCAAAGACCTTGACCCGAAAGAAAACTATGGACAAGTATATATAAGAACAAACGACATTGATAAACTTTACCAAACGCTTTTAAACAGCAAAGTTTCAATTCACCCAAACGGTCATTTAGAAACAAAACCTTGGGGACAAAGAGAATTTGCATTGCTTGACCCGGACAACAATTTATTGACTTTTGGACAGAGTATAAAATGAAAGTCGAAACTGTATAGACAACCAGAAGAATGGCAGCCACTAATAGGTGTTTGGCAAAAAAAGCGAGTTCAGTGCTTAAATGAAGCTTTGTTCTTCGTATCAAGTTCAATGCTGGCAGACAGTTTAGTGCTTTGAAATCCGCTTCTTCGCCAAGCGCAAAACCGTCAGGTTGTGAAATAACCCAATTTCTTCCATTATTTCAGGCATACCAAGCGCGTTCAAGCTCCGCCTGAGTTTTTGAAAGGCACAATGAATGACTCAAAAACGCATACGAGGCGGTCTGTTTTGGGTTGCAGGGGCATTGCCATAAGCTATTTTTTAATATACAGCCTCTTGATATAACTTCAAAATAATTATTATTTTTGTGGGGTAGCTTTTTCGCAGGCTGATGTTCTACAGCTAAGTGGGCAAAATTGACACTTGAGGCCGTAAATTATACGCTCCAGGGATTTCTGGTTGCAGACTGCTTGCCCTGAGGTGAACTTGGCAGCATAAAAACTCAAAAAGATGAGAGCTTTATTTCTAATCCTCACATTTGCCGCCGCAAATGCTTGGGCACAACAAACCCTGAAAGGCCGTATTTTGGACTCAGAATCCAAGTCTCCTATCATAGGAGCGAACATTATTTTGCTTGACAGCACCGCGCTCATAGGCACTACCACCGACTTAGATGGCTACTTTGCAATGAAAAACGTACCGCTTGGACGAGTGGTCATCAAAGTTACCTATATCGGATACGCGCCGCTGGTAGTGCCCAATATTATGGTTACGGCAGGCAAAGAAGTGGTGCTGAATTTGGAAATGACAGAGGATTTGGAGAAATTGGACGTTGTGGTCATCACGGACTCCCGAAGCCTCGAAGCCTCTCAGCCCAACAACCAGTTTGCCGAAGTAAGTGCTCGCTCTTTCAATTTGGAAGACACCAAACGCTATGCAGGGGCACTGGGAGACCCAAGCCGAATGGCCCAAAACTTTGCGGGCGTAGTCGCGGGCAATGACTCGCGAAACGATATAGTGGTTCGCGGCAACTCCCCCACCTCTTTGCTCTGGCAACTCGAAGGCCTCAACATCCCCAATCCCAATCACTTTGGGGCACTCAATAGCACAGGCGGGCCGGTTTCGATGCTCAACAACAACAACCTATCCAAATCAGACTTTTTGACGGGAGCTTTTCCGGCACAGTACGGCAACGCTGTGGGGGGCATTTTTGACCTCAGGCTGCGCAACGGCAACGATGAAAAATATGAATTTTTGGGGCAAATCGGATTCAACGGCTTTGAGGTAGGTGCTGAAGGCCCTTTTTCCAAAAAAAGCAAATCCTCTTTTATTGCCAACTACCGCTACTCCACGCTGGCCGTTTTTGAGAAACTCAACCTCAATTTTGGTACAGGAAATGCTGTTCCCATTTATCAGGACATCAATTTTAAAGCCAATATTTTCACCGGAAAAAGAGGCCGGTTGGTCTTGTTTGGTCTTGCAGGAATGAGCAACGTAGATTTTTTGGGCAATAAAGTAGATACCACCGAAACAAACCTTTATTCCAACGAAAATGAAAATAATTTTGTCAAATACGCCACAGGTATTGCCGGGCTGAGCTATGAATACAACCTGAGCGAAAAAACTTTCGCCAAATTCACGTTGGGCATCTCAGCCACAGACGAGCGGTTTGAGGGCGATTCTATCAGCACCATAACAAGGCAGGCATTTAAGAAAGGGGAAGCGCGGTTTAGCACCCGCAAATACTCGGCTGTGCTCACCCTAAACCACAAATTCAACCCCAAAAACAGCCTCACCGCCGGAGCTTATTTAGACTACCTCCAAGCAGATTTATTCAACAAAGACTATTCTGATGGAGGCCGCTTCGAGCGCATATACGCTGACGAAAGCCGCTCTTCTTGGCTCTCACAAGCCTACGCCCAATGGAAACACCGATTCAGTCCCCGACTCTCCTTGACTACCGGCTTACATCTTCAGCACTACAATCTGGGCAGTGCCACCGGATTGGGGCCTAGGATGGGGCTGCGCTACTGGGCATCGCAGAGGAATAGTTTTTCTCTGGGCTATGGCCTTCACTACCAAGCCCAAAGCATATACAGCTATTTCGTAAAAACCCCCACCGCCCAAGGGATGGTACAAACCAACCTCAATATGGGTTTCAGCAGAAGCCACCACATAGTGGGAGGATACGAGTTTTTTATCACCGAAAATCTGAGGCTCAAAACGGAAGCCTACTATCAGGCCATCTCCAATGTACCCGTAGAGTCTCGTGCTTCTTCGTTTTCTGCCCTCAACTCAGGCGCATCGTTTGCCCCGCAGCGGGAGGACAGTTTGGTAAACAAAGGAACAGGCCGCAATATGGGCGTGGAAATCACTTTAGAGCGTTTTTTTGGCAAAGGGTTTTATTTATTGACAACGGTATCCCTTTTCGATTCGCGCTACAAAGGCAGCGATGGCATCGAACGCAATACTGCCTTCAATATGAACCGCGTGGTAAACCTGTTGGCCGGAAAAGAATGGAATTTGGGAAAGCGCGGGATGGTGTTTATGAGCAACATACGCCTGAGCAGCATCGGGGGCAGGTTTTTGACACCCGTGGACTTTGGAGCTTCTCGACTTGAGGGAACAACTGTTTACAGAGAAGAACTGGCTTTTTCTCAAAGACAGGCCGATTATCTTAGAGCCGACATAAAAATTGGCATACGCAAAGACTACAAACGCAGTTCGATGGAATTTTCTATTGATTTACAAAATGTTACCAATCACAAAAACGTGTTTCAGCAACGGTATAACCGACGTACGGGACTCATCCAAACTGAGTACCAGCAGGGATTTTTTCCTGTGCCCACTTTCCGCTGGACGTTTTAAAAATGACGGAGCATCCCCAACAGCGGTATCAGATTTTTTCATCAGTTAAATCCCTGCAAATTTGATTGCATAAAAACTTCTCTTTTGCGTCAGATTTTGTTGTCATAGCTACATGAGAAAACAGTTACTTTTTCAGGCAGTTGGATTATTGTTATTGAATCTTGGGGCTTTCGGACAAAGGGTAGATGTGGCACTGGAGCGCAGCGACAACCACCGCGCCGTTGCTATGGGACACTGGGGCTTGCTGCACCATCACAACAGCGGAAATACATGGCGGTTCACGCGCTACGATACAGCCATGAAAGTCATTTGGCAGACTGGCACCGAAATCGCCGAATCATACCGCTACCGAGGACAAGAAATTGATGCAGGTAAAATCTACATCCTGATGAGCAAATACAATGACCCTGTGTTTACCTTGATAACCATTGATTTGCAGACGGGAAAGTTGAACAGCAGCCGATTTACATTGTTCAAAAAATTGAAAATCATGCAGTTCAGGGTATTGAATGAGCGCATATTCTTGGGCTGTCAAGTAGATGGATTGCCCGTTTCGTTGATGATAAATATAGAAGAAAACTTCCGCTCTCAAAACTTAATTTCCAATTTATCTACCAAAGCGCGGTTTTGCTCCATAGAAAAAGACACCACTTTTGACATTGTAAGTATCAGCATATTGGAAGAAAAGAACGGCATCAACTACCTCATTACCAAATCTTACACTATCTTAGGCCAAGAACTTCTCAGTTTTAAGGTGGACATCACCGCGCAAGGAAAATACCCCCTGACCGGCAGCATCAACTACACACAAAACTATGAAGCCGTGGTAACGGGAACGTACTCCTCCAAACCCGACGGCTTTGCCGAAGGCATTTACATAGCCAAGTTTAGCGGCGAAAAAAGAGAATACTTGAAGTTTTATGGTTTTGGAGACATGCCCAATTTCAATGAATACGAACCCGAACACCGAAGGCGCAAAAGCAGTGATAAAAAACAACAAATCCTCAAGCAAGGCAAAGACTTCAGACTCGAATACATGCTTTTGACCCACAAACCCATGTTGATAGGCTCACAACTTATATTCGTCGCCGAGGTGTATAATCCTGTTTTTCAAACAGAAAACGCCGATGTAATGGTAGGGACTGTGCGACACCCGGTACACCGAGCAGAGCTCGACCAGTATGAATTTACCCATTTCATGACCATAGCCATAGAGGTAAGCCAAGGAGAACTGGTTTGGGATCACACTTTTTCGCTTCACCGAACTTTTGTCAACGTACTCAACTACTCGGTCAACAGCAAAGCCGTCGCAAACGGTGTGTACTTAGCCTATTTTACCCCAAAAGGCCTGCATTCGTACTTTATATCATCGAAAGGAGAGCAAACCGAGCAAACCGCCATACTGCCCAAAAGTGGGAAAATCCTCAAAAATCACTTCACCAATATCCAAGACTGGTACGCCGAAAACTTGATGATTTGGGGATACCAAACCTTTGAAAACCGAAACAAAAAGCAACAAAGGGCGTTTTACTTTACCAAAATGCAGTTGCAGAAATAAGCACTTTTTTAAAAATCACGTCTTATTAAGAATTATTAACTCCAAAATAAGAAAAATTTTATTTTTTTTGGTTTAAACAATTAAAAAATATATTTGCTTTATAAAAAAAATAAGCGGTTGCCGGAAACAACTTACCTTAGATTTTTAAGCAAGTTGAGCACGATAAACCCTAAAAGGTATTGCTAAAAAAGTATAGATAAATCGTTATTCCATTTGAACATTAATAATT
>CAZRQL010000055.1:0-6926 GCA_964602415.1 uncultured Roseobacteraceae bacterium
TGAATAAAAACAAACTCAAATAAAAGGCTAAATTTTAAATTATTGAAAATTTTTTTTTGAGAATTGTTACTTTTTTTACTTTTTATTATATAATCCAACTTTGCGGAATTTAGAATACCCACGGAACTTGTAGCCATAGACACAGACGTTGAACCCTGTGTTTTGTCAAACCGATAAAATTACTGTTTACAAACCCTGTAAATAAATTTTTGTCTGCCTTGGGTTTGGATGTGGGCAATGTAACAGCCGATTTTTAGCCCGCTTACATCCAATGTACTTTTTTGGCAATCCATTATTTTTTGTCCTGTTATATCGAAAATTTCGATATTTATGATTGTATTTTCTGCTTCAAAGTGGATAACATTTGCGGATGGGTTGGGGTAGATTTTTACGGCTTGCGGTTTGTCTATTGAGGTGGGCACATCACTGCGGATGACCCTTAGGGCAGGTGCGCCGTTGGCCGCCCCCATCAACAGCACATCTGATTGCTCAAATCTATCTATGCGAAGGTCTTGAGCGAAATTTTCGCCTAAATCCGCACTAAAATCAAAATAGTATCCGGTTTTAAATTCTGTATCCCAAATGATTTCTATCAGTGCCACCCCTTTGTTTCTTACGGCATCGAAAACAGAGGCGTAGATTCGGTTTTCGATGGCTGCCAGAGCTTGTATGCTGTGGCTGTTAGTAGCCACATAGTTGGGGTCTGAAATTACACTCTCTCGGTTTTGTTTGCTCAGCAGTAAATTCCAACTTCTGCCTCCATTGGTGGAGACGATGATTTGGGTGTTGAAAAAGTCGCCTCCCGATGGGGTTATGGGCGTTCCTGCCGACCAGTTTGCAGCCACAACCAGCAGGTTTTGCCCTTCGAGTGTTGTGCCGGTCATGGCTTTGACGGCTATGCCAAAAATTCTTTCCCAACTCCAGTTGCCTTGTGAAAAAATTCCTCTGTAAAGCCCTTGTTGAGTGCCACTCACCAAGTTGGCTATTACGGTGTCGCCCAGTGAGGTGATTAGATTGATGTTATTGACTGATAGGGCGGTGGCAGTGGTGATATTGACGGCTGAGTTGTTTTGCAGGTTGCGAATCCAAAATAAGCCTTGATTTTCAATGGCTAACAGCAGGCCTTGTTGGTACGGGTGAATGTCCCAGACCCTTGCTGCGGGCTGTCCTCTCGCAAAAGCCTGCCAACGTCCTTTTTCCAGACGCAAAAGACCCGCCGAAGTCGCAGCAAATATAAAACTTCCCACTTTTCTGACTTGATGTACTTGGATATCAGCCGATAAGGAGGACACCCATGTTTTGCCCTTATCAGTAGAGAGGGGCAGCCCCTGTGCAGCCACTACCAAAGTATCCAGTTGTTTGACCATTCCGTTGGTGGCTGTCAGGGTCGGCGTTGAGACCCGCTGCCAAGCATCGGGGAAGTTGGGATGCCGGATATTTATTTGATACAGTGCGGATTGCGTAGAGCAGAAAAGCCTTTCGCCCACGGCTTGAATGAATTTTACTTTGGCATCGGCCACCAACCAGCCTTCCCTGTGCGAAAAGGGTGGGGCAGAGTTGAAGATTTGTGTCCAAGCGGCAGACAGGAGTTGATTGCCTTGCCAGTCAAGGCTTAGCGCATAAGCCCCCTGATTTGCCGCCAAAAAAGCCAACTCATACCCCGAAGAACGACTTGAAAATGAGGTGATTTTTGGGAAAGCCAGTGCCGTAGGGGGCAAGGGTAGCTCCACCCATTCTGTCGCGGATATGGATTTGGCAAAAAATCTTATCGTGCCAAAAACAGTTTCTACTGCTGCATTAAGGTATTGTTTGTCAGGTGAAAGCGTGGCAGCAAGGCAATTTTTCGTTACCGCAGGCAGAGAGATTTTTGTCCAACTGCTCACCGCAGGGTTGCTTTGATAAATGCCTGAAGAAGAGTACAGATAAACGCCCGCCGGGGTTGTTTGGATGCCAAAGGCTTCTTGCGGATTTTGCAGCTCGTAGATTAAATTGCTCCAAGTTTGGCCTTGGTTGCGCGATACGTAAACGCTACCATTGCCGGGTAGGGTTGAGCCGGCACTTCCTTTTGAGTAAGGGGCGGCCACTATTGCGCCCTCCGATGTCTGAGCCAGTGCACCCACGTAGCGCAGTTCCGGAGGGGACACCCGCTGCCAACTTTGTCCCTTGTCTTGAGAAGTGTAGAGTCCACTGCCCGCACCTATCCAGAGCTTTTCGGTTGTCTTTAAGATACTTAGCGGCAAACCATCGGGAAAGGACAGTATTTTTTTCCAATTTTTTCCTTTGTCCACGCTCCTGAGAAGGCCGCCTTTTGCGCACAGCAGCACCGTGTCGCCTGCTTCCGTCAAGTCATAGACATCGTCAACTCCATCAATCTCAAATTGTTGCCACTGTGCCAACAGTACACTTGGGCAGATGAGTAAAAGCAAGCAAATCCATTTCATACAATACTAGACAGCAAAAAATGCAGCAAATGGATAAAATAACAGCCAAATTATTGTTGGCTACGCAGACTATCGAAACTAAACTCCAACTCCTTTTTTTGGGGATTTTGAAAAATATTGATTTGCGATTTAAGTAGGTCTTCGAGTGTTTCTCTTTTCCTAACCAAGTGAGGCTCACCTTCTAAAATCAACACTTCTGCCGGGCGGAGTCTGGAATTGTAGTTGCTGCTCATCGAAAAGCCATAAGCCCCTGCATTGTAGATGCAAATGATGTCGCCTTGTTTGACTTCGCTGAGTTTGCGGTCATAACCAAAGGTATCGGTTTCGCAGATATAACCCACTATATTGTAGAGTCTTGACGTGCCGTTGGGGTTGGAAAGGTTGGCCATCTCGTGGTAAGCACCGTACAGCATAGGGCGAATCAGGTGGTTGAGTCCCGAGTCCACCCCCACAAAGCTGGCCGCCGGAGTTTGTTTGATGACGTTGGCACGCACAAGCAGCACCCCCGCCTCGCTGACAATGTACTTGCCCGGCTCAAACCAGAGTTCCAGTTCCCTGCCATAACTTTGGCAAAACGCACGGAAACGCTCGCTTAACTCTTTGCCTACCAGCTCGATGTCGGTTACAATGTCATCTTTTTTGTAGGCGACTTTAAATCCGCTCCCAAAGTCAATAAATTCCAGTTCGGGGAAGTGCTCGGCCTGCTCAAAAAGCAACTCGGCGGCCTGCAAAAAAACGTTGCTATCCAATATATCCGAACCGGTGTGCATGTGCAGCCCCACAACGTGGATGTTGTTGCCCATCACTACCCGCTGAACGTGACGCATTTGCAAAATTGAGATGCCAAATTTGGAATCAATATGTCCAACTTGGATTTTGCTGTTGCCCCCGGCCATGATGTGGGGGTTGAGCCGAATGCAGCAAGGCACGCTTTGGCCGTAGCGATGGCCAAAGTCTTCCAAAATCGAAATATTATCTATATTGATAACCACTCCCAACGCAACGGCCTGCTCAATTTCTTCAAAGGCAACACAGTTGGGGGTAAAAAGAATTTCATTTGGCAAAAAACCTGCCGCCAGTCCGATTTTGACCTCTTCTATCGAAACCGCATCCAACTCCATGCCCTGCAAACGCAGAAAATTCAGCACAGAAACATTGGTCAATGCCTTGCAAGCGTATTTGAGTTTGAGTTTGACTCCCGAAAAAGACTGTTTAAGGTTTTGCACTTGCAAAGCCATTTTTGCGCCGTCATAGACATAAAGTGGCGTACCATACTCTTGAGCCAATTCCAACAGATTGACTCCTTGCATAAAATTTGGATACATCTCAAAAAAATTGGCTGCAAAGTTAGCTCTAAACTCAGCCAATTCAATCCATTTTTTGACCCAAACTTTGCTTAAAACGCAGGCTGTGTTTCATGGGCGCGCCTTTCAGCAAAAAGCCCACCATTTGCAAGTAGCGGGGCTTTTTCAGAAATTTTATGACCAAAAACAACTGCATGGCTTTGGCATACAAGTAGCTGTGGTGCTTGCGGAAATAATACAAATAAGAAATGTAAAACTCTTTGAGCAGAGGGAAATTGATATTGCCGTCGGGGTTGGTGCTTTGGCTGATAAAATGCTGATAACGAGCTTGTGGCACAAGGTGCGCTTTGTACCCCATAGCCAAAAACCGCCGTGCCAAGTCTTCTTCTTCGCAGTAGAGAAATAAATTGGTGTCGAAGCCCCCGATTTTGTCCAGCACCTCAGCCCTAACAAACATCGAACTGCCGTTCAATACCTCCACTTCCAAAGGCTCCACATAGATTTTGCGCCGCTGCGGGTAGTGTTTGAATAGGCGCATAAAACCCACCCCAAAAAGTTTAAGCCCCAAAGAAGGCAAATAGTTGAAGTTCAAATAGTGATTGCCGTCTTTGTCGTACATCTGCCCCGAACTGATGCCTACTTGTTGGTGCGATTCCATATACCCAAACAAGATATTGAGCACATCGTTGAGTAGCACAGTATCGTTGTTGAGAAAATAGTGATAGCGCGCATCGGCGTACTGCAAGCCCAGCATATTGCCCATCGAAAAGCCCCCGTTGATTCGGCTGTGAACCAGTGTCAGGTCGGGCATAGCTCGCAAGGGCAGAAGCGGCAAATAATGCTCCCGACGCGAATTGTTGTCCACCACAATGACCTGAAATTTGATAGCGGGGGAGGTATTTTTGTAAATAGAATTTACACAATCTAATGTAAAATGCGAGGAGTTGTAATTTAGAATGATGACAGCGACATCGTACAGAGGCATCTTTTGCAATTAAGACAGCAAATTAACTTTGTTTCGCTGGATTGGTTGCAGTTGTCGAAGCATATTTATGCGGCTATTTCCAAATTTTCTACTGCCAGTTTTACTTGCTCCATCAGCCAGTTGGGTGTTGAGGTGGCACCACTGATGCCGACCCTGTCTTGTTTTGTGAACCAAGCCGGGTCAATTTCTTTTTCGCTTTCTATAAAATAGCAGCGCGGGTTCAAATTTTTGCAATAATCAAAAAGCGATTTGCCATTGGAACTTTTCTTTCCGCTCACAAAAAGCAGTATGTCAATGTGTTGTAAAAATTCTTTTAACTGTGGTTCGCGGTTGGAGACTTGTCGGCAAATCGTGTCGTTGGCATCAAATACTTCCTCGCCAAGGTGCTCGTCAATTTCCACGCCTTGCGCTTGTTTGACTCTTTTGGCTATTTCGTCGCGAAGTTCTTTGAAACCCTTTGTGCTTTTGGTGGTTTGGCTGTACAGCGTTACGGGTTTACTGAAATCTATTTGATCCAATTCGGCAATCGAGCTTACTACTATGGCTTTGTTGCCGGTTTGGCCGTTGAGTCCGATGACTTCGGCGTGCCCCTGTTTGCCGAAAATAATCAATTGCCCCTGTTTTTCTTGGGCTTCGTCGTAGGCGGTTTTGACTTTGTTTTGGAGTTTGAGCACCACCGGACAAGAGGCATCAACGAGTTGGATGTCGTTTTCGAGTGCGATTTTGTAGGTTTCAGGGGGTTCGCCGTGGGCGCGGATGAGCACTTTGACGGAGCGCAAATTTTTTAGTTTTTCGTGGTCTATGATTTCCAATCCTTTGGCTTTTAGGCGGTTTACCTCCATGTCGTTGTGTACGATGTCGCCAAGGCAGTACAGTTTGCCTTCTTTCGCCAGCACTTCTTCGGCCATTGAGACAGCAAACTCAACGCCGAAACAGTACCCCGATTTTCTGTCAATGGTTACAGTCATGGTTGGCAAGTTTATTTTCAATTAAAGAGACGACAAAATTGACCTGCTCTTCAAAACTCATGTGGGTGGTGTCGAGTTCTATGGCTTGCTCGGCTTTGCGCAGTGGGGCATGGCTTCGGGTCGAATCCAAAAGGTCTCGGGTTTCAATGTCTTTTTTAAGTTTCTCTATATCAATATTTTGACCTTGATAGAGTAGCTCTTGCTGTCGGCGTTTGGCCCTTACTTCGCTATCGGCTACCATGAAAATTTTCAGGGCTGCTTGAGGAAAGACCACCGTGCCAATGTCCCTGCCATCCATAATAACATTTTGATTTTTAGATATTTGCCTCTGGCGAGCGACCAAAAAATCTCTCACCAATCCGATGGCCGCCACTTGGCTCACTTTTTTAGATACTTCCAGACTTCTGATTTGGGGTTCGGCTACTTGCCCGTTCAAGGTGATTTTGCCCTCCAAAAAATCAAGTTCTATGTGCTCTAAGGTATTTTTAACCAGTTCTAATTTTGCTTCATCAATTTGATTTTCAATAAAATACAAGGTTACGGCTCGATACATAGCCCCTGAGTCCACGTACAAAAAGCCGAGTCTTCGAGCTACCTCTTTGGCGGTTGTGCTTTTGCCGCAGCCCGCAGGGCCATCTATCGCTACCTGAATCATGCCACAAAATTAAGCTGTATTGGCGGTTGTCGCAAGTTTTCGGTTGTTGCTGTATTGTACTTCTTGCGGCGGTTTGGCGCGCTGAAGTCCACCAAAAAAACTAATCACTTCACTTTCATGTGAGCAATGCCCCCCACTTTGCGTGTAGCTGCTTTGATGAGCCGATTTTAATCTATTCTAACTAAATGAGTTTTCCAATTTTCTGGAATTTCATCAATGCTCATAATTTTCAAGAGCGGGTCAATTGAAGAAATTGATTCACTCAATGTTTCATTAAGAAATTCTGTTTCAATTTTCCACATCGCACCTGTGGCCGGATCAATTATTAACATTCCCAAAACTCCTCCAAAAAATAAGTTTCCAAAATACCAACCGTCTAATTTGAAAGTGATAGGCACGATCTTGTCATCATAACCCGGACTTGAAAACTTAACTTGGTATCTGGCCTTAGAGAAAAATGCCGCTCCTGCTTCCAAATTAACTACCGTAGGTGTACTGCCGAAGTATATTTGTTTACCTTTTTTTTTTTTTTTTCTTATTTGGGCGGTGCATGGATTGCTTTTTATCGAATGG
>CAZRQL010000056.1:0-3888 GCA_964602415.1 uncultured Roseobacteraceae bacterium
CAAAGTGAGCAAGCCGGCTTGGAGTACCGTGGCTGGGTGATGCTGGCAAGGTAGTTGTAGTGAAATTAATGCTAAAAATTATTTTCTTTTGCGTCATAAATATTGTTATTCAAATGGGAATTAAATTTCAGGCGATGTTATTTGATAGTAATTTGAAAGATATTATTACCCTGTTACCGGGTAGAAGAAGCGGAAAGCCAACTATCAGGAATATGCGCATTACGGTTTACGATGTATTGTCGTGGATGGCATCAGGGATGACACCGCAGGAGATTATTGAAGATTTTCCTGAGCTAAATGAGTTAGATATTTTGGCTTGTTTGGCATTTGCAGCAAAAAGAGAGCGTTCTACTTTATTTGCCATCTCATGAAACCGCTCTTGATGTACGACCAGAATATATCTTACAAATTAGTAAAAAAACTTTCTGACCTATACCCGGGTTCCACCCATGTTAAGCTATTAGGTCTCGAAGCATCCGATGACAGAGATGTTTGGTTTTACGCCAAAGAACACGGTTATACGCTTGTTTCTCAGGACAGTGATTTTTTAGACTTGGCAATTCTGCATGGAGCCCCTCCCAAGGTCATTTGGCTCAGGTGTGGCAATAGTTCAACGCATGCATAGAAGTAGTTTTGCGAAAGAACTATGAACTGATTTGTGCCTTTTTTCACGGTGAAGATATTTGCTTGGAGCTACGCTGAAACCTATAAGATTTGACAAATTACTTATATTTAAAAAATTGATTATCAAACATAAAACCTTATAGGTTTTATGCAAACCAATTTAGTTTGAGTATAATTTAGTGCAATACACAGGGGAAAATTATACTAAAAAAATTTGGATTTTCATTTTCCAAGTAGTAAATTCAAGCGGCTTTTTTTCCAAGTCTATTTATGAAAAAGTTTATCACCCCCCCCCCCCCCCGCGAGACTGCTGAAGTCCGCCCTGTTCGTCCTCCTTTTTGCAGCCGCACAAACGGTTGAAGCCCAAACTATGCAGTTTCCCGCCCAAGTATGCCCCGGCACTGTCCATCAGGTATCGGTTTCAAACTCTCCAAGTGGGAGCTGGACTTGGTATTCTTTCGGAGCCGGAACTATCAGCATTCTGAATCCCAGCCAATCTAATGCAACCTACACCGCCACAAACACACCTGGGAGATATACAGTTGCGGCACGCTATCTAAGTACGAGAGACGTATTTATTTCGAATATTATTCCATTTTTTGGTCAGCAGTATCTAAATAGTAGGGCTACTTATTACACTCAGAGGGTTAATGTGCGTTTTCCGGCACCCAAAACACCGAATTCGCTGTACTTCTGTTCAAGCACACCCTTTACGTTTACCTTAAACATTGATGGTCTTCAGAACAACGCAGCCGACTGTTTTTATGATTCAAGCTACCAGTACGAATTCCCGGCAGGGTGGACTTGGGACTGCCCCAATTTTCCAAGTGAACTTTGCACTCCTTTATTAGTAACAAAACGCAAATCAATTTCAGTAACAGTGCCTGTAAATCAAGTAAATGGAGTATATGATATTGTTGTCAGGCCTAACGATATTCGGTTTCCTGCTGCTATCATCAAGGTTTATTTAGGTTTACCTCAGCCCCCCACCACTTTAACCTCCCACATTGGAGGTGGGCAGCAGGGAAACTATGATTTTAGAATTTGTGATGGCTCAGAGACATGGTTTTCGGTGAATCCCTCTGCCGGAAATCCCTTACCGGTAACCGTTCAGTGGTCAAGTTCAGGAGTCGTGCAATTGCTCTCTACTTTGGGAGGCAGTGCAAAAGCAAAAATGAATGGAGTCGGTTCGGGCACAATAAGTGCCAGATTTTCAAATTTTTGTGGAGAGTCATCTTGGCTGACCAAAACCGTTCAGTCTATTGCTTGCGAAACCAAGTTGCCCGGAGGAAGTGGATTTTCAGGGTTCTCGCCTGTGTATTCTTCGCTCGAAACAGCCACTCAGTCCCTATTTAAACCTTCTATACTCAACAAAGACGCATTTGACTTCTTACAGTTCGCATTTTTAGAAGTGGGAAATCCAGACACTGCCTTTCACCTCGACCACTACATGGGTTTTGATTATAGTCTGACTATCACTAAGTTCAATTCCTCAACCCCTGCCCTGACCCTAAACAATTTGGATAAGCAATACGCCAAAGTCAGTTTGGCCGGTTTGCCTGTGGGGGATTACCAGCTAAAAATTGAGAGCAGTAGTACCGTTCACACAGATACGTTCAGACTTTGGTCTTCCTGCGATGGTGATTGCTTTATGGGTATAGATCAGTACCAAAACCCTTCCAAACTCAGTCCAGTTATTTATCCCATACCGGGCATAAACACCATGACAATAGATTTTGTAGATGATACCGGTCTGCCCCCAAGCCCTGTTCACCATATCGGATTTGTTTACACATTGAATATCGTAGATTTACAAAATATCACACACTTGACTCATATTTCTCATTTCCAAAGGTCTCTGTTTGATATCAGCAACTTACAAAGCGGTTTTTATGTTGTCAAAGTAAGCGATGGTGTCAATACTTACAATTTTAATTACATAAAACAATAAATCCATATCCCCGCCCGCAGGGCGGGGATAATTTTTGCTTATGAAAAACTTTATCAGCCTCTTTTTCTTAACCCTATCATTGAAATCATTTTCTCAAAACTTAATTGCCAATGGCTCTTTTGAAGACATCAAAGGCCTGTACGATGTTTGTGATTATGAAGTGGCTGTTCCATCTCCTTACAGGGATGGCATTAAAATGATGACAGGTAACTGGTTTGTGATTGCAATAAGTCCTGATATTCAAGATATTCATGCCGCTGATACAGTTAACTGCCCCTTTTTTTTCTATGGCAGTGGAGCCAATAAAAATTTGACACCTTTTCATGGCGATAGGTGTCTCGGTTTTTACCTTTTAGACGAATCTATGACTGTAAGCGAACTTACGGCTACGCAGTTAACAACACCCGCACATGCCAACAAACCGTATTATGTTTCTGCTTGGGTTTTACAAAGTGAGTTTAGCGAATTTAATTTTGCCAATACACTAACTTTTAGGTTTTCTTCCGAGAGACCTCAAAAAAAATATGGTCAACCGGAAATGGATTTAGTTTTTGAAAAGGAGATTGGTAACACAACACAGTGGGAAAAATTAGACAGTTGTTTTATCCCTAAAAAAGACATTAATTATTTAGCTTTAGGTTATTTTGGTCATCAGGGAATACAATTTTCCAAAAACAAAAACTTTGATAGTTTACGCTTTTATTCACGTACACGAAGGATGTTTATTAACTTTCGCTATACTCCTGACCCTTATATTTTCATAGACTCAGTAGCCCTTACTCCCCTCAATATCGAAGGCTATGCCCCTGTCGAGCTTGGCCCCAGAGATACTTTGCTTTGTCAGGGTCAGCCGATACATTATGATTTGAGCCATATCAAGGGCAGCTTTGTTTGGCAAGACGGCAGCACCTCGCCTGTTTATACGATAACGGAGCCGGGCACTTACTGGGTAGAGATGACCATAGGCCCCAACTGCAAAGACCGAGACACGATTAGTGTGTGGTATAGCGATGTCAAGGTTGAGATTTTTGGCGATACATTGGGCTGTGAAGGCGGTCCTCCCCTCACGCTCGAAAGCCGCGCTGAAGGTACGATATGGCAAGATAGTATTGTCGCGCAAAAAATCTCGGTCAGCAAAGCAGGAGTCTATACCGCCCGCTCGGCATTAGCCCCCTGTCAGCCGCAAGACTCAATTGAAGTGCGCTTCCAAGATTGCGGCCTTTTCATCCCCAACGTCTTCACGCCCAACGGCGACGGCGTGAACGACACTTGGATGATAGACGGCTTGGAGCGCGCCCGCTGGAGGGTCTCCA
>CAZRQL010000057.1:0-3545 GCA_964602415.1 uncultured Roseobacteraceae bacterium
GAATTAAAGTAATAAAATTGCAAAATAAAAAAAACTATACTAAATTAGCAATACCTTTACAAGGATAGAAAGTTGGTTAAAACTGTACCCGCTAAATCTCGCTACATAGACAAATTGATATACCAATATGAAGACTCATCGGCCAAGTCTTTCGCCTATGTGATTAATTATTATATCCAAGCCCCTCGATACATGGCTTTGTGCCACGACCCCTACCGCAAAAAAATTTATCGAATGGCTCGACACGCCCAACCCCTTATCAATGCCAATAAATTGGCAAATAAAGTGGAAGATGCTAATCTTTCTATATTGGTTTTTGACGAGGATTTCAATTTTGAGGGCGAGGTGATGATAGGCAGCGGCTATTCAGAGCGGTTTTTGGGTTGTTTGCCGGAGGGGATTGCACTGGTCAAAATGCGAGATGAAAAAAACAGGTCAGCCCTTGAAATTAAAGAGTTAAAAATTGAGTGATGAGAAAATTTGCTTTTATTTTATTGGGATTGGTTGTATCCTGCAACGAACCCAAAGACAAAAGATTTGAATTGTTGGCTTCATTTCTGCACGAAGACTTGGGCCTGAGGCATATAGACCTCGAAAAAAATCAAAAAATCATTTTAGTTCCCGAGTTTGGCTGCAAGGGCTGCATCGCCCAAGTGGCCCGCAATGTTGCAGAGTTTTGTAAGCAGGAAAAAATTCCCGAAAACACATGGGTTATTTTTTCGCCCGCCAAGTACAAGGCCACCTTTAAAACATGCTACGGACAGGCCGTTTATGATAGTATGGATTACATAGGCGGGTTGAGGGTCAAGACGATGAACGTTACAGGCTACGAAATAGGGCAAGGAAAGGTTATCCGCGAGGTGTTTTTTGATGAAAAACAGCCTGAGCAAGTGCCTGATTTTTTGTTTAAGTAGCCATGAAAGACCAAATCCGAGGCAATAAGTTTTTAGTCTATCCCTTTAATTAATCCCGGATTACGCAATAGAAATTTAGTTCAATCCGGGTTTTAAGGTATGAGTAGCTCCTAAGCGGCGTTGTCGTAATAGCCCTCTACGAACGCCCCATCCACAGCCTCGTAAAGGCGATATCACATAGTAGTATTTTCGCTTCTACGGAGCTACCCCCCCTGCAAGAGGCTTGAAATCAGATGAGCCCTAAATACCGACTTCTACCTATTGCTTAATCAGGGTTAAATATACTGAAACCAAATCAGCCCCGTAGAGCGGTATGATAATAGATTTAAAATCACCTGTTTAGAAGCAAAATCGAAACCGTGCCTACGAAATAGAAACCCCAAGACTTGGCGGCGGGATCTGCTCGATGGCTTGTTGGATTTTTTTGATAAGCTCTTCGATAGGCTCATCTGCGCTGTATTGGAGGGGTTCTTTGAACCTGACTTGCAGGGTAACGCCCTTTTTCTTGATTTTCAATCCCTTTTTGTCAAAAGCTCGCCTGAACCCATCTATGACTACTGGCACGACAATGGGCTGATATGATTTAAGAATGGCCGCCGAACCTTTGCGTATGGGTGCGTAGGGAGTGGTTGTACCCTGTGGAAAATTGACTACCCAGCCTTGCTCTAAGGCTTTTTTGATTTTTTCGGGGGCGGAGGTATCAGGTGCCCTGTCCACCGATTCGCCTTTGTACCTCCAAGATCGTTTGACGGTGATGGCCCCTGCATAAGCAAAGACTTTGGGCAAAAAGCCGCTGCTTTTCATGGTTTCTTCGGCGGCTACGTAATAGGTATTCACACGAGGCAATACAGCATAAATCGGTACGCGGACAGAGTTTTTGAAGTTCCATTTTACGCTGCTGAATATATGGTAAAGAGCTATGACATCGGCATAGTAAGTCTGGTGGTTGCTGATAAAGAGCACATTGTTTTTGGGTAGGTTTTCCAGGTGCTCCGTGCCTTCGACTTTGAGTTTGTTGATGATGTTGAACCTGCTGTAAGTGAGCATACCCAGCACCCCTATCAAAGCCCTTTTGACCAGTAGTATTTTGCCAAAGGGGTCTTTTCGGATGATCCTTATTCCTTTAAGTTTGCGAACTATTCGAGGATTTTTGGGTATTTTCATAGCACAAACTTAACAAAACAATAACGTTTGCACAACTTATTCTTCCTGACCTTCACCCAAGTCCATGACCTCAATATCCGATACCAATACCCTTTTGGCTATTTCTTGGCCTGTGGGGGTAGCGGCGAGTCCCCCTAAGGCGGTTTCCTTGTAAATGTCCTTCATGCCTTGTCCGACTTCGCCCATAGCCCTCACGCATTCATCTACAGGAATGACCGAACTGACCGAAGCCAAGGCGATTTGGGCAGAAGAGAAAGCAATAGCTGCCGCGCTGGCGTTTCTTACCACGCAAGGCACTTCTACCAATCCGGCCACCGGGTCGCATACCAGTCCCAACATGCACTGGATGGTGATGGCTACCGCATTGAATATTTGGTTGATGTCCCCCTCGAGGCAGTACACCAAGGCAGCGGAGGCCATAGCGGCAGCCGTTCCTGTTTCGGCTTGGCAGCCACCCACCGCACCGGCTATCGAAGCGTTGCGCTCGATGATAAGGCCTACTCCGGCAGAGACCAGCATGGCCTCAAGCATTTGTCTTTCAGTAGGTTGATGAAGTTCGTGCAAGGTAAACAACACCCCGGGCATGATACCCGAAGCCCCCGCAGTAGGGGCTGCCACAATCCTGCCCATACACGAATTGACCTCTTTGGCAGCCAATGCACGGGCTATAAGCCTCTGAAATTCAGGGGAAAGTACCGATTTGGGATGGTAGAAAACCTTTTTCCCCCCGTTGTCTATCATCCCCGAGCGGGAGCGCATGTCTTCGCTTAGTCCTGTTTGTACGGCTTCGCGCATCACTTGCCAAGCCGCCCCCAGTCCTTCCCATATCTCAAACTCGCTACGACCTTTTTGCTCTATTTCGTACTCAAGCACAGGTACGTATGCAGCCACATTTTCTTTTTGGCAGTACTGTCTCCAACTCTCAAAATCATCAAATAAGATACCCATATCCAAAACTTTTTTGCCAAGTTACAGATTTGAAAACAATAAATTATTGCAAAGAATTTTTTCAATAGACTTAGTCAAAAAATACTCCAAGCAAGCCATCAAACTCTACATTCGCCCGGCTTATGAGATGAATTTTTTTTGCCTTCGTTTTAAACAATTCTAAAACTAAATTTACCCCGAACTAATTAGCAAGCAACACATGCCAACTAAATTTTTTACCAACCAAGACGACAACAGCTTGCTCAAAAAGTTTGAGGGAGTATTTACGAATATTGACAGCATTCGTCATTTTGATGCACTCGTTGGCTATTTCAGAACTTCCGGTTATTTCAAGGTGCGGGCTTTTCTTGACAAGATTCCAAGAATTAGAATTTTGGTAGGTATCAATCTTGACCAACTTATAAAGAAATATCACGACAAAGGACAACTCTACTTAGACAATCCCGAAGAAACAAAAGCTGACTTTTTAGAAGAAATCATCAAGAACATTCAGGAAGCAGACTATGACGAAGTAACCGA
>CAZRQL010000058.1:0-2148 GCA_964602415.1 uncultured Roseobacteraceae bacterium
ATCGTAGCGGCCGTGCCGGGCGCTCGCAGGGGATTTTTCAACGGCCTGCTAAATGGCCTCATTCGACGTCGAAGACTTGAGGCAATCAGGTACATGTCTTAGCTGTCGCATTCTTTTTGCTTTCATTCATCCAGCGGAAAGGTCGACTCAACAACGAATTGACAACAAGAGCAGATGCGCCTGTTATTTGAAAAGTAACGCCAACCAAAAATCCAACCGCGTGTTTTTGTAATTCGGCATATCCATCGCCAAATACCGATGACGAAATTGAATAAATAATGACAAGACCGCCAAGGAAGATCATTACTAAAAAAGGTTGATTATGAGATGGTTTTAAAGTTGAAGCGCCGATTAGCGTCAGTGCTGCTAAGCTAACAATCGTTGATATCAATACAAAAACTGGCATAGAATTTTTGGGGATCCCAGTTAGCAAGTACGATAAAGACGACTTTTTCATAAATAGGTAGGTGCGGGAGTCGCTATCTTGTGTGTTTTCAAGATGGCCAAGATATGGGGGGGAGAATGGGTAGATTCCAATTATCGCTTTGCGCATTGGCTCTATAAATGTTGCCGGGTCGCTTATGAAAAGTCCAATTAGTTTTGCGCGACTAAGGCTCTCAACCTCTGGGCATGGATGTTCTTGCTGAACACCCGGCGTGTACCAGCTTTTTCCAACTCCCTTGAGGCACTCTCCCGGCAAGCCCAATTTCGAAAGCGCAGCCTCCTTGTTGGATGACTCCGGTAGAACAGCCCAGAGAAACGTATCAGTTTTATTTGCAAAATTTACACCTCGCATATGACCAGAGTCATCCCTATTCATTTGGCCGTACACAAACGGCATTAGCAAAGATATTAAACAAAGCGCGATAGCACTCCGTTTTTTTTCATGTCTTAAAAGAATGCCTGCTGAGCAAATCAATCCAAGCAATGTTGCCAGAGGCATATATTGTTGTTTGCTTAAGCCAAGCCAACCAATCGATATGACTGCCAGAACAATGTGAGCTGTTTTTATTGGTTTTGATGATATTAAGTAGGTTGTTGAAAATAGAGCGAAAAACAGACTTGAAATAACGGAGTATTCCAAATAAAGCGTGTTGGCATATAGTAAGTTCGAAAAATCGCCGAATACCAGGAGAAATACCAAAGACACTGTTAATTTATTTAATTCCCCTGTGGTATTAATAAATAAAAAAACAAACATAAATAGTGAAAACGATACTTTCCATAGCGAGATTTCTCTAAAATCAACCCTATCTCCAGCTTTGTGAAAAATAGCTGCAATAGCAGGAAATATGTTATCAATTGATTTCATGCAAAGACTATCGTCTTTGTGGCCATCGAAAATGAGAGAGTTGACGGGCGCCTCTGGATTCGATGCCGTTTTTGGCTTGTCAGGATAAGATTGCCAGATTCCTACACAGCTAGATTGCCTAAGAAAGTCATAGTTGTTGGCATAGCCCATCAAAGGGTTTGCAAATACGACCATAGTTATTTTAATTAAAGCCAGGACGATAACTACATAAGTTGCAAGCAAAATTGTGGTTGGTTTGCAGAGCATTATATTCAATGTTTTCATAAGCCTTCCTTAAATATCCATTCTCTTGAATATGAAATTTGGTATATGGCGTATGATTTGCATGATGACTGACCATCTGCGTGGTGCATAAACTAATTCTTCTTTGGTATTGATAGCTTTTGTGATTGTCATAGATACTTCTTCTACTCGTGCCAATTTCACGCCTTGGTCTTTGAGGTGAGCCGTCATAGGGGTGTCAGTCGGACCAGGTTTTATCAGTACGACCATAACCCCGGTACCCGCAAAACGGTGCTGCAATCCCTGGGCGTAGCGCGTAACCAGCCCTTTGGCTGCTCCGTACACATAGTTGGACTTGCGCCCCCTGTCACCGGCTACCGAGCCAATCAGGGCTATAGTGCCGTGGTTGGCTTTTTCCATCTCTTTGGCAAAGGCCTCGGCATAGAGGACGGGTGAGACCCCGTTGATCTCCAGTGCATCACGGCAAGACTGAAGATCGTTCTGGCACTCGGTTTGCTCTGGCAGCGATCCGTGCGCAATCAGGACGATATCCACGCGACCCGATTTGACGATATCCCGAACCGTGGCGTTTATGGCTTCAGGGTCCAGAAACT